>CALFSK010000035.1 GCA_937916845.1 uncultured Lactobacillus sp. | reverse complement strand
TTTAAAAAATTCGTTTCATCACTGCAACATAATATCAACGAAAGCATTGATGAAACTCAAGCTGCAGAAATGCTCTCACAGCATTTAATTACTAAACCTATTTTTGAATCCCTTTTTGAAGAATACAGCTTTGTGAATCAAAATCCCGTCTCACAAGCGATGGAATCAATTGTTATTGAGCTTGAAAAAGCTGGTTTTACAAAAGAGCAAGAAAATCTAGAACCTTTATATGAATCTGTCAGAATGCGCGCTGAAGGAATTGAAAAAGCAGAAGACAAACAAAAAATTATTGTTACTTTGTATGATAAATTCTTCAAAACAGCCTTTAAATCAACGACTGAAAGATTAGGGATTGTTTTTACCCCAATTGGAATAGTAGATTTCATTGTTCATTCTGTTGATGATGTGCTGAAAAAGCACTTTGGAAAGTCATTAGCTAGTCAGGGTGTGCATATTTTAGATCCATTTACAGGGACGGGAACGTTTATTGTTCGAACATTGACCTATTTAAAAGAACAGATGGATGCTGGGGAAATAACATTAGCTGATATTACACGTAAATTCACACAAGAATTACATGCTAATGAAATTGTTTTATTGAGTTATTACATTGCGGCGATCAATATTGAAGCAACTTTTGATGAAATAAATAGTGACGAAGAGGGCTACGTTCCATTTGAAGGAATTGTCTTAACAGATACTTTTGAGAGTACCGAGACTGAAGATACATTAGACGATGATTACTTTGGCACTAACGATGAACGATTGAAACGACAACAAGAAGTTCCAATTACTGCAATTATTGGAAATCCTCCATATTCGGCCCGCCAGGATGATGAGAATGATGAGAATCAAAATATCCATTATCCAATGTTAGAAGATAGTATCATGTCTACTTATGGAAGGTACTCAACGGCAAACGCTACGCACACACTTTATGATAGTTATATCAAGGCAATTAGGTGGGCGACAGAAAGGTTAGAAAAATCAGGAGTAGTCGGTTTTATAACGGCCAATTCTTTCATTGATAAAAAATCAACTGACGGTATGCGAAAAGTATTAGTTGATGATTTTAATCATCTGTATATCATTAATTTACGAGGTGGTGTACGTGGAAAGTCTAAGAAAATAGCAAAATCTGAAGGTGGCAATGTATTTGACATAATGACTGGAGTAGCAATTTCTATTTTAGTCAAAGATGGTTCCGACGTTCATGAAATTCATTACCATGAGATGGAAGATGGGTTGAATAGACAAGAAAAATTAGACTGGTTATCCAAGAATGAAACGGCACTTAATGTAAAATTTCAGTTGATTATTCCGGATGATCATAATGACTGGATTAACCAACGTGATGATAGGTATCAATCGTACGACTCAATGTCAGGTAGTGTTTTTTCTAGTAAGTTTATTGGTATTCAAACAAAACGTGATAACTGGGTGTACTCATTTTCGAAATCTTTGGCTTATAAGAATACTAGCAATTTGATTAATAATTTTAATAATCAAATCAATATGACAAACATGAATACAAATGGTCAAGAAATTAAATGGTCGGATGATTTAAAGCGTAGAATGAATAAACATTTGCGACTAAGTGATCCTGATGAAAAAAATTTAAGACTAGTTCAATACAGGCCGTTTACAAAAAAATGGCTATATTTCCAAGATGAGGTTATTGCTAGACCTGGACGTGGAACTGAATATTTTGAAATTGATAATGTAACTATTAACTTGAATGGAACTAGTGCTCGTAAAGAATTTGGGGTATCGTTATCATACTTAGTACCTGACGCAAACATGATGGATGCTGGGACGCAGAGCTTTCCATTAAAATTTAGTGACGGTTCTTATAACGTTCAGTCATTCAAGAATATGACTGAAGAAGAAACTTTTTACTACGTATTTGCCCTGTTACAGTCAGCCGAATTTCAACAAAAATATCGAAATGATTTGCAGAAGGATTTACCAAACATTCCAATGGTAAAAGAACGAGAGAGATATATTGAAATCGGACGTAAACTTGTTGAATTGGCAACGAGATATGATTCGCAACAATCATTGACGGGAGTAACTGTTAGTGATAGTAGTAATGGCCAGAATATGGCAGTGAAGAAGATGAAACATCCTAAAATGAGAAATGCACAAGGAAAATTAGTTCCTGATAATACGAAAATAATTTTTAATGATAATGTTACGATTTCAGGAATTCCAGAGAGAGCTTATAAATATGTCGTAAATGGAAAGTCAGGGATTAGTTGGGTGATCGACCAATATCAGATTAAGGAAGATAAAAAATCAGGTATTGTAGATGATCCTAATAATTTCAGTGAAGATCCAAAATATATTTTGAATCTTTTACTGTCCGTTATTACAGTAAGTATGCGGACACTTGAATTAATTGATGAATTACCAGAATTTGAACTATTGGAAAAGGAATGATTTTAAATGGATGAGACACTATTAACACTAAATACGGCATTTGCTAAAGCAATTACTGAAGTAACTGTAGAAAAAGTTACCAACAAAATTACACAAATAAAATCCAATCATGATTTAAAAAAGCAAGTAACAGAGTATGAACAGCTGGTCAATGATTTGTTAGATAATAAAAATAAGTTAGAGTTAACTGCACGTAATTATAAAGAGCGCCTAGAACAAGTGACGATTAGTGATTCTGATATTGAAAGTTTGCATAACACTGTCAGTACAGTCCTAAAAATTATTAAGCCGCTTTCCCAATCGGGAGAACAAGAAGATGAAAAATCTATAGACATAGTACTTGATTTATTGAATTCAGATACCCTGAAGACTCTTCAACTCCTTGGATATAATTATAAGAAAGCAATAGGTGAACCGCTAACACAAATAACTGCTGAGTTCTTGAAGGCGAAACTAGATACAAAAAAATAGGGACTATAATTATAGGATGACTCCTAAATCTAAAAAGACAAGGCCCATTAATTTATTAACTAATAATATTGAATTTCAATTTCATAGGAAAACTGGTAAACTATTCAACACAATAGTTGAAAAGGTGGAAAGAAAATGTTTGAACAAGCAGTTAACTACAAAAATGGACTATATAAAGAACTATCTAAAATTGGTAAGGGGCTAAGCAGTGATCGACGATTAGAAATTCTTGATCTTTTAACTCAAGCACCCAAATCAGTTGAAACTATTGCCAACGGGGTCGGAATAAGTGTAGCTAACGCCTCACGCCATCTACAAATATTGAAGGACAGTCATCTGGTTAAAACAAAACGAAAAGGCAATCATATTATTTATAGCCTTAGTTCTCCCAAAATTAGTGATTTTGTGCACCTATTAACCGATATTGGCAACAGTGAACTTTCAGATATGAAAACAATTCAGGATAAATCAGACGCTCAAGATAACGTTAAAACCATTTCCTTAAAGCAAGCTCAAGAAGAATACAAAAATAGCTTTGTCCTTGATGTACGACCTTCTGATGAATATGCAGCAGGCCACATACAATCGGCAATTAATGTCCCATTGGAAACATTAAAAGAATCAATGCCCAAATTACCTAAAGATCAAAAAATTATTGTTTATTGCCGTGGAAGACTATGTGCTAATTCCAACATTGCCACACAGATCTTAAATAGAAATGGTTTTGACGCAGTTAGTTTAAATTCAAGTTACTATGATTGGAATAAAATAACAGAATAAACAGTTTAAGCACGATTTAGTCATTTATTGATTAAATCGTGCTTTTATATTGACTTACAAAAAGTATGTGATATTATTAAACTATTCAAGCAAACAATTGAATAATTGAAAGGCGGTGACATAACTTGTCTACTATTGATAAAACGCTAACCTTAATTAATTTTGAGAATAATTGGTGCGCCCAGTGTTACACGCAGCGACCAATAATAAATAAGATTAGCCATGACTTTAATTCATATTTAAACGTTCGGGTAGTGAATTCAGATGCTCACCCAGAACCAGCAAAAAAATACAATGTTTATTCCGCACCCAGTACTATTTTGCTGCGTGATGGAAAAATCGTTGAAAAAATTACCCGTTTTATTGATCAATCACAATTAACAACTTTAATTAAATATTACCTATAAAGGAGCGACTCTTATGGTTAAGAACTTAACTGACAAAGACTTTGTGAAAGAAACTAGTACCGGTGTTACATTAACTGATTTTTGGGCTACTTGGTGTCCTCCATGTCGAATGCAAGGACCGATTATTGAACAACTTGATAAAGAAATTGGCGATAAAGTCAAAATTACTAAAATAGACGTAGATGCAAATCAAAAAACACCAATAGCATTTGGAATTATGTCTATTCCAACCTTAATTATCAAAAAAGATGGCCAAGTAGTTGATAAGCTGGTTGGCCTCCACAGTAAGGACCAACTTAAAACCGTTCTTGCTCAATATACTAATTAGGTTAAGAGGGGAGAAGCTGAATGGAACAACTATCAGTAATGAATAAAAAAGAATTTGATAAAAAACTGAAGAATGGAAAATATATTTTAGTTTTTATGGCTTCTTGGTGCCCTGATTGTAGCTTTATCAAGCCTCATCTACCAGAGATTGAACAAGAATTCAAAGATTACACTTTCATCAGTGTCGATCGTGATGAGAATACCGAATTGGCTCAAGAACTAAATATCTTTGGTATTCCAAGCTTCGTTATTTTTAGAGATGGGCAAGAAATCGGAAGACTTGTCAATAAAGATCGGAAGACTAAAGAAGAAGTCGAAAATTTCATTACCAACACTATTAACTAATGAAGAAGTTTTTTACTATTCTTGGCGGTATGGGGACGTTAGCAACTGAAAGTTATGTCCGACTCCTTAATAAGAAAACTGAAACCCATAAAGACCAAGACTATTTAGATTATATAGTGGGTAACCATTATTGATGCACAAGAAGTCATTGTTAATCGTTCATTGGATAAGGGATTAGCGTTACGTGACGACTAATAAGTAGATTGGAGTGAAATTTAATGAGGAAATATGATGTAGTAGTGATTGGGGCCGGTCCTGGTGGAATGACCGCTGCCTTATATGCAGCACGAGCTAATTTAAATGTAGCAATGCTTGATCGCGGTATTTATGGTGGACAAATGAACAACACCGATGACATTGAAAACTACCCTGGTTTTACAACAATTAAGGGGCCTGAACTTGGTGAGAAAATGTATCAAGGAACCGTTAAGGCCGGAGTAAATTTTGTATACGGTGATGTCCAAAACGTTACCGTTGATGATCAACAAATGAAGCATATTCAAACCGATAGTGACGAGTTAGTAGCAAGCGCAGTAATTATTGCAACAGGATCTAATAATCGAAAATTAGGTGTACCAGGTGAAGAAAATTTCTCCGGAAAAGGGGTTTCTTACTGTGCAGTATGTGATGGTTCTTTCTTTAAAGGAAAGAACGTGACTGTAGTTGGCGGTGGTGATTCAGCAATTTCTGAAGGATTGTACTTAGCTAATGTCACTGATGGAGTTAATGTCATTCATCGTCGCGATCAGTTACGGGCACAAAAGGTATTACAAAATCGTGCTTTTGATAACGATAAGATAGATTTCACTTGGAATACTAGTGTGACAGAGATTTTAGGTGATGAAAATCATGTTACTGGAGTAAAAATTCATAACAATCAGGTCGGTGATGATACAACTCTAGACACTGATGGAGTTTTCGTTTACGTCGGTAACTTTCCAAACAGCCAAATTTTCAATAATTTAAATATTACCGATCAAGCTGGTTGGATTATAACTAACGATCAAATGGAAACAACAATTCCTGGAATCTATGCAATTGGTGATGTCCGGCAAAAGCAACTGCGGCAAATTACAACTGCGGTTGGCGATGGTGGTATTGCTGGGCAAAACGCCTTTGAATATTTCGAAGCCATAAAGCATCGGCAAACGGTTAAAGATTAAAGAGAGGAAAATTACTTTATGGAAATCAAATATTGGTCAGACATTGCTTGCCCCTTTTGTTATATCGGTTCTAACCGAATGAAACGAGCAATGAAGGAAATTGGTATTTATGACACAACTGAATTAGAGTTCAAATCATTCGAGCTTAACCCTGCAACACCAAAGGAAACCGATGAAGGATACATTAATCACTTCACTCAGGGAAATAAGGCAATGGAGCCACAGGCCAAAAAGCAAATGGCTTACATCGAACAAATGGCGCATAACGATGGTCTACCAATGGATCTTGACAGTGTAGTACCTACAAATACTATGGATGCGCACCGGATTATTAAATTCGCAGAAGCTAAAAATGATCCTGATTTGACTGAACGAGTAATTAGACGCTTCTACCAAGTTTACTTTAGTGATGGTCAATCGATTTCTGACCATGATGTGCTATTAAATGCGGCAATGGAAGCTGGGCTTGCTAAAGACGAAGTAGAAAAAGTGCTTAATTCTAACCAATATCATCAAGCTGTGGTCAATGACGAGGCAGAGGCTCAACAATCCGGTATTCATGCTGCACCTTTTTTTGTAATCAATAATAAGTATGCAATTAGTGGTGCTCAACCATATGAAGTCTTTGTTAAAGCCTTAAAGGGCGTTCAAGCAGAAGAAAATTAGGAGGAATTTACGATGACCGAAGATAAGCCACAATTTAATACAATATTTGGCGATAATAATGATGCTGCTGTATGTGGGCCAGACGGTTGTAATATCGCTGAACATCAAAAGCAAACTGAGGATAAGAAGAAAACAAAATAAATGGAGGAAAGCTATAAATGAAGTTTGACTACGTTGTTATTGGCAGTGGGCCATCAGTTTATCGTTTCCTATTGGGAATGCAGAATAGCGGAAAGAAAATCGCGGTTGTTGAAAAGAATCGGTTTGGCGGAATTTGCCCTAACGAAGGCTGCGAACCCAAGATTTTCTTAGAAGGAGCAGCACGAGCAACCTTAACTTCAATGCGTTTGCAAGGTAAGGGAATTACTCAACCAGCTAAGCTTGACTGGAAAGAACTTATTCAGCAAAAGAATAAGGCTATGGCGTCATTCCTAAATAATATGCAAAGTATGTATGAAGGCCTGGGTGCGACTACCATCAAGGGTGAAGCATCATTTGTTGATCAACATACCATTGAAGTTAATAATAAAAAAATCACTGCTGATAATTTTGTAATCGCAACCGGAAAAAAGCCGCATCCTCTTAACATTCCTGGCCACGAGTACCTACTTACTAGTACTAACCTTTTTGAACTCGAAGATACTCCAAAGAACGTCGCAATTATCGGAAGTGGTTACGTTGGTATGGAATTTGCTACATTGTTGTCTGCTGCCGGGGTTAAAGTAACAGTTATTGTTCGATCCGGCCAACCACTAGAGGGATTTTACAGCCAACACGTTCATCAGTTAGTTGATGAAATGAAAAACTCACTTGGTATTAATTTTATATTTAACACAAATGTTACAGCTGTTACCGAAGCACAAACTGGCTATGAGGTTCAATCAGCTAACGGCAACCTTGGCACTTTTGATAAAGTTATTAATGCCAGTGGTAGAGTTCCTGAAATTAATGCATTGAAACTTGATAATGCTGGTGTAGAGTACAGCAACCGCGGAATTAAAGTTGATAAATATTTGACCACATCAGCAAATAACATTTACGCAATGGGCGATATTGTTGATAAAACCGCACCAGCATTAACCTCTACGGCACAGTTTGAAGCA
Source organism: uncultured Lactobacillus sp. (assembly GCA_937916845.1). Taxonomy (GTDB): domain Bacteria; phylum Bacillota; class Bacilli; order Lactobacillales; family Lactobacillaceae; genus Lactiplantibacillus; species Lactiplantibacillus paraxiangfangensis. Next base: position 6,962 of record CALFSK010000035.1, on the reverse strand, counting down.
GACTACTTAAGTGCCTTACTTACTAATAAAACAACTGAACCTCTTAGGTACCCAGTAATTGGAACCGTTACGTTCACATTCCCCCAACTCGCTCAAGCTGGAATTAGTATTGATAAAGCAAAGGAAGACAGTAATTATTCAATTAAAGATATTGATATTACTCAAGGTGACTTTCTTTATGCTGGAACAGATGATCACGCACGATTATCATTAGTCTTTGACAAGCAAAATCATCTCGTGGGCGCTGCTGAAATTAGCCAAACAGCAGTAGATGATATCAATTCACTAATTCCTGTTATGGCAATTGATGTTGATCCAGAGGTTTGGAAAGAAAAGATGCTAATGGCTTTCCCTGGTTTAGCATATAAAATTAGAACATTAATTTAACAACAAGAGGGTCTATTTGTGATAATAACTTCTTAAAAATCCTATTAAAACAGCCCCTAACAAATCAACTTGTCTTGTTAGAGGCTGTTTTTTATTTAAATAATATAATAGCCCTTGGAATGCAAGGCTAAATCGAATAGCTAATCATTACTATATAGAGGCGCATACATACTTTGTTTCTCAATTTTGGCTAGGTATGTTATAATGAATGCAGAAAAAGGAAGCCTTGCGCTAACAAGACTTCCCGTGTAGAGCCGTATAAGACGGTGGCATTAATTAACGATTGAACATAACCGCTAGCTTGCCAGAGCTAAGGCGGTTATTTTTTTTGCTGATTTTTAATCAACTCAACAACTAATGCTAGTAAGGCGACTATAAAAGTGCCAAACATGAACATAAGCTGTAAAGCGTCCGATACGGACACTTGGGCTACTCCTTTCCTAGAATGTGAGTTTATAGTTTTTACACCATAAGCACCACCCCCTTTAAGGAAATAGCCACCGCCTTAACTTCTCTACTCAAACTATTATACAGGATAACGTATAATTTACCTATTGATGATTAATGCTCTTATATCCTGAATTGCTATGTTTCTATTTTCAATATAAATATAATTATCAGACATGTTTTCAATGAACCTAGATATATTTTTTTGGTTTCATGATTGAAGTTAGTCTCATCTAATTGAATAGTCGCAGTATAATAATTGGCAATGAAAAATGTAATAAAAAAGAATATATTAACCATTTTTTATTTCAAATCGTCAAATTTAATTTCGCCTTTTTTCAGACTATTTAATCCATGATGAGTAATTGTGTTGATTAAAGGACCCCATGCATTCGTGGTAGCTTTAGGATCCTTATTTAAGGATAATCGTTTCATCTGTTGCTCATAATATGCTAGACCCACCATGCCCCAATTTATTATCGATAACTTTTACACCAGTTGTTAAATGTGGTAATTTTAGACCCTCAAAAATTCCAGACAGCATTTTCTCAGGGGAATTCGGATTGAGAACAAATGGTCGTACACTCCCCACCATGGCAATTCCTTCGTTTGTCACTACATTTTCCATGGCTTCTTGGCTGCTCAAACCGCCTGTAAGCATAATAGGGATATTGACTGATACTTGAGATTTTTTAGAAAAATTTAAAAAGAACGCTTCTCCATTACTATTTTCAAGAAAATTGGTTCTTTCATAATTTCCTCCTGAAATTTCAATAAAGTCAATACCTAAATTAGACATTTTGACGATTACTCTATATGAATCATCTTCACTAAATCCTTCCGAACTGAAGTCACTGGAATTCAGTTTGATCCCAACAATAAAATTAGATTTAGTTACTTGGCGAATACCTTGATATATTTCAACCAAAATTCGCATTATATTTTCTAAATTATCTCCATAAAAATCTGTTCGCTTATTATCTGCTGGAGAGAGAAACTGGTTTTTCAGCGATACAACTTGTTGTCACAAATTTTTGAATAACATTAACCACCTGTTTTAGACAATTCGCGAGGAGTATTAAATAATGTACGTAGATTCTTAGGCATTGGAATCACACTTGGCGCAACCGGTTCTTTCGTCATAGAACGTGGAGTATGTTTACCAGAATGGTTAATTTGCAGAATAAATTTTGTATTATTTTCAGTGCCAGCTTGTGCCCATTTTTTCAACATTTTTTTGTCTGTTTGTTGATCCACCACTACATTACTTGGTTCACCAATATTTTACGCTCCCGGATTTAGTGTAGAGACTTAAGTTATTTCAATAACTAATTAAGAAAATTATTTAATTCATCGACAAACTCCTCAGCATATTGGAAGATGGCGCCGTGACCAGCATCAGGATAGATGATGAGTTTGCTATCCTGGATTTTCTCGTGCATGTCGTAGGAGTTCTGCGTTGGAACCATAACATCGTTGTCTCCGTTGACAATGAATGTCGGAACTTTGATAAAATCAAGCGTGTCCTGCTCTGCCTTTCCCCAACTCTTGATAGCTTTCAACTGCTTCAAGAAACTGGATACTTTCATATCCTTGTCCTTGGCATCTTTCGGACGGCTAGCCAATCTATCTAAAACTTTGTGCGCTTCGACTTTTCCTGCCTTGTCAGGATTATAGAAAATATAACGTTTGGCATCCGCACCGTGTAAAAAGCCATTTGCCATGTGTTTGAAGGTCACACCAGTCACCTTATCAACACCGATACCCGCACGTGGACCAGTTCCAGCTAAAGTCAAGGTATTGACAAGATTGGCATCAAGTCTGACAATTTCTTGGGCGATAAAGCCGCCCATGGAAAGACCAAGGAGATTGATTTTTTGGTAACCCAGCGCCTTGATAATAGCAATGGCTTGGTCTGCCATGCAAGGAATGCTTTCCGCAATTTTCCCCTCACTGGCACCAACACCTGGCAAATCCATGACAATGATGTGGTTCTTTTCTGCTAGGTTATCAATGAGTTTTGGATCCCAATTGTCCATGGTCGCTGCCAAATGCACCAACATGACAAGCGGATATTGTGACTTACCTTGTCCAAGTTCACGGTAGGCGATTTTCAAGCCTTCGACGGTGATGTATTGATTTTTCGTTTGTAAGTATGACATTTTATTTTTCTCCGAAGGTGATAACGGTCTTACCACGTGAACGTCCATTTGCGACCTTGTCTAAGGCCTCGTTAATCTGTGAGAAGTTATAAACGGTATCAATTGATGGTTTGATTTTTAGTTGGCTAAAGAGGTCTGCAACTTCTTGAAGCTGGGCACCGTTTGATTCAACGAAGACGAAATCATAAGTAACCCCATATTTCTTAGCCATTCTATCGAATTTACCACCCACAAGACCGAACAAGATTTGTTTCCACTTAGGTAGTCCGAAGCGTTTGGCAAAGGCTTTATTTGGCATGCCACTTAGGTTGACGAGTTTACCGCCTTTTTTCATAATGCTCATTTGTTTTTCAGTCTCAGCACCGCCCAATGTATCCAAAACATAATCCACCTGGCTGAGTGTTTGCGTGTAATCCTCAGTTTTGTAGTCGATAAAACGGTTCAGCCCCAGCGCCATAATACGCGCTTTATTGTCAATATTCCCGTTGGTGATGACGGTCAGCCCCTTAGCTTTTGCGATAGGAATCGCCATGGCACCGACACCACCTGTACCACCCGTCATAAAGAAGGTACCGCCCTTTTTCGCGCCCATCAGGTCAAGCGCCTGCATAACCGTAAGAGCAGTCAAGGGCACCGCTGCTGCCTCAACATCCGTTAGATAATCTGGGACATGGGCTAGCGCTCGATAATTAATCGCCGTATACTCGGCAAATGCACCGATACGGTCAAGCGGCATGCGTGCAAAGACACGGTCACCAACTTTAAATCCTGTCACTTGCGTGCCTACTTTTTCTACAATCCCAACGACTTCATTACCAGCAATTTGTGGGAGTTTGTAGGGAATGAGGAGCTTGATTTGTCCTCGTGAAATCATGTTATCAACTGGATTGACTCCTGCGGCTGTGACTTTGACAAGGACATCTTGAGCGCCAAGTTCAGGCATCGGTGTGTCAACGAGTTCAAGTTTGATATTGTTTTTATTATATTGGGTTAATTGTGCTGCTTTCATGGGGATTTCCTTTTCTTAATTGATTTTATACATATCAGTGATTAAATCTGACAAATTTTCTTGGTTGAGGCGATTGAGAAGGCTGGCTTCTGCGTCTTCAAAGACTGGGCTGAGCACCTGTTCGATACGACTACCGACTGGACAGTTGGGATTGGCATCTTCGTGGACGTGGAGCAGAGTTTTTTCTGGATAGACTGCTTGGTAGACTTCTTTTAAGGAAATATCAGCGGGTTCTTTTACTAGGTAAAAACCAGACTTCCCTTGTTGGCTAGCAATCAGACCTGCTTGCTTTAGCAAGAGAGTGATCTTTCGGATATGACTGGCATTGGTGTTGACTGACTGAGCTAGATTTTCTGATGATGGTGTCTTTTCTGTTTCAGAAATGTATATTAAAATGTGTAGCGCTACTGAAAATTTAGTATCCATTATTTTCTATTTTCCTTTTTGTTGTATCAGATTCAGGTACAAGTATATATAGATATTTTCTAATGTCAACAATTTTGACTCATTATTACCAATAATACTTAGACGTATTGGTTCGTAACCTATAGCATAACTTTTTATTTTTATGGATAAATTTTGGATCCACCTTAAATTCCACTTCACTTACAAAAAATAAGGTGTAAAATCCTTATAAAACAAAAAGTGATCTAAGGAATTTCTCTTAGATTACTTTTGGACTCTCTGCCAAATCCTGTCGATGGACTGTAATTGGATAGTATAAAGATAAAACTAAATAAAAGTCGTGGAGATAACCCTCAAAATTGAACCAAATTCCAATCTGGGGTTAGCCTCATTTGTAATTCTTCTGCTCGTATACTGAAAATCCGGACTGCTTTATTTCTAGGGCATAATCCGAGATAATCAAGTATAGGAGTTTAATAGGCGTCATAACTCAACAGTTGTGTCGCCTTTTTTTGTGCCTTATAATTAAAGGTGTTAGAATGCGTCATAACTTACCGCCATAAATACAGACCCTTTTTACTGCAAAAGTACCAAATTTGCTATATAAAACAGATTGGAGAAATAATATGAAATATGGTTATGCACGAGTGAGCACCACCGATCAAAAACTAGAAAATCAAATTGAGAACTTAAAAAAATCAGGCGCTGAAATAATCTATAAAGAAAAGTTTACTGGTACGACTACTGAACGTCCCGAATTTAACAAATTGCTGAATGAACTTAAAACAGACGACACGCTAATTGTGACAAAACTAGACCGCTTTGCACGCAATACTAGAGAAGCCCTTGATATAATTGAAGACCTATTTAAACGTGACATCAAAATTAATATCCTTAACATGGGAATAATTGATAATACACCCACAGGACAATTGATTTTTACAATTTTTAGCGCCTTTGCGCAATTTGAACGAGATATGATTGTGACAAGAACACATGAGGGAAAAGAATATGCCAAAAGGAACGACCCTTATTTTCATGAGGGACGCCCACAAACCTACACAGATGAACAAATACGTTTAGCCTATGAGTTGCGTCAACAAGGCATGACATACAAAATGATTGCTAGAAAAACAGGCATAAGTGAACGAACGCAACAAAGACGATTTAAAGATATATGATAGCATATCATGATGTGCTATGTTGTTAATGCCAGCTAAATTATACCGTGAACCCTCTATCAAAAGTTGCCCACTTTACTAGCATACGAACAAATTGTGTGAGAAAATTATTGACTTAACTTGATTCATCTTATGAAAACAAAAAAATATCACAATAAAATATGTCTACAAGTTTAAACGTATCGTATCAAGCTATATCTAATTGGGAACGTGGGAAAAGTTATCCGGATATCTCCAATATTATTATGATTTCAGATTTGTACAATATTTCATTGGATGAACTGATTAGAGAAGATAAAAACTATAAAGACATGTTACTTGAAAAGAAAGTATCAGGCATCGTCGATACGATACTTAATGTTATTTTTTTCTTGTGCGCTGTAATGATATTAATTTACATGATTATCGAAAATAAACTCACCTCAGCAAATTCTTTTTATATCATTCTGGCAATCTTAGTTATAATCCATACCAGCATTGATTTATTAAAATTGTTACCAAAAAAAACGTGTAGTTTGCTCACAGGGAATTTTGGATTCAAATTAATACGATGAGGGACATATCAGCATTCAAAATCAGTTGAGATAGATACAGATACTATCTCAACTGATTTTTTTATGTGGTTAAGCTGACATCAGCTTGCCCCACGCGGGTAGCGTTCTGCATGACATGCTCTCACTGAAGGTGATCCTGCAATGATAAATTGCCCCGTCACGGCGTGACCCGCCGGAGGTTTTACAAGCCGGATAAGTGGCGCTGTAAAATAGCAGTTTCCCCAGTAGGAAGGGGAAACGCTACTGTCATCGCTTGTCGATGACGCGCCTCGCAGAGCCTGTCCAAAATATCATTTTGGTATAACAGGCTATACCAGATTTTTAACGGTGTTATACTGGTCTTGGAAAACCTTTTTCGAGGAGGCATTTTTGATGGCGCATTTAAAGAAAAATACGCGTGGCGCAGTCCCTGGTTTAGCGGTCCACTTTGAACGTAAAACCGACCATCACACGAACAAAGAAATTGATGTGTCGAAATCCTATCTGAATCAAGATCTCATGGCGGATGGTTCTGATATGCTTTCACGCTTCAATGCGCGTTTAAATGACGTTTATTGCATGAAAAGAGACGATGTGAAGGCGTTAGCGACTTGGATAGTCACTTTACCTGAAGAACTCACAGAAACCCCCTACGAGCAACAGAGCGCCTTTTTTGAAGCAACCACTAATTTTCTGAATGACCGTTATGGCCAAAAAAATGCTGTGGCCGCTGTGGTGCATTATGACGAGACAACCCCTCACTTGCACTATGCCTTTGTTCCGGTGGTTTTTGATGATAAAAAATCACGTGATAAAGTATCCGCTAAAGAAGTGCTCA
>CALFSK010000034.1 GCA_937916845.1 uncultured Lactobacillus sp. | reverse complement strand
CGAATTTTTAAATCTTCACGCGACAATAACTGTGGCAGCTGTGTTTTTTCAAGTTGAGCTTGTTGCTGCAACTTTTGTGTAAAGGCTTGTTTAGTCTTGTTTTGATGCCAATCATCAAACAGATCATACTTGTTTGATTTAAAATCTAAATACATAAAGCCAGCCTCCTAACCAAAATCAATTTTATCCAGCATCGTTTCAGTACTAGCCTGGTCTAAGCCTAAATAAGCTAAAGTCATGGCTTCACTGGAATGATTTAATAAGTGCATGACCAAACCAATATTATAATTAGATTGTGTGTAGACGCGATAAGCCCCGGTTTTGCGCATCGTATGAGTACCCAGATAATTAATTCCTAACAGATCGCCAACCTTACTCATGATTTTGTAAAATTGTTTTTCTGTAATATGGCGCTCGGGGTGTTGAATGGAAGGAAAGAGCCATTCAGAGGCTAGTCTATGATCAAGTAGCCATTGACGGTACAATAAGAGCTCTGTTTGAACTGGTTTAAGATACAAGGTATTAGGCTTACCCGTTTTTCGGTCGTGAATGAACGCATTTTGTTTAATAGAACCGTCCGGATTAAAAATATCGGTTTGTTTTAAGCGCATGACATCACTGACTCGCAACAGTGTCGCTTTACCAACTTGAAAAACTGTATAGTTACGCCGGCCAGCTTTAAAGTTGTTGAGTAAGGTATCTTGCACCTCTTTGAGAACGTTTGAATCTTTGATGGGTAAGACAACTTGTTGCATAGTTTTAGCTCCTTAAAAAATTGATTTTTAGTACAAATTAAAGTACAATATTAAGTACAATGAAAGGGTGGTAAATATGACATTAGCACTAACACAGAGCGATTTTCGCGCTAACCTAAAAAAATATTTAGATCAAGTTAATGACGAAGACGAAACCGTTTATATTGCTCGTTCAAATAGTCGCGCAGTAGCCATCGTTTCACAAGAAAAAATGGACTGGCTAGAAAGAGCATTAAAAGCTAAAGAAGGTTCGTTAGAATATGCAATTGCACGTGATCAGTTAATTAAACGCCATGTTTTACCTGACGATGAAATTGTTGAATCAGATGATGATTATTGGGGTCAGTTTAAATAATGAAAAAACTAAGATTTAAACCACGTGCAACCTTTAATGCTGATCTAAAACGGTTAGCCAGTTTAGACAAATCTATTATTGATGAAGTTCGAGCAGCCATTGACCAGTTGCTTGAGCAACAACAATTACCACCAGAATTTGAAGATCATGAGCTTAATCGGCGAATGAGCGGTTATAATGAATTTCACTTACGAGATACCCCGAAAAACAAAACACCAAGCGAAACTAACGATGTCCTGGTGGTTTATACGATTGATAAAGATGAACTAGTCTTAATTGGCATTCGAGTCGGATCGCATGATCGTTTATTTCCTGGTCAAAATCGTTCCAAAAGGTATCGAAAAAATGACGAATAAGAGAAGTCATTTATACCATATAAAAACAAATAACCCCCCAACATCTACATTATAGATATTGGGGGTTATTTTAACAATGATTTTGAGGGGTTATTTGTATATTATAGTCCCTAATATAGGGACAAAGCTTATTTGAAAGTTTTTCTCAAACACATCATGTATTTTAGACTGTGCCACTATTATTCTCTGTTATAGGCAGACCAGAAACGCCCTTTTTTGTACATTTTATAAGTTCTTTTTTCAGTCAAACGTGCACGTTGTAACCGTCGTTTTTGCATTTTCCATCACCCCAAATCCTTACTCGCTTTTTCACTTTAATCATTTATTTATATATTTCATATTAATGATAAGTATACCGCTTTTACTAATAAACCGCCTAATGATTATTGTGATTACAACAAAAAAATAAGTACCCACTCAAGACCATGCTGGTCAAGATGTGGCTACTTATTTAGTCGGTTATGATTGACGTTTGTCATTCAATTGTTTTTCTAATTCTTTAATCTTCTTCTGCTTGCGGCGAATGTACCAGATCAGCAAGATGATCAAGAGTAAAATCAAGAGGCCAATGCCGATATACAGCCACCAGTTAGGGCCCTGCTTCAAGACCGCCGTATGATTCAGATTAGTGGCCTCGCCCTGCGTAATCACGAAGTTCTGCTTAAATTGCCAGTGCTGCTTCTTGGATTTGACCTTGACGACTGCGGTGTACTTGCCAGCCTTCAGAGCATTTTGTCCGGTTCGCACCGGTAATTTGTAGATTGAACTGGGTGCCATCTGACCGTTAGTCAAATTTTGATGGTAGACTACTTTTTGGCCGCCACGATGGTAAATCTTGATCTTCGTTTGGACCTTATTCAAGTAGGCCGCCGTGTGGTTCACTAACGGAAAGTTGATGACGTTGCGGCCGTTGAGTTGCTCGACCGTGATCTTGTTCATCGTGAGGTGGTTCGTCGTCAAATCGCGATCACCATGCAGAACAACGGCTTCAGTATAGGCATACTGATTATTGACCGCGACCGCCTTTTTTGTTTCAGCGGCCGTTGCCTTTTTCAAGAAAGTCAGCCCACCAGCCAAGATACCGTCATACGATTTGGCCGGCATCTTGATTTGAAACTTGACGGTCTTAACTTGTCCCTTATCCAGCTTAACTTCGGACTGGTCAGTCGTCACCAGTTTGGCTAAATCATACGGCAAATCCGCACTTTTATTTTCAGTCGCCCGCTGATAAGCTACCACACCATTGATGTTGGTCGTCGCCTTGGAAATCCCAACATTGATCGTAATTGGCGCATTCGAGGTGTTGTGCACCTTCACCGCAATGGTCTGGGTCTGTTTTGGTTTTAACTTCAAATCAAAGTACGAGACGTTCGAATCGACTTGACTACTCGAACGTACCGGACTGATCTCAAATCCCACGGCCGAATCAGCCTTCGCTGATTGGGCCATGCCACCCATGAACAGACTCATCACACCGACTAATGCCGTTGCTAATAATGCTCGCAATCGTTTCCCCACACTCATCACGCCTTTTCTCTCAAATTAAGTCAGGATATTGGTTCGACCAACATCACCATACCACTAGTAGGCTTCACGCTCACTTTAGTTAGATGGCGTAGCGCCCAAGTTCCAAGTCAACGTTGTCGTGTAGCCTTGAGCGAGCTTAGGCGTTGCACCCGGAACAATCAGGTTAGAACTGCCGAACGTAAACGTCGAGATTCCGTTACCGTCACCAGCTAAAGCTGAAGCAACCGTGCCTGCAGCGCCATTAGTGGTCGTACCGCTCGTCGTCGTTCCAGGAGTCGTCGTTCCAGGAGTCAAAGTGGCGTTCCCCGTCTTAACCGTTGAATCACTTGAAACTTTGGTGCTAACAACCGTCAAGGCAGCGTTCGTCAACGCTGAGCCACTCGCATCCGTCTTCGTATTGAATTGTTGGCCTTGTGCCACGGTCAATGCCCAGCCGGCATTCGTCCCCCGCAAATCACTAACTTTTACCGTTGGCGTGGTCGAAGCATTCAAAGTCGCATCAGCTGCCGAAATCGTATCTTTCCCAAATGAAAGGTGCGTATTATCCACTGACAATGATAGTGTCCCACTTGAGAAGGCCACATCACCTGTCGAATCCGTATCCGCGGCGTTTGCAACCACCGTACTTGTCCCTAAAAGTCCAGTAGCAACCATTAATCCCAAAACCATTTTTTTCATTACAAACTGCTTCCTTTCAAGTACCTGATTTATTCACAAAGAGCCTCAGCTCTGGTACAGTTAAATTGCTAAACAAAGCCACATGAGAGAAGATGGCTCTATATTGAAAACTTTACAATAAATGGCATTAAATTTCAACCGCGCGTTTTATAATCAAGTTAGCCAAATACTTTTAGCTAATTGATAAGGCAAATTCTATAATTAATCCGAACAGAAATTAAAAAGCCCAAAGCAATCACTTACAATGGTAGTAGCTAATTCCAACCAATATAGGGAGTGATTACTTTGGGTACATCTACTTTATCACGTTTTCAACGTGGCGCACTAGCACAACTGGTCAATGAGGGGAATAAATCTTACCAAGTAATGACTGACGCCTAAGGCGTCGCCAAAGCTACGATTAGCTATGAGTTGGACCGGGTTAAACCTTATGATTCAGAATTAGCTCAGCAAGATGCAGATCGCAAAAGGCGGAATTGCGGTCGTCGTTCGATGCTGACGGCAGCATTAGCGACTTTAATTACCAATCACTTACGATTAACCTGGTCACCAGAAACCATTGCGGCCGCTTATAACTTGAGCACTGCGTCAATTTATAATTGGCTTAATCGTGGCTGGCGCCCCTTCAAATTGACTGATCTACCCAATCGGAATGTCCGCCAGCACCGAGTGAGCGAAAATCGTGGGAAATTTACAAGTGGGACTTCCATCGAACAACGGCCAACAACTGTTAATCAACGGTTAGCTTTTGGTCATTGGGAAGTAGATACGGTGCTTTCTAGTCGAAGTGAGTCACGATCATGTCTGGTTACATTCGTAGAACGTAAGACCCAACTTCTATGGGCCATCAAAGCCCCTAATAGAACGGCTAAGGCTCTAAACACCGCCTTTGGCAAGTTTATGGGGGCCTTCGGTCCCCAAGTAAAATCCATTACTGTTGATCATGGTAAAGAGTTTGCCAATTATCAGGCCTTAGAACAGGATTATCAGATCAAAGTTTATTTTTGCCATCCATATTCACCATGGGAGCGAGGTTCCAATGAATATTTTAATAGACGGTTACGCTGGTTCTTCCCGAAAAAGACCAATTTTAGCCAAGTAACGACTGATGAGATCCTAGCAGCACTTGAACTAATTAATCAACGACCATTAAAAATACATCATCAACAGACTGCCATTGAAAGATTCCGGGCTTGTTCGGATTAAACTTGTAATTTGCCTTATCAAAATAATAAGTGGCAAATAAAAATAGTCCAATTTATTGACTTCTGAGCAATCCATACCAGTGTAGATTTATTAAAATTGTTACCAAAAAAACGCGTGTAGTTTGCTTACAGGGAATATTGGTCATAACTTAATACGATTTCTTCAGTCAATTAACTATATAACATTTTGGCTAATATAAGAAAGCTTTACCAAAAGTGCCACCATTTTTTATCGCTTCTATTTCTATACACGTCCTCTTCTGAGGTATTATTTTGTTGTTTCTGAAATGTCCCAGAAGTTTCAAGTAAATCACTTGTTTTTTGAATATGGGCTTTTAACTCTCTATTTTCTTCTACAGTTGTTAATTGTAGTTGTTGTTGCTGATCTATTAATTTTGTTAGATGCTCTATTTGTTGGTCTTTGGCAGCAAGCTGTTTGTCACGTTGAGACTTTAAATCTGCTACTTCTCTTCTTAGAGTAGCGATTAGCTCATTATTTTCTTCGCTAGTCTTTGTCTCTTTTTTGCTACCTGTTTGTTGGTTATTTGCTACCAAAGGCTTTGCTACCTTATCTCTAATAATCCTTTCAGCTGTAAGGCTAATCATGTTTGTACCTTGACGATCTTTTTGTCGGTTCTTTGTTGGTAGCCTTTGGTAGTGATATTGAATAGTCTGCTTGGAGACCTTCAATTCATTAGCAAGTTCTCTAATGGTTTTAGGCATGATTGCCAAACCCCTTTCGGAGTTCGGCAAGTACTTCTTGTCTTGCCTGATCTCTGATTTTTTTATCATGTTCAATCTGCTTTTCAGCCAATGCTTGTTTTTCAGTTGTTCCTAAAGGTAAGCATTTAACTTTGTCAATTGCACGCCACTTTTCTTTATCTGATAATTCATCATTGTGCTGAATGTTAAAGAGTTTTTGACGTTCATCTTGAAATTTTCCTTGAGAAAAATCATTGGCATCTTTCTTTTCAGGTTTCCAAGTAAAAGTATAACCAATCACTGGTTTCCCACGACCTTTACCATATTTTTTTCGTATAGTTAGGCCTCTAAACAAAGGGGTTAGTTCTTCCTTAATTGGGCGAATAACCCTAGATTCAACGTTCGCAGGCTTACTCCAATAGCTTTGTGGAATATCTAGTAGTTCAAAGAAATCATTTTTAGAAAAATAAGCATAACCAGTGGTTCGGAATTGTTTAAGCATACGAAAAGTTGTTTTTGCGTAACTACTCTTTAAATCTCGGAACTCTGTCAAAGCATAACGAACCCAACTTTCGAGATTATTTAGAAGTTTCAACGCTTTGGGATAAATTTGAATATCAACATAAGGAACGTCTGCAGATCCCTTAATTTCAAATCGAGTGAACATGACAAAAATCTCTCTATCAAGACCATCTTTACTTCGAGAGCCAAATCTAAGACCTAGTATTTTTTGATATGTACTTTGTATGTCATCAATAAACCGATTATTTGCGGTTGGCTTATAGGCACTTAACTCTTTTAACTGATCAAAGGTAAATCTAACAGTATCATCACCTTTATCACGCATTCTAGAAACTACAGAAAAGAACAAGTTCATTTCTACAGGAGTAAACCTTCGCAAGGGGATTGTATTTAATTCAGGGTCATATTTGACTAATTCATTGCTCATAAAATAACCTCCTTGAATAATACTACCTTATTTGAATACAGGAGTAAATAAATGTAGTCGATAAACAGACAAAATGTAGTCGATAAACAGACAAAATGTAGTCGATAAACAGACAAAATGTAGTCG
>CALFSK010000033.1 GCA_937916845.1 uncultured Lactobacillus sp. | reverse complement strand
GGGCGGGCGGGGGGGGGGGTGGGTGTCGTGCCTTGCCTCTCGCTCCCTACCCCCCCCCCCCCCCCCCCCCCCCCCCCCCCCCCCACACCAGGGCTACCCGCCGGAGCGGCTAATTTAGGAATGACTATCGCTACTGTTACGGTGTTAATAGCATTTTTAGACTTTTCAACCTTTATTTTTTAATTGATACTGACTTCAAAGCCACCAGCCAACAATTGATGCTCATGGACGCCAACACTCATTACGGTTGGTGTGGCACCGGCTGCAACTGCAGTGGTGCCTAAATTAAACCGACCACTGATCAACTGAGTTGCGCTCTGACGGTTCAACGTTAAACACTGCCCCTCAATCTTCCAACTTAGCTCGTCACTCGCAAGCGCCGAAGCGTGTTCCCGCCGGAATCCAACGAGTTGCTTAACGAACGCTTTTAATGCTAGCTCATCAGCATTCGGCTGCCAATTCATACAACACCGATTATCCGGGTCAGCCCCACCGGCTACCCCGACTTCGGTCCCGTAATACAAACAAGGACTCCCCGGTAATAGCATTAACAAGGTTAACGCAGCCTGTAACTTGGTGACATCCCCGTTTAAGGTCGTTAATAGCCGCGGCGTGTCATGGGTATCGATCGCGTTAAACATCGCTTGCTGGTTAGGCAACCGGTATTGCGTCAACTGCAAGTTAGTCTTACCAACGTATTCTTTTAAACTGAGCTCGTGGTTAAACAGAGCCAAAATCGGCTGTGTCAACGGATAATTCATCACCGCGTTGAACTGGCCATTATTGACCAACGCCTGACTACTGTGCCAAGCCTCACCTAATAAATAGATATCTGGTTTGACTGCCCGTAACGCCCCGCAGAGTTTCCGCCAAAAGCCATGGTCGACTTCATCGGCAACGTCAAAGCGCCAAGCATCGATGCCAAATTGCTCGACCCAATATTTGGTGACACTAATTAGGTAATCTTGCACCGCTGGATTTTGCGTGTTTACTTTTGGCATGGCCGCCCCGGTCGCAAACGTTTCATAATTTAATTGGTGCGTCTGTGGGTTGCGTCCAACTGGCCAGTCATGGATGTGGAACCAGTCCGCAAACCGGGATTGTTGGCCATTCTTAATCACGTCTTGCCATTGCGGCGACTGTTCCCCGAAGTGATTAAATACGGCATCCAGCATGACTTTAATGCCCCGTTCATGCGCGCCATCGACTAAAGCTTGAAAATCAGCTTTAGTGCCAAAGTGCGGGTCGATTTCAAAGTGATCGATCGTATCATACTTGTGGTTGGACGGCGAAGTAAAGATTGGACAGAGATACAGCCCGTTAATCCCTAAATCGGCCAAGTCGTCTAAATGATCGATTACGCCCTTTAAATCGCCACCATAAAATGAATCACGGCGAACGGGACCTTGCCCCCATGCCGTCACGTTAGCGGGATCATTAGTCACATCACCGTTGGCAAACCGTTCGGGAAATATCTGATACCAAACCGTATTCTTGACCCATTCCGGCGGTAACTCCGCGTCACTGACATGTAAGTAGGGTAAATGGAAGTAATGCCCGGCTACGGCCCAGTTAGTTGCTAGGTCGTCAAAAAAGCCGTCGTCGCCGTAACCAATTGTTTGTCCCGCCTTGTCAGTGACCCGAAACCCATAAATCAAGCGATTCGTTGGAATCGTCACTGCTAGTGTCCAGTACTGATTACTTTGCGTGGCTAGACCGCGGTGCATTTCAGTCGTCTGCATCGGGGTCCCTTCCTGCCATAAATACATATCTGCATAAATCATTTCAATTTTAGCAACGTCGTCTAACGCTGTTTTTAAACGAATTATCACGCGATGATCAGCCAAGATAGCTGTATCTTCACTTTCTGGTCGGTGTAAAATTCCTGCCAATAACATATTCAAAAACTCCTTTACATAGAAAACGGTTACATTTTGTACTAGTCGTAATCGTCATTCTCCGGTAAACCGCCGGGGATTTGTGGAAAAGACCCCCATTCCAACATAATTTAGTGTATGATTTAGACAAAATCAATTGAAAGGACGTTCATCCATGGAAACACTTTATCGCAGTACCCGTGAAACTGCAAGCCACACCATGACTAGCTCACAAGCTGTCTTACAAGGGTTAACCCCCGACGGCGGCCTATTTGTGCCAGTCGAATTACCACGGGCCGACTTTGACTTTGATCAACTCGCAACCATGTCTTACCAAGAAGTAGCTTACGAGGTCTTAAAGCTGTTCTTCACCGACTATACGCCAGCCGAACTGCACGCCTGTATCGATGCCGCTTATGGTGACCAGTTCGACGACGCGGCCATTGCACCGGTCAAAAAGCACGGCGAACCTTACTACCTTGAACTATTTCACGGCCCCACGATTGCGTTTAAGGATTTAGCTCTTCAAATTCTCCCCCACTTAATGACGACCGCCGCCAAGAAAAATCAGTTGACGTCGGAAGTTGTCATTTTGACCGCAACCTCTGGTGACACCGGTAAAGCAGCCATGGCTGGGTTCGCTGACGTTCCTCAGACTAAAATCATCGTCTTTTATCCCAAAGATGGTGTCAGCGCCATCCAAAAACAACAAATGATTACCCAGGCGGGGGCTAACACCTACGTCGTGGCCATCAACGGCAACTTTGACGAAGCCCAAACAAAGGTCAAGGAACTGCTTAACGATCCTGATTTACACGCCCAACTGGCAGCCAACCAGTTCCAATTTTCCAGCGCTAATTCTATCAACATTGGTCGGCTCTTCCCACAGGTTGCCTACTACGTTTACGCGTACGCGCAACTGATCAAGCAAGGGCAAATCCACAACGGCGACGAAGTCAATTTCAGCGTGCCGACGGGGAACTTTGGTGATATTTTAGCTGGCTACTACGCGAAGCAATTAGGGACACCCATTCACAAACTGGTGTGTGCCTCTAACCGGAACAACGTCTTGACCGACTTCTTCAATACGGGCACCTATAATAAGAACCGTGAATTTTTCTTAACTAGTTCACCTTCGATGGACATTCTCGTTTCTAGCAACTTAGAACGGCTCGTCTTTTATCTCACTGGTAGTGATCCCGTTGCAACGGCTAACCTAATGTCTGATCTGAAAACCAGTGGTCGCTACACGCTGACTCCAACAATGCGTGCCAGGGTCAAAGACTTCTGGGCCGGGTTCGTTACTGAAAACCAGGACCAGGAAGCCATCCAGCACGTCTACAAGTCGCACCATTATACGATTGATCCCCATACGGCGGTTGCCACTGCGGTTGCGACTCAGTACCGCGAAGCAACTAAGGACAAACGTCCAATGGTGATTGTTTCTACGGCGAGTCCTTATAAGTTTCCACAGGCCGTTTTACGCGCCATTACTGGACATCCCGTAGACGTGGACGGTCTGGCCGCAGTCGACCAGCTTCACGACCTCATTCAAACGCCGATCCCGGCTACGGTCGAAAATTTACGGCAAGCAACCGTCAAACATGACCAAGTCGCCGATCCGGCTACAATGGGCGCCACGATCAAGACCATTTTAAAACTTCAGTAGAAAGTGTGACAGGATATGATTACGACCATTGCTTTAGATTTAGATAATACGCTGTTGACGTCCGACAAGACGATTGCGCCCCGAACCGAGCACGTCTTAAAAAAGCTGCACGCTGATGGCAAACGAATTGTTTTATGTACAGGACGCCCCATCAAGGCCATCCAACCATTTTTAAAACAGTTAGGGTTAACCCAGCCAGACGACTACGCCATTACTTTTAACGGCGGGCTGGTCCAACAAACCACGACCGGTAAAATTCTGGCGCGGACCAGTATCACTAAGGCTGATTTACAGCCGCTATTTGAAGACGCTCAGAAAAATGGCTTCCATTTAGACGTGATCGACTTACAACAAGTTTATTCCATCATGGACCTTGGCAAGTCACCGTACGAAGACTTCATTAACGGGCTAATGCCATTTCAAAACGTCAACTTTGCCGACCTCCCTGAAGATACTCAGTTCGGGAAAGTCGTCAGTGCTGGTAAGGATGCCAAAACGGTTCAGGCCAACTTGCCTACCAGTATTACTAACTTCTTTCACGTGGTCCCGTCACGGCGCACCTTGCTGGAATTTCTGCCACCACACACAGATAAGTCCAGCGGTTTAAAATCCTTACTAGGACACTTCGGTGAAGACTTTGACCAACTAATGGCCTTTGGTGATGAAGAAAATGACCTTGGGATGTTAACCGCCGCTAAAGTGGGCGTCGCAATGGCCAACGCCATCCCCGCCGTTAAAGCAGCCACGACGCACGCAACCCTTAGTAATGACGAAGATGGCGTGGCCGTCTTCTTAGAAAAATACTTTAAATTGTAATCTGGCTCAAGAGGTCTTCCGTATGAAAAATTTCATGCGGGAGACCTCTTTAACTGACCGGTTTAAACGGAAAACCACTTGAAACATCACCAGTCTACTGACACAAATGTGCCGAATACCTTCCGAGGCTGGCCCACCAACCAAAATTCAGGTTGTTCCCACCCCTTTACAAGGTTTATAGTATATGAGTTAATTAAACGTAACGTTACTTAACTTAAATTCATAACAAAATTTATTCAGGAGCCGAAATTTTATGCAATTACTTATTAATATCGTCCCCAATGAGACCATTTCTTGGGACCGACTATTTCAACTAGGTGCTGCCATTGAGGCCCAACGATTTGCCGGTGTCACAACGAACTTACAATTAACCGCAAACCAAGAATTGACGGCCGACCACCAAGCAAAATTAGCGACATTAAATATCACCGTTCAAGATAAACCGCAAGTACCTGTTGCTAAGCACAGCTATGTCTTGAATTTACGTGAAAATGACGTGCTATTACCCGGCGCCCTGGCCCAGTGGCAAAGCGTCACGACTCAGCACGCGCACACGCCGATCAGTTTAGCGACCTTTGACAATCAGTTACCTTTAGATGAACAAATCTCTGATTATTTAATGATTCACGCTAATAATTCACTATTAACGACGTACCACCAGCTTTCAAAGTCTGACAGCGTTTGGCCCCAAATGTGGGGTCTTCAAAATTACTCCGTCAGAAGTAACCTCAAAAACTTCCGACTTTTTTCACAGCGCTTACGGCCGACCGGGGTCCTTTTGCCCGCAGACCAAATTAGCTCGGATTACCCACTGGCATCCATCGCCCAAAATCTCCAGTTACTTAGCCAGCATACGGAAATTGTTCGGTTACACGTCCCAACCATTCAAAATGGTCAGTGGAATCGCGATACACCATTTATTTGGTTCAATCAGCTTCAGGCAGCCACTAAGGTCCCGTTGAGTATTGAATGGGAACCGGCCTTTGCTAGATACTGTCGCTCACAACTACGTAAGTTACTGAAGAACACTGAAGAAAACCACTTGACTCAAGATCAGCAAACCGTCATCAGCGAACAGCTTGACCAATTTGTTGCTCAAACGGAGCAAGACGCTCAAGACGACGAAGACTAAGTATCCGTTGGTTTTAGCTATTATGATTTTTAGAAAGGATCATTTATGTTTTATAGTTTAATTACCCCCTGTCTGCCAAATGAACTTGAGCAGTTATTGGTTTTAAAAAATAATCTAACGCGTCAGACGATGACTGATTTTGAATGGCTGATTGCTTGCAACCAACCCATCGACCTGACCCAATCAAAGTGGCAGGCGCCATTCCCAATTCGTCAAATCACGTTTACGCCCGATACCGTCGGGGCAGCCCGAAACCAGGCCATGCAAGCGGCCAATGGTGACTGGCTCGTCTTCGTTGATAGCGATGACTACCTTTTGCCTAACGCCTTGATGGACGCCGCGGCCATCATCAAGACTCGTTCAACGGACGTCTTATACGACTTGAACCAGTACCCAACTTATGAGCCACACAGTGCCTTTGCCACCAGCCACGAAGCTGACGGTACGCGCGATGACTTACCAAAATGGGGCGGTCGGAAACGTAACCGGCCTAAGCGTCACACGGTCAATTTACCTGCTGACGCGCTCTTACCAGCGGACTTATCCGTTGACCCACTCGTCATGAACTGGCTTCAACACCGTTACCTTGAACATACCGGAGAACAACGTTGGGATGGGCTTAACCGCCAGTTAAAAGTTGCTGGTAAAATTGTGGCCCGAAAATTAGTCGAAGCTCAAGCGTTGAAATTCAACGAGGACAACCCGTTGTACCCCGACGCACCGTTCATGTTGCCATTAATTGCCGCAACGACTAGTACGATTCGGCTTAGCCAACATACTTACGTCCGGGTTAAACATAACGACCCCATTAACCACCCGTCGGTTCATCAACTAGATGACCCCACTCGTTGGACTAAACGGGTTCAGGATTGGCAAACTGCATTAGCCACCCAGACGCCAGATTCAGAAGGCTTTAACAAGTATGCGGTGCGGGCATTACACCGCCTCCACCGTTACTTATACGCTGCGTTGGCAACTCGAACCGGAACGGTTGCAGAGGAACAACGCGCTGAACTCTTACAGACTTTACAGAATTTCTTGAACGACATTTCCGAGTCATTAATCAAGGAAACATTACGCGGCCAGAGTCGCCGGGTCTTACTTACGATTCGGCGTAACGGTAGCTTGCCACAACGTTCAGTAAACCGAATTGTTCGCTTGCGTGAGCTTAACCGCGTGCTCCATCGTCACGGCCGGGGCATTACTAAACTGGCTTACAACTGGTGGTTTACCAAGTTACCAATCAAGCCTAAAACGATCTTCTACGAATCCTTCTTGGGCCGTAACTATTCAGATAGTCCTAAGGCAATCTATGAATACTTGCAACGGACGTATCCCGGCAAGTTCCACCACGTTTGGATCATGAACAAAGGGGTTGAACCTAATCCTGGGCATAATCCGAATACGACCGTTGTTAAACGGTTCGGCTGGCGATACATGTACTACTTGGCAACGTCGAAGTTCCAAGTAATCAACATGCGTCAACCTAAATGGTTTATCAAACGTCCGGGCACGAAATTCTTGTCTACTTGGCACGGGACGCCGCTGAAGCACTTAGTCTTTGATATGGACAACGTGGCCAGTGCCAACCCACTGTACAAAGAGATTTTTTACCACCAGTCCCGGCAATGGGATAACCTGATTGCAGCGAACCAGTTCTCAGTTGACGTATTTGAACACGCCTTTATGTACCCAACTGACCGCATGCTCAAGTCCGGTTACCCACGTAATGATATTCTAAACGCCCCGGACAAAGTCGAACGAACCCGGGCCATTAAAGAAAAGCTTGGGATTCCGTTAGACAAAAAGATCATCCTCTACGCCCCAACTTGGCGTGACGATGATTACTACGGTGTCGGGGATTACAAGTTTACGTTGAAATTAGACATTGCCCGGCTCAGGCGTGAGCTTGGTGACGACTACGTGCTGGTCTTACGGACCCACTACTTCATCACTGAACATTTGGACACCACCGACTTCGGCGACTTCGTCTACAACGAATCCAGCTACAGTGATATTTCTGAACTGTACCTGATTTCAGACGTTTTAATCACCGATTACTCGAGTGTCTTCTTCGACTACGCCATTTTAAAACGACCAATTCTTTACTTCGTTTACGATTACGAGAAGTACGGCAGCGTGTTACGGGGCTTCTATCTCAACATGGAGAAAGACTTACCAGGGCCACTGCTCAAAACGAACGATGACGTCTTGGCTGCTTTACATGACCTTCCCGCACTCAACCGTGAATACGCGGACGCTTATCGCAAATTTAGCGACCGCTTTAACGCTTGGGAAGATGGCCATGCCAGTGAACGGGTCGTCAACGATTTCTTCGGCGACGCCTTACCAGCACCGCGCGCCAAATAATTGCATTTCTTGCAAAACAGCGGATTATAAAGTTTGGGGTTAACGCCCCAAACTTTTTTTCTTACCACTAACTAAAATTTGAAAGTGCTAGAACCAGTTCAATCACTACCATGGGACTGCTTATCGTTAGCAAATCAGCATCTTTCAGCGCTTCGACGGCAGAACCAGTGGGCCATGAGGTCGGCTACAGACAAAGGACGGTCTTCCGCCTCGCTTGAAAGCCTCAAAGAACGAGTCTTTCAAGTCGCCCCGCACTGTAACCTGGCAAAAAACGCCAGCTAACAGTGCCGACACGGCCCGCTGATTCTGCCGGCTACGCTGAGATTGTTTTAAAAACAAGATAGTACCCGCAACATAGCTGGAGGTCGTCCATGATGAATCTGCCGTGAATGTGGCGTTAATCGGTGATTTCCCGATTTTACGCCACCGACATCTTGAGAGACGCGTTTTTTCGGCTCTCAAGTGAGGTTCATGACCGCTTTTTGGCATGAACCGGTCGTCACGGCGGATGAAATCACGGACGACCGGAAGCGGGAATCTTAACAATTTTATTGATGCTATCGTTGCTACATCAGTTAACTAGCAAACAGCTTCAACTTTCAATCTTAAGTCATTAATAAAAAACCAGTCAAACAATGAGGGATTACTAATGGAAACACCACGGATCATGCCATCGACCTTAGCGGATGGTACTTTTACAACTATTTTTGATGATGAAGATCACTTACTCAGTCAGTGCCGAATCAGCGATACGACGCTTCCAGCAATCGATTTTCCACACCCGATGCTCGACCACGTTATCTTTGAAAACGTCGTGTTCACTAACCAGACCTTTGAGCGGTTAGAAGTCACGGACGCCATTTTTAACAAATGCGATTTTTCCAACTGTCACTTTGAAAAAGCCAATATACTGCGCGCTCAGTTTACGAATTGTAAAATGGTCGGGCTCGATCTAACCGGCGCGATTTTGAATAACGTTTCCTTTGACAACTGTCGACTTGACCTGGCACTCCTCTGTGAAATGCAGCTAAAAACGACCCACTTTAACGATTGCCAACTGATTGATGCCAGTATCATGGCTGATCGACTCACGAAGGTTCAATTCAACCGTTGTGACCTCGATAAGGCTTCTTTCAGCGAAACCCGCCTCAAAAACGTTGACCTCAGTAGTTGCCAATTTGACCAACTTGAACTTGACCCCGAGTTAGTCCGGGGCATGCAAGTTAACTTATACCAAGCTGCTAGCTTAGCCGCAAGTCTTAACGGTATTCAAGTCAAATAGGGCTATCCGCTTCGTCACTAATCGCACAAATATCTTTAGGCCCCACTTTCAGCATTTAACCAAATGAGGTAACGCAAATGACTCACTATCAATTTTATTATTCCAGATGGCATTTTTTAGGCGCACTACTAACTGGATTTGGCCTCATTATGGTCGGCTTAGCCTTAATCCTCATGAGCCGCTGGTGGTTTCTCATTCTAGGCGTTGCCCTGATTTTACTCGGACTGTTTGCCCAACTAATCATTCTGCACCGCCTATTGACGAACCCCGTTGTTTTAGACGTTGGCCCAACAGGCATTGCTTACCGTTACGGGACCTTCAGTAACCAAAAAATGATTTGGCTCCCATGGGCTAATATTCACGATATCAAGTTGGGGGACCTCACTTATGAGAAGTACGGTGCCGACGTTCCCCTTCCCATGAAGCTTGAATACATTACCATCATCGTAACGGACGGCTTTTTGAAGGATTACAGTATGTTTAAAGACAATATTTTTATTGCTGGTAACGAGTTGCGAATCACCACGAGTAACCTTCGCAAGTTCAACGCTGCGTATTTATTGGCCGGTCTTAAAGCCAATCGTTAACTCACTATAGATAAAATAAATAACGCCCACTGAAGTCTTGATGAACATCATCAAAGCTTCAGTGGGCGTTATTTGAACAATGGCAACCAGAACTTGCCACTCATTTATGATTAATCCAATTTAAACTGCTGACCACTAAATCCGGTCCGATCCTCAGCAGTGATGGGCCGAATGACCCGGCACGGATTTCCAGCTGCAATCACGTTAGCAGGAATGGCATGGGTCACGACGCTCCCCGCACCAATAATGGTATGTGCCCCAATCGTGACGCCGGGTAAAACCGTCACGTTGGCCGCCAGCCAACACTGATCTCCAATTGTGATTGGTTGAGCCTGACAACCGCCATTGAGTCGTTCCGTAGCGTCAAACAGGTGATTACTGGTATATAACCCGACCTTTGGCCCAAATAACACGTGGTCACCAATTGTAATTGGCGCTCCGTCTAGCAAGACACAGTCGTAATTGGCGTAAAAGTCATCCCCAACGTGGATGTTACGGCCAAATTCAACCCGAAAATTAGGGTTCACAAACGGGGCCCGTCCTGTTGAACCAATCAGATTCCGTAGTAACCGTTCTTTTTCTATCGAATCAGCCGTTGCGTTAAGCAGATCCGTCTTTTCGGTGGCACGATCACGCGCCGCTACTAGGTCGCCATCCAAGTCATTATACGGTTTACCCGTAGCCATATACGCAAACTTTTCATCTAAGTTCATCATTATTTACCCGGACGAATAAAGTTTAAATACCAAGTTAGCGCACAAATGCCTTGTGCTGAACGAATTTGCCCATCCTTTACCAGCGCAATGACCTTCGTTAGTGGCACCAGTTGGGTATTAACGTATTCGTCGTGGTCAAAATGCTTGGCGGCGTGTTCACTCGGATCGATGTGCGTCAAAATCAAGCTGACCGTTTCATTCGTGAACCCTTCTGAAGAACTGATTGCGGTCATAACTTGTGGATCATGCGCAACATATCCGGTCTCTTCTTGAAGTTCGCGTTTCGCCGCCGTTAGCGGATCTTCGCCTTCATTGATCAGTCCCGCTGGTAACCCAATTGTCTCAGCATTGCGACCAACCCGGTATTCTGACCCGAGAACGACTTGGTCATCATCGGTAATGGCGAGAATCGTCACCGCGTTGCCATGATCAATGAGGTCCCGCTCGACTTTCAGACCATCCGGTGTTTCAATTTCTTGTTTAACTAAGTTAAAAATCGGCCCTTGATAGACTGGCGTCTGCTTTAAGACTTTACCCGTCCGTCCGACCTTTTCAAAAATATCTGACATTGTTGCTTACCTCTTATCTATATTAATCAGCTGCGGGTGGTAACATCTTGCGAATCCCACCGCGCGGGTCGGGAACGTCGCCGCGGTACCGTGGAATCAAATGAATATGACAATGCATGACCGTTTGTCCCGCATCCGGCCCGACGTTAATCCCAAGGTTGTACCCATCCGGATGATACTGCTCATCCAAATAAGCCTTGGCTTGCGTCACCAAATCAAACATCGCTTCCCGCACAACTGGGGGAACCTCGAAAAAGGTGGCGTAGTGTTGCTTGGGAATAATCAACAAGTGTCCCCGTCTAACAGGATGAATATCATAAAAAGCCGCCGCCAACTCATTTTCTAATACGTACGGTTGCGGTTGACAAAAAAGACATTGCAAGTCTTCATCCCCTTACTTTTCTAACCAGCCGCCATCCACGGGCGTTACCGTGCCGTGAATATAATCGGCGTGCCGACTCGCCAAAAATAACGTCAAGTCAGCCACTTCTTCTGGCTGAGCCCAGCGCTTAGCTGGCGTTTCACTAGCGACCCACTTAGCCATCTTACCGTCACCCGCAAAATCCGCCGCGTTCATCGGGGTATCGATTGCACCGGGCGCAATGCAATTAGCGCGAATCCCCTGCGCCGCGTAATCCAGATCCAACTGTTTCGTATAACCAATAATGGCGTGCTTAGCCGCGGTATAAGCCGCACCGCCGCCACCGCCAACGAGACCGGCAATCGACGCCATGTTCACGAAGACGCCGTGTTGACGCTTGAGCATGGCCGGCAAGACCGCGTTGGTGACCAGAAACTGACTAGTCAGGTCCGTCGCCAAGATATCTTGCCAAGTGGCTAAGTCAATGGCTAACGTCGGTTGATAGCCATCCAGTTTACCAGCCGTATTGCAGACGATTTGGGGTGTGCCTAAGGCCGTGATACCCGCTTGAATCGCATGGTTCAATGCGACTGCATCCCGCACATCCGCCACTTGAACATTCAGTTGATTGCTTTTTAAATCAACCGGGTGTTGGTCGATCGCAATGACGGCCGCACCCTGCGCCAAAAAGGCTTGAACTTGCGCACGCCCAATTCCTGACGCCGCCCCGGTGACTAGCACCGTCTGTCCTTCAAACTCCGTGAATTTCATTAGTCAACGAGTTGCCAGTCAGTGGCTAAAATATCACAATCCGTTGGTGACCACATACTGTACGCTTCATCCGCCGTTTTAATTAAAAAGTACGGGTTCAACGGGTCCCCCTCAAACGTGGTCTTAGCTTGTAGGATCACGAATAGTTCGGTCCCTTCCCAGCCGGTCCGAACCGCCTTTTTGCCAGCTTTTAATTCGGGTAAGATTGCTTCAAATGTCATATCCATTCCTCCATTTTCTAATTACCCAAATCGTATCATAATCACACTTTCAGGAACAGGTTTAAAATTTGTACCAACAAATTATGTTTTATGGCTGGTATGGACCAATTAAATATGCGATAATGAAAGCGAATACAGAAGCTAACTATTTTTTGGAGGGATTTATTTATGAGTAAACTTGGTGTCTCCGTCTATCCAGAACGGTCAACATTCGAAAAGGACGCTGCCTACTTGGATTTAGCAGCTAAATATGGTTACAAGCGGGTCTTCACGTCACTGCTTGAAATCAAAGGCGATCAGGATGAAGTTGTCAGCAACTTCAAGAAAGTCATCACTTACGCCAACAAATTAGGCCTACAAGTGATGGTCGACGTTAACCCCGGTTTATTTAAACAACTCGGCGTTTCCTACGACGATCTTTCATTTTTCCACGACTTAGGTGCCTGGGGCGTCCGTTTAGACCTCGGGTTCACCGGCCAAGAAGAAGCCCGGATGACTCACAACGAATACGGCTTGAAGATCGAAGTGAACATGTCTAAAGGGACCCATTACGTGGATACCATCATGGACTATTCACCCGAAAAAGATAACTTACTCGGGTCACACAACTTCTACCCACAACAATACACCGGACTAGGTCACGACTACTTTGTTCAGACTTCTGAACAATACCGTCAATACGGTATCAACACGGCCGCCTTCGTTTCTTCTAACGATGCAACTTACGGTCCTTGGCCAATGCAAGACGGCCTGTGCACCCTTGAAGAACACCGGGGCTTAGCCGTTGCAGCGCAAGCCCAACATCTCAAGATGACTGGTTTGATTGACGACGTCTTGATTGGTAACGCGTATGCCAGCGAAGCTGAATTGAAAGCCGTTAGTGACGTCTTCTTCAGTCCTTACCCACTCTTACACGTGGACACCATTGCTGACTTGACAGATGTTGAAAATAAAGTGCTCTTTGCCCAACCACAAACTTACCGGGGCGACTTCTCTGACTATGTGATCCGGTCCTCACAGACCCGGGTGATTTATAAGGATGAAGCCTTTCCTGCACACCATACCGATGACGTTAAAGCCGGCGATGTCTTAATCGATAACGATGACTACGGTCAATACAAAGGCGAATTACAAATTGCTCGCCGTGATTTCAAGAACACCGGTCGGATCAACGTGGTTGGTCACGTCGTCGCTAGCGATGCATTATGCTTAGACTTATTACAACCATGGGCAGATTTCAAGTTCGTCGCATCTAAATAAGACTATCGAAGGGGGCACCTTAATGACTGCAGATTACCGGTTAACAACCGACGCCGACCGTGAGAAATTCTATCAGCTTTACCAATACGCTTTTAATAATCAGGACTCGCCGACTCGCCGGGCTTTCTTTATGGACCGCTATCAACATGGCTGGATCTATGGTCTCCATGACCAGGATCGACTCGTCAGCGGCCTATACAGTCTCCCCTTAGAAGTGAATTTTCACGGCGTCAAATACGCCATGCACGGTATTGGCGACGTCATGAGCGCACCGGAATACGCCGGCAAAGGTGGGGCTGGCAAGTTGCTAACGACGGCCTTAGAAACCATGGCAGCTAACCACGTACCGTTATCCTATCTGGCCCCATTTTCCTACGGGTACTACCGCCGCTTCGGTTATGAGCACGTCTTTGACCACTGCCACTACGTGATGGCGGCCAAGGACCTGCCCAAAATCAAGCCGCGCGATTTAACGGGCACGGTGACCCGCTATGGAAACGACGGCCTCGAACTAATCAATTCCTTTTATGAACAGCAACCCACAAACCAGCGTGGCGGTGTTATTCGGCCAGCTTGGTGGCGCCATTATCTGACCTTAAAGCACAACTGGTCCGTGGCCATTTATCGGAATTCGGCTAACGTTATTGAAGGCTACCTGATTTACGATCGTGAGCCAACTAATTTTGCCATTCAGGAATGGTCAACCAGTACCCCGTTCGCATTTGAACGGTTGGCAAACTTTGTCACCAAACACGGGACAACTTTTGAAACGTTCAGTTACGAAGCGCCAAGCGCTGACAACTTGCTCGACCTCTTAGCTGATCCGTATACGGCTACGGCCACGACAACGCCGTACATGATGGCCAGAATTGTGTTATTGCACGACTTTATCGCCAAGTATCCGTTCACCGCTGACGTTGCGCCGATTCGGCTTGCCGTCAGTGATGACACCCTTGCGATTAATCAAGGCATCTGGGAATTATCACGGAATCATCAGGTCGTCACGTTCAACCGAGTCAGTCCCGAAACGGCTGGTCAGTCTGATTTACAGTTATCCATTCAACAATTGACCAAAGCACTCTTTGGCACCCGCACACTGCTCAGCGCCTTAGAACACGGTCAAATTACCGGTGATGCCGACGCTGCCGCCCGCTTAGACGCCAGTTTAGTCCACACCCGCCCAGCGTTGATCGATTACTTCTAATTGAAATTACAGCACGAACAAAATAATCTGGAACACAGCTAAAAAAAACCAGTCAGAATAGTTCTGATTGGCTTTTTTTCTATTACTATGGTCGAAACGTGTGCGTGTGGATGCCGTCCGTGAGTTCGGATAATAAGTGCCCCTGTTGCTTTTGGAGACGTCCCATGAAGAGGTTAATGTCACCCACCGTCCGCAATTCTAGTTCACCACGCAAGCGGCCGTACAACGGGTGTTCAATGGTTACGTCCTTAATCACGCCCCCGGCCTGCACGATCCGCGTCATCTCATCGGCGGCCTCATTTGGAAAATGCCGACAAACCAAGATGGCCGTCGGTTGCGCTTCATCTTCCAACTCGTAGCCGTGTAACGTTGCAATAATTTTCAACCCGTTAGCGCGCAGCAGTGAAATATCTCCGACCACCGTTTGGCGACTGACACCCAATTGCTGAGCTAGCGTCGTTGCACTAACCGCTAGTGTACTCGTCGACAGCGTTGCTCGTATTTGATCACGTCGTTCTGATCCTGTCATGACCTCATCTTCTTTACTCATCAGTTAGTCCTATTTTACCAGAAAGGGTATCAAATAAGTGTACCGAATCTTTTCATAACTGAAAAACTATGCTACACTATTTTCAATTGTAATGGTGTCAAGACACCTAACTAAAATTGAAAGAGGTTTACCTTATGCGTAATTTGTCGTTACTGACGGACCTGTACGAATTTTCCATGGCGAACGGTTTTCAGCATGACTTACCCGACACGCAGGCCACGTTTGACGTCTTTTATCGCCGCGTTCCCGACGCCGGTAGCTTTGTCATTGCTGCTGGATTGCAACAAGTGGTCGAAGCGTTACAGCAATTTCATTTTAGTTCTGAAGATCTCGCCTACTTCGAGCAGCTTGGTCTCTGGGATGCTGACTTCTTAGCCTACTTAGCCGATTTTCAACTCGACTGTCAAATTCAAGCCGTTGCTGAAGGGACCCCGGTCTTTCCGCGCGAACCGCTATTAACAGTGACGGGCCCCATCGCTCAGGCACAACTACTAGAAACCCTCGTTTTAAACATCCTGAACCACCAGTCCCTAATCGCAACCAAAGCTCG
Organism: uncultured Lactobacillus sp.; assembly: GCA_937916845.1. Lineage (GTDB taxonomy): Bacteria > Bacillota > Bacilli > Lactobacillales > Lactobacillaceae > Lactiplantibacillus > Lactiplantibacillus paraxiangfangensis. The sequence continues at coordinate 22,732 of CALFSK010000033.1, read as the reverse complement.
CCGATTAACTTTTGCCGCCGAAGAACATCCCATTATGGAATTCGGTGCCCGGCGCGCCCAGGGACCTGACAGTGCCATCTACGGGACCCGTGCCGCTGTGATTGGTGGGGCCAAGAGTACTTCCAATGTATTAGCTGCTAAAGCGTTCAACATTCCCGCTGCCGGTACCATGGCTCACAGTTGGATTGAAGCTTTTCCCGATGAACTGACCGCCTTTCGCAAATGGGCGGAACGCTATCCGGACAACAGTGCGCTCCTTGTAGATACGTACGACGTCCTCAATTCAGGCATCCCCAACGCCATCACCGTTTTCCAAGAACTGCGTGACCGCGGCCATCAGCCAGTCGGGATTCGCATTGACTCTGGCGACGTCGCAATTCTTGCCCAACAGGCGCGTAAAATGTTGAACGCCGCGGGTTTCCCCGAAGCCAAAATCACGATTTCAAACGCGTTGGATGAAACCATCATTACGTCGCTCTTACAACAAGGCGCTCCCATCGACAACTTCGGAATTGGTGAAAAACTCATCACCAGTGCTTCCGCCCCCGTTCTAAGCGGCGTCTTCAAATTAGCTGCTATCGAACGTGACGGTCGCGTCGAACCTAAAATTAAAGTCAGCGCCAGTCGTGAAAAGCTCACCATTCCTGGTAAGAAACAGGTTTACCGCTTATACAATACCGGTACGAAGCGAGCCTTTGCCGACTTGATTGCTCTGACTAACGAAACAATCATTGGTGCAACCAGCTTAGCCGTCTTCAACAGCAACCCACTGAGTGTGGACCACCACCACGTCCTGACAAACTTCGACGCGCGACCACTACTAGTGCCGGTTACCTTAGAACCCTCAGCACCGCTCAGCGTCCAAGTTATTCAATCGACTAGTCAGGACCAGTTAGCGGAGCTACCGCGTGCCACGCAACGGCTGGTTAACCCTGACGTTTATCCGGTTTACATGACCGCGGCCCTAGGTCAGTTACAGACGGAACTCCTGCACCAGGCGACGGTGTCAGAATAAAATAAGCCAACATGATAAAAGGTGTTCCCCAGGATTCTGAGAAGCACCTTTTATTGTGGTCAATTATTTTTGGGTTATCACAGACGCTCAGCCAACAAGTCGACACCACGTTGATAGTCCAACTGACGTTCACTAGTGGGCATCATCTCGCCACCAGTTGCCCAGACGATGTGAGTCACGTTGGGCCCCGCGAGCTGTGGAAACGCAGCCATCAGGGGTTTAATCGCTGTAAAGCCCGCCGCGGCCGACGGTTCGACCGTTAGTTTTTGCGTATCAATCAGTTCACTGACGTAGGTGAATAAATCGTCATCGTTAAAGGTAACGCTGCCTAGCAGTAAGGTCCGCATAATCTTGCCCGCAATCCGTGACGGACGGCTGACGGCTAACCCGTCCGCGGCCGTTAGCCCATCGAGTCCAATATCTTGAACTGAAATTCGATGGTTCAGTTTGGTCATCATCCCCAACGTCACGGATGGCACGTGGACGGGTTCGCAAAAGACGGGATGGATGTTCGCCCCCATAATCATCTTGAGGCCAAAGGCGACGCCACTCGGGCTACCACCAACGCCAGCCGGCAAGTACACGACAACGGGGTGATCCGCATCGAGCTTGATTCTCCGTTGTTTTAGCTGGGCTTGCAGCCGGACTGCCGCCACGGCGTAACCGAGAAACAAGTCCGTCGACCCCTCATCATCGACAAAGTGACAGTGTGGATCAGCCTTGGCCGCTTCCCGTGCCAATGGAATCACACTTGAGAAATCCATGGCAAACTCCTTCACCGTCACACCGCTATCCCGTAAACGTGCTTTTTTCCACTCCCGGGCGTCATGCGACATGTAGACCGTCGTTTTAAAACCAAAGCTTGCCGCTGCAATCCCCACACTGAGCGCCAAGTTTCCAGTCGACGCTACAATGACACTGTACTGTGAAAATAGCTCATGGTACTTAGGTGTTGCTAAAATACCGTAGTCGTCCATGTACGTTAAGTCCGTCCGTTGCATGGCCACGGTCTCCGCAAACTTGAGCACTTCATAGATACCGCCCCGTGATTTGATTGACCCAGAGACCGGTAACTCACTATCAGCCTTCAGGTACATCTGTCCCATCAACGATTGCCGGTTTAGCATCTCCCACGCCGCCTGCATGCGATCGATATGGACCAATGGGGATTCAATGACCCCGTGGGTCGCCACCGTTTCGGGAAACGCCTTTTCCAGGTACGGCGCAAACCGTTCCCAACGGGCAACTGCATCAAAAATCTGGGCCTGCGATAACGGTAGCTTGGCGGTCTTCCCATAGTCTGGATTTCGCCAAACAATCGGGCATTTTGCCATTAAATCTTTGATCTGCGGATATTGTTTGATTAACATTTGCTTATCCATTACGCTCAAGTCCTTTACGTCAGATTGACTTACCAGTACCCATTACTTTGACTCGCATTTAACCACAAAGCCTCATGGAATACAAGCTGACACGGCTATGGTATAAAGTGTAGTTAACGCCCGTCTGAAGCCACTTAACAATCAAATTTTGCCCGTTAGCTTTTAAAAATTATAGCTGATTCTTTCAGTTTCCTAATACTGTTTAATCATAAAACTAAAGAAAAATCTAAAACTGCTATTAATACCGTTACAGTAGCGATGGTCATTCCAAAATTATCCGCTCCGTCGAGTAGCCCTGGTGTGCTATGGGGGGACGGTCCCAGCCAAAGTGCGGTCTGACGACCTCGATTCAAAGCCGACAACCCACGTCCTTGAATTGCCCCACAAAATTGGCAGATAAGAAAAATCTGCCAATCTTGCCAACACAGCACACCAAGGCTACCCGACTGTGCTAAAACCAGATTTACTATTTTAATTTGGATAATCGGAGGTTGTCACTGATGATATCGGTCGTGAAGGTGGCTTTTGACCGGTGAATTTCCGGTCTTAGACCACGGACGGTCCGGGATAATTGCGTTTTTTGCAATTATTCCGGGCGAGAGGCTAGACCGCTCTTCAGGCTAGCCTCGGTCCCACGACCGCATGTCATCAGCGGCAACCGGACTAACCCACAAGCAGTAAAAAAGCGGCTCAGAAATCAAAAATTTCTGAGCCACTTTTAACATTAATCAAGTGTTATTTTAAATCCGCACCATTAGTCTTGATGACTTTTTGGTACCAGTAGAATGAATCCTTCTTAGAACGGTCTAACGTCCCATTGCCTTCATCGTCTTTATCAACGTAGATAAAGCCGTAACGCTTAGACATCTGACCAGTTCCCGCAGAAACTAAGTCAATGCAGCCCCATGGGGTATAACCGATTAAGTCCACACCGTCTTCGTTGACCGCTTTGATCATCTCGCTAATGTGAGCCCGCAAATAATCGATCCGGTATGGATCATGGATTGACCCGTCGGCTTCAACCTTATCACGCGCACCCAAACCATTTTCAACAATCATCATTGGCTTGTTGTAACGATCCTGTAGCCAGTTCAATGAATAACGCAGGCCTTCAGGGTCAATTGGCCAATCCCATTCACTCGTCTTGAGGTATGGGTTGTCAACGGCTTCAGTCCCAACAAAGTGATAACTTGGGTTGTCAGCTTTGCCTTCAACGGTGTTGGAGTTGTAATAACTAAACCCGATGTAGTCAACGGTGCCTTCCTTTAAGACTTGCCGGTCTTCCGCCGTAATATCTGGGCGGAAGCCAGTCTGCTTGAAGAAGGCCTCCATGTTCCGTGGGTAGTAACCCCATGATTGAACATCAGCAAACCAGTAACGCCGTTGCATGGCTTTTTCAGCTTGCATGATATCTTGTGGCTTTGCCGTTAATGGGTAAATTGGGGTCATGTTGATCATGTTCCCAATCTGGAAGTCAGGGTTGATTTCGTGACCAATCTTAACGGCTAACGCACTCGCAACCACTTCATAGTGGGCTGCTTGATACATTAAGGCTTCAGCATCGGGATCGTCTGGTTTCAAGACTAAACCAGAGTCAGTTGCCATCAAGAACTGGTTCGTATAAGTCGTCTGGTTGTTGATTTCGTTAAATGTCATCCAGTACTTAACTTTGTTCTTGTAACGTTTGAAGACCGTAGTTGCGTAGTGAACGAAGAAATCGATAACTTTCCGACTCCGCCAACCACCGTATTCTTTAACTAAGTGGTAAGGCATTTCAAAGTGCGCTAGCGTAATTACGGGTTCGATGCCGTATTGATGACAAGTATCGAACATGTCATCGTAAAACTTCAACCCAGCTTCATTTGGTTCTTCTTCATCACCGTTAGGAAAAATCCGGGTCCAGGCGATTGACGTCCGGAAACACTTGAAGCCCATTTCAGCAAATAATTTAATATCTTCTTTGTAATGGCCGTAAAAATCAATGCCATCATGGTTCGGGTAGTTTTTCCCGGCAATCACACCATCGGTAATTTCGCGGGGAACACCGTTGGCACCGGCCGTCATTACGTCGGCCATGCTGACGCCTTTACCGCCTTCTTGCCAGCCGCCTTCGAGTTGGTGGGCAGCAACCGCGCCACCCCATAAAAAGTCTGATCGTAAACCGCTCTTAGTTGTCATCAAAAAATCGTCCTCTCTCTATAAATCTTCACCGTTACTTGCAATGACCTTTTTGTACCAGTCAAAGGAATCCTTCTTAGAACGGTTAAAGCTTCCTTGACCGTTATCGTCAGCATCCACGTAGATGAAACCGTAACGTTTGGCCATTTCACCGGTGCTGGCAGAAACTAAGTCAATGCAGCCCCATGGCGTGTAACCAATCAAGTCGACCCCGTCTAAGGCAACGGCTTCTTCCATCGCTTTAATGTGATCATGGAAGTAACTGATCCGGTAATCGTCATGCACGCTACCGTCCGCTTCCTTCTTATCGTAGGCACCGAAACCATTTTCAACGATAAATTGTGGTAAATGCCACCGGTCTTGCATCCAGTTCATGGCATAGCGAAGACCAGTTGGGTCAATTTGCCAACCCCAATCAGATTTTTCAACGTATGGGTTTTCAACGAAATCGTCTGGTTCTTTGAAATCGTAGTCGGTATCGCCATCCTTGCCCTTGGTAACAAAGGACATGTAGTAACTAAAGCCGACGTAATCAACCGTACCAGCTTTCAAGGTAGCTAAATCGGCCGCCGTAATATCCATGTCAAAACCTTTACGTTCGAAGTACTTTGGTAACCACTTCGGGTATTCGCCTTGGCAGTGTACGTCGCCAAACCAGTAACGTTTTTGCATAGCCCGTTCCGCCATCATGACGTCACTTGGCTTTGCAGTTAACGGATAGATTGGGCACATGGCAATCATGCAACCAATCTGGAAGTCAGGGTTAATGGCGTGACCAGCTTGAACTGTCAACGCACTAGCGACTAATTCATAATGGGCCGCCTGATACATTGCTTGTTCCCAGTTGTCATCCTTGCCGAGTTCCAAACCAGAGTTTTGAAGTAACGGGTGTGGATCACTCCAGGCCGTTTGGTTATTGATTTCGTTAAAGGTCATCCAATACTTAACCTTGTTCTTGTAACGCTTGAAAACCGTTTTAGCAAAGTGTACGAAGAAATCGATCATCTTACGATTACCGAAACCACCGTATTCCTTAACTAAGTGGTAAGGAATTTCAAAGTGAGATAACGTAATGACGGGTTGGATATGGTGCGCCAACAAGTCATCAAATAAGTCGTCGTAAAATTTTAATCCGGCTTCATTTGGTTCTTCTTCATCACCGTTAGGGAAAATCCGGGTCCAGGCGATTGACGTCCGAAAACACTTAAAGCCCATTTCTTCAAATAATTGATCATCTTCAGGATAACGGTGGTAAAAATCATTGCCCCAGTGGTTCGGGTAAATTTCACCAGGTTTGACCCCGTCAGTGACTTTACGAGGAACCCCGTTACGACCAGCAGTCATCACGTCAGCGATACTAACGCCCTTACCGCCTTCTTGCCAGCCCCCTTCTAATTGATGGGCAGCGACCGCGCCACCCCATAGAAATCCTTTGGGCATTTTATATCCAGTTGCCATAAATCGATTACCTCCAAATAAGTTAACTTACTTTTTTGTTTAGAAATTGACCAAATTAGCTTTAAACCGCTAAATACCGTGGCCATTATGATAAAAAGGGGCCTCCACCCAACACCAGTTATGGTATTTGTGTGGAACCCCCAATTAATTAACGATTATTTAGCTTCATCAGCAGCTAAACGCCGATAAACATCCACAACTTCACCAGCTAAATCGCGGAAGGTAATGGCATTCATGATATGGTCTTGTGAATGAACCAAGAGTAAGGAAACGTGTGTATGTTCCCCTTGGGCTTCCGCCGTTAACATTGAAGTTTGTGAGTTATGTGCTTCAGTTAAGAAGTTATCTGCTTCCTTCAACTTAGCATCCGCCGTGTCAAAGTCGCCTTCTTTAGCAGCCTTGATAGCTTCAAAAGCGGAACTCTTAGCGTTACCGCCATTGACGATCAGACCCATGATTGTTTCGAGACTTGCTTCAGTTTCTTTTGGTGCTTGCGTTTCTTCTGCCATTAACCCTCATCCTTTTAGCCTAAATTTATTAGTTACTTATACAATCAAAATGCCACCGGACCAATAGTGATTAACTACCATGGTCTGGCAGCATCTAGAAATCATTTAGTTAGCTTTTGCAATTGAAGCTTCAGCTTCGCGTAATACCTTTTCGCCGTTCATCATGCCGTAATCTTGCATGTTGATAACTTCAACAGGAATTTCAACCCGTTTTTGGAAGTCGCTTAACATGTAACGAACCTGTGGTCCAAGCATTAAGATGTCTGGATTCTTTTCTTCCAACTTAGCGTCGGCGTCACTGGCAGCGGTTGCAAAAATTTCTGCATCAATACCGTCTGCTTCAGCAGCCTTTTGCATCTTTGAAACTAATAGTGAAGTTGACATCCCAGCAGCACATACCAACATAATTGTTTTTTCAGCCATAATAAACACGCTCCTAGATAGATTTAAATTAATTTATTTCAGCGGTTGCTTTAGTAAACCGCTTTCATTACAATTAGAATTATAAGTCATGGGTACAAATTTGACAAGCCTTATTAATCAAGTTTACGCAATTTATTTAATTGGTACCCACAAATTATTCTACCGGAAGAAGTGAACCATTATGTATCGTGAGATTGCGACCAAACTCGTCAATGCCATTCAAGATGGCCAATTTGAAACAAAATTACCGACCGAAGCCCAGTTGATGGAACGATTCCATGCCAGCCGTAACACGATTCGTAAAGCAATTGATTTAGTCTATCAACAAGGACTCTTACGACGTGTGCAAGGCAGTGGTTATTTTATTACCAATATTCAGTTAAAACATAAAACGGTCGTGAACCTGTCCGCTCGGTCCATGTTAAATAGTAACTTACATCCCCGTGATCTCGAATCAAAAGTCCTCACCTTTGATACCATTCACGGCGATACCGCACTCAGTCGCCAACTCGGTATTCCCGTCGACGAAGAACTTTACCGGGTCATTCGGTTACGCTACTGGCATGACCAACTTTACTGTTTAGAAAAAGCCTATTACCTACGTTCAGTCGTACCTTACCTATCTACCGAAGCCGTCAATTCTTCAATTTGGGACTTTTTAAGTGAGGCGTACGGTATCGGTATCGCTAACAGCGATGACTACCTTTCCCTAACGAACCTATCAGTGGAAGAATCACAATTAATGGGGCTCGGCCACGGGGATACCTATATGACCTTAGATTCTTGCAATTATTATAAAAATAACGGCCTCTTAGACTTTTCGCACACCGTCTTCGTCTATCCCGACTTGGCCCTGTATTTTCACACGACCAACTTAGCCAATAATTAATCGGTCCCGTTATTTTTAGGATTTGGCCTATTTTATGAGCCAATTGGACTGAAACCGTCGCCAATCCTACCTTGTCAGCAATTATGATGAACACGCAGAGCCATTAAGCCGTTTTTCTTACACATTACCATTAAGAAAATAATTAAAACATCGATAAAAAAGGGGATTTCACTATAATTTTGTCACAATTTATGACTATAATGGTAAAAGTAACCAAATTTACGATGGAGGAATTAGCGTGTCAGCACCCCTTTTTTCAGTGGTTGTACCTGCGTACAATCAACATAAATTTATGAATAGTTGCTTGGCGAGCTTGCAACGGCAGACCGTTACCGATTTCGAAGTAATTGTCGTCAACGACTGCTCGACCGACGATACCGGTGACCAAATTGCTACCTTCGTTGCTCACGACGATCGCTTTCACGTGGTCACCCACCAGCGTAACCGCGGCGTTTCCGCAGCTCGGAACTCCGGTATGGCAGTTGCCAAGGGTAAATACCTCTGTTTCGTTGATGGCGATGACTGGGTTGAGCCGGACTTTTTGGCGAGCTTTCAAGCTGCCTACCAAGCCAACCCCAAGAGTCAATTAGTGGTCTGTGGACATTTCGGCTACCTTGCCGTTCCGAGTCCCGCCAAAACGTATACTCAGAAAGAATTAATTGCAAACATTAACTTTGGAACGGTTGGTGGTTTTTCGTGGAACAAATGCTTCATTCGTAGCATTATCGCGACCCACCAGCTTAAATTTAACGAAGACATTGCCTTTCTAGAAGACCAACTCTTTGCGTTCCGTTACGCTAATTATGTCACTAGTGCGCCGTACATTCCCGCAAAAACTTACCATTACCGTTGGCGCTTCCGTAGTAACTTAGCGCATATCGGTATTCCATTTTTTGCCGCTCGACGCAAGATGATTAAAATTCTCAAACAAGAAAACAAGCAGTTGCTTAGCGAAGATTTAAATAATCAGTAACTTATAGACATACTGCTCAATATTTAGGGACCGTGATTAAATTAATCATGGTTTCTTTTTTTGCATACAACGACTGACTATCTTTAAGTTAGCCGCTCCGTCAATCAGAAGATTAGTATTTTTCGGCGCTTCGCCGGGCTTACACCACGGACGGTTCGGGACAATTGCGTCTTTTGCAATCGTTCCGGGCGAAGGACTAGACCACTCCCCAGGCTAGCCCCGGTCCCACGACCGCATGTCATCAGTGGCAATCGGACTAGCCTTACAAGTATCTAATTTGTTTTAGTCTAGATACTGATACAACAGTACTTAATCCTTAAATTTACCTTTCAACCTTTAGTTACGATTATTTAATCAACGGAAGCCACTGATATCACCAGTCGTGGTGATAGTTTTTAATCAATTATTTTTCACCATGAACGGGTCCGGGACAACTGTCATTTATAGCCTATTCCGAGATTGGAACCAACCGGAATAGCTCATATTTAGTCCAGTCTAAATAGTGAGCCAGTAGCACTTAATTCCCAATTTTGGCTTCCAAACTTTAGTTAATCATTCTAATGATTTATTCATCCCAAAATAAACGGTTTATTAACAATTAAACACTTGTTCAAATATGTGCTCGGCCTTACAATTGAGCTATATCAATTAACGAAAGGGGTATGCGCATGGCAACGATTCATTTGTACTTAGTTCGACACGGACAAACTGAACTGAACGCCGCGGGTCGGTTACAAGGCATTTACGACTCCAAATTAACCCGTAATGGTGTTCGATCAGCACAACGACTGTCCCGCATGTTAGCCGACGTTCACTTTGACGCTGCCTATACTAGTGACCTTGGTCGCGCCCAACAGACCACCCGCATCATCACCGCACTACACCCCGAAATAAAAAAACCGACAATTGATGTCGGTTTACGTGAATTTAACTTTGGCGGTTTGGAAGGCACTAAAAACCTCTGGATCGTGGGTCAAGTTCGCAAGCAGCTTGGTATGGGAACGTTCGTTAAGCTTGTTTTGAGCAAAGAACGCTTTGCCACCCTGCTTTGGATGTTCAACGCTTTAGATAAGACCCGTGCGGCCGAGACCCTCGTGGGGGTCACCGACCGGATCAGCCGCACCCTTCGCCGCATCTGTCTATTCGAATCACAGGATGGACAAGACAAGAACGTCTTAATCGTTTCTCACGGCTTAGTTTTAAGCGCTTTCCTATATCAAATCAGTCCCAGCGAACTGCCAACCCGATTACTGAAAAACACGAGTGTCAGTCGGGTCGATTACGACGATCGTCAATTTGACTTGATCGACATTAACATTACGCCAACTCGTCGGTCTTAGTGGTTTCCAAACTTTGCGTTTCTTGGTTACACGTCCGGAATTGAAGCCGGGCCTGAATGCCAAAGAACGCTTTTATTTTGCGTTGCAATTCCTGACCAGTCGCATGAACGACTTCGGAACCCGCACCCGGTGCCCCAATGACGATTAGAACCCGGCTACTCTTCGCATTTAAATTGGGCGCCACCGTTGATTCCGTTGGTGTCACCACCGTCACGGCTTTTTCAGTGACTTGGACCTGCGCACACGGAACGTTTAACGCCGTCATATCCCAAGCCTGAATGCCCACCGGATGACGATGGCCAATCAGCTGAATCAAATCAGCCAGGGCACTTTGGGGATTAGCCACGGCAACGTTTTGGGTCACTAATTGTTTTTCAATTGCCGGGTTAAGCTCACGATTATCCAAATGCTGTAACGAGAGAATAGCTAGCGCCGTCGATTGTGCTGCCGGTAAAATTTCAATTTTCACAGTTATCACTTCCTAAAGACACTTCCACAGTCAAAGTCAGACTTTGACCATCAAAATCAGGATTTTCCAAATAATTCTTGGCATTTCCATCCTAAATTTCTTCCCCTTTAAGTGTGCCAAATTTGACGTAAAAGTCAATCACCTGACCCTTAAATGGGGCAAAACTTAACAACTAAAGATCGAAAGATTTGAAATTGTTATCAGCATAGCAATAAACCACTAGTCACAAGAACATTCTTTTTCACTGTTCTTCAATCCTTCTAATCCCCCAGTCGTACTTTCCTGTGTGAGCAATTTGAATATTTACATTTTTTTCATCAATTTCAGTGGTGTAACTTGGCATGTTATCTACTTTACCCTGATAGTCAGATGTATTCTCAGCTTTAGTTGACTTTGATGTTTGTTTTAGCAATTTATATGTTTTAGCGTCACTTGCTAATTGTTTCATTTCACTTAAGTCATGCTTGCTCAAAATATTATTCATCTTTTTTGTTACAACATTTGAGATATGGTCATCAGAATTAAGATATACTTCACGCCCCCATAAAGTTACCTTAACAGCAAAACATAAAATCAATAAAATGGAAATAGCTCCAATAATGATTTTATTGGTTTTATTAGTCATCATCTTTTCCCCCTGTCTTTTTAACATTATCACATAAATAATCACTGATAAAAAAGCACAGTTTATTCACGAAAATAGTCCAGTACCTTATTGTCAAAACAACACAAAGATACCGGACTATTTTGGATCTAGAATAAAATGAGTATACCTTTCAACCTTTAAATTACTATCTAAGGCTAAAGGTTGAAAGACAAAAATGATTACTAATTAACTGATATAGTACAATTAGTACCAATAAAATTATTAAGCTTGATTAAATTGTTTTAAAACAATCTTAGTGTAGCCGGCAGAACCAGTGGGCCGTGTCGGCACTGTTAGCTGGCGTTGTTTGCCAGGTTACAGTGCGGGGCGACTTGAAAGACTCGTTCTTTGAGGCTTTCAAGCGAGGCGGAAGACCGTTTTTTGTCTGTAGCCGACCCCACGGCCCACTGATTCTGACGGCGAAACGCCGAAAAACACTAATTTTCTGAGGCTAAGTAGTGCCATGGCAACTAATTTAACGGATTCTTTTTAAAGTAATCCTCTAAGAACAGTGCTAAACCGTCATTATAGTTCGTATCGGTCACGAAGTTCGCCGCCGTCTTAACTTGTGGCAACGCGTTTCCCATGGCAACTGACAAATCAGCCGCGGCCATCATCCCTACATCGTTGAGACCGTCACCAAAGACAAAGGTATGCGCAGCGTCAACGTTTTGTTCCCGCTGAATCTGTTTAACCGCCGTTCCCTTGTCAGTATTTAAAGGAATCATTTCAATATTATTTGGATTGGATGAAGACAACCGTAATAACTTACTACTGGTTAACTTCTCACGGGCTGAATCTAAGCGCGACATATCTTCACGACTCAAAATCACACCGTTCGTGATCTGATCTTCAATTTTGGATAACTGCGTAAAGCTCTTCACTTCAGAGTAACCAATCGAAGTCTCACCGGCATCAAAGTTTGCCGCATTCCGGGCCACAAAGCGCGGAATTTGTTCCGTGTAATAGGCCATTTCTGGTGTAAATAACATCATTGGCAAATTATCACGCCGAGCAATTAGATAAGCCAATTCAACGGCTGCTCCCCCGAGTTTTGTGATTTCACGCCCCTGTGCACCGTCAAACACGGCACCGTTAGAAGTCACCAACCGGACTTCCGGATTAATTTTATTCCGTACAATCTTTGCAAGCTCGTACATCCGCCCAGTTGCAATGTAGAACATGACGTCCTGTTTTTGTAACCGTTCGATAGTCGCTTTCGTTCGCTCTGAAACGTACTGATGGTCCGTTAGTAAAGTCCCATCAATGTCCATAAAGACTAGATATTTTGGCATGTCTAACCCTCCCACATTTTTACAATTATAATTGTACGCCATTATCGGCCAGAATGGAAATCGCTTTCAAAAACGACCCGCGTAACGCATTCTGAAGATTATTAAGTTTAGTCCCCGTTTTTCTCCCCGTATACCCGTTCATTCTTTCGATTTAAAACCTTTTAAGAATTTCCATTGACATTTAACCGGCAAGCGACTAAATTAGAAAACAATTAATATTTGATGATAAAAGTTATGAGCAGTCCAGTAGTGTCCCCGGTAGCGGTTCAAGCGAGTCTGAAATGGTGTGAGCAGACCCCGTGGTGGTGACATGAATATCAGCTGTGAACGGGGCCCGTGAACGTCAGTAACGAGCCATGGTTTGCACCCATTAACGTGCGTCGGATCAATTATGATTCGCACGAGGTCAAGTCCGTAACGGCTTGATGAATGACCGGTGGTAACACGCAACTGCGCCCGGCAGACTTTGGTCTGCTGGGCTTTTTTCATCTTAAATTAATAAAATATCATTTTAAAGGATGGTCATACATATGCATTTTACAGTACTTGGCGCAGGCGCCATGGGGCTACGCTACGGCGTCCTCTTACAAGAAGCAGGCAATCAGGTAGATTTCGTCGATACGTGGTTACCGAACGTTAACAAAATTCATAAGCAAGGCGGCGTTTACGTCTCCCGCGATCATCAAGATCGTCATTTACTTCCCGTTAAAGTGGTCACGCCAGAAAATTATCACGATGATCCGGACGTCTGGGTCGTTTTCACTAAACAAATGCAATTGGCCGATTTTTTGACCCGCACCGCCCACGCGTTTAACGATCATCAATACGTCCTCACCTGTATGAACGGCATGGGACACGTGGAAAAACTGCTTCAGTACTTCCAGCCACAAAAAGTTTTAGCCGGGACTGCCCTAGTTGCAACGGTCTTAAATGGCCCGGGCGACGTTGATTTCATCGGTGCGCGCGGTGCTGGGACGATGAACTTGGCAAATTACACCGAACAGCCCGATGAGATGACGCATCGCATCGTGACCGAACTTGAAAAATGTCAGTTTAACCCTAACCTAACCACTAACTTCCGCGGTACCTTGCTAGCTAAAGTGGTCTTCAACTCGGTCGTCAACACCCTGTGTACCCTATTTGAAATCACAATGGGGGAATACGCAGCTTATCCCGGAGCCGATGAACTCAGCCGCCAATTGATCAACGAGGCTTATGACGTCTGCGAACGTGATGGCGTAACGATGCTCAATACTCGGGCGGAGGAACTTGCTTCCGTGAATTACGTCAGCAAAGTTGCTAACCCACTTCACTACCCGTCAATGTATCAAGATATGTCCCATAACCGACCAACCGAGGTCGACTATATTAACGGCTACCTGGTTAAACTGGGCGCAAAGTACAATTACAATGCTAAGACCCACGCCTTTTTGACCCACTTAGTTCATTTAGCCGAAACCACTCGGCAGGCCGCCACTAACGACGTTGCATCCGAAGTCCAAAACCAGGCCGTGCTTTAGTTTATTTAAGCTTAAGTCCCGTTTTTCTAAGTAAAATCAGTTACAATGAATGGAAAGTGATTTTACTTAGGGAGGCGTTCGTCGATGCAAGCTAGTCGGGAATTTAAAGGGATTTTCTTAGCAAGTATCAGTGCAACTTTTTGGGGGATCTCTGGGGCCATCGCCCAGACCCTCTTTGATACGACCAATATTAATTCAGTTTGGTTAACCGGGATTCGGATGCTCGGCGCAGGAATCGGGTTACTGCTCATTAGTTTACTGACCCACGTTGATCTGTGGTCAATCTGGCGGCATCCCCGCGACTTATGGCAGATTATCGGCTATACGTTGTTAGGCTTAATGCCCGTTCAGTTCACCTACTTCTTAGCAGTAGAGGCCAGTAACGCCGCAACGGCCACCATTTTACAATTTATGGGACCCGTCTTCATCGCACTCTGGATGGTGGTCGCGCACCGGCAATTTCCAACCCGTGCGGAAGGGATTGCCATCTTATTTGCCTTACTGGGGTCGTTTCTGCTCGTCACCCACGGAAATCCCGGCACCTTAGTTATCTCAGTGGGCGCCCTCGTATGGGGTTTACTATCTGGTGTCTCGTCGGCAACGAACACCCTGATGCCGACAAAACTGCTGACTAAATACAGTCCGATGACCGTCAACACGTGGTCCATGTTACTCGGGGGAATCTTATTTAACTTTGTTCAGCCGGTTTGGAGTATTCACATTCCACTGACACTGTTAAATATTAGCAAGCTGAGCTTTGTCGTTATTTTTGGGACCCTGCTTGCGTTCCTGTTCTTCCTTCAAAGTCTCCAGTATATTCGGCCCACCGTCGTGAGTTTGCTAGATGCCTTTGAACCCCTTTCCGCGACCGTCATTGCCGTTGTGCTCCTAGGCGTCAATTTCGGTTGGCTCGATATCGTCGGCAGTTTACTCATTATCAGTACCGTCTTCATTCTCGCAATTGGTCAAGCACCGAATGACCGGAGCGCAGAAAACTTTAAGGCGGACGATCCTGCTGATCAACATGATTAATTTTCACAATTAAATTAGCGAACGGTTCATCATCATTTGAGATGGTGAACCGTTCGCTTTTGATTTACTAATATCCCCGCGTTAAATCAACCTGATTACGAGCAAGCGTTCCGTCTTGGACGTATTGGGCGAAGTTAGTTGCAAAAATGCCGAAGACCGTCGCGCGGAAATGATCAATTTGGCCCGAAATATGTGGCGTAATCATGACATCGGAACGTTGCCATAGTGGATTTGTCTCCTCCAACGGTTCTGGTTCCGTCACGTCTAACGCCGCCATACTGAGTTGATGACGATCTAACGCGGACACCAAGTCAGCCGTATCAACGGCGGGACCGCGACCGATATTAACAAACATCGGCTGTTGTTCAGCCTTTTCAAACAACGTCGCGTTAAACAGATGGTGCGTCGTTGGCGTCAGTGGCAACGCGTTTACGATGAAGTTGGCCTGCTTCAGTGCTTGGTCGGTAGCGGTTAAGGCAACCGTCGCATCAAACCCGGTTGCCGGATGGCCCGACGTATTAACACCGGTAACGTGCATCCCGAAGGCAGCTGCTTTTGCCGCAACGGACTGCCCGATTTGTCCCGTCCCAAATACTAATAAGTTTTTATCCGTCAGCGTGGTCGTTTTAACGGGCAACGACCATTTTTTGGCCCCGGTTTGGTTGATCCAAGCAGCGTGGTAGCCCCTAACAACTGCTAACATGGCCCCAAGCACGCTTTCACCAATGGCGTCCGCGTGAATCCCACTCGTATTCGCCACCAACACGTGCGCTTGCGCCAACGCCTTCAAGGGCAAATAGTCCACCCCGGCGGAGATCACTTGTACTAGTTTTAGCTGGTGCGTTGGCCGTGCTAGCAACGTTTTTAAAATCGGGTGATTCCCGAATATCACTTGAACCTGATCATAATCTGCGACCGTTAACTGGTCGACCGTTTTAAACTGCCAAGCCGGATACTGTGCTTTGATCTGCGCAAGTTGGGCCGGCTTAGTTGCTTGAACCATTAATGCAATTGGCATGTTTGACACTCCATTTCTGATTTTTGACCCTATTTCTATTAATTCAATGGTACACCATGGGACTTAGCGTAAAACATAAAAATGCTCCTCAGAAAAAAATCTGAGAAGCATTTTTAATCAGCGCTACCAAAGCGATGACTTTAATTAATTATTATCAGTCGTCGTTGTATCGTTAGTGGTCGTACCGCCAGTCGTTTGATCGGTGGTATTGCCAGTACCGGTACCCGTGGTATTGTTGTTCTTTGAATGACTGCTGTAATGAGTCGTGCTTGAGCTTTCAGCCGCTGAACTAGTTTGCGTATCATTACCACCGTTACCATAGTAAGTCGAAGTTGAGCTACTATCGGTCGTCGTTGATGACGTATCTGAATCTGAACTAGTTTCAGACGACGATGAGCTAGACGATGACTCAGGTTCGCTGTAACTAGAGCTGCTTGCACTATAGCTTGAAGATGACGAACTAGCCGTCTTAGCTAACTTCTTACGGTCCGCCTTTAACTGCTGGTAATCGTTCGCTGCCAACTGAGATTTCTTCCGGTAAGCCTTCAAGTTAGACTGAATCACGTCAATATCGCTGGATGGCGTGGTCGATTTAAGCTTGCCCTTTTTAGTATAAAGCTTCTTAAATGCTGCGTCGTAACCGGCAACCTTCTTGACCGTCTTATTCGTTGACTTAAATTGGTTGTCGTACTTCTTGGCAAAGTACGCCTTATCGTTAGTCAATCCCGTTGACACGATTTTTTGTCGGTCCTTAGCAATCGACTTAGTCGTCACGTCAATGTTGATCAATCCTGCCGTATTGCGTAGTCCTCGATAACTTGAGCGAACTTGCATCATCTGACTAGCGTAGTCGTGTTGCTTTTGCAGCTTATCTTTTTCGCTAGAATCTTTCATGTTGTCAATGTTGGATTGTAATTGCTTTAATTGGTCAGTCGATGCATTCGTGCGTAAATCACGTTGTGCACTTGAGGTATAGATTGCCTGGACAATTGCTTCCGCGTTAGACTTAGCATCCGCTTGCGCCGTTTTAGCCCGGTTCCACATGAGTAGTGCACCCAGTCCCGCAACAACTAAGATGGCAACCCCTACGCCCATCAATTTCCAACTATAATGGCCGGACTTCCGGGACTTTTTCTTTAAATGCGGATTGTCAGCATCATCGTGTTCATCGGCCGCTTCCTCGTCAATTCGATCGGCATGTCGTGCAACCCGTGACATATTATCCGCGTTCCGCTTTTCCGGTTCCCGGCCACCATTTGGTTGTTGATCACCGTATAATTCTTCACGTGATAATGGCAATTCTGGTTGGTCATCATCAGCATTTTCAGTTCCACGAACTGCAATTTTAGGCTGATTATCATCGCTACCCGCAGCGTCGTGAACGGCAAGCTTAGGTTGCGACGCCGCACTAGTTACTTTTGGCGTAGCGGCACTCGCTGGTGTCCGCCCAGCCTTAGTATCGGCTGCTGACTGCGCAGCCTGTTTGTGCGTACGCTTAGCGGACTTAGTAGAAGACCGCTTTGATTTTGCAGGTTCAGCCAGTTTAGGCGCCTTAGCTTCACTAGCTGCTGGTTGCTTGGCCTGACTAGTCGGTGCAGCCGCTTTAGCTTCCTCATGTGCAGGCTTAGCTGCAGCCTCTGACTTGCTTTGATGCGACTTAGGTGCTGCTGCTTTAGCTGCTGGTGCTTCCGAAGCTGGCTGCTTGTGTTTCTTCGTCGCTTTCGTTGCAGCGCTTGCGGCAGTACTTTCTGCAGATGCCGCTGGCTTAGCCGGTGCACTTTCAGCAGAGTCCTTCAAATCGTAAGCCAAAGGAATCTGTTCATTATTTTGATCATCGTTATCATCTGGCAACGGCTCAGTGATTGAGTCCCATAACCGCTTACCAAAATGCGATTTCTTTTCTCTTTTAGACAAATTAACCGCTCCTCGCCAATTATTAGTTTCAATAAAGTCTTCTGGTTAAGCGCCGTCAATACCTTTAATACGAGCCGGTAAAATAACCATTATTAAGTAAATTATAGCATGGAATCCGTTACTGAGAAACCACTGGTTTAGCGGTTTTCTGATTATCGCCGACTCCGCTTAATTTCTACTACGAACTCTGCTATAATCAGCTTAATAACAAATTGAAAGCGGGGAGTTATCATGGCCACAGCCAAAGTCATTTTTGCAACCATTACGGGTAACAATGAAGATGTTGCTGACATCATTACGGAAAAACTAGAAAATCTCGGTGTGGACGTTACGAAGGAAGAAATCTCGCAGGCGGACGCAACCGAATTTGAAGCGGTCGATATTTGTATCGTCGTTCCTTACACTTACGACGAAGGGGCCCTCCCCGAAGAAGGCTTGGACTTCTTTGACGACCTACAAGACGTTGACCTGAGCGGTAAAGTTTACGGCTGTGCCGGATCTGGGGATACTTTCTACGACGACGATTACTGCCGCGCGGTGACTGATTTCAGTAAAGTTCTGAAAAAAGCGGGCGCCACTCAAGGGGCCAAGGACGTTTTCGTTAACCTCGCACCCGAAGCTGACGACATTAAAAACCTAGACGCCTTTGCGGAACAAATCGTGAAGACGCAAGCTAACGCCTAATTTCAAAAAAATAATCATCATAAAAATGACTGCTCAGTATTTTACTGAACAGTCATTTTTATGATATCTTATTTTTCATTGATGACGGCGACGCTTTAAAATTTGTTGGCGCACGTAATTATAAATAATCTCAACGACCAAGAAAAGCGCCGCAATTCCAATCGTATTTATAACGTAGGACCATAGGTGATAACCCGTTTTGCCGAGCCACAAGTCATACGGTCCCTGAATCAGGAAAAAATAAATGACAAGCGTCTCCAAAATATAGCGTGTGTGCCGCCAAATTGATTTCCACTTCATGCCCTAGGCTCCTTCTACCGTTGATAAAGTCTGTAAAGCTTGTTTCAATTGACTGACGGGAAGTTGGTTTAATTCACCGACACGACCAACGCGGCCAAACGCCAATGCTGAACCAGTCAATTGACCACAAACGCTATTAAAACGACCAAGCGCCCCCGTGACCGTCGCGATGAGTGGCAATGTTAGCTGTTGGCGTGCGGTTGCAGTCGCAGTCATGAGTCTTAGGACTGCGCTAGCGTCCTGGCCCTCAATCGTCACACGCGCAACGTCTGCGCCCGCAGCGGCCATTTCTGTATAAGCCGCTACTAAATCAGTCGTACTTGACGTTGCCGGTAACGTTTGACTTAATAATAGGGCGATTTGGTTGGACCGCATCTGATTTGTTAAATTCTCATAATCAATTTGATTGACCATGGTAAAGTCAATGTCCACTGCGGCGACGGCCCGGTTATTGACTAAGGTCAAGCAAGTTTGGCCATAATCCGTAGCTGACATTGGCTTTTGGTCCGTCTGAAAATCAGCAATCACTGGAATTGTTCCTAAAACTTGTTGCAGTTGCGTTGCAGTATTGATCAACTCCGCGCGATTATCAAACTCCTGGTAAGCGGCCAATCGCCAAATAACCACCTGAGCCGCTGAAGACAAGACTTGCGCAGCTTGCCCCAGCAACGCCTGCCGGTTACTTCCAGAGAGCACCACCCCAATTTTTGGCATTCCCGTTGATAATGTGACCGTCCCAATGGTAACTGTTTTCAAAATCATTCCCGCTTTCATTTCAGTCTAACACGTCCGTCCCCTGACACATCATTGACGCGACTAGTTGTTTCGTTATTCTATTTAACAATATCAAACTTTCGCTATTTTAACATCTAATATTCATTTTTTATACCAAAATTTAAAGCGCTTTTAATATTGAAAAAATAAAGTTGTCAACGCTTCCATTTTCGTTTTACAATTAGGCATATTCAGACTAAAAAAAGAGGTTAGCTTATGAAAACAGAAAAGCAGTTACGATGGTCCAACATTGCATTAATTGCGTTCGTAGCCGTCTGGGGTTTGGGTAACGTTGTTAACAACTTTGCGTTACAAGGCCTGTCAGTGGTTACATCTTGGATCTTGATCATGATTATCTACTTTGTCCCCTACACCTTAATTGTTGGTCAATTAGGTTCAACGTTCAAGGACGCTGAAGGGGGCGTTTCCTCTTGGATTCGTGCTACCAGTACGAAGCGACTAGCCTACTACGCCGCTTGGACGTATTGGATCGTCCACGTGCCATACTTAGCGCAAAAACCCCAAGGGATTCTAATCGCCTTTAGTTGGTTGTTTAAGGGAAACGGGAACTTCATCAACACCACCCCCGCGATCGTTGTTCAAGCCATTTGTTTAGTGCTATTTTTATTCTTCCTATGGATTGCTTCCTTAGGCTTAACAACGTTAAAACGGATCGGTAGTGTTGCCGGAACCGGGATGTTCATTATGTCGATTCTATTCATTATCTTAGCCGTTTCCGCACCCTTGATGACCAAGGCATCGGTTCAAACACCTAATATGCTTTCCATCAAATCGTATATTCCTAAGTTCGACTTTGCTTACTTCACAACCGTTTCAATGTTAGTCTTTGCGGTTGGGGGTTCGGAAAAGATTTCACCGTACGTTAATAAAACGAAGAATCCTGGCCGCGAATTTCCACTGGGAATGTTAGTTTTAGCCGGAATGGTCGCTGTCTGTGCCCTACTTGGTTCCTTTGCGATGGGGATTCTCTTCAACGCAAAGCATATCCCAGCTGATTTAATGGCCAACGGTGCCTACTACGCTTTCCAACGCCTAGGTGCTTTCTACCACGTTGGGAACTTATTCCTGATTCTATACGCGATTGCCAACGTGCTTGCACAAGTTTCTGCGTTAGCCTTCTCAATCGATGCACCATTGAAGATTTTGCTTGGTGACGCCGATCCAGAATTTATTCCAAAGAAACTCAGCAAGATGAACAAAAAAGACGTGCCGGTTAACGGTTATATTATGACCGGGATCTTAGTCAGCATCTTAATTATCATTCCTGCTTTAGGAATTGGTAACATGAACGAATTATTCAACTGGTTGCTAAACTTAAACTCAGTTGTTATGCCTATGCGTTACCTCTGGGTATTCTTAGCTTACATCTTGTTAAACAAGCACTTAAAGGAATTCAAGAGCGAGTACAAGTTCTTGAAGAACCCGATGGCTGGTAAACTTGTTGGGGCCTGGTGCTTCTTATTCACCGCCTTTGCATGTATCTTAGGGATGGTTCCAAAGACATCCTTAGCTGCTAACCCAAGTGGCTGGTGGTTCCAATTAGCGTTAAACATCATTACGCCAATCGTCTTCGTTGCTTTAGGGATGATTCTGCCAATGATTGCTCGTCGAAGCAATGCCAAAGCTTAGTCTAATATGTTAAATAAAAAAATGGTACTTACGTCATCTGAGGATGATGCAAGTACCATTTTTTATTATCGTTTTATAATTTTACAGCCCACTATTTAACACTTTAAATAAATTTTGCGTTACTATCTTATATGAAAATCAATTATCAACAATTACTGTATGTTGATATTGTTCAGACAAGCTTAGCGAAGGAGGCTAAATTATGGCATCCACCACACCCGTATTTGACGATTTTCTCAATGACTACGCTGCAGTCTTACGTTATCTCAATGACCGGATTACTGCGCCACTTAATACTTATCACCTTACGTTTGATACTTTTTTAATTATGCATGAAATTCAGACTAGCCACGAACCACTGTTGTTGATGGATATTGCAAATAGTCACCACGTGTCGCGTAGTGCCATTTCCCGTCAGATCAGCATACTCCTAAAGTATGACTACGTTTATCAGGTTTCAAACCCTAATGATCGGCGTCAAAAGAGCTTACTACTGACCAAACGTGGTCAAGAAGTTGATCAAGCACTGATTACGACCATCCAGCAAACCTTTGGTGAGTGGACACAGCAGCTTGGTAAACGTCGCATCAACAACTTATTAAGCCTATTAAATGACTTTACCCAGCAGATTATCGCGCCAACGTACACCAAGTCATCACCGGCCCCTAAGGACCACTAACACCGTCTTTTGCAACGGTGTTTTTTTATTATTCTGAATAAGCCCGGTAGTCAACCTGGTGTACCACTCGTGTACCTAATTAAGAAAACGAGACCAATTTACTGCTTTTTAAATAAAAATAAATCTCATACAAACGTTGCTGTGACGACGTTTGTATGAGATTCGATTAAGCATTAAAATCGCCCGTGAAGCCGTTTAGCAGATTTGAACTGCTGACCTCTTCCTTACCATGGAAACGCTCTACCTCCTGAGCTAAAACGGCAAAATAAGTCCTATCCAGTATACCAAAAGTTAAGGAGGCTTTCAAAGTCAGTTTGGTGATTATCATTCGGTGACGGAAGCTGGGAATTCAACGAGTAATGCTACATTTATCATAAATAACCACCAGCTAGGTTGAGGTTACTATTAAAAACTAGTTTTGTTTTAAAGCAATCTTAGCGTAGCCGGCAGAATCCATTGGGCCGTGTCGGCACTGTTAGCTGGCGTTGTTTGCCAGGTTACAGTGTGGGGCGACTTGAAAGACTCGTCCTTTGAGGCTTTCAAGCGAGGCGGAAGACCGCTCTTTGGCTGTAGCCGACCCCACG
>CALFSK010000032.1 GCA_937916845.1 uncultured Lactobacillus sp. | reverse complement strand
TTACTTAGGTAAGAATTAAAGCGAACGGAGCTTTCATTACCGGTGTAATAAGTTTGGTAGATTGCAAATTTAATCCGAACGCTGTTCGGACAAAAAAGATCAACTTCCTTTAAAATGGTGTTTACCACAAACCCATTTTTTAGGAGCTGATCTTTTGTCTAGTATAACCTATTCTGAACGAATTAAAATTGAAACCTTTTGTGAGCTAGGACTGACCAATATCCAAATGGCTGAGCGGTTAAAACGATCTCCGTCTACGATTTCTTATGAATTATCTCGTTGTCAACCTTATCAAGCTGAATTAGCACAGGCCAACGCTGAATATAAACGGGCGCATTGTGGCCGAAAAACTAAACTGAATGCCAAATTAAAGCAAACCATTCTAAACCATTTACGTCTAAGCTGGTCACCAGAAGTGATTGCGCATGAGCTTAAACTAGCCACTAAATCTATTTATAATTGGCTATATCAGGGGAAAATTGAATTCTCCTTGAGTGAACTACCTGAACATGGGCTACGCCAACGGCGTAACCTTGACCAACGTTCTAAATATAATCAATCATTAGGGCGTTCAATTGAACAACGACCAATTGTGATTAACCAACGTAACCGCATCGGTGATTTTGAAATAGATACAGTGGTTGGACCTCGTGGACATAGCAAGGCTGCTTTATTAACGCTAATTGATCGCAAATCACGTTTTCTTTGGGCTTACCGATTAAAAGATCGGACAGCGGCGACTGTTAATGAAGCCCTAACTATGTTTCTAACAACTTTTAAGGGACCGGTACACACCTTTACTGTCGATCGTGGAACTGAGTTTAGCAATCTAGTGTCATTTGAACCACAATACGGTATTCAGACCTATTACTGCCATGCTTACACGCCCGCTGAACGCGGCAGTAATGAACGATTCAATCGGAACTTACGTTATTTTTACCCTAAGGGGACTTGTTTTGAGCACATTAGTGCTCAAGATTTAACAATGACGTTACTCGAAATTAACCAGCGCCCCCTTAAAGTACTTAACTGGCAAACACCTTACCAAGTGATGCTGACTGATTTGTCAAAAAATTCGGATTAATTTTGCAATCTACCATTTTTCCTCAAACACATCATATCTTTTAGGCTGTGTCACTATCATTCTTCTATTATTCTCTGTTATAGGGTGTGCTTTGCAAGAACTAACCGAATTATTGGTTAAATCATTAACTACTGATTAGCGGATATAAAATGAAATCCGACTAAGAGTATTACGCAAATTCCCCCAAAAATTAAGTTTGTTCGAAACGTTAGATTCCTGTAATTGTGAATCAACATATTTGGCAAGTTGCACTAACTCAATCGGCAAACCAGAAATGCGTTTACCTAAGGGAAGTGTTTTGTCTGCGTTAAATAAATCGTATTGGAGAGATTTTAGAATATCTGTATAAGAAGTATCACTGTCTAAGTCTTGCTGGCATGTTAGCAAGCTTTGCCGTAAAGTGTTAAATTTAGTGGCATCAACTTTTTTATATGCCCGATCAATTAGGATTGATAGTTTCTTTTGTTTTTCATCCACAAACATTCCTCCTTAATAAGTCATAGAAAATCCAGGTTATTCTTATCTGTCAATGTTTTTTATAAAACACATGGTTTCCGTAACTATTAACGTATCCATTGATCATTGTATTAATAACATGTGTTGTTAAGCTTTATGTAAACTAATGATAGCTAGTGATACCCCAATTTAGAACATCTGCGACTAAGCCAGTTAATGCAACAATATTGTATGCCAAGGAAAATAAGTAAGAAAGATATAACAATTTATAAAATGAATTATTTTTCTTATTATTCCATGCAATTATTGGAGAAATGACAATGCCTAAAGGTGCTAATAAAAAGGAAAGTAAAGAAAGTATTAATAAAATATTTCCATTATCTTTTAAGTTTGGTGCAGTATTTATGCTCTCAGGGAGAGGTGTAGCAGGTACATCTTTTTTCTGTAGTAATTAGCAAATTTATTTAAGTCAAAATTATATAAATTACTTAGAAAAACAATATTCTCAATATCTGGAAAAGATTTTTCATTTTCCCATTGAGAAATAGCTTGCCTAGAGATTCCAATTTGTCAGCAACTTCAGTTTGTATAAGTCCAGCTGAAATTCGCTTATCTTTTAATTTTTTCCAAGATTCAAATAAATTCCTCCCAACCACATTATTTAGCATTACCAAAAATGCCACCATTTATTCTTTGGTTGTTCAAAAGCGTTGTTTTTTATTGAATTAGAGTCACTATTTTTAATAGCAATCATTTTTAATTCTTCAATCTTCTTTTCAGCCATTAAATGCAATTGCTGTGATTGATCTAATAACTTTTGCATTGACTTTAATTGCTCATCTTTCTCTTTAATCTGGTTATCTTTGACTGATAACTGCTCTTTGAGCAATTCTATTGTATCTGTATTCTTGTTACCAGTGTTACTAGTAAATGTTACCCCTTCTGGTTTTTGGCTGTTACTACCAATAAAATGCTGTTTTAGCAGTAAATAACCTGAATTGACAACAACTAAGGTTTGTACCCCGTTCCTAGTCACGGTTTGTACATAGTTTGCTCTAAAGTTTGCATCTAGTTTTTTCCTAATGGCTTGTTTTGATACACCAAATTCATCAGCAAGTTCCCTAATTGTTTTAGGCATGGGTTCCAAACCCCTCTCGGAGTTCAGCAAGCATTTCTTGTCTTGTCTGATCTCTTATTTTTTTATCATGCTCAATCTGTCGTTCGGCTAAAATCTGTTTTTCAGTTGAGCCTAGTGGTAGGCCTTTAACTTTATCGGTAGCGCGCCATTTTTCTTGTTCTGTTAATTCACCATTATGCTGGATATTAAAAAGTTTTTGACGCTCATCTTGGAACTTACCTTGGGAAAAGTCGTTTGCATCTTTACTTTCTGGTTTCCAGGCAAAAGAATAACCGATAACCGGCTTTCCACGTCCCTTACCATATTTTTTTCTAATCGTTAGCCCTCTAAATAATGGAGTCAATTCCACTTTTATTGGTTTTATAACATATCTATCAACGTCTCCTGGCTTTTTCCAATAGCTTTGTGGAATATCAAGTAATTCAAAAAAATCTTCTTTTGATAAAAAAGCATAGCCTGTTGTTCTAAACCCCTTTAACAATCTGAAAGCAGTTTTGGCGTAACTGCTTCTAAGATCTCTGAATTCTGCTAAAGCGTATCTAACCCAAGTATCCAAGTTATTAAGCAGAGGTAAAGCATCCTTATACACCTCAATGTCTATATAAGGAGATTCAGTTTCACCAACAATTCTAAATTTAGTAAACATTACAAATAGTTCTCTGTTCAATCCAGATTTACTACGTCGTCCAAAATGAAGACCCATCAGTTTTTCATAAGTTCGCTGAATATCATCTTCAAAGCGACTATTCGCAGTTGGCTTATAATTACTCAAGTTTTTAAGTTGTTCAAAAGAGAATCTAACGGTTTGATCACCTTTATCACGCATACGAGAAATGATCGAAAAAAATAAGTTCATTTCAATCGGAGTAAATTTTCTCAGAGGAATAGTATTTAATTCAGGGTCATATTTTATTAGTTCATTGCTCATAATTGTACCTCCAAGACCATTATACGAAATCAACGAGTTTTTATCAACGAGTATCGTAATTTTTATCGTTGATAAACAGACAAAACCTCGTTGATAAACAGACAAAACCTCGTTGATAAACTTCTGTAAGCCTTGGGAGAGTAAGGCTGAAGAGGGGTCTAAAAGAGGTTTAAAAGAGGTTTATAAAAAAGGTATATAAGAGGCACCACTGTACGAGATCAAAAGCTAAAACAAAAAACACAAAGGAGTGAGCCAAAAACCGGCTCACATTAAACTCCATTCGCTACGCTCCTTGCGCCTCACTTCGTGCGTTGCCTAAAAAGGTGTGGCAAGCCACATTTATACGGGCGCTGACGCCCCGCACCCCGTCCAAGCTGAACCAGCTTGACCGTTTTTTCACTCGCCGTTAGGCAGGAAAGCAAAGTTTTATAGAA
>CALFSK010000031.1 GCA_937916845.1 uncultured Lactobacillus sp. | reverse complement strand
CAGGTTATGCTGACAAATTTGTCCAAAAATTCGGATTAAATTTGCAATCTACCATTCATTGTGTTGATATTAGTCGGAACGGGGTGTAATAGCCCCGCTTTTTTATACATATATCTGGGATCAGAAAGTGTGATTCTAATGCGTCAAGATGTTAAGAAGATTTGTAATTTATTAAAACAATATGCCAAACTAAAACGTGACTTGACAACTTTTAACCAAGTTTCTAGTCCCTCATTCGATGGAGTATCCAGTCATAGTAGCCGAAACGGCACTGAAAGCCGCCTGGTAAACCATGTTGACTTATCTTACCAGTTAAAAGAAGTCGAAGACGCCCTCAATACAATTGATGATCCGCAATATCAATTTATCCTACATGATTATATTATTGAGAAACGTTTCAACCGCAACGAAGCCTGTAATCAATTATCGGTTAGTGTCAGCAAGTTTAACTACTTAAAGAACCGGGCACTTGAAGTGTTTAAATTAAACTATCTTCGAACTCTGTGATATACTGAACACGGTTAACATATTCGGAAGTTTTAAGTATCATTAAACTTGCTATCTATAATTTTCTTAGATGTTAATTCGGCTGGTTACTTTGATTTAGTTTCTAGGAGGAATATAAGTATATGCAAAGTGGTACTGTGAAATGGTTTAACGCGGATAAGGGCTTTGGATTTATCACCGGTTCGGATAATAAAGATGTATTCGTTCATTTCTCATCAATCCAAACAGATGGGTTTAAAAGCCTTGATGAAGGTCAAAAGGTAAGCTATGAAGTTGAACAAGGGGATCGTGGCCCTCAAGCAACGAATGTTGTTCCACAATAATTTATTTTGATACTGATGAAACTGCTTTGTAATAAGGCAGTTTTTTATTTTATGGCACTGAAACATACGGGAAAGCAATATGAAATATGGACTTTACAGATGTTTATGGCATTAAGCATGAAAACTGTACGTTGATTACACCAACTGAAGAATATCGTCGGATAATCATATTTATGGATTCAGTTGGGCGTCGATTTGTTGCGATTAGTCCTAATCCTGAACCGACTAAGTATGGTTCTGCAAAAAGTCATTGGAAGCAAGGAAAGCCGAATGACGCACCCAAAGAATATTTTCATATCGACAAAAAAACTGCTAACCAATATGGTTGACAGTCACTGTCCCACACAAGTATTAAGTCACTGGAAACAGTGGCTTTTTTTGTTATATTTTTGGCTTACCAATGAAAGAGTTGTAAAATACCGCCAGCAGTGCTATATTATTACCGACGAAAGCACCGCATTCACTTAACAAAATGTTAGAAAGTTAGAAAATAAAATTTAATCCTAACACGATTCTTACTTACTCCCGCAACGGTTGTAAGAATGTTAGAAAAATATCGAGGTTCCTAAGAAAAAAATAATTTTTTTCTGGGGACTTTTTTTCTTACTTTCTAACAAACTATATAGTATATATAAATATATATTGTTATATTCCTTATATATAGGGATTTGTCTAAATATACAATGCCGGAATGTGTCTGTTAGAAAAATGTTGGAAAACTGTTAGAAAAATTCAAACATGCGATTTTTTATTACAAAATCCATTGGCCAACTGCTAGGCTATTGGAGAATTTTCCGAACGTATGCCCCACGCACGGAGCGGGCGTTGATTAATCAGCTAAAATACTAGTAAACAAAGGCATTCTCGTTGTGGGAGTGCCTTTGTTTTGTTGAGAGACGCATTCTAAGCCCTCGTTCAGTGTTTACCATGATTAACTATGTTAATATTAGTAAAATTAGGGGGTGTAAGTAACATGAGTAAGACTATGAAACAACTTACAATGGAGTTTGGTGTTACAAGGCAAGCTATCATGCGAAAAATGGACGATAAATTTAGAAGTAAGTATGTAAGTAAGGTACATAGTAACGGAGTAAGCAAGCTGACGATAAGTGATGATGGATACAAGCTTTTAAAACAGCATTTTTTAAGTAGTAACAGGGTTGTAAGTAACGAGAGTGTAAGTTACAGTAATTATGTTACACACGATAGCGTCACGGATACAGCAATGGAGTTGCTAGAAAAGCAATTGGTTGAAAAGGATAAGCAGATCGAAAAGCTTCAGCAATCTTTGGGCGAAGCCCACAAGTTACTTGATCAGCAACAGCAATTAAACTTATCCACTAACCGTCAAAATGAAAAACTACTCGATGCCCCACAAAAGACCAGCGAGGACGCCTCAAAGGACGATACAGACGTTTTAGAACCCACTGGGGATCATTACAAGGGGGAAGAAACTAAAACGCTTAAAAAAGGCTTATTCGGCTGGTTGAGACGTTAAAATGATAAAGGTTGTATTAATCTTATATTACGGTTATAATGTACTTAACTTAATAAATGAACGCAAAAAAAGAACCCTCAACTTAGCAGAGTTAGGATTCACGACTTATCAGCACAACCTGATAAGATTTTCGATAGCAAGTACTACCAATACAAGCTATCTAACTTGGTACTATTATAACATGTAGGCTAAGTTTTTCAACCATTGATACTTAAAGTAAACGGTTGTTATCGGGAATCTTAACAGAAACCTGATAGCAACCGTTTTTTTGTTATTCAATGGTTAGCAACCATCAAAGCAACTAAAGGCTGGAAACCTGTTCTTAGCTAGTAAAACCTCCCGTGAGTGTCGTTCGTGACCCCGCTTGCAGTTAACAACATAGGTATGCTAAACCTTGTCGAGATCAACGCGACTAAAGACGTGGCTGGAAGACTAGGAAATGATACGGACAGGCTAACTATTAACGCAGATTATTCGGGTTGCTGCTAAAACCAACTCTAATAATAGTTAGTGCAAGGGCTGGTTGAGCTTAAATTGTCTGATAAAGAGTTCTCTCTTTATACTGCAAAAGAAGCGCAGTTATTCACGATTAGGATAACTGTTTGAGAGAGCCTAAGGGCTTGACCCTTGATGGTTTAAGCACCGCTATGCGTGCGGGTTGGTGCTAGACTTAAGGTGTTATTTAATATACTAGTAGTCACGTAGACCACAAGATGTTAAGAACTAACTACTAACGATAGACACACTATTTAGTTGATATAGTCTCGGCCAAGGCGTTTTCTAAGCCGAGACACTTCGGACAATTATACATAGAACGTCATTATCACAAAGTATCGTTATCGCATGATATTGGTAAATATATAGCCTTATATCGTTGATATAACAACGTTTTACACACTTCACAAAGTTTAGCTTTGAATACTGTGTTTTATGTTAACTAGCATAAAATAGTGCTATAATGAAAACTGACTCTGGTAGTTGCAAACACTCCTAACAAGTTTTGCTAGACTCAGTCATCGTTAAGTATGTGTACTTCGATATGTGCTCGGTCAAGTTACTTAGTAACCCTTCAATCATTTAACAGTCTGATAATGACTGAGCACGATAAAAGGCCTATTCCAGTTTGGATAGACCTTTTTACTATACTATTTTTAATGTTATTAATGTGTGTTCTATACTTAAAAAGTGTGTTCAGGAATGAACTCATAACTTAGTTTTTCGTGTTTACAGTAAGGTCTATTCTCAATTGAATAGGCTTTTTTAACTACTCTAGTGGTTGCAACTAGCGTTAATAATGCTATACTACGTTTGTGCTGTATGACATGACATTGCACACTACTCTCAGTAACATACCGCAAAATAAAAAGGTCTTCCCTTAACTGGATAGGCCTTTTTACTATGTCAATTTTAATGTTATTATAATAATATGTGCTATCTATATTACTTGGGGGAGCGGCTATCTGTTTAGGTAGTCGCTTTTTAATATTGCAATTTAATTAGAATGATCTAAAATAAAGTTGTCCTATTAGTCGGGACTCGTGGTATTTCGTTTCAATGTGACAACTTCTTGGTGAGCACTTACCCGGGTGCTCATTTTTTAGTGGTTACACCAAGTTTGCATAGTGCTATAATCAAGCTTGTGTCTCCGACATAATGACACATCCACTTCATAATAGTGTGAAAATTCCAGCATACAAACAGGCCCGTCATTAATTTGACGAGCCTGTTTTAAAATACGATTTAAGACGTTTTAGCATATCAAGGTAAAATTACACGTGACATAGTTCAAAGCCTCTTAGAAGTCGTTTTAGTGGGGCTATACGGTGTGCTATGACGTGCGATTGCTTGGTGTTAAACGTGTAGAATTAGATAATGTTTGACCATGAAATATTTATCCCGCTAGTTAGTGGCTTGATAACGTTGATATATGAGCGTTTATGTGAGTGTAAAGTTTGTGAATTACCTTTGTTCATATTATATATAGTAAGTGCTAAAGCACTTACCTAGAGTAACTCACTGACGTTCGTAACTTTCGAATCACTATTGTAAATTGGGTATTGACTAGTATTGTGTTTGCTAAGGCCTCACTATGTTCGTTGTTTTCTATTTGGAAATCATTAGACCCAAAGGAAAATGAGGGCCTTAAGGTAGATTGTAAAATTTTGTTGCTAAGTTTACAAAGAATCTCTGCAAAAATTTAAATCATAACAAGATTAGTTAAGTGTAAGCATAATTTAATTAAAAATACATTCAATTCAACAACGGAAAAATCGACTCTATGGTTATCAGCAGACCGAGTGAAACGAGGTCAATGCGCACTTACACATAGAATAAATTCTATGTTGTGATAACCCACAAAAATCCTGTATTAGAAGTCGCCGTTGGCGACAACAAAATCAAACCAATTTACCCAAAATCAATTTGGTTCAACATGTTTTCTGTACTTGCTTGATCCAAGCCCAAATAAGCTAAAGTCATTGATTCACTTGAGTGATTTAGTAAGTGCATGACTAGGCCAATATTGTAATTTGATTGCGTGTAAACACGATAAGCCCCAGTTTTGCGCATCGTATGAGTACCTAGATAATTAATTCCTAACAGATCGCCAACCCTACTCATAATTTTGTAGAACTGTTTTTCCGTGATATGTCGCTCGGGGTGTTGAATGGAAGGAAAGAGCCATTCAGATGCTAGTTTATGATCAAGCAGCCATTGACGATACAATAAGAGTTCTGTTTGAACTGGTTTAAGGTACAAGGTATTAGGCTTACCAGTTTTTCGATCATGAATAAACGCATTTTGTTTAATAGAACCGTCCGGATTAAAAATATCGGCCTGTTTTAAGCCCATAACGTCACTCACTCGCAGTAGCGTCGCTTTACCAACTTGAAAAATCGTATAGTTACGTCGGCCAGCTTTAAAGTTATTGAGTAACGTATCTTGAACCTCTTTAAGAACGTTTGAATCTTTGATGGGTAAGACAACTTGTTGCATGTAAATGACCTCCAGTAAGAATATTTGCATTGTGTATCTACACGGGATATACTTAACTTGTAATAATAATTTAGGAGGGGAAAATATGGAACTTATTAAAGAACAAACACGCTTAGCAAAGTGGGGAAACTCGAAAGCTGCTAGAATTCCTAGCCAAATTATTAAACAACTGAAATTAGATGATAACCAAGATATGACAATAACCATTGAAAATGGATCAATTGTTTTAACACCAATAAAAAAGAACCCAACCAATATTCACGAACTATTTAAGGATTGGAAAGATGACGGGAAAAGGGATCACGAGCTTGATTGGGGAAAGTCAGAAGGCAATGAACTTCAATGGTAAGCCAAGGTGATATATTTTATGTTAACTTTAATCCAAGCCGTGGTCATGAACAGATGAATAAGCGACCAGCCATTGCGCTAAGCAATGATCTAGTCTGTCAGACAAGTAACATGACGATTGTGGCTCCAATTAGCAGTACCAAGCGTAATTTTCCAATGTATCATCGACTAACTAGTAGTCAAACAGTATATGGAAAAGTATTATTAGATCAAACCATAGCCTTAGATTTACGGGCAAGACATGTCACTGATGAAACTATTGTCGATCATGTATCGCGTGAAGAACTAGAAGAAATAATCACTTTGTACAAATTATTGTTTAGTATTGATGACAAATAGAAGAAGTCATTTCTTTAATATTAAAACAAATAACCCCCAAGATCTATAATATAGATCTTGGGGGTTATTCTTTCAATGTTTTCGAGGGGTTATTTGTTAATTATAGACCCTATATATTCATAGCCCCTTTCTGTTTGGTGTTAAAGTATTAGTCATCGATGTCATGCACTATCTTGTTTAGCTCCGTTTTGATGGAACTGGGAATATTTTCTAAATTGAAATGGTAGATTGTAAAATTAATCCGAACGCTGTTCGGACAAAAAAGATCAACTTCCTTTAAAATGGTGTTTACCACAAACCCATCTTTTAGGAGCTGATCTTTTGT
>CALFSK010000030.1 GCA_937916845.1 uncultured Lactobacillus sp. | reverse complement strand
GGCCACTAGGGTATACCCTAATGGGTTAGCAAAAAACAGTAATACTTATAAACTTCAAAAGACGTTTTAAAGTTTATAAGTATTACTGTTTTTACGGTTATTTTTTAAGCATTAGATGGTAGTAGAGATTTAAGCGCATTAACTACATCTTCACGTGTAAGGTCAAAACCGGAAACATTTTTAAATTTTGCTTTGTAAACGCTTTGATCTGTGTTTTCTACTAAATCAATAAATTTTTTAAGATCTTCTTGACATGATTTTGGTACTACAGTTGCATTAAAATCATTATTATTTGTTAGTAAATCGCATAGTCGACAAACATCGTTAAAATGTTTTGTTTTATTTGCTCTATGAGTAATTGTTTCTCCGTTTTCCACGCGCTTTTGAACATCGAGATGAGCTTTGGCTTTAAAGTAGATTAACCCTGGAATACTCAAGACTGATACTGAGCCTTCTTTAAAATGACAATTTTTCAGAAGATTATAATAATCATCATCAAGAACAATTGCAGATAAACTCGGACCATCTTCATAGTGCAGAGGTGTTGTTTCGGTCGGAAGATTTAGTTCATATTGTAATGGTATTCTTGAGAATAGCTCAATTTGTTTGGGGATATCGCCTAATTCGGATTCTTTTGGTAATTGGAATCGATAGTAAACCTTTTTTTTGTCCTCGCTTTTTCCCACCTCACTAGTTATATAATTATTTTCCTTTATAAAGCTGACAAACTTCTCAGAAAAAGCACCATTAGAATTTTCAAAAATAACTACTATATCATAATCTTGCGTAGCACGAAATGTTTGGTTATCACGTTCTAACCAGAAGTCAGCTGCATTACCACCAATAACAACATAACAATCTTCAAATCCTTTGAAGAAATCATAGAACTTGTCAAATTTCATCTAAATTAATCACCCTTCATGTCAAAATCGCCCAACCAAATCCTATCGACAAGTTCCTCGGCCTCGCCTAAAACTCGATCATCATTATCATTTTTAAATATAGTATATAGGTGAAACGGATCGATCACGTTATTTGGATAACTTAGCACCTTTCTGATTAACCAATTAAACCCACGTAAATCATATTTTGATATTTGAAACTTACATTTGATTTCCTGATGTGAATTTTGGTTATCAGCCCAGTAATCCAATGCTTTTCTCTCTGATCGATTAATTACATAATCTTGTGTAGCGTTATCATCAGTAATCATAGTAACTTTTGCTAACCCAGTCAATCCGCTAAACAAAGGATGAAAACCAGTAATCGGATGTGGAATATCCGGCAGAACCAAATCTCCAGATTCTTGAATTGGTGAAAGCAAATACTTTTCAATTTTTCTATAGAACTGCTGACTGTTAAACAGACAAGAATATCTACGGTCACTAGTTTCACCTATATAATTTAATAAACCACGGTTCACTAACGAACTTACTGCTCTGTTAAATGTGACTCTATTTTTAATGCTTATTTTCTCCCCGATGCCACCAATAAACCTTTGACCACCTACTATGATAAATCGATCCCCATCTATTGAAAATGCTCTTAATTCTGGAATGCTTTTTACGTCTTTTTTTCTTTCAAATATTAGTTGTACTATCACAATAGATAATGCTAATCTTTGCTCCGCAGGACTAAAAAAGCTTTTAATTATAAATTCATTATTTCTAACACTTCGAGGAAATAATCTAGTTCCAATAAATGGTAAAAACATTTCACCATCTGAAGTTATAAAATTTAATCCGTATTCTAGACATTTTCTTCTGTCATTGGCAGATAATTGGGTAACTACGAAGACAATTGGCTCATCATTTATGATCTTTTCGATTTTTGAATTAATTATTAAGGCTCTTGTGGTTAAATTACTCTCGTACGAGAAAAATACAACTGATTTACCTAAAATATTTCCATAGGCTATACTTGTATTGTGTTGGTCAGAACGGTTAAGGCCCATATCTTCATGTTCAATGATTTTACTGATACTCATAGGAATTCCGTTGCTTTGACTAATTTGTTTAATTTGTCTTACAATTTTGTTCATTTATTAGTCCCCCCCTTCCAGAATATTGTAACATATTTCTTTTATTTGTAACATTGACAAGTTACAACCCTTGATGATTTAAGTTACAAAAATCCGTTTTTTATTAAATCAGCATTCTGTTTTAAACTTGGCAGATTGCAAGAAATAACTTGAACGAATTTAATGACGTAAATTAAGCAAGAAGATCTCGATTGGTGTATGCCAATTAAGACATTTAAGTGGCCGTGAATTCAGATACCAATTGATTTGAACCAGTTGGTGATCACTTAGTTCTTCAATGGCTTGGCCTTTGGGAATAAACCGTCGCAAAACTCGATTACGGTTCTTATTACTGCCTCTTTCATGCGGTGAATAGGCATGGGCAAAATAAACCTGTGTACCAGTTCGCCGTTCAATTGTCTGATAGTTAGCGAACTCTTTACCATGATCCACAGTAAGCGTCTTGAGCTTGTCTTGAAGTTGACTAGCTAGTTCAAGTACGGCTTGAGTCATGAACTGACTGTCGCGACCATGGAGCCGTTTAACAATTGTCAGGCGACTTTTACGCTCCACAAAAGTAGCCACAGCTTGACCTTTACGTTTACCAGAAAGTACGGTATCAGCTTCAAAGTGGCCGAATTCCTGGCGAGTTTCGACTTTATGAGGACGCTTCTCAATTGAGCGGCCGTGACTGAACGTACCACGCTTTTCTTTAGCACGATGACGACGAATTCCATGATCAGGCAAATCGGGTAGCTGTACATCAAGCCATCCTTGATCAATCCAGTTATAGACCGTCTTGTAGGCAATCCCCACCACATGGGCAACTTGTTCAGGGGACCACTTCTGGACTTGAATCTTTTCCTCAATCAAGTGTTTAAGGTTTTTAGTAAGCGAAGACTTTCGCCCCCGTTGACTAACCCTTCGTTCAAAGTCAGTTTGCGCTAGCTCAGCCTGGTACTCACCATTTAGTCGGTGAAGTTCATTAAAGATGGTGGTCTTACTAAAGTCTAAGTAGTTAGCGATGTATCGCAAGGAACGCCCTTCATTATGAAGCGTTTCAATGACAACACGGTTCTGGAATGATAAAATAGTGGTGCTCATCAAGGTCCTTCTTTCTAATGGATTGTGTGGTAACACCATTAAAGGCCTTGATGGGTTTTTCTGTCCACTTAAATGTTCAATTTAAATTTTACAATCTGCCACTTATATTCTTAATTTAGGGACGGCATTAATATGGTTGTGTGAGTATGACACCGCCTTTTAGGTGGCTTGCATGAGAAGCCCTGTTTTTGGTGGGATTTCCTTTTTCTTACGTATGTTATAGCATGTCCCTTAAAAACTGGCTAACGTTTTAGGCTTTGATCAGGTTCAGAATCTGGTTGTTTGATTTCTGGATGCTGTTCAGCAAATGCTTGTAGCTGCTTTTGCGTTCGCTCACTGATTTCTTCATGTATCTCATGTAACTGGTTTTTAAATTGTGCTTTTTGTTGTGGATTAGTCGTTTGCTGAACCTGTTGTTGCAAGCCTTGATAGGACTTATTAAGATCATGGGCTGATAGCTTTTTTAGATCATGCTCAGGCTCTTTTTTGGCTTCTTGTAAGCCTAATTGTTTGGTTAACCCGTCACTAAGCTCAATCACTTTGT
>CALFSK010000029.1 GCA_937916845.1 uncultured Lactobacillus sp. | reverse complement strand
TGTTGACGGTGATCGGTTCAGCCGAACGCCCATTTGGATATTGGACAGCCCTAGTGTAAGCAGTAAATAACTGACCGTATTTTCCGCGGCCGCCATATGGACTATGATTACCTCATCAAATAAATTGGTGAGGTGTTTTTGATGGATAAACAACCAGATATTGTTCAAGTAAAAGTCGGTCGGGCTCCAGAAAGCCCAGCTCCTGGAGCGACTAAAGCATTGCAAATCAGAGTCGACAGCAATAAATCAGTCATTGTTTACAATCACATCAACGGATATATTCTCGATGCTTTAATGAAGGCGGTGTTCCCACATGATCATTGATACCAGCCAAATCAGCCAAATTTACCTGGTTTGTGGTAAGACAGATTTGCGCAAAGGTATTGATGGACTCGCGGGTATCGTTCAGGAACAATATGACTTAGACCCATACTCGCAGGCACTATATCTCTTTTGTGGCACACGTAAAGACCGCTTCAAAGCCCTGTATTGGGATGGTGATGGCTTCCTACTACTGTACAAGCGGTTAGAAAATGGCCATTTACAATGGCCAACCAATCAACTCGCGATTCGTAGATTAGATCCACGGCAGCTGGTTCGCTTGTTGAGTGGTTGGGCGTTAGATGCGACTGTTCATAAAGTATGCCCTCCAGGACATTGAAAATGCTTTCTAGTTTGTCAGATGAGTGGTAAGCTCAATGATAATAACGATACATCAAGGAGGTGACACCTATGGCAGAATCAGAAAAAGATCAAAGAATCCATGAACTTGAAGCGGAAATTGCGACTCTCAAGGAACAGCTGGCTTACTTCACTCGAAAAATCTATGCGAGTAAATCCGAAACAATAGATCCCAATCAAACGTCACTATTTGATGAGAAAGATCGTGTTTTTACCGAACCAGAGCAAACTGGAGACCAAAGCAGCGCCGCATCAAATCAAGTACAGCCAAAGAAATCGAAGAAAAAGACGCGGCAAGAAAAAATAGATGCCAAGGTACCGGTACGCGTAACCATCATTGAACCAGCTGATGGTAAATGTCCAGCAGGACATTCAGACATCACGCCGATTGGAAAAAAATATGTGCGAGAAGAATTGCATTTCGTTCCAGCGTACGCATACCTGGAAAAGATCTACGAACAAAGTTATAAGTGTGAACAGTGTGCTGAGAATACAGCAACATCTGGCTTGTGGAAGTCGCTGGTGCCACCAGCCTTGTTTCCGCATAGTTTGGCTTCTGTCTCCTTAGTAGCAGAAGTTATCTATAATAAGTTTGTCTTGGGTGTACCACTATATCGTCAGCTATCTGAGATTAGCCGTTTAGGCTACCATACGTCTGAAGCGACCTTGACTAATTGGGTTATCAAAGCCGCCCAACAACTGACACCACTCTACGAAGAATTTCATCGGCAATTGTGCTCAGCTCATCACCTGCAAGGTGATGAAACGCCAATCGAGGTTCTGAGAGAGCCCGGCAAGGCTGCGACATCAAAGTCTTACATGTGGGTGGCACGTACGCCAATCAAAGAACCAAATCCCACCGTCTATTATGCATATGGTGCCACCCGTTCAGGCGCCTTTGCCCAATCCGTATATGAAGGCTATCAGGGCGTTTTACAATGCGACGGATATAGTGGCTACAACCTACTAGGTACGGGTGTGCACCGAATGGGTTGTTGGGCCCACGTTCGACGTAAGTTCTATGACGCGAATCAATCGCATATCAAGGGAGCCCAAGAACTACTTCACTTGATTGACGAGATGTTCGCTCGAGAACGAAAATGGCAGGCCTATTCACCACGAGCACGCCGGCGACGACGCCGTAGTTGCTTGAGAAAAATTCTCAAGCGTTTTTGGCGCATTGTGGATCATACCGAGGTATTACCACAATCTCGGCTGGGAAAGGCGATCACTTACGCTCAAAGTCAACGGCCATATCTTGACCGGATTATTAATGATGGCGTTATTGACTGGAGTAATAATGCTTCTGAGCGTAATATGAAGAGTCTGGTGATTGGGCGTAAGAACTGGTTATTTAGTACCAGCACGCAAGGTGCCGAGTCAATCGCTATTTGGATGACATTTATTGAAAGCGCCAAGGCCAATCATATCGATCCGCGTCAATATTTGACGGATTTATTAAAAGCTTCGACAGTCCTACCAGCATTTCCGAAACCGGAAGAGTTGGCGGTTTATTTGCCATGGAATTATCGAAAATATCAAAATGTGGACCAACGGACAGACGTCAACGAGTCCCCGGCGACGACGTTCGCCGCATAGCCAAAAAGAAAGTTCCCCACGCTTCTCAGAACCGAGAAGTGTGGGGAACTTTCTTTTTGTATTCACAGTAACCTGTAGAGAATAAGGCAATACGGCCAGTTATTTACTGCTTACGCCCTAGTTCACAAAAGGTTTCGATTTTAATTCGTTCGGAATAGGTTATACTAGACAAAAGATCAGCTCCTAAAAGATGGGTTTGTGGTAAACACCATTTTAAAGGAAGCTGATCTTTTTTGTCCGAACAGCGTTCGGATTAATTTTACAATCTACCGTATATTATTCTTCATATACATAATTTAAGAAGTCTTTATAGGTTCCTGATTTTAGGATATATTCAATCATAAGATATTTTTTGTCATTTGTCTCATACCCTGAAAAATAATGTTCAACCCAATACCTGCTAATAACAAAATTAGCCTTATTTACTTTATCACTTAGGTAACTTAGGCGCTGTGTATTCATAACTATCTGTGACAAAGTAAAATTATATGTTTGCATGTTAATATTATTACACTCGTTTAATAATTTTTGTGTAACCCATAATGTATCTAGTGACTTTGCTTTACCCCTAGAGGTCGCCGTTATTCCATGCGTATTTTTATAATAATTGTAAACAACGTTTTTAACTGTAACCACGTGCTTAGCATTCGGCCATATTCGATACATCGCTACTGTATCTTCAAACCAATATTCCTTTGGAAAAACAACATTTTTAAATAAATAGCTCCTATATAACTTTCCCCATGGATATCCATATAAGGTATTAAAGGGATTAACTTTTTTACTGAATGAGTGCTTAAAAGTCGACCTAACATCATTGTTAACGAGAATGTTATAGCCACCCTCCACAATATCACCATTATACTTATAAGCATTATCTAGAAGGCTCTCAATAGCACCATCAGCTAAAGTATCATCAGCATCAACAAACATTAAAAACTTTCCATTGATTACTTTAATTCCTGTATTGCGAGCACCAGAAAGGCCCTTATTAGTCTGATGAATTATATTCAAACGTCCGTTAGCTTTTTCAGCAATATGATCAATTATTTCCCCCGTATTATCAGTTGATCCATCATCTATCACTTTAGTAATAACACGATACTTAGTTTTTTGATTTAATATTGAACATAAGCATGTTTTAATTGTTTGTTCACAATTATATGCAGCAACAACAATTTGTAAATCATACTGAATTTTTAATAAGTTATTACCATAAGAACTTCCTCCATTATCGGGGAAAATTTTTTTTAGATAACTGCGACTGCTTGAAAGCTCTGTCAATTTATTGCTAAACATTAGTGAAGAAAGTTTCACAATGCTAAAAGGTAACGAATATCTCTTATGTAACTGGTGTATTATATAAAATATACGATTTTTAGTAACCATTTTTCTTTTCTCCTAATAACAAATCTTACCATTTATAATAAAAATCAACCAAATTCTATAATATATAAGTGAATCTCAACTATAGTGCTTTCTGAAGCAAGATTAATGATCCCTTTTATTTTGCAACTTATAATATATCATTATTACTAGTTGCTTACTTTATATTGTTCGTATAGAGTAAATTAATAGTTGAATAAATCGTTTGATCTTACGATTCGTTGATATATCTGCACATTTAAAAAAAGACTGCTTATTTTTTGAAATCTCATTAGACAGATTTTTGTATGTTTTCTTTGACTTGTAATTTGAATTTAATAAAGCTCTACCTTCACCTAATGCAATTTCAAACTTTGCGGCCTTTATCAAGCATATATCACTATCACTAAAGTCTATATTATTCATTATTTTATTATAACTTAATAGATACAACGACCTATCACCGCGTATTAATTCTCCCGGACTAGTCCTTGTTATACTATTCTTATTGTAGCAATAATGATAAGACGGGTTAGATAAATAATAGGTTAGCTTTGCTTTCTGTAATACTTTTAAGATAAAATATGTATCTTCAAGTAAAGATAAGTCATCAGGAAACCTAACATCACCAATTATATTCTTCTTAAACAGCTTATTCCAACAGAACCCTCCATATGTATTGCTTATAGTAAGTCCCTTTATAATATCCTCTTTACTCTTATAGCCAGATAGTCCTTGTAAACTTTTTTTGTTACCATTTTCATCCTCAGTGTAATACCCACACACAGTAATATCCGCGTTATATTTCTTTACGGTCGCCATTAGTTCTTCAATATGAGTATCGTCATAATAATCGTCAGCATCACAAAATGTTATATAGTCCCCCCTGGAGTTTTCTATACCACAATTTCTAGAATAGGCTACTCCGTGATTAGAATTATGTATGACAGATATTCTTTCATCCTTAAAAGAGTTACATATTTTTCTACTATTATCATGTGACCCATCATCAACTAATATAATTTCAACATTTTGATATGTTTGGTCGACTATTGAAGTAATACACTTTTTTAATGTTCTCTCATTATTATAAACAGGAATTATTACACTAACTAAAGAGCCATCTTTCATATTAGATCTCCAATCTTTTGTTCTAGGTTATTAAATATGATTTAAATAAATAACTTATAGCTAATAAGGCCAATACTTTTATACGCTTTAAGACTATTGTTTTAAGATTTTATTTTAAGGCCTTAAAAAATCGAATAATAAAAATATTACTCCTCTTTGACTAATCAAGAAAGCCTTGTTTACACTCTATTCATTTTCTTTATATTTATATCCTTTATAAAATTTCTTTACTATCGGTCCCAATATATAGTTAAATGCTCTATCCTTAAGCAAGATTAATATTAAGAAGTAAGCAAGGACTGCAAAGATAATAATCAAAATTAATTTAATGAGTGATGAAAGACCTGTCAAAAGGATTAATAATCCAATCGGTAAGATCGAAATTAACGAGATTAAACCGTACCGGAAAAAGCCTGTTATGAAATTAGTCATATCCAAAATATTACGAAGATAGTAGATTTGTACACCTGTTGCAATTGTTTCAGAAACAATTGTTGAAATAGAAACACCTACTGCTCCCTTGTGAAATATAATAAGGAAAACAAAATTTAAAATTAAATTAGCAACAGCGGCAAGACTAACAGCAACCGTATAGCTTCCCTGACGGTCAGTAGAAATTAGGAAGCCTCCTAAAACTTGACCAAAGCCAAGAATGATAAAGAGACTGCTTAAAATGTAAAGAATCGGAATTGATGGTTTATATTGATAGCCAAAAAAGACTGGCACAAAAATACTACCACAAACTAGGCATCCTAACATCATAGGTAGGCCTAATAAATAAACGAAATTAATAGCTAATTTAGATAACTTCTTTATTTCCTGGCTTAAGCCTTTGCTATAAATATTAGCAATATGTGGGGTTAATACCCCCACAAATGCTGACATAATTGATAAAGAGAGGTTAATAATTGTCATAATTTGAGAAAAGTAGCTAACTTGAGTGCTTGAACTTAGGGCACCAAGCATTACTCGATTCAAAACGGTATATAGCTGAATTGCTACCACCGGTAAGAAAAGGCCTAATATTCCTTTTACATGGCTAAAAATATCAGTTAGTTGAAACTTCTTAAAAACAAGTTCATCTTTCAGGTATGGAATCATCGTTAAATTCCCAATTAACCCTGCTATAACATAAATGAAAGTGTAAAGTGCAACATCACTAGGCTTCCTGATAAGAATAAAGATTAGAATAGTCGCAAGTATTTTCACTAGGCCATTTCGAATAGCAGTTACTTTAAAGTTTTCCATTCCCTGAAAATACCAGCTGACATCAAATATCCAGGAAGCAAGACTCAGGAAATTAATTATTAATAATACATGATATCTTGAAGGAAAAATAAAGATAAACAGAACATATACAATAAGGGTTACGGATGTACATATTGAACGGAAATAGAATATATCCCAAAATAGCTTGCTTCGAGCCTCTTTGTTATCTTGCCTCTTGGCAATTTCTCGTTGCCCATAATCTGTCGTTCCTAAGATAGCAAAAATATTAAAATACGAAACAACGGCTGCAATATAGTAATATTCCCCTAGTGCCGACGCTCCTAATGTTCGTGAAACATATGGAACAGTTACAATTGGTAAAGCAATTGCTAAAAACTGATACATCAAATTATAAAAATAGTTCAATGATAATTTAGAATTCATTAAATACACACCTATATATACATCTATTTATTAGATTAGCCTAACCATTTTTGACAATAAATTAACATAAGGTCCCTTAATTTAGTTTAAAAAAGTCAAGGACCCAATTCTTCATTTTTTATTGAGTTATGCTTTACATTAACAAAAATTATAATTTAGCTAT
Organism: uncultured Lactobacillus sp.; assembly: GCA_937916845.1. Taxonomy (GTDB): domain Bacteria; phylum Bacillota; class Bacilli; order Lactobacillales; family Lactobacillaceae; genus Lactiplantibacillus; species Lactiplantibacillus paraxiangfangensis. The sequence continues at coordinate 9,170 of CALFSK010000029.1, read as the reverse complement.
ACTACTGAAGAATACTCCCCCTTAATTAATCCTTAATATAATAACCTTCCACCATGTTAGCTATGAGTCTATTACCTAAATGTAGATGTTGTAATCATATTATATTACTTTTCTAAAAATATCATTTATAATACGAAATATTCCCGCACTAAATTGATTAGTTACATGTTCACGCAATATAATTCTTAAACGATCATGCTTATCATGAGGAGCCCATGTTTTTTCACCAATATGTAATGCAATTGTTTTAAAAGAAGGCTGCAATAGAATATCTGGTTCTAATGCTAGAATATTCCCCACCCTTTGCGTTCTTGTCGAATGATCAAATCCATACATTTTAAATAATAATGGAGAAAGTACCTCGGTATTAGGTTTATTTTCTCCTTTGCTATAGTGAACATTATTATACAGATTCACAGCTTTACTGATAAACTTCTGATTTGGACAAGCGGCAATAAAGCTTGTTGAAATTATAACATTAGGGTCTTGTATGCTAAAAACCAGTTCCTTACTCGAAATAATATTAGATGGGTTTTTCAAAAGATACATATCAGTATCCATATAAATTCCACCATATTGTTGAAGAATTCTTAAACGTGCGTAATCAGAAGCAAAGGCGTAATCTTTATTAGACAAGGCTTTTTGATAGAATTCATTTTCGTAGTCTGGCAGATTCCTTTCATTCCATTCAATAATCTCATACTCAGGAGCACGCTTTTTCCAGGTATTTATAGCGGTAATTAAACTGTTTGGTTTAGACACACCAAACCAAATATAATGAATTTTCTTAGGTATCATTTTACACCTCTAGCTTCAAACGTTATATTAGAAATCACTGCATCACAAACAAAGCCTTTATTTACTTATAAAACTATCGCTCATATTAATAATTACTTGTTACATTTTCAAGAAAGCCTTTTAGTTAATTCAGAATAATAATTTGATAGCAACACAGAAGCATTAGGTGAATAAAAAGGACTCCTTTTTAAGTCGTCTAAATATTCCGCTCTATTAATTTTACGCTTTGACTGTTTCTTTTAACAAATTAGGCCTTAAAATTGATCGTTTAAACATTCGAAATAATTTTTCAAACCTAATGTCACGACCCGAGTGAGCTCCTTCTCTTTTCCAAATAATATCTGTTTCATAGCCCAATTGTTCAAGATAAGTTTTTAAAGCATATGCTTGTAAACTTGTTCCATAGTTATAGCCTCTATATAAGGTAACTAATCCAATTTTCATCTTATAAATACCTCGTTTTTCGTGTTCCTAATATCAATTTTCTTATTATTAATATTACTAAATAGCTCTCAAAATAACCAAATGGTGCAATTACAATTGATTCAGTTACCGCAAAAATCAGCATAGAGGCCATCATATATAATTCTTTTTTTTGCTTTTTAGCATTTAAATGAATCACATAATAGGTTAAAGAATATAAAATCAACGCTGTTATTAATATACCTTGAGATAGTAATAGATAAATATACGCACCATCAAAACCACGATATATAAGCGGTAAATTTTCCCCAAAGAAGGCATATTGATAACTTGAAAGAATGTAACTTTGTATGTGTTGGGGAAATAAGTGGATAGTATATATATCTTTATAAGCATTCCAAATTGCTGGACGTCCAGTTAAAAATGAGCTTATTTCATAAATCCAATTGTATTTTCCGTAAAAACAAGCAAGAAACCAAGATAATATAAATAAAGCAACTGGCATACATACAACTATTTCCTTTAAGGATAAAGTAAATTGATCTGACTTTCCAAAAGATAAAGCAAAAAAAATTATAGTAATAGTAAAAGCCGTATTATCTCCTAAACATATATAATCAAATAAGCATATTAACGTAGCAATAATCAGTGATTCTACAAATGGCACGTTATAAGTTATAAGAAAGCCTATGAATATAGTTGTTATCAAAAAGCCTAAAACATTTGGATTACTAAACCCCATAGAAAGCAAGTTACTTTCAGTATACATTGGAAACCTACCAACTAGACTCAATAATACTGTCGAAACGACTACAACTAACATACTATAAGAATAGATTTTAATAATTTGTTGACCGCTTATATATATACCGTACACACCAAATATGAAGAATGGTATAAATACATAGTCTTTAAAAAAACAGGCTATGATAGATATCAGAAAAAATACGAGAAGAGCGGCCCATCCTCTTTGACTTAATCCTTTTAAAAAAAGTACATACATAAATAATAATAGCATTAAAGCCCACAATATGTACTGAATATACTTCAAGATATTTCCTTGAACCCCATTGCTTACAGAGTTTGTGTACACTTGCCAACTAATAGTGACAAATAATAGCCCGTTATAAATTTTCCTTATATCAAACATATCTAAATTGATTACTCCAATATATTTATCCTTCAGTCTTTATAAAACCATTTTGTGATTTTATATAAAATTTGTATATACTATTTATGTAAAACATGTTGATAAATAATTTTTCTTACCCATCCTGGCATTAAAATATTCAGAGTCATTATCCAATCCCCCATAATTCTTTCGCGCCAGTTTATAACATCATGATTATATAAAAACTTACGCAAAGCATAAAAGCATCTAATATTGGACAGCTTTCCTCTCCGCTGGTACATGGATTGAAGTCAATATTTGAGACAGATTTTAAGAGACATTCAGAACCGCGTTTACCTTCCACAGCTCAAATAAATCATTAATCGCGATTAATAACTTATTTGAACCCTGGAAAGCATTAAATCAGGCGGCCATTTGGCTCGTAAGTGTTGCAATTTCAACTTGTAAGGGGGTCTGGTAGCCCAGTGAACTATGAATGCTCTTCCTATTGTAGAAAGCATGCACATATTCAAAAAGGGCGGCAGCGGCAGTTTCATAATCTTCAAAGACCGGCACTGGATAAACACATTCCTTTTTGAGGGAAGCGTGAAAGGATTCCATTGGCGCATTATCATACGGACAACCCTTACGGCTGTAAGAGTGGCGGATATGTAGTTCTGTTAACCGTTGGTTGTAATCATCGCTGGTGTACTGTGATCCTAAGTCTGTGTGGATAATCAGGTCCCCAGTAATGGTTCGATTTTTAACCGCGCTTTCAAGGGTCTTTAAGACTAAATCAGTAGCCATCTTTTTTGAGAACGAATAGCCGATAATCCGTCGTGAGTGCAGGTCCATGATGGTTGATAAGTAACACCAGCCATTACGCTTCGTTTGAATATAGGTCATATCAGCGGTCCATTTTTGATTTAAACCAGTGGTCGAGAAATCCTGCTTAAGCAAGTTGGGACGCTGTTCAACCTTGGTTTTGGAAGCCGAAGCCGCTTTCCACTTATTGACGGTAACGGAGTGGATATCCAGTTCCTTCATGAGCCGGGAAATCCGTCGTGGACTGCACCGAAGCTGCAGTGGTTGAAGTTCCAGATTCAATTCATGGTGGATCTTCATAACACCGTATCGCTGCTTAAATTCCGCAAAGATCCGCAGAATCCGTTGTTTCAAGTCCGCATCTTCGGCCCGGCGTTTTGAAGGTTTGGGGGATCGATAACGATAATACTGAGCTCTGGAAACACCGAGGATTCGGCACATCTTGGTTACCTGGTGGTGATGGCTTTCTTGGTGAATGTAATCAAAGATATTGGTTACTTCTGCGCAAGGAAGCCCAGGGCTTTTTTTAGGATTTCGTTCTCCTCAGACAGCGAAGCCAGTCGCTTTTCCATCGCTTTGATTTCGTCTGGCGATTTACCGGATTGAGTTTTGGCCTGGCCCTGGATCCACTTATGAACTGTTGAATAGCCAATGCCATATTCTCTGGCCAGTTGGGCAGCTGATTCGCCTTGCTTATATAGGTTGATAATGTTTTGTTTGAATTCTTTGTCGTAACGAGTTGGCATGTAAAAATTCCTTCCTTTTGAGAGATGATTTATTCATTATACCCTCTCTTAAAAGTTGTCTCAGGAATCAGCTTACATCCAGAAATCTGGTAATCTTTTTTTCCAAGTATTGATACAGTTCTGCACATTCTTAGGCTTTTTCTTATCACCAAACCATGCATAGTGAATTATTTTTCTTTCACCTCAATAACTGTGCTTCTTAATGCCATACCACACATAGCACATCCAATTAATACATGCACTCATAAATGACATTTTTTCTTGTTCTCTGTAGAGATGCCATACCCATCTCGCTGATTGAATCTTATTCGCACTGATTGAACTGTCATGCACTCTGTATTTTGCCAATACTTGCCCACAAGCTTCTGCACGTACATTTTGAGTTCTAAATAATTCTAACCAAAGTGCATAATCTTCATGACCAACAGAATTAAATCTATAGTTACGAATCAACTCGCTCGAAACCACAACTGTTAACATCGGTATATAGTTTCTTTTAATCAGAGACTGATAAGTAGCTCTAGAAGGTATCTTATTAACAATTTTCAATAAGTTCTTGTTTTCGTCAATAAGTTCGTAATAAGAAAACGAATAATTCAAATTTTTTTGCTTCATTTGGCATAATTGAATATCAAGCTTATTCGCACACCAGATGTCATCAGAATCAATGAACGCAATGTACTTCCCCTTGGCATGTCTAAGGCCAATATTCCGAGCCTCAGCAACTCCAACATTTTCATTTAAATCAATATATACAACAAATTTATTAGATTTAAAATTAGAGATAATCTCGTTTGTATAATCTGTTGAACCATCATTAATTATTAATAATTCAATGTTCTTATATGTCTGTCCCAATACAGATTCTATTGCATCTTTCAGAAAACGTTCACTATTGAAGACCGGCATAATAACAGAAACCAAATCCTGATTCATCTTGCTCCGTCTCCTGTAAAGATAATTTTTACAGTCCCCAGTAACATCTTAATATCGAACCAAACCGAAAAATGTTCAATATAGTAATTATCCAGCTTACATTTCTCATCTGGCGTAATATCGTAGCCACCATTAATTTGTGCATACCCTGTAATACCAGGAATAATACGTAACCGTTTAGGGAAATCTGAAAATTGCCGACTAAACTCCTCGGTTAGTACTGGTCGTTCTGGTCGCGGTCCTACCAAGCTCATATCACCTTTTAGTACATTCCAAAATTGTGGTAATTCATCCACTCGGGTTTTTCGCATAAACCGACCAATGGGCGTAATTCGCGGATCATTCTTTTGCGCCCAAACCGCACCCGTTCGCGCTTCAGCATCCTGATACATCGACCGCAGCTTAATTAAATTGAAACTCTTCCCCATTAGGCCAACCCGTTCTTGCTTATAAAATGCTGGTCCTTTAGAAGTCAGCTTTACCAGAATGGCAAACACTAGGACAATTGGCGAACTCAAAACCGTCCCGATTAACCCGACAGTAAGGTCAAAAATCCGTTTTACAAATAGTTTCCAACCCATAACTGGCTTTCCAATCATAGTTGGAAAACGATAATCCGTTTGTGGTTGTACATGACCGACTTTAACTGTTTCATTAATTTCGACTTGCTTCACGTTGTTGCGCCCCTTCCCAATATTTGCTCAAGCCCGCTTCTAACGACCACTTCGTCGTGTATCCCAATTTAATTAACTTACCGATGTTAGCCACCGAACGTTTTACTTCCCCTTCACGCCCTGGCGCTTTTTTAATCTGCAATGACGTTCCTGCAACCTTCTCATATGTTTCAATAATGGCATTTAAGCTGGCTTCATTACCATTGGCGATATTAAAGACTTCATGCTCAGTATCACTTTTCGTTATCAACCATAATGCTTGGATAACATCTTCAACATACACAAAATCTCGTGTCTGACTCCCGTCTCCGTACAAGGTAAATGGCTTCTTGTTATTGAGACAATCGGTCAAAATCGACAGCACCCCTGAATATGGCGAACTGGGATTTTGACCAGGACCATAAACATTGAAGAAACGCACACAGACAGTTGGTAAATCATAAAGTTCACCATATGCTAGTACAAAACGTTCCGTAGCATACTTATCAATCGCATATGGTGATAGTGGATCGACTCGTGAGTCTTCTTTCTTAGGCAATTCTGGAAGATTACCGTAAACCGCCGCCGAAGACGTAAATAGGAACTGTTTAATTGGTAAATTAGTCTTCCGAATATATTCCAACATATTGAATACTGCAGTTTGATTCACTGAATGGGTTTCAGCTGGACGTTCAATCGAATCGGCAACACTAGCAACAGCTGCTAAAAAGTAAATATAATCAGGCTGTTCTTCCTGTAGCAATTGTTGCATGAATTTTTCGTTGCGGACATCTTCAACATAAATAGTGACTTCATCCTGATGCTTAATATTATGTAAGTCCCCCATGGACAAGTTATCAACTACGACAACGTCCAAACCTTCTGAGACCAAGTGATCCACAAGGTGGGAACCAATAAATCCCGCTCCTCCAGTTACTAATGCTTTCATTTAACTCGCTCCTTCTTTTGGAACAACCAGTGCTTTCGCTGTTTTCGTGGTATCTCAATCTGCCCCATATCAATCTGCTCACCATTCAACAAATCCCGAGCGTTGGTTGCAAAACGTTCAGGATATTCCGAATTCATCTCATTTAATACGTCATAAGCCTTGGTCATAGCAAAGCCACGGTTCTTCAACGTGTGCGCGTCCGATGCAACGACTTGAACTAACCCACACTTGACAAATTCTTTAGCCGTTCGCTGGACCTGTTCCCCAAAAGTGCCAACGAGACTGGTGGCCGTAACCTGTGCCAGGACCCCCTGCTCAACTAGCTTGTATAAACGTTGCGGCTCCGCAATAATTTGAGCATTGCGTTCAGGATGTGCAATAACTGGCGTGATGCCTTCGCATGACAATTGAAAAATCATTTCATCAAGATAACTTGGAACCATTTCATGAGGTAGTTCTAATAGTAAATAGTTTCTACCAGTATCTATACCCAACAAATCATCAATATTTTCCATTAGCTGACCGTTCAGATGTACCTCTTGACCAGGAAAAACGGTTAATGGAATATCATTTTTATCTAACTCTGCCTGAAACGCTTTAACAGCCGTTTCAACATCATATGCATGATTAAGATAATGTCGATCCATATGATGTGGTGTCGCTAAAATATAGCGAATACCATCTGCAACCGCCTGCCGCGCCAATTCTAACGACGCCTCTAACGAAGGCGAACCATCATCAATGGCCGGTAAAATATGGCAATGTAAGTCAACTAAATTATTTATCTTCATTACTGTAGTACCCATAACCATTGTTATAGCCGTAATAACCATGGTGCGAACCATCACGAACATCATTCAAAACCGTACCCAGAATGTTAGCTTGCGATTTCTTTAATGAATTAACAGCATCACGAACCGCTGCTTTTTGCGCCACGCCCTGACGAACCACTAAAACTGTGCCATCGACTTTATTAGCCAGTAATTGTGAATCAGTAACAGGCAGGATTGGTGCTGCATCAACGATTACTAGATCTAACTTGCGAGTTGCCGAAGTTAAGAATTCCGTCATTTTGTTGCTTCCTAACAGTTCCGCGGGATTCGGTGGCTTAGGACCACTCGTCATCACAAATAGGTTACCAATAACGGGATGGATTGCATCATTCACATTGTCCATTTGATTAGCCAACCATGAACTTAATCCTTTATGATTTTTAAGCCCGAACGTCGTGTGAATCGTTGGTCGCCGTAAATCAGCATCGACCAATAAAACTTGCATCCCTTCCTTAGCATATTCCACCGCCAAGTTGCAACTTACCGTGGACTTACCTTCACCAATCATCGCTGAAGTCACCATCAAAGTTCGTAAATTTTTGTCAGTAGCCGCAAAATTGATATTGGTTCGAATTGTTTTAATCTGCTCAGTAATGACCGACGTGGGTTCATTAATCGTCGTGAGATTAATTGGTGCCGTGGTCGTTATATTCTGTCCTTTACGTTTAAACATCTAGCACCTCCTAAACTCGCTTCATTGTTTGCGATGTTATTTGATTATCATGTGTGGGATGAGCAACAGTCAAATTTGAAACTTGCTTTTTAATTGAGTATTGATTTTGATGATTGACTAAGCCTAAACTAGCTAACCCTAAATCATCAGTTAAGAAATCAGCATCGTGAACACGGCGATCAGTGAGCATCCGAATCGCTGCATAAACAAATCCTAATAGCAAGCCGACAACTAGCCCAATCAACATATTCAGTAGCTTCTTCGGTGATACTGCGCCACTTGGCGTTTCGGCCGGAGCAACAATCGTGACGTTGTTAACTTTAATAATCTTTTGCACTTGGTTCTTAAAACTACGAGCAATCTGATTGGCAATTGTCGCACTAGCTTTTGCATCAGTGTCAGTAACTGCAATCGAGAAAACTTGTGAGTTGGTCGTACTTGTCACACTAACTTCACTTTTCAATGTGTTCAGTGAGCGCTCAATACCATAACGCTCACTTAATTGTTGCTGAGTTGGTTTTAAAACCACTTGTCCAGCAATTAATTCCTTGTAGGTCGTAATCATCTGAACGTCAGCCTGCTGCCCAGCATACTCAGTAGCGGCATTAGTATTTTTACGGTTAACCAAAATCTGGACACTTGATTGGTACTTAGGTGTAATTACAAAGAAGGTCAGTCCTGCGGCAACTATCAATCCCACCACCGTAAAACTGACAATTGCACGCCAGTACTCACGGACAAGCCGGATAAAAAAGTCAAAACTTACTGTTTGATCCATCATTCACTCTCCAAAATTTTAACAAGATTAAAACACGTTTTAACTAACGCTATTAAATACAATCTATCATCAAATATAACACCGCATTGGTTGATTTACAATTGAAGTCCAAGAAGCGATCTCACCTATTGACTGCAATTCAAGATTTTTCATTTACCTTTTGATAGAGGGTTCCATGATAGTCTCTATCATGTTTTTTATCGGCCAAATGGTCAATCAATTTTAAGAATATTATGGTGATCATCCAACATAACCCTTATATGGTAACTTGTAAGACGCTTTGAATCTGTTTTTGAAACATATGTGTGATGCCTCTGTGGATTCCTGTTCATTAGCCTTTTTTGCTGCTATTATGAGATTTCTCGGTCCTGGTTGGATTAAACTTGTAATTTGGTAGATTGTAAAATTAATCCGAACGCTGTTCGGACAAAAAAGATCAGCTTCC
>CALFSK010000028.1 GCA_937916845.1 uncultured Lactobacillus sp. | reverse complement strand
ATCATATTAGAAATAATCACCGAAACTATATCATATAGGAAACGTTAAGTCAAAGTATAAAATTTGAAATAGCGAAGCGGAAGGCATACACTAAGTTAAAGTTAAGAGAATCAGAAGGCCGAGTGAAACGAGGTCAATGCGCACTTACACGTCATCTTTGATGACGTTGTGCTAAACCCATTAAAACCTGTATTAGAAGTCGCCGATGGCGACAACAAAGTCAAACCCATAAACCCAAAGAAAGGTGGTGACCGACATGGCAATTTTTCACATGAGCTTTAGTAATATTAGTGCTGGTAAAGGACGAAGTGCGATTGCCAGTTCCGCTTATCGAAGTGGTGAAAAGCTATTTGATGATAAGGAAGGTCGCCACTATTTTTATGCCCGCTCGGTTATGCCAGAAAGCTTTATTTTAACCCCCAAAAATGCACCAGAATGGGCCAGTGATCGAGAGCAGTTGTGGAATGAAGTTGAAAAGAAAGATCGTAAATCAAACTCACGGTATGCAAAAGAGTTTAACGTGGCTTTACCGGTAGAATTAAGTGAATCCGAACAGAAAGAATTACTGACAAAATATGTGCAAGAAAATTTTGTTGATGAGGGCATGGTAGCCGACGTGGCAATTCATCGCGACCACCCAGATAATCCGCACGCTCATGTGATGTTAACCAATCGCCCATTTAACCCCGATGGTACTTGGGGACAGAAAACAAAAACCGAATACATTTTAGATAGTCATGGTAATAAAACTAAGACCCCTGCAGGGAATGTGAGAAACCGAAAAATTTGGTTGGTTGATTGGGATAAAAAAGAAAAAATCAATCAATGGCGGCACAATTGGGCGGTTAGTGTAAATCAAGTTTTAGAGCAAAAAAATATTCCCGATAGGATCAGCGAAAAATCATTTATCGAGGAGGGAATAGATGATACACCAACTCAACATGAGGGAATCAATAGTAAGCGGCATGAAAGAAAAGAATTTAACCAACAAGTTAAGAACTATCGCAAGGCCAAAGCCAGCTATAAAAACAACCAAGAAAAAGTAATCAATAGAGGTCATTTAGATAGCCTAAGTAAACACTTCTCGTTTAATGAAAAACGGGTAGTTAAAGAGCTAAGCCATGAACTGAAAACTTATATCAGTTTGGAGAACTTAGATGATAAGCGGCGCATGCTATTTAATTGGAAAAACAGTACCTTAATTAAACATGCGGTTGGTGAAGATGTGACTAAACAATTATTGACAATTAACCAACAAGAAAGCTCACTCAAAAAAGCAGATGAACTCTTAAATAAAGTGGTTGATCGCACGACTAAAAAACTTTATCCAGAGCTTAATTTTGAACAGACCACGCAAGCTGAAAGACGAGAATTAATTAAGGAAACCGATAGCGAACAAACAGTTTTCAAGGGTAGTGAATTAAACGAACGTTTAATGAACATTCGTGATGATTTGTTGACCCAACAATTATTGACCTTTACCAAACGGCCATACGTTGGCTGGAAGTTATTAATGCAACAAGAAAAGGAAGTCAAAATCGAGCTTAAATATACGCTGATGATTCATGATGATAGCTTAGAAAGTCTAGAACACGTTGATCAAGGTCTACTAGAAAAGTATTCACCAACCGAGCAGCAAAAGATTACTCGCGCAGTCAAAGATTTGCGAACAATCATGGCTGTTAAGCAAGTTATTCAAACGCAATACCATGAAGTATTGAAAAGGGCCTTTCCCAAAGGCGATTTAGATGGATTGCCATTGACTAAACAGGAACAAGCCTATACAGCCGTGATGTACTATGATCCTGTTTTAAAGCCATGTCAGGCTGAAACAATTGAACAGTGGCAAGCAAATCCACCACAGGTGTTCAGTCCCCAAGAACATCAACAAGGACTAGCTTATTTATCGGGACAGCTTAGCTTAGATCAGTTAGAAAATCATCACTTACAACGGGTTTTAAAGCATGATGGCACTAAACAACTCTTTTTTGGCGAATGCAAAGCCGATCCGACGATTAAGAACAGTCAGATCGAGAAAATCCAAAAGCAGTTAAAAGGGCAACAAGCCAAGGACGACCAGTACAGAAAAGCAAATATGGGGCATTATCAACCGCTAAATTATAAGCCAGTTAGTCCAGACTATTACTTAAAGACGGCCTTTAGTGACGCGATTATGACTGTTCTATATGCTCGTGATGAAGATTACCAACGGCAAAAGCAAGAACGTGGACTGAAAGAAACCGAGTGGGAAATGACGAAAAAGCAGCGTCAACACCAAACCCGGAACCGGCATGAAGACGGTGGTATGCACTTGTAAGATAAATGTAATAATTAAATGGTATCAATGCACCTATTTATGTGCTAAACTAAAGCTAAAATAAAGAAAGGAGAATCCGCATGTGGCAAACAAACAAAAATGGCATAGTTTAGCACAAGCAAGTCGTGAATTAGGACATGGGCGCAACTATGTTAGTGCTTGGTTGAGCAGACATAGAGAAGAGTTTCCGGAAGAATTAATGCTTGGTTCTGGGAAAAGCAAGTTAATATCTGATGAAGGGATAGAGTGGATTAAGAAGCATATAAAAAAAGAGGGCGTCCTCGTCAGCAGTAGAGTTGCTAACGGGGATCAACACCTAAAACTTAGACTTTTAGGTGCCACCCTCCTAATAATCCATTTTACAGGGCGGGATAGGGGAACGTCCAGAGAACAATTATCCCGATTGATTTAAAGGAGGTGATCCAATGAAAGTAGAAAGCTGGCAGGGCATTAATGGCAAGCTAATTCATAATGGCCAGAAAGCTATCGTGGTTAAAGACGAACAAGAATTGGCGGATCAAGACAAGTTACAAGACCGATTGAAACAGGAAGGTAAACCAATTGACGAGGTACGGAAAGCATTAATCAAAAATACCGTTAAGCGTCAGATTAAGACCGACCCATTAAAAATCAGTAGTTGGTTTAATCGTCATCAAGACAGCAAGAACGCCAAAAAAACTGAAAAGCTAGTTAGTGATAAGCCAACTCATCAATATAAGCAAATTAAAAATGAAATGACCTTTTTTGGTGAGAGTTTCCTGGAAGGCTTCTTAGGTTTCTATGGCTTAGAAGTTGATAACGCCTTAGACCGTTACGAACATAATTTGCATGTCTTAGAGACCCAAGAATTAGGCCAGTCAGAAAAAGAGTATTACTTAGCCACGAGTGAAAACGGCCGCGTCAAATTAGCCACCGATCCATTACCAAGCCAGCAAATTGCCGAGGAACAAATGAACAAGTTCTATCAGCGTGAGCCAGAAGAAACGCAGGCAGAACAAATTCAATTACGATCATCAGAAGACGATAGGAAGGAGGAATAACATGAAGTTCAGCAAAGTAAAAGCGCTAGCAACCACTGGAGCTACTGCAATTTATTTGGGCTTGATGAACGCCCAGGTTGTTTTGGCGGCGGACGGTGGCGAAGTTAAAAGCAAGCTAACCAGCGCTGGTAAGACGATTCAAGGTATTTTAACCGGGTTGGTCGTTTTAGTCGGGATTTGTGTGGCGCTATTTATTATTATCAAAAGAATGCCTGACGCAGACGATCCACGAGAGAAATCAGAAGTTTATCACGCGGTTGGTCGGGTGGCTGGTTTAGTGGCCTTAGCGGCAGCCATTATCTGGCTATTACCTTGGGTTTACAGCCTATTCACTTAATTTAAAAAGGAGCCTGCCAAATGAAGAAAGGAAAAGAATTTATCTTCCCAGAGAACGTAGATAAAGATTACGGGATCTGGAAAGATTACACCTTGAAGGATTTTGGCTATGTGGCGCTGGCAGGACTAGTGGGCTTAATTTTTATTGCAATCCCACCCTATGGTCTGATCTTAGTCCTGATAAAAATAGTGATTGTTGTCTTAGCCATGACGATTGTCATGGCTATTTTAACAATTCGGCCAGTTGCGGCGCGGAAGAATATTAAAGTGCGGGATAACTTTAAGTTGAAACGCCGCTATGCCAATGGTCAGAAACTGTTTTATTTAAAACCGAAGAAGCGAGGTGAACTAAATGCGTTTGAAGAAGAGCAAAACCGCCAATAAATCGGCGAAGCTCGATTGGGATTACCAACCGCCTAAAATCAATGGTGGTAAAGAGACCATTGATGATATGAGCCTGGTGGTGGGCATGTATGGCAACTACGAAGTCACTAAAACGGGGAATTTGGTCGGCATTTTGGCAGTTAGTGGGATCAACCTTGACCTGTTGAATGAAACAGAACAGCAAGACGTTTTTGAAGACTATGGTGCCTTTCTCATGAGTACGTTGGGTGAAGGCGTTGATGACACGTTACAGTTCTTAGAGCCGACGATTCCCGTCAATATGACGGCTTATCTCAATGGTCTCAAACGGCGGTATCTCGCCTTACAAAAAGACCACCCGGAGCAACAGTTCAAAATCCAATTAATAGCCAGTTATTTGGATCACTTTACTAAAGTCCAGGAATCCAAAAACATGACGACTAAGCAACATCTGCTAATCGTTAAGGTACCGATTAAAGACAAGAGCGTTAAAAGCTTAAACTTAGCCGTCACTCATTTAGACGAAAAGATCGAACAAGTTAAGCGGGATATTGAAAATGCGTTAACGGACTTTGATGTGACGGCCAAAGTGTTGACTAGTCAAGAAGTCCAAGAGATTTTAAAGAACTTGATCAATTTTAATGGATAGGAGGCAACAGTATGAGTTTTGGTGATAAGGTCATTGATTTATTTATGCCAACTAAAAAAGAAAGTCAGCAAAATAGTGAACCAGCGGTTAATAAACAAAAACCGGAGGTTGAAGACTTTACCAAGCTGATTGATCGTGATAGCTTGCATTCACTATTCCCGTTTAGCTGGGAACAGTACCCTACCTACGTCCAGTCGGGGGAGAATTTTATTCGGGTGTTAGCAATTGCTGACTACCCCAAGCGGGTTTATGGCAACTGGTTGTCAGAGTTAAAGCGCAAAAAAGGCGTTATCGATATTGTGCAATATATCGACAGCGCCAGTAACAATTCAATGATTACCTATTACAAGAAGACGATTCAAAATAAGGAAGCGCAGAAGTTAAATACGTTCGACCCGTATAAAAAGAAGATTCTGCAAAACTATATTGATTCAGCCAACATGCAACTAGATAAATACCTCGATAATTCTACCACATTTGTGTACCAACATATGCTGGTTTATCTGCGGGCCAATAGTTTAGCAGAACTAGATGACTTAACCGAAAACGTTAAGAATACGTTGATTAAGCTACAAATGAAGCCCCTTGTTCCCGTTAAAGCGACTTTCCAAGCATTTTGGTCAACCATGCCAATTAATGAGAACCTCATGGGGGATTACACCTATAAAGAGAGTAATACCGAAGTCGCTAGCAGCATGTTTCCCTTTGATGACGCGGAAATTTTGGACTTGAAGCCTAGATCTGATATTGAAGGGGTTAACAAAGATACCAACAGCTTAATTGCCGTGGATATGCTGGATCGCAATAAGACGCTTAACCAAAATCAAGTCATTATCGGGACTTCCGGGGTTGGTAAAACCACCTATATGATCCAGAAAATCTTACGCTACGCCATTCAAGACTATCAAATTTACATTATTGACCCAGAAAACGAATATACCAAGATTGTTGAAGCCTTGGGTGGGGCAGTCTTGCACTTAACTTCTAATGCGAAGTACAAAATTAACCCGCTACAAATCTTTTCCGAAGAAATCTTAAGCGCCGATGAAGCGGTCACGAACCTTGATTTACTAGTTAAAGATAAAATTCAGCGATTAAAGGGGTTCTTTGAAGTCCTTAAAACTGGGATTACCCAAGTTGAACTGGCAATCCTTGATGATGTCGTTAAACAAGCCTACGTCAACAGTGGCATTTTGAAGTACAGCCGCTTAAAAGAGATTAAAGATGATCAGTGGCCGACCCTATCCAACGTTTATGACGAATTGGAAAAACTAGCTGACAAGGACGCCGACAAATTCAGTCGGGTTAAAGACTTCTACTATATTTTAGGCAGCTATACCCATGGCTCTAACAGCCTATTTGACGGCCATACCAACGTTAACTTAAAGGGGAAGATCATTTCCTTTGATTTAAAACCCCTGCAAAGTGAACAGGAAGTCCAATCAGCGGCCTACTTGAATACCTTCCAGTATTTGTGGGACGAAATCACCAAAGATCGGCATAGCCGCAAGAAATTGTTTGTTGATGAATTTCACTTTTTGACCTTGCACAAAGCCGCCGCCACTTTTTTCCATCAAGCGTATAAGCGGTTCAGAAAGTACAATGCTGGAGCGATCGCCGGAACGCAGCAAATTCAAGATGTGATCGAAGGAACGACAGATACTGGGCAGAACATTGGGGAAGCCATTATTGGGAACTCCTATACCAAAGTGTTCTTTGGTCTTGACGGTAAAGGTGTCGATGATGTGATTACCAAATTACGCATGACCTTTTCAGATAAAGAAAAGAAGTTACTAGAACGCCGTAGGCAAGGTGAAGCCCTGATGATTTATGGTAGCCAACGCGCCTTTATGCGTGTCGAGTTGACCGAAGAAGAACTACGACTAATCGACCCAGAAGCTTACCAAGAAAAATACAACCGTGAGACAGCCGTGCAACCGGACTATCAAAAGCGCGTGGCCTTAACCCCAAGTGAAATTGACGCTTTGACCACCACCGAAGAGGAAGGAGGGACTTTAAATGAGTAAATCAAATCAGCTATTAAATATCGAGGTCGGCACGTTCAAGCGACAAGGGAACAAGTTAATTCTCGAACTCAATCACAATCAGTTTCGATATGACCAGTTGAGTGAGCTAAACGAATTAAAGCAAGCTGATTCCAATTTCTTACAGTTGGTTAACGTGGTTGAACAAGACCAGAAGGTTGTTTTAACTTATACCTTGCCGGATAAGGTCAGATCATTAAAGAAATTACCACATGAAAATAAGGCGATCCGGGCAGCCGTTGCCAAGAAAATTATGGCGCAAAAGGTGGTTGCTGATAGCCAGTATCATATTGCCTTAAACCCAGCTAATCTATGGTATTACCCCATGCAACATGTTTGGTACGCTTACCGGGCCAATGAACTTATGCCTTATGATGACAAACATAGCAATTTAGCCAAATACAAAGCGCTGATTCTATTTTGCTTGACGGGGACGCCCTATGAACGGCTACTAAGCAATCCTAAAGAAGCCCTAGCTAAACACCCTGATGACTATTTACAACAAGTAGCTAAAGCTACGTCGTTAAATGAGTTAACGGAAGTGGTTAACGGCATTGAGGACTTTGTGAGTTATCACGAATGGCAGGAAGTTGAAACGGCCCAGCAGAAAACCAAACAACGTTTATGGTTGAGCGTGGCCGGAGTGGCGATTGTGGCCGTTTTGGCCGTCGGCTTAGTCCATAAAAGTGACGAACGGCAATATCAAAGCTTAGCTAACCAGAACCAAGCCCAGGTCACGCGATTAAAATATAGCGGTCAAATTCAGACCGCTTTAAATGATCACCAATGGTCGGAAGCGCAAAAAGATATGAAACGGGCCGGCTATCCTTTAACTAAGCAAGTCAGTGTCTTTTTAAAGCATCGTCAGTACCAGCAAGCCTTAAACGTTGACCCAAGTCAGTTGAACAAGGTTGTTAATGCGGCTTATGCCAACCAAGATAGCAGTCAAGTGGCCGATTGGCAGTTACCAACTAAGGCGACGAGTAAGCAAAAAGATCAATTGAAACTCGAAAAAGCGATTGTTAATTATGATACCAATACGCTTAATAACCAATTATCCTTTACGACGAACGCTGATGTTTTATTGAGAATGGGACAAGCCTTCCTAGCCCATAACGATACGCAAGACGCCCAGACCGTCCAAACCAAATTAGCTGGGGTGAACAGCCCTAAAGCCAAGTATCTCAAAGCGCTATTAAGTCTCAAAGCTGCTAAGAATGAAGTTAGCGACGCCCAAAAGAAGTTAGATGACGCCAACAAGATTGATGGCAGTAAAGATAAGGATAAAGACAAGAAGGTGGATTCGGCTAAGTCTGACTTAAAGAACGCGCAGAGTGACCAATCAGCAGCGCAAAAACAAGTCGATCAGGCCAAGCACAAAGTGGGTGATTAAATGCAGGTATTGTCATTTGAATATAAGAAAAAGAAGTGGAAGTTGATTGCTTATATTGTGGGTGGCGCCCTTCTGCTAATCATCTTGCTAATCGCCGCGCTTACTGGTCAATTGCAAGAAAACAGTTGTGATAACTCAACCACTACAGAAACACAATTAGATAGTAAGAGCATGACGGAAAATGCCAAAAATATCTATGCGCACTGGAAACAGAAGTATGGTGCAACGCCACAAGCGGCAGCCGGTATCTTGGGCGTCTTACAACTAGAAAGTCGTCTTGATCCTAAGTCCGTTAATTCCAGTTCCGGGGCCACGGGCTTAGCCCAGTGGTTAGGCGGCCGAAAAGATAAACTGGAAGATTTAGCCCATAAAGAAAATAAATCAGCAACCAATCTCGGGGTGCAGTTGGACTATCTCGATCAAGAATTGAACAGTAGTTACTATGCGTCAAACAAGCAGATCTTTAAATATACGGACGTGCATAAAGCGACCAAAGCCTGGTTAATGGATTACGAGGGTATGAGTAAGAACCCGGAACAATGGTATTTAAGCCAAAGATACGGTTATGCCGATCATTGGTATTCCGTGTTGGGTGCAAGTGATCCCGTGGCCGGTAATACGTTAGATAATGCAAGTTCCGGCGATCTGACCGAACTAGGTTGTGATAGTGACCCGAGCTATTCCGGTGGTAGTATCGTCAAAAACGCAGAAAGTATGAAAGGCGATTTCTACTATGTTCAAACCCACCCCGGCCCCGATTTAGGCAGTGATTTAAAGAATCCCAGCAAAACTGGTGGAACTGATTGTTCGGGATTTGTCTGGTTAGCGCTTAATAAAGCTGGTTACAAGGTACCGGCCAACATGGGCTGGTTTACCGGCACGATGGCCAGTGACGCCAAAGGCAGCCATCAATATCTGAAACAGATCAGTGAAAATGACACGAAAGCCGGCGATATTGTCATCGTCAATCAAGGTGTGGGAGCCGGAAACAACGGCCATACTGCCATTCTACTAGGCAAATGGCAAGGCAAAACCACCAAAATCATTGAACAAGGTGGCGTAGGCGACAAGGTTAATGAAAGCACCTTTGGCACCGCCTTTTATAGCTTACTAAGTGGTAGCGATGTAACGTTAGCCCGGCCAATCAAGAAGTAAGGAGGACGAGTAAATGAAACGCAGCATGGTTTTAAGTATTGCGATTGGTAGTTTGATCTTAATCATGTCATTAGGGGCGAATGCCTATCAACATAGCCAAGTTAAGCAGGCGCAACAACAGATCAGTCGCTTACAACAGCAGAAGCGCCAAGTTAATCAGCAATTGACTAAAGCCAACCAACAAAAGCAGTTATTGAGCACCCAAATTGACAGTTATAAGACCTACCAAAATAATAAAGACAAAAGTCAGGCTGAACTTAGCTTTAATACGGTAGTCACCAAGTTCTTTAAGATCATGAACAACTTTAAGCCCAAGACCTACGGACAGCGTAAAGATGGCGTGAAAGACTTGATTTCCGACAAGCTATATCAGCAATACTTTTCAAATAAGGGCACGTATGGTGATAGCAATAGTGTTTCAGCCAAGTTAAACCAACTAAACCTGTATACGCAAAGCAAGCAGGGGCAAAACATGAAAGGTTTGGCGGTTGTTAGCTACCAAAGTAAGAGTGGCAACAACGACTGGCAAAAGGCGACGGTGCTTTATCAAGTGACTTACGATACCACCACGGATCGAATCACTGATGTACAGAATCTTGGGAACAGTTTTAAAGCGAGTGACCTTGATTAAAAAAGTAAGCAAAGCCCTAGCGGTGATCGTGGTGATACTTGCAGTATTAGGCTTTGCAGGTCATAGCTATGTGAACCATGTTGAGAAAGAGAAAACAGTTGTGACGCTGGCTAAGCACCCTAAAAAAGTGTTGTTCTTCTATCGCGATGATTGCCCGGATTGCCAAGCTATTTTTCATCAGATTTATTGGCACAACGCAATCAATCACAACATCGTCTTGATTAACATGAACCAACCGCAGAATCGGCATTACATTCAAAAATATCAATTAACGTCAGTACCAACTTTGATCCATGGCAAGCAACGATACTCCGGTACCAACCAACAAAGGATTAAACAGATAGTAGGTGATTAGATGAAAGACAAATTATTAAACAGCGTTAAAGTCAGCTGGCCATATCTACTAACGCTAATCATTGGCTTGTATTTAGCGGAGATTTTAGCTGGAGCTGTCATGGCCTTGTCGCACTATAAGCTAACTTTTGCGGATCATATGCCAACGGTGTTAAAGCAGTTAGTCTTACACCCCTGGCACTATTACAACTTGTATTTGGGTCAAAAGAACCCGGTATTAATTATCGTCAGTATCGCTGTGGTCCTATACACCATTTATTTTGCTTTGAAACGGAACAGCAAGCATAAAGCTTGGGAAACTGCGGACACTGAAACCCACGGGAGTGCGACCTGGGGTGATCTAAAAGAGTTGAGTGACCATTACTTTAGTATCAATGCCAAAGACCTCACCACAGCATTTAACAAGAGTACCAAGGCCGAAATTCTCAAATCATTAGTGGATCGAGAAAAGTCAGCGAAGGGGGCAGATTAACATGAACGGGACAATTTTAGGGATCGTGGATAAACGGATTGTTTACCAGAATAACAGCACCAAACCCAATCGGAATATCTTTGTGGTTGGGGGCCCAGGATCATATAAGACCCAGTCAGTCGTCATTACTAACCTGTTTAACGAAACGGAGAACAGCATTGTCGTAACTGACCCGAAAGGTGAATTATATGAAAAGACGGCCGGTATCAAACTAGCTCAAGGCTATCAAGTACATGTCGTCAATTTTGCCAACATGGCGCACAGTGACCGCTACAATCCCTTTGATTATATTCAGCGCGATATTCAAGCCGAAACCGTGGCAACAAAGATCGTTCAGAGTGAAAATGCCGAGGGCAAAAAAGATGTGTGGTTCAGTACCCAACGGCAACTTTTGAAGGCACTAATCCTGTTTGTCATGAACCACCGGCCACCAGAGCAACGAAATTTGGCGGGCGTAACGCAAGTCTTACAAGAAAATGATGTCGAAGCCGAGGAAAAAGGTGCAGATAGTCCATTAGACACCTTATTTCTTGATCTAACCATGTCTGATCCAGCGAGACGCGCTTATGAGTTAGGTTTCAAAAAGGCCAAAGGGGAAATGAAAGCCAGCATTATTGAAAGCCTGTTGGCGACCATTTCGAAGTTCGTCGACAAAGAAGTGGCCGATTTTACCAGCTTTTCAGATTTTGATTTAAAAGAGATTGGCAACGCCAAAGTTGTTCTATATGTAATTATCCCCGTCATGGATAACACTTATGAAAGCTTCATCAATCTGTTTTTCTCACAATTGTTTGACGAATTATACAAATTAGCCGCCGATCATCACGCTAAATTGCCTCACCAAGTCGACTTTATCCTTGATGAATTTGTCAATTTAGGGAAGTTTCCCAAGTACGAAGAATTTCTAGCAACGTGCCGGGGGTACGGTATTGGCGTGACGACCATTTGTCAGACCTTAACCCAGCTACAAGCCTTGTATGGCAAGGATAAAGCCGAAAGTATCTTAGGTAATCATGCCGTTAAAATTTGCTTGAATGCCGCTAATGATGTGACTGCGAAATACTTTAGTGATTTGTTAGGTAAATCGACCGTAAAAGTGGAAACCGGTAGTGAGAGTACCAGTCATAGCAAGGAAGAAAGCCACAGCAAGAGCGATAGTTATAGCTATACGAGCCGTTCACTCATGACACCCGATGAAATTATGCGTATGCCCGAAGATCAGAGCTTATTAATCTTTAGCAATGCGCGACCAGTCAAAGCTACAAAAGCGTTCCAATTTAAACTATTTCCAGGGGCTGATCATTTGGTTAACTTGTCACAGAATGAGTATCAAGGCCAACCAGAAGCCAGCCAGGAAACCAACTTTCATCAAAGAGTAGAGAAATGGAAAGCAAAATTAAAGGAGACTGCTCAAAAAAAAGCCGCAAACAAGATGTCTCAAACAGAGGAGGAGCAACAGCAGGACAACCTAGACAGCGACTTAGAGAGGGTTTCAAATAAAGATAGTCAAACAAAGGAGCCAGAAGAGGACGACGATAACAACTTATTTGGCTAATGGAGGACATATTAATGAAAAAATATCGGAAATATATAATCGCTGTGATGACAGTGTTGCTGATTGTTGTTGGTCTTACCGCTTGTGGGAAGTCTACAGCACAGGATTTGCAAAGTAACAAATGGTATCTCAACCAAAAAGGTCAAAGCTACAAAACCCAATTCAATAAAAAAACAATGATTATTGAAAGCCCTTTGATGAATGTAAATGCCACTTATTCAGTCAGCAATACTTCCGGTAAAGAATATTTAAAAGTAAATACTGATGATGAGAAAAATCAAAAGTTTGAATTAACTCAAATTAGCGATGGTTATAAGGCTAAAGCAATTAATAAGTCTGCTAAAGCAGATAACGGATTAGGGAGTTTTGAATTGCAAAAAAGGAAGTGATAGAGATGTTTGTTTTAGGTGACATTTCAGGATTGGTTCAGGGAGCGATTGCTAAATTTTTTGAATGGGCATTATCTGGTTTGCTGGACGGTTTATTCAACATCTGTAAGGCAATCATTGACCAAGCCAATCAAAGCTTGCCAATTGTTAAAACGTGGTATGCCATCTTCCTGTCCTTTGCGACATCGTTAGTCGTTGTGGTTGTCCTTGGGCGTATTGTGATGACAATTATAAAAGAGGCGGACGAAAGTACCGATGTGACTTGGGCTAATATCATCATGGACGGGATTAAATCAGCGGCCGTGATTCCGGTTTTCGTGTTCTTACAAGGCTTTATTCAAGGTTCAATTACCTTGCCCCTGCTAAAGTATATGTTTAATTCTGATCAGAAGTTTACTGCTAAATCAATTACCGGCATGAATAAAGTACCTGGGCTAAAAGATGTTGGCATTTCGCTACCCTTACAGATTTTGTTTCTGCTAATCTTCACTGTCGTAACCGTCGTGTTCTTTATCAAAATGTGTGTGTTTGTGGCTGATATGGCGTGGTATAACCTGACAATTCCTTTAGCTGCAATGAGCATGGCGACCGAAAGCTTTGATTACAGTGGCACGTGGTGGAAGAAGTACATTTATTACAATGCTTCTATTATTAGCCAGGTGCTTTGTATGTCACTATCAGTATGGTGTTTCACTAATATGGCTAAATACGGGTTTATTGCTTTTATTGCTTCAATCGGATTCGGTTTTCTGGTGGTCAAAACACCTGACGCCGTTAAAGATTTTTGGGCTTCAACCGGTGTGACTAAAAGTGCTGGTATGGGTGCCATGAGAATGTTTCAAAATTATTTCCGTAACCACTAGGAGGAAAAATAGTTATGAAGAAAATCGCACACTGGTTATTGGAAAAAGCCAAAAAAGATATGCGAACCGATCCTTTTACAACACCTTCACGGCGGACTAAGTTGTCTTACTATTTTGATAACTTAGTTAGCATGATCTTCTATATAATGGGAATTTACCTCATGTTAATGGATTTATACCAAGAGCTTTTCACGGCGAACCATACCGATTTTTTAGGAACTGCGCTAATGGCCTTAGTTTTACTGCTGGGTGGCTTATTATTCCGTTGGTCAGCCTATGCAGATCTCAAAGCCATCAACCGGTATCAACATTATTTGAAGCAACAATCGATAGAGCAACAACAAGAATTGCGCCGTGAAACTTGGTTGAAAGCGGCTGAACAAGGTAAAACAGAATTAGATCAAAAACTTAATCACAAGGAGTGAACGAACATGACCACTGTTATCTTAGCTGAAAAACCCAGTCAAGCCCGTTCATACGTCCAAGCCTTTCAAAAGAGCACAAAAAAACAGGGTTACTATATGGTTAGCGACCCTGTTTTGCCCGAAAATACGCTTGTCACGTATGGTCTCGGACATTTAGTTGAATTAGCCACACCGGATAAATATGATCAGAAATATCAGCAATGGGCCTTATCTAATTTACCGATTTTCCCTGATAAATACAAGTTTGAAGTATCAGCTAGTAAAAAGGACCAATACGGGATCGTCAAAGACCTGTTAGCAAAAGCCGATACTATTATTGTCGCCACCGATAGTGGTCGAGAGGGTTCTAATATTGCCTGGTCGATCATGAGCCAAGCCCAGATTGACGTTAAAAAGAAGACCATTAAACGGCTATGGTTGAATAGTTTGGAAAAAGACGCCATTATTACCGGCTTTAAAAATCTTGGTGACTGGCACAAAGACTATTTGGCTTATAAAGAAGCCCAAACCCGTCAAATTAGTGATTGGTTGATCGGTATGAATGGTAGTCCCTTATATACTTTGTTATTAAGACAAAACGGGGTACGCGGGGTGTACTCAATTGGTCGCGTGCAGACGCCAACCTTGTATATGGTCTATCAAAGAGACCAGGCAATCAAAAACTTTAAGCCGGAACCCTATTTTGAACTAAATGCGGAAATTCTAGCTAATCAGCAAAAATTCGTCGCAAAATTAGACCCCTATCAGCGATTTAAAGACGAAGCAGGGCTAATGACATTCATGCGAGCTAAACACGTTCATAAAGGCTCGCAGGACGGTTTAATCAAGGACGTCCAAAAACAAGGCAAAAAGCGTGCTAGTCCCCAACTATTCTCACTATCCAGTCTCCAAAGTGCCATGAATAAACGTTATCACGCCAGTGCCAGCCAAACCTTAGCGGCCATTCAAAGTTTATATGAAGCCAAGTTGCTGAGTTATCCCCGAACGGATTGTGCTTATATCACTGATGAAGAATTTGATTATTTAGTGGCTAATCTGACGAAGTATCTGGGTTTAGTCTCTAAGCCAGTCGCTTTAACCAATACCACCCCAAATAAGCGCTATGTTAATGGAAAAAAGGTTGAAGAACACTACGCCATTATCATGACTAAAGTCGTGCCGACGAAAGAGAAACTAGCCAGCTTGCCTAAATTACAGCAACAAGTCTATGACTTGGTTTTAAGAACCACATTAGCCATGTTTGCTGATCCGTACGAGTACGAAGAAACCACCATTATTACCCAGGTCGGCGATGCTAATTTTAAAGCAACCGGTAAGGTCCCAACTAAGCAAGGTTGGCAAGTTCTATTTGATGAAACCAAAACCGAGCAGCAAGAAGTAGCAACTTTACCGCTCGTTCACCAAGGCGATCAAGTCCAAGCAAATCTGCAAACACCGCAAAAAGAAACGACACCACCGGTGCCCTTTACCGAAGGTACCTTAATTACGGCAATGAAGACGGCCGGTAAAACACTTGATGATGAAGAAGCCCAAGCGATTCTTAAAGATGTGCAAGGCATTGGGACAAGTGCAACTCGGGCCAATGTGCTGGAAGTGTTAAAGAAACGCGGCTATCTCGTCACTGAAAAGAACAAGCTACACGTCAGTGAAGCCGGAATTACTTTATGTAAAGCGGTTGAACTCGAACCCTTGCTAACTAGCCCAGAAATGACGGCTAAATGGGAGCAAGCGTTACAACAAATCAGTACCGAAGAACGCACCCCGGATAACTTTTTGAACCAAATCAAAAAGTTCGTGGAAAAATTGATTGCTGATGTTCCCACGCAATTGACTGGCAGTGCAGCCATTAAGCAACAAATCGATCACCAACAGCAAGCACAAAAGTCCGACGAGGTCTTCTTAGAAACACCGCAAGCGACCGTTTTAAATAAACAGAAGTTTTACA
>CALFSK010000027.1 GCA_937916845.1 uncultured Lactobacillus sp. | reverse complement strand
TTACTCGCGCCGGTAGATTTGTCCAACACCACGTCAATTCCGGTTACAACCATTCAGGCAACGACCCAGGCTAAACTTGCCGAGCTCCCACGAACAACCCAGCGGCTCGTCAACCCAGATCTTTACCCGGTCTACATGACGACCACACTCAGCCAGTTACAAACTAGTTTGTTGAATAAAATGACGATACTAGCAGATTAACAAACGAACACGCGTAGCAACGACCAAAGCCACTTCTGTACTTAGCGTTCAAATGACCGCTAAGTACAGAAGTGGCTTTAGTTTATATCAAGTAACAGTTAGCTCACTGACCAGTAATTTGATCATGTTCACCCGGGGTCAATATTTTGGTCATCACCGTAATCAAATACGCTTGTTCGCGCTCAATTTCAGTTCCCGGCAATTCCAGCATTAACTGCGCTAGGTAACCGAATAGCTGCGATAACAAACTTTGCAGTATCAAATCATTCGGCCAATCCACAATCAAATGATCTGCTTTTAGTTGATTTATGACACTTTCCATCTGCTTGACCATCTTAGGCGCAATCTGGCTAAGAATCTGTTCGCGTCGTTCGGTGTCAAAAGCTGCCATTTCAAAAATGACCTTTAACTCTTTCACGTTAGCTTTAGCAAATGCAACTCGGTCCGTAAAAATTGCTGTGACGAATGCCTGTAGACTGGGATAACGCTGCCGTAATTTATCCTCTGAAAAATCACTCGCTAAGATTGGCACAATGTGCGCGGTAATTGGTGCTAAGATGGCATCCCGTAAGGCAACCTTAGTCTTATACCGCCGATAGACCGTCCCCTCCGCAACGCCGGCCCGTTGTGCAATATCACTAGTACTGGTCTGGTCAAAACCCTTTTCAGCAAACAAATCGAGACTTGCCTGGAGGATGGCCCGTTGCTTAGGTGTAATCGTTTCATTCTGACTTAGATCCTGTTGAAAATAATCCCGTATCCGTGGTCGTTCCATATCCTCACACCTTCCGATAACGTTTCATTCCAACAATATTCAACATTGTTAGTACGACCATAAACCCTACTAATATTAACAAATTGACACCAATATCGCCAAGCCCAGCACCCTTTGTCACAACAGCCGTCATCGCATTAGCACCATAGTATAACGGCATGATGTGGGCAATTGCTTGCAACCAACTGGCCATGCCATCGACTGGAACCAACCCAGCAAAAAAGATTTGTGGTACAACAATCAGTGGAATAAACTGAATCATTTGAAATTCTGAGTTAGCAAAGGTGGAAATAAAGATACCCAAGGTCAAAGCCACTAACGCTAATAATAAGTTAGTCAGAAAGACCAGCCAAATACTACCAACTAAGTGAATCTTGAAGACCGTAATTGTGAAAACAACGGTCAGGACAGTCTGAATGATGGCAAAGCCCCCATAACCAATTAGATAGCCCATAATAATTTCACTCCGTCGAATTGGGGTTGCAAGTAGCCGGCTTAGGGTTCCAGTAGTGCGTTCATTCAAAAGTGAAACGCCAGAAATCAAGAACACAAAGAAGAAGACAAAGAAACCGAGAAAGGCTGGAAAAAAGTTTTCAAAGAACGTTGAATCACTACTACTATAAATATAATGAGACTTAGTCGTATAACTGGTTGCTTTAGCTGACTGAGTCGAACTAGACGTCGTGGCTGTGGCCTGCTTGAGTTGCTTTTGTAATTTCTCAGCAGTTGCCTGGTCACCGCGGGCCTGGGCTTGTGCAATGGCAGTCTTCAGCTTGGTCACCGTTGCTTGTGTCTGGGCTGCTGTCAGCTTCTTCAAAGCGGCTTGTTGCGATTCAAGGGCCGCGCGCTGTTTCTTAGTAACGGTCACCAGCGTCTTCATTTTCAACTTGACTAATCCTGATTGTAAACTCGCCTTAATTAAAGACGTGTTGGTTGGATTGCTATTTGAATAAGTAATCGTCAATTGACCATTTTTCTGAGTCAAATAGCCATCTAGATCATGCTGCTTAATCATTTTCCGTGCCTGTGAACTATCATAATGATGAATCGTCACGTTTTTGGTATCGATCACGTTAACCACGGATTGGTCTACATGATGAACACCCAAGCTTGCTACTTGCGTCGTGTTGTTTTGAAATAAGAAATACATCAGCGTCATAATCAGCAATGGTGCCAAAAACATCAGCGCCAAGGTACGCTTATCACGTAACATTTGCTTAAAAACTCGTCTAACGATTGCCATCGTTCGCATCTTGCATCCGCCCCGCTTTCAAAAAGACCTGTTCGATCGTATCTACTGCATACTGTTGTTTCAGTGCCGCGGGTGTCCCCTCAGCAAGCGCAATCCCGTGCCGAATCAACATGAGATAATCACACCGTTCTGCTTCGTCCATGACATGCGTTGTCACGAGCATCGACTTACCGGTATCCTTGAGCTTATTTAGTTCGGTCCAAATTTGTTGCCGTAATTCTGGATCAATCCCAACGGTCGGTTCATCTAAAATCAATAATTGGGGATCCTGAATCAGGGCAATTGCCAACGACAAGCGCCGTTTCATCCCACCCGAATAGCCACTGACCCGCTTGTCTAATTGGGACGTTAAATCAACTAATCCGGCTGCATAATCAATCATCTGTGCTAACTTTATTTTTGGAACGCTCATCAATTGCCCAAACAAGGTCAGGTTTTCACGGGCCGTTAGTGTCTCATACAAAGCGTCACTTTGGGCCATATACCCTACTTGTGCCATTACCGCCCTATTGGGCATCACCGTATCCATGACTTTAACAGTGCCACTATCCACAGCTTCCATCCCTAAAATACTCTTGATCAAGGTGGTCTTCCCAGCTCCTGATGGCCCAATCAAGCCATAAATCATTCCAGCCGGCAGTGTCAAATCAATCTGATTGAGCACTTGCTGATGACCAAAGTGCTTGCTGACCTGCTTGGCGATGACATAATCCGTTACCATTTTAATAACCCTCTTTCTCAAAGCGAGTGTATACTCACTCACTTAATGGCCTTAGTATAATCAGTACATCTCGGTTTGTCAACATTAAAATGAGTTATCACTCACTTATTTTGATTCCGGCCTATTTGTCACCGCATTGCAAACAAAAATGCGCCACCCCGTTGTTGGGATGTCGCATTTTAATTAAATAGCAGCACTGATATAAGCGTTAGCAATGTTT
>CALFSK010000026.1 GCA_937916845.1 uncultured Lactobacillus sp. | reverse complement strand
ATTAAGTGGGGCTAACACTAATCGGCCAGAACTGCAAAAAATGCTGGCCTATATCCGTGAAGGGGATATTGTTTTGGTCACTGAATTAGATCGATTAGGCAGAAATAATCAAGACCTAACCAAAATCATGAATAGCATTCAGGATAAGGGAGCTACATTAGATGTGTTAAATTTACCATCGATGACCGGCATCTCTGATCCGAACTTGCGCCAACTGATGACTAACCTCATTATTGAATTGTATAAGTACCAAGCCGAAAGCGAACGTAAACGAATTATTGAACGTCAACAACAAGGCATTGCCCTCGCTAAACAGCAGGGCAAATACCATGGCCGTAAAGCACAATATAACCAAGATGATCCCCGCTTACAACATGCCTTTAAACTATATCAAGCCGGTATGAGTGATGTGGACGTGGCCCGCAATACCGGTATAAAGCGGACAACTTTTATTCGTTATCGAAAGAAATTTAAGATTGTGAGAGGTGGAGTACATGAAGCCACATAAAATTATCCTCACTTGTTTTGCGCTTCTTGTTTTGGGAGTGTGTAGCCTAGTAATAAACACCTCGGCTAACGCAGCAATCTGCCATAACGGCGGCCGGGCGGACTACCGAGGATTGATTAAATACACTAAGGCGGCCAAACGGGCTAAGTCCCACGTTGAGTGTGATACGATTTTGATAGATCAAGACAGTGCCAGCGATACTTTCCCGGTTAACGACATCGAAACGAGCGACGGTACGATTGAACACGAGGCTCACGTTTCGAAAATCTCTGAAGCCCAACTGTACTACTTGAAAAGTCGGGGATTAGACGAAGCGACCGCCTCCCAATTGATTATTATGGGATTTTTGGAGCCCTTCACTAAGCAATTGCCCATGGAATACGCCGTGGAATTAGACCGGTTGATTAAGTTTCAGATGGAGGGCAGCATCGGCTAAAGCTGTGAAATTTGCGAACGTTATGCAAAATTTTGCCCAATAAAAAGAACGGCGAATTAACGCCGTTCTTAAACGATTGATAATAAAATTAAATTAGAAAACATTTTTAAATAATAAAGCCAAAACGTGCTCCCAAAGTCAGTTTGCGTCGCTTAATAGGTAATTGGTAACCATGTTCATGCATAACCAACGATTCCTTGTTAATGCTCACGAACTAGCCGACTTTGGGGGTGCGTTTTTATTTTAAAGGTGGAAGGCGGCTTGTACACCCACGATCAGCATTTTGACGCCGATGGTTGCTAAAATCAGCCCCATTAACTTGGTGATCACGTTCATGATGTTGTTGCCCAGCTTGTCCATGATTTGTTCACCGTAGATAAAAATGAAGTAAGCAATGACTGCTAAAACAACGAACGCGGCCACGACGATGAAGGGGTTAGTTCCACTAGCCAAGTTCATGGTGGTGGCAATGGTTCCGGGGCCGGCCAAAATTGGCATGGCTAGCGGAGAAATCGCGACGTTGG
Organism: uncultured Lactobacillus sp.; assembly: GCA_937916845.1. Classification (GTDB taxonomy): domain Bacteria; phylum Bacillota; class Bacilli; order Lactobacillales; family Lactobacillaceae; genus Lactiplantibacillus; species Lactiplantibacillus paraxiangfangensis. Next base: position 542 of record CALFSK010000026.1, on the reverse strand, counting down.
TGTTACTACTGTTGACGGAATCCTTAACGGATTTTTCGGGATCGTGCTGGATCGGCGAAACGTTACCTTGGATCATGTGGTAACCAATCAACCCCAAAATGATTCCGCCCATGATGCGGAGTGCAGCAAGGTTGATACCAAAAATGGTGAAGATGTAATTTCCGAGAAAGGCAAACAGTACCACGATGACGGTCGCCACGATAAAAGCCAGTCGGGCAATCGCGTTGATTTCCTTGCGACTGTTATCAGCAGTCAAACTGACGAACATTGGCAAGTTAGCAAAGGGGTTCATAATTGCAAAAAATGCGGTGAATGAAAGTAAAAATGCTTGAACTAAATGCATGGTCGTCCTCCTTGTTAAACGTTTTCAATGCAATGATTGTTTTTTAATTATATGGGTTAGGTGGGGAAATGCCAAGTTTGGTGATTTATGTACCGTTATTGAAAAATTAGACAATAAGTCATATTAATATTGTTCTTCTAAAGAGATGGTAGATTGCAAATTTAATCCGAATTTTTGGACAAATTTGTCAGCATAACCT
>CALFSK010000025.1 GCA_937916845.1 uncultured Lactobacillus sp. | reverse complement strand
CATCAAGCTCAAGTGCTTCGAGTTCCAGCTCATCGAGTGTTAGTTCATCAAGCTCAAGTGCTTCGAGTTCCAGCTCGTCGAGTGTTAGTTCATCAAGCTCAAGTGCTTCGAGTTCCAGCTCATCGAGTGTTAGTTCATCAAGCTCGAGTGCTTCAAGTTCTAGCTCATCGAGTGTTAGTTCATCAAGCTCAAGTGCTTCAAGTTCTAGCTCATCGAGTGTTAGTTCATCAAGTTCAAGTGTTGCAAGTTCCAGTTCATCAAGTGATAATTCGGCAAGCTCCAGTTCATCTAACGTAACGAGTACGCCAGATGAAAACTCGAATTCCAATGGTGGGACTGATACGGATACCAGCGTCACGGAACCTGATAATCCTGAAGACAATACTAATCCGAACCCAGGTATCGATGAAGATACGGGGACGATCGATGTTGACGGTGGGTTTGAAAACGGAACGGGCGCAGGGACTAGTTCTAGTTCACAGCCTGTTGCTAGTCAAGCACCTGCTCAAAGTTCATCGACACCAGCGACTAAGAAGTCGAGTGCAAAGACGACGGTCACCCAAGCCGATGCGGCAACACCAGCCACTCAAAACCGTGGTAAATTACCACAAACTAGTGAATCCGCAGCTGATAGCCATGCCTTACGCTCAGTTGGTATTTTACTGGCAGTCTTAACGCTTGGTGGTAGTGCGTTGATTCGGCACTGGTTTTAACCGGTCTAATTAGCAATTGAAATTGTCATTCATAGTAAATTAAAATAATTAATTTTGATCAGAGTGGGCCAGAAGGCGGTTAGTTTGTGAGCATTAACGTGGAATCAGTGATTATTCCTGGGATTGGAATGGGCGCTGATTCCGGGTTAAGCGGAGCAAATTGCCTTTTATTGCACATTTCGACCACAATATTAGAAAAAGTTATTCAGGAATATTTTGATATTTCTGAATAACTTTTTTTGTCTTATCCCAGTTTCATTATTGCCGGATGACTTAATTTTCCTCAGTATTTAAGGGGTTAGCAGATGCAAAATCCTGGATTTCCTTTTTAATTCAAAGTATTTAAACTGATTATGAAAAACTGGTTGACAGTTTTCATGAGCAATGGCAAAATAATAGCATTCTCACATATTTCTAATCTAATTGTTATTAATTAAAATGGAGGCATACATATGGAAAACACACACGCTGAAGAAGCGACACATAAGATGACAACCATGGATTACGTTTATAAGGTATCCGCTGGAGTTTCAAATGCAATTTTAGTTTGCTTGGGAATTGGATTACTGTTGCAATCATTGGCAAATTTTTTACATTGGGGCGCACTGTACCAAGTTGGCGCCATCGCCCAAGTCTTACTAGGCCCCGCGTTCGGGGTTGCCATCGCAACGATGCTTAAAAGCAACACGTTGGTGACGTTTAGTGCCATGATTTCTTCAACCATTGGCGCTAATGCGGTGTTCTTCTCTCAGTCGGCCACGAACGGCGTGACGGCGACCGGACACACGTTGGCGCAAGCCGCACAGAGTACGGTCTTTACGACCGGGCAACCCATTTCTGCGGTGGCCGCGGGGCTAGTTGCCGTACTCGTTGGTAATTATTTGACGGGGAAGACGCCCCTAGACATGATGCTAGTGCCACTAGCTGCGACCTTTGTTGGGTCAGTTGTTGGGTTAGGTTTAGCGGCAGTGACCACACCAGCCTTGGTTTGGCTGAGTCAGTTCATTGCCACTTCGATGAAGGTCAACCCGTTGATCGGTTCGATGGCCGTTTCCCTGGCATGGGCACTGTTCTTGATGACGCCGGCTTCATCGGCGGCCTTAGCCGTGGCGGTTATGCTCGATCCCGTTTCTTCAGGGGCAGCCTTGATCGGAACAACGGCACAATTCGTCGGGTTCACCATCATGTCATTTCGACAAAACAATCTGGGTGCTAATATCGCACAAGGTATCATTACACCGAAAGTACAATTTCCTAACTTGCTAGTAAATCCGCGGTTAGCAATCCCGCCAATGGTTGCCGCCGTGGTATCAGCACCCATTGCAACCCTAGTCTTTCATTTTTCTACGAGTTATAAGTTAGCTGGGTTGGGGTTAAATTCCTTGATTGCGCCGATCACGTTGGCGTCGACGAACATGAACACGTTTATGGTCTACTTAGTGACGGGTGTTTTAATTCCAGCAGTCATCTCGGTTGTCTTATACCGGGTATTACTTGCGGCTAAATGGGTTGAATCACAACAACTACAGTTGGAAGTGGTCTAGTCAAACGAGTGTGACGGCCTAAATAAATAGCAAACCGACCGTTGAAAATGATGTCATTTTCAACGGTCGGTTTCGTCTTTTTAAATTGTAAGAAGTAAATGCTATTTAGTGTCGAATCCAGTTGGTTGGCGTTGGTAAGCCCGACCACGCGTCCCGTCAATGGTGGCCTGGTAAAGGTCATTGAGTGCCTTAGGGCCGTGTAAGTGAGCCATTCCCCAATAGCGCAGGCCCTGATTCAAATCGGCAGCGGCTTTGTGATAGTCCCCCGATTCACTCAGTTGCTTAGAATTCTTGACTAATAATGCACTGAGATCCGCATCATCCTGAACTTGTGGGTCCTGAAAAGCCGTACTGATGGCCTTGAGTAATGCGGTTACATTTGCTTGATCTGTTTCTTTTGACATGTTGATGCCCCCTATAGTTAATAGTTTACACCTCGTCTAGAGTCATGCAATCGGCGTTCATTTTTTTCTGAAAAAGACTATACTGAAAATTGAACCAAGAGGGGTGGCAACAAGAATGAGTTGCGAAGCACGGGGGATTATGCGAGCATTAGCTGAAACGTTGGCAACGGTTGACGCACACGGCTTTCAAGAGATTCGCCAGGCGCTATTTTTAGGTGAACACGATTTGACGGGACAATCACAAATCGACGAACCTTTGATTAGCCGTTTAGCGAATTACATTACGTATACGATTTTTTCAAAGCAGTTACGACTGACGGCGACCCAAAATTTGCTTGTTAGTCAGTTGATGGCACTTGGCCGACGGGCGGATAATGAGATTGTCACGGATCCGTCACAGTTTTAAGGGGTGAACGCAATGCGATTAAAACCAATTATGCAAACCATTGTTACGGCGGGAAGCTTGATTGCTGCTATGGTAGGCCTTTATCAAGCGGCGCGGCAGTGTGAGCGAAAATTAATGCGATAAAAGTTATAGCTAGTCAGCGTTCAGTTAGCTTGAAACAGAAAAGAGGCGGTTACGTGAAAATTTTCATGCGCCGCCTTTTTGAGTTGAAGCGTATGGGGAATTATCTGATATTCGATTAGCGAATAATAGGTGAGCCGTTTTCGAATTGAAGCTTGCTGGGTCTAGCCGTATGATGAACTTGTAAACTAAATTAGGAGATGAGCTGATGGCAGAACAACCATGGGATTTACGGCGGGTGCTTGATGAAATCAAGGATGATCCGCAGAGTTATCACGAGACAGACGTTGAAGTCGATCCAGATGCTGAACTAGCAGGTGTCTACCGCTATATTGGTGCGGGTGGGACCGTTGAGCGGCCAACTAAGGAAGGCCCAGCGATGATGTTTAATCGTGTCAAGGGATTCCCGGATACCCGGGTTCTAATCGGTTTGATGGCAAGTCGGCGGCGTGTCGGCAAAATGTTTCATCACAACTACCAAACGTTAGGGCAGTTTTTAAATGAGTCCGTTTCAAACCCAATCGAGCCAGTGACGGTCGCTGAAAATGCGGCTCCAGTGCAGGAAGTTGTCTATAAAGCCACAGACGAGGGCTTCGATATTCGAAAGCTTGTGGCGGCACCGACCAATACCCCGGTTGATGCCGGACCTTATATTACGGTAGGCGTGGTACTGGGCTCTAATCGCGATAAGTCGAAGAGCGACGTGACCATTCACCGGATGGTTTTAGAAGATAAGGATACGTTAGGCATTTACATCATGCCTGGTGGTCGGCACATTGGGGCGTTTGCGGAAGAGTACGAGAAAGTGAATGAACCTATGCCCATTACGATCAACATTGGGTTAGACCCCGCAGTCACCATTGGGGCAACCTTTGAGCCACCGACCACGCCGTTTGGGTATAACGAATTAGGCGTTGCGGGCGCAATTCGGCAGCAAGCCGTTCAATTGGTGGACGGTCTAACGGTTGATGAAAAGGCAATCGCACGTTCTGAATTTACGCTGGAAGGCTACATTATGCCAAACGAGCGGATTCAAGAAGACATCAATACGCATACGGGTAAAGCAATGCCCGAATTTCCAGGGTACGATGGGGATGCGAACCCCGCGTTACAAGTGATCAAAGTCACGGCGGTCACCCACCGTAAACATCCGATTATGCAGAGCGTGATTGGCCCTTCGGAAGAACACGTCAGCATGGCGGGAATTCCGACCGAAGCTAGCATCTTACAGTTAGTTGACCGTGCGATTCCTGGTAAGGTCACGAATGTTTATAATCCGCCCGCTGGTGGTGGGAAGTTAATGACCATTATGCAAATTCATAAGGAAAATGAAGCTGACGAAGGGATTCAACGTCAAGCTGCCTTACTGGCGTTTGCCGCGTTTAAAGAGTTAAAGACGGTTATCTTGGTAGATGAAGACGTTGATATCTTTGATATGAACGATGTTATTTGGACGATGAATACCCGTTTTCAAGCTGATCAGGACTTAATGGTCTTGCCCGGAATGCGCAACCATCCGCTAGACCCATCCGAACGCCCTGAATACGATCCCAAGTCCATTCGTTTCCGTGGAATGAGTTCAAAATTAGTCATCGATGGGACCGTTCCGTTCGATATGAAGGACCAATTTGAACGCGCCCAGTTCAAAGAAGTGCCGGATTGGAAGAAGTATTTGGAATAAGCAGTTTTAAACCGCTTCGTCGGACAGAAACGATATGCTATGGGGGACGGCTCCAGCCAAAGTTCGGTCTGGAACCTTGATTCAAAGCCGATAAACCACGTCTTTGAGTCACCCCGCAATAACACCCGGCTAAGAAAACGCCGGCTGTTATTGCCGACACAGCATATTGTTCCTGTCCGACTTCGCTAAATACGGTTGTCATGTTGGAATTAATCCAATACTAGTTTTTGATAGTTAAGGCAAAAAAATAGTCAGTTATCAGATTAGTGTTTCCAATCTGGTAACTGACTGTTTTTCATTAATTGGTGGGACGGTTAATCACTAAAGAGTCAATTAAATTAGTTAGAAGTTGATTACCACTGCGTTGCGGGTACACAAAGGTCAATTGACTCATGAACGGAATAGCCAATGACCGCATGACGAACTGGTTATTCATAAAGGGTAACGCCGATTGTTTAAACAGTAAGGTGACGTTATTTTCCCCCAGCATACTGAGCAACGTTTCAATGTGGGTGCTTTCAAAGAAAAACTTGGGCGTCACGCCCTGACGTGCAAAGAGCTGGGTGATGGGTTCGTAAACACCCGAACCTGGTGGGAGCGTCGCAATTTTTTGATGTGCGAGGTCTTTGATTCGAATCGTTGGCCTTGTCGCCAGCGGGTGGTTTACCGGTAAGATAATCATTAGTTCATCTTGTAGTAAGGCTTGTTTAACAAAATCCGTTGGTTGGAGCTGGTGAGTTTGGGTATCTCGAATGATGGCCGCTTGCAATTTTCCTGCTAACAATTGGGTCACGATTTGATTGCCTTCACCTTCAATCACTTTAAGGTCGATTTCTGAGTGTTGTTGGCCAAACGTCCCGATTTTTTGCGCAATAGTATACTGCCCCGAGACCGGAATTGAGCCGATTGTGAGTTGTTTAAAGGTTGACGGTCGGTTGGATGCTAAATCTTGGAGCATCTTTTCGTAATCGGCAATCATCTTTTGGGCGTGATGATAAAAGACTTCACCCGCGGGCGTGATTTTGAGGTTCCGTTTATTATAAGTATCAAGTAGTTTAATATTTAATTCGGTTTCCAGCGCGTGCATCTGTTTAGAAAGCTCAGATTGTGAGAGGTGGAGTTCCACGGCGGCGTTAGAAATATGTCGCAAATCGTACACCATGGTAAATGCTTGGAGATCATTAATGGTCATCGTAATCACACTTTCATCCGTTCATTTATGGTTAATTCTTATTTTAACACGCGGAATTTTTCTGCTCAATTAGCCGTGATTTTGTTAATAAAAAAATGCTAAGAAGCCCGTGTTTTCAACCGAAAAAGCTTGCTTGAAAAGGGGGGGCAGGTCCACAATAAATGTGGCCTGAAAAGGGGCTTAAAATTTTACCGGATGAGGAGTTGAGTTTGTAATGTTGATGACGGGAGTATTGTTTTTAGTTGTCTTAATGGTTGGTATCGTACTTAGTGGGGTTTTCTTCAGATATATGGATGCTGGCGCCGGTGTCACATTCAGCTCGCTGAAGTTAACTAACTTACGGACCGAATTCTTAAACATCTTATTGATGGTGGGACTGTTAATGTTAGCTTTATTATTATTTAAATAATCGATTTTAATCAATTTTGCTATTTTAGCGGTAACGGGAAGGCATTTTCCGTTACCTTTTTTTGTGGTCGATACCATCATAAAAGTGTTGGTGACAACCGGACCGGGTTACGGGTAGCCAACTTTTATCATCCAATTTAAAGATTGAAAATGCTGGAATTAGTCCAATTGCTTCGATGGCACTGCTTCTCGTTAGAAACTCAGGATTTTTCGGCGCTTCGCCGGCAGAATCAGTGGGCCATGGGGTCGGCTACAGACAAAAAACGGTCTTCCGCCTCGCTTGAAAGCCTCAAAGTGCGAGTCTTTCAAGTCGCCCCGCACTGTAACCTGGAAAAAACGTCAGGTTACGGTGCCGAAACGGCCCGCTGGTTCTACCCGCTACGCTAAGATTGGTTTAAAATAAACTGGTCAAGTTTGATATATAGCTGGAGGTTGTCCGTGATGAATCTGCCGTGAGTGTGGCGTTAATCGGTGATTTCCCGATTTACGCCACCGACACCTTGAGAGACGCACTTTTTCGGCTCTCAAGTGAGGTTCAAGACCGCTCCTTGGCTTGAACCGGTCGCCACGGCAGATGAAATCACGGACGACCGGAAGCGGGAAGATTAACAAATTTATTGGTCCCAACGTTGTTATATCGGTTGACTGACAAGCACTTTTGTTTTTGAACTTTGAGTTTCAATTTTGGGATGGCAATTAAAATATTGTACAGAACTCGCAATAATCGCTATGATAGTTTTATTGTGTTAACAGAGAAATGTTTTAGAAGGGAATGGCAATAATATGACGCAGTCGGCTTATTGGCAAGGTGTTGTCAAAGAAGCAAAAGCAGCGCACCGCCCGTTTTTTAGTTTAGCGCCCATGGAGGCAGTCACCGGTTCCGTATTTCGGCGGGTCGTGATGCGGGCAGCCGCACCAGATGTATTTTATACGGAATTTACCAACGCTTTAAGCATTACCCACCCCAAAGCAAAATTTACGACGTTGGGACGGCTTTATGTCGATCCCGAAGAAAATCCCAAACCAATTGTGCAACTATGGGGGAATTCGGAGGAAGACTTCGTTAAAGCCGCCCATGAAGTTGCTCGTCAAGGTTATCAGGCGATTGATCTAAACATGGGTTGTCCAGATATGGCCGTGATTAAAAACCATAGCGGGAGTGACCTTATCCGCCATTTCGATCGGGCCAAGGAAGTTATCGAAGGCGCTCGTCAGGCAGATTTACCCGTCAGCGTGAAGACCCGGTTAGGATTTGACGCCGTTGAAGAATACGAGACGTGGATTCCATTCCTATTGAAACAACAGGTGCCCGTTTTGACCGTGCACGTGCGGACTAAGATGGAAATGAGTCGGGTCCCAGCCCACTATGAGCTGATCGATAACTTGGTTCAGATGCGAGACACCATCGCACCGGATACGCTATTACAAATTAACGGGGACATTCTAGACTATCAAGCGGGAATTCAGCTAACTGAACAACACCCTGGTGTGGATGGTATCATGATTGGGCGCGGTATCTTTCAAAATCCGTACGCTTTTGAAGCAGAGCCTAAAGAACATTCCACTAAGGATTTATTAGAACTTTTACGTTACCAAGTCGACCTATACGATCAATTTGTTGACTTGGGTTTACAAGGTCATTTCGCGCCCTTACAACGGTTCTTTAAAATTTACGTCCGCGGGATGCGGCATGCAGCTGAAATTCGTAACGAATTAATGCAAACTAAGACAACTGATGACGTGCGGGCCATTGTAGACCAATTAGAACGCGATTTATAAGCACTTAAGAAAATAACGCGAGCCACTCAACGACTGACGAAAAATCAGCTTGAGTGGCTTTTTGCTTAATTTGGGTACTTTACGAATTAGGATGCTTCCCGTATACTCCGATGTGCGATAGAAAATAGGCAACACGGAAAGGAGTTTATCCCTGATATGAATTCTGAAAAGGTTCATTACAAAATGTACAAAAGTGGTAAAAGATGGCTAACTGCAGGAGCGACAGTTCTGATGGTTGGTGTTTACAATCAATTGGAGGTTCAGGCAGCCACAGCTGAACCCATGACCGAAACGCAGGACACTGTAAGCGCTAAAACTGATGAAAGCAGTTTTGACAAGACCGTTACACTCACAACATCGCGCAATCAAACCCAATCAACCCGTATGGGGACGAATGAAACCGATTCCGATACTAATCTAACAGAAAATGACGTGGCACCAGTTTCTGACCAGTCGGCACCGGTGTCCAACGAGACGGTTGTTGAGTCACAAGCAGAGACACCGAACGTCACTGAACAAACCGATTCTGAAGCGCAAGTGATTGCGACTGAATCAGCTAATAATGAATCAGATAATGAGGGGTTGCCGGACTCAGCAGCAGTTTTAGAGCACTCAGAAACTGACGCGGACAGTTTGACGGACGAACAGGCTAAGACAGCAGTTCCCGTGGCAACCGCACCCGTGCCCCTTGCTCGCACCACGGAAGCACCTGAAGATATTAACGTATGGATGCCAGACAAGAATCTGCAGTACATTGTCTTGTATAATTTGCAACATAACCAGCATTTACAGATCACGGATGTTAGTCAGATTACCAAACAAATGTTAGCGGACTTGGACGATAGTTGGTCGACAGACATTAATTACCAAAGAGAAGATAAGGCGTATTTAGATGCGTCACTAAATTTAGAGAGCTTAAAAGGACTTGAATACGCTAAAAATCTCAAGCGGTTTACGGTCACAATTTCCTTGAATGCTTTAGGCGACCACGGTTATCCGTATAATCAAGGACGGAGTAAGCTGAAAGATATTAGTGCGCTACAAGGCATGGATTTAACTGAGCTAATCATCCAAGATACGTCGGTCAGTGACCTGACGCCCATCGCGGGAATGCGGCACTTGGAAATGCTATCGGTGGCACATAACTGGGTCAGTGATATTAGTGTGATCCATGATGCGACACAGACACTAAACGGTGGGTACCCAGTGGGAAACCAGCAAATCAACTTGCCACCAGTTCGCATCCACGTTGACCCAAAGACGGGCAAGTATACAACATCGGCCTACATCATTGATCTTAACGGGAACCGGGTTGCCTTAACACCGTCAACGCAATTTACGACGGCGACCGGTGTTAACCTTAACGATTACGAAATTGAGTGGCAAAACTTCCAGTCCCCACAAGGCATGCTAGTTATGGAGTTTAAAACGGCTGGGATTAACGGGTCGACAACGGGTTATCCGTTCGGTGGTCGGGTTGTAATTCCTTATTTAATCGATGATCAGGCTGGCAACGCCCAAGTTAATTTTGTTGATGAAGACGGCAACGCTTTGGCGCAAGCGTTAAACTTGTTTGACCAGATTGGACAGACGCAGGACTTGACGAAAAATTCGCAAGTGACCGCCGCTCTCGCTACGCTAAAGCAAAAAGGGTTTAGCATTAAAACGATTCAAGGAGACACTAATTGGATTGTTGGCGATCAATTAAATACGGTCACGTTTGTGTTGGAAAAAACCAAACATAAGGTGACAATCGAAGCTAAGGATGAAGATGGACAACCCATTGCCGACGTACCGGTAACGGCCCCGACCGGAGTACCCGGATTGGATTGGACGATTGACGTTCCGGTCGTGCCGGGATATGACTTTGTTTCTGCGGAACAGGATGGTCAAGCGCTAACCGTAGCAGATGGTCAATTAACGGGAAAGTTTGGCGACCGGGATGTCGATATTGTACTCAACTACCGTAAGAAGATTGGAAAAGTTACGGTGCACTATGTGGGTATGGACAACAAGCCTTTACGACCTAGTCAAACGCTCGAGGGAAAGTTTGGAACCGATTATACAGTGGCACCTGAAGACATTGAAGGTTGGCACCTTACGGCCGTTGAAGGTGATAAAGACGGGCAGTATGGCGATGGTGAGCAAGTGGTGACCTTTATTTATGAACAGGATCTCGCAGCACCAGAACCAGCACCGGAACCAGCACCGGAACCGGAACCAGAACCAAATCCGGAACCAGAACCAGAACCAGAACCAGAACCAGAACCAGAACCAGAACCAGAACCAGAACCAAATCCGGAACCAGAACCAGAACCAGAACCAGAACCAGAACCAG
>CALFSK010000024.1 GCA_937916845.1 uncultured Lactobacillus sp. | reverse complement strand
ATGGGTGTGCTCTTCCTGGGACGTGTTAGGGGGCGGGGGTTGTTTTAATTCTCATCGTGACCAATTACATTCATAAATTTAAAATTGCTTAAATAGAACGACAGGCACCAATAAATTGATTTAACTTTATTTCTCATTCATTAACACAACGATTGCTGATACATCATTGATCGGCGTTACGCTTTGCAATTCGTTGCCTTGACCTGTTCCATAGTGTGCCTGTTCCCAGTCTGTCTTGAGTCGGTGACACTTACTACAGATAACAGCTAAGTTATCAACGTTAGCTTTCAATGTTTCATCAAACTCAATCGGTACAATATGATCCGCAGTTTTAGCAGGTGTGATAACGCCTTGCACTTTACAGTAAGCACATAAGTAATGGTCACGCTCTAGGACTTGTTGCCTTAGATGTGACCATTGCCTTGTCCGATAGAAATTGTATTGCTGACGCTTATCCTCATTACGATAACGTGTAACCGTGTTGTACTTGTGTGTGTATTGTTTGTCATTGCTACGTGCCCAACGTTGCCGACTAGCCAAGTACTCAGCTTCATGCTCATAGTGTTGCTGACAATAGTGGTCAGGGAAAGTGACCATCGCATGGCAGTTAGGATAGCGGCATCTTCTTGTTCTTGGCATGTTGCTTCCTCCGTTTACGTTTAGAACGACGCTTCACCCATTTATCTAAGTGGGCATCCATCTCCGCTTCTTGTGGCGTGACGTAGCCATACTTTGTGTTAGTCATCTTTACCATGAGTTGCCTCGTTGCTTGAACAGAATGGATATTGTACCCCGAATAGTTCTAGATTAACTTTTTTCCAATCATTCTCAATAGCCTCGTTGTCTTCCATATTCATTGTGGTTCCTCCTAATCGTATGTATCAAAAAAGTCCAGTGATTAACTGGGCTTACTGAGCTGTATAACTATATCGCTGACGGGGATCGAACCCGCATTCCTTTGTGGCTTACCAATTAGTCCACAGCGATTACCAGTCTGTAATTTGGAGGATTACTTCATGCACGTCAATCACATTTGGCATACTACCAATTTAGCACGATTATAGGGGTCGAAAGTGCACGATTAGTGCACGTTTTTATATTTCATACAATCCAAACCCCTTAGCGCAATCGTTGATAAAAGTTTTCTTTAAGTCAAACGCTTTTCGACGGCTAACATTTATCATATGATTTGCAATTAATCCGTCAATTGTGTACTGCTGGTGTTTCTTAAAATATAGCTCATTTATAATTACTTCTGTATCACGGCCAACGCCGTCTAAACAATCATCAATCACTTCTCGCTGACGCTTCAATGTGTTAATGCGCCGATCGTCATCAATCGTGATAATCGTGTTGAGTGTCGTTTCCGGATACTTGTATTGCGCCTTGCCACCTCCGACATTATCATCACGAGGGACAGTTGGATAACGTAATTCCTGTTCACGTTTCTCGATATACTTGTCAATCTTGGGATAGTCACGTAGAATATCTTCAACTTTTCTAATCGTCGTTCGTTTCATTGCCTAATTTCCCTTCAATGTGTATTCTGCAGATAAACCATTTACGTCATATTCCAGAACTTCCAAAACGTGCTGATTCATTGTGTAGCCGTTTTTGATCTCATACCCATCAGCAGGCTTCGGTGTTCCAAATTGGCGCTGAATTGTCCCACCATCATCTTTGACTGTTTCCGTGTGAAAATGTCCCCAGTGAGTCTCACGCCATACACTACTTGACCACTCAGCCGGATATTCGTTGGCGAACAGTTGTGACAATTTTGCTTTAGCCGTGTCACCATGCGCCATCATGATTGCAACTTGACCGTATGTAAACACCTGACGATATGTTCCTGGGTTAAATACGGATAGTTGTGGATAACGGGCTTTAATCATTTCAACAAAGCTCCACTGCATGTCGAAGTCGTGGTTGCCACCAATGGCTCGTAATTCAGTGACGTCTGAATTTTTAATAGCCGATTCAATGATGCTTTTGACAAAATTTGCAGCGTCTTCCCATGCCTGGCGACTATCAACATGATCTAGTTGAGTGCCCTTGACGGTTTTTGTAGTTCTTAGGTAATCAGAATGTAATAGGTCACCGCCAAGTTCGATAACGATTTTTTGTAGCGAGTGCGAATAAATAATCGCTTGAATTTTTTCTAAAAACGGCTTCATATTATCATAACTGTTGATTCCAAAATGTAAATCGTAAAGCGGAACCACCAGCATTCGTTTTAACGTAGCTGGAGTTCGTTTTAAGAACTTTTGCTTAACGCCATGGTTAATTACACTGGTTAGTTCTGAAACGCTTATGTCGTCCTTAGGGCGGACTTTAACCGTGATACTGTATTGAGGAACTGTGCCATCTTCGGTTGAGTGTTGCTCATATACTTTGTATTGTGAACTGATTAAATCGAATTTATCAGGATCATAGCCAGTTAGCGCAAGCATTGTGCGTGGTGATTTGTCAGGCTCATGTTTTAAGCGCATGAGGATCGTGGCCGTTTGCGTGCCATCGGCTTCGGTTGTGACCTCTTTGGAATCTTCAATTTTAATATCAGTAACATGGCGTTGACGGTAGTGTTTAACTGCTGCACGTGTCTTGCCCATACGTTCGGCAATCTCTGAATCTGATAGTCCCATAGTAACGAGTTGTGCAATTTGATGTTTTTCGTTGTCTGTCCATTTCATGATTTAACAGTTACCTTTCCTCCAGCAGCTCCGGGTTAGTGTGCACGTTGCCAATTAGCCGAATTTCATTACTGAAATAGTCCCCATCTACGCCAAATCCCTTGCTAGAAACATCCTTAGAAATCCATTTACCGTATACATAATTGCCTTTCTTAACTTCAAAAGGTTTGCCAATATTCCTCTTAGTGCAAGAAATGACTGGCTGTAAAATATCGCCTTCATAAATTTCTTTTCCGTTCGCGTCTTTCAGGCCGGTAAACTGTTCTAGCACCAGATTATCAGGTGTTATTGTGCCTTTACGTTGAAGGCCTGCTACTTTGACTTTTTTTAACTCGCCGTCAGGGTAAAACTCAATTTCTAGCACCTTACGATAGCTACTTGTCGCTTTATCCCACGCTCTAAACTTAATCATCGTCGCCATCTCCTTGCGAATAATCAGTACCAAAGTAAGGCTTATCTAAGTGTTCCATCTCAAACAAGACAATCGTAATTCCGTCTTTTGTTTTCGTGTCGCCTTCTACTTGGCAACTAATAGCATCATTTATTAATCGCCTACGTAGCTCTTTCATTTCATCACTCATTTTTAATCCTCCCCGAACGCCCGCTTATCAATGTTGTATGGATCATATTCCTTGGCCAATTGCTTATTATCCTGTGCTTTAGCTTTGTTTGCTTCGGCATGTTGCTTCATGCGCCGGTGCTTCCGTTTAATCGTTGAACGCTTCTTAGTGTGTTTAGGCATAACTCACAGCCCTTCCGGTACACGCTCTTTAATGTACGTGTCAAATTGCCGCTCAATTTTACGACTCTCTCTGGCTAACTGATCCACTGTTGTAATACGTTCACTACCGGTCCGGATTAAATACCCACGAAGCCATTGCAATGCGTCCTCGACATTATTACAATGCGCTAGGGGTGCTTCTACTAGGCGATTGATGCCAGACTTATTATCATAGCTAGTTACTGGGTGGCCCTGACTGTCTAATAACATCCTGTTAACCTTAACTTCGTATTTGTCACTAGTCAGATGATACTGTCCAATTTTCATATCAATCATGTTTATTCGTCCTCCGTAATTTCATCTATTTCTACTCTAGGATTTCGTTTATCAACGACAAATTCGTCCTGAAATCCTGTGATGTGCTTTCGATTATCGTTGCCTAAAAGCCCAGCCTTCATAAAGCCGTCCAGCACAAACTTTTTAGCAAACGCGATATTATCCGCATCTTTCCGGTTGTTCTTCGTGTACCACGTAAATTTAAGCTTGCAAGGCCAGCTGAATTCGACTCCAGAATTTCGACTAGCCCGCGCATATACACTACATAAGGCCGTGTACCGCTTCTTTAGGTTAGCTGCGGCGTATCTGTTGGCCCGTTCAGCCTTGATGTACTCATTTAAGCTAGGTAGTTCGCCCTTAATCACGACTTTGTTCATACTTTCGGCACCCGGCTAATGTAGTAGCCATTAACGATCCCGTTAGACATACTGGCCTGTCTAATCGAAAATTCTGGGGCGCCAATCCTTTTACATAATCGTGCCAGTGTTTGATAGGCGATCACTTCATCAGGATTGTTATACTTCTCAGCACGCCAGTAATAGTTAGTCAGTGGCAGGCTGTATTTGTGGACTAAATCCTTTACCCGATTTAATTCAATTGCCGTACTATCAGCTAGTTCTCTAAGCGTATGTTTGCCATGCTTATGTGCTTGCCGAATGGCTCTGACATCCTCACGTTCGCCCTGCTTCGAGTCTATTTTCATACTGGCTAGATAGGCCGCATCACTGCGCACCTTAGTCCCAGGCTTAACCAGTCTAACCGGGAACGGCCATTCACCAGATTTATAGTTATGTTTCGCGAGCTTAAACATTTCCGGTTCGGTCCCGATTGCTAACGGTTGATCAATGTCCGGTCTGTCAGCGTTAATTACTAGCACCTGTGTTTCAGTCATGCACTCACCCCTTTTACTTGTCATAGGCTAACTTCCTTTCAAGTTTCTTTTCGTAATGATCGTGTATCTCATTCGTGCAATTTGGGCATGGGGCAAACGTGAAACCATAACTTCCAAGTGGTTGCTGAACAACTTTACTACCATGACATAATTCACAACTCATACACTTCTGACTCCTTCCATGTTGTCAAACAGCAATTGACAGCTAGTATCCTTGGTATATAAACGATCAATTGTTTTTCCGTCGTACATACTTTCTAATTGCTTACGTGTGTTGTTAGTCGTAATGATGGTTATATGTTTGACTTCGTTATGATCAAAATCGCAACGCGCATTCGCCACTTGATACATCAGCGTCTGCAAATCTTTGTGTACTGGCTTGTAGAACCCCTTTTCGGTTGGCTTACCGCCTTCAGTACCAAAATCGTCTAAAACTAGAACATCAACGTTTTGCATGTCTTTTAGAATGTATAGTAAACGTTGACGTACATCCGGTGCTTCATACTTTTCATTTACCAGCCGTAGCAACTCAGCTGTTGAAACAAACATCGCTGTTTGGCCTACACTCATTAGCTGGTACATAATTGCTAGCGCTAATGATGTTTTGCCAACGCCGGGTCCGCCTGCAAGTGCTACGTTGAACTGGTTAGTCTCTAATTGCCTAGCTAACTTAAATGCTTGATTGCCAAGCTCTCTAGCTTTAGCTTGATTAGGCTGTTTATCAACCTGCCAATCATTAAAGCTAAATCGTAGTGGCACACCTCCGGACCAAACTGACATGTGATAGTAATACCGTTTCCGATTAGCAATTACGCCCGCATTCGCCCGATCAATTGTTTGACGATCCAGTTCTTCTTTGGTTGGCAACTTAGTTGTATCAATTCCTCTAGCCGCTACTACTTTCTGAATCGTGGCTTGATTGAATAATTTCGTTACATTTTCCATTAGTCAAACCAGTCCTCTCGTGTTTGTGGCGCTACTTTGTTACTTTGGTTACTTTGCTGATCTCTCTTAGCCCAATTACGAATGGTAGCCAAGTAATCTTTGTAGTGTTTACCACTAGATTGAACATACCCAGAGACTCGCTCAATACGATCTTGCCAATCTTTTGGAAACTCTGACTTAAGCTTTGCCAATTGTTCATCAGTCAGTAAGACATTCTGGTATTGTCCATATTTGTGTCGTACTGGTTTGGCTTTTCCTGGCTTGGGCTTGCCTGGTTCTATATCCTTACCTAACCTATCCTTACCTAACCTAACCTTACCTAACCTAACCTTACCTAACCTAACCTCGGTATGACAATTGCCTACCAAGTGTCCGTCATTTGGTTGACCGTTGGTTGGCACTTGACTACCGAATGGTAATTTACTATAACTAGCGTCTTCATTTAGCTCTAATTGTTTAAGCTCACTAGTATATTTCGTGGGGTGCTTACGATCTGATCGGATGTAATTATGAATATGCCAATCTTTAATCACAGTGACGCCATTCTCAAACGGAATAAGGTACTGCTTGGCTAACAAAATTTTCAAATCATCATCACTCGAACCAGTCATCCGCATAATAGATTTTGTATTACCCACAAACCCATCATCATCAGCATGCATATTCAAATGAAAATATAGTAGCTGAGCTGACTTAGGCATATCCATAAACAAATCAGAATCCGTGATCGTATTACTAAACATTCTTCTCTGTGCCATCTCTTAATCCTCCCTTATTTACTAGTAGGCATTCCACCCACCCGGTGTATTAGTCACTGCTGTATTTACCTTTCAAGCCAATTCGTTTTAGTGTTTCTTTATCTAGTTTTATCCCCTCTACTGGGACGTGGTATTTTGTACTAAATGCCACGGAGCCAATTTGCTCAATCTCGCTGTGATGGACTCGACACAATGCCATAACGTGCCGTTTGGTGTGGTCAACGTGTGTTCTGTTCAATCCGGATCCGATAACGTCTACATGATGGATATCAGCACGATTACCGCAGATCATGCAAACTCGATGGCGGCAACACTGGAACAGGTAATATTCTTGCTCACGCGGCAATAGCTTATAGCCTTTCTTGAACGGCACGTGCCACTCAAACATGAAGTCGATAACTAGGTCGAGTAACTGGTTAGCATCGCTCACAGACGATTCTGTGGTGTCTGACAGGCTAATCTGCTTGCCAAACGTATATGACTCATATTGCAAATAAAACAAGTTTTTCAAGAAGTCTGTCGGCATGCCTGACCACGTATAGATGTCACTAAGCAACGCGAAGAACAAGCGTCGCTGTTGTGGCCTAGCTTTACGTGTGTCAGCTATTTCCCAATCCACATAAAATTGGCTGCGGGAGCCGCTAACGGTCTCTATATGGTCTAAATTAGGCTTCTCATCTAACCGTGTAACCAAAGAGTATTGGCCATCCTGCTCAATTAACTGCGCTCGTGACTGTTGCATCTAGTCACCCCAATGTTTGGAAGCTTTGTTTAATAACCAGTTAAAATTAGAAGGGCGATCCGTCTGGAATTTGGGGAAAACCACCGCCATGGTAACTATTAGCTGATTGACTACTATATTCTGGGGCTTGCGTATTACCAGCATTACTACTTGCTGGAGTGCTGAATCCATTACCCTGTTGCTTATTAGTCGTCGTACCAAAACCACCACTTGTGCTTTTGTGATTGCCAAAGCCACTATTTCCTGTATTGCTACTTCCTGCTGGCCGCTTAACACCATTCGGTTTGCTACCATCCTGCATAAATGGTTTGTGACTTTTGACGCTTAAATAAGTTTTACCGTTTTGACCAGTTTCCCAATCGACCGTGACAGCCAGTTTATTGCCAACGGCTTGCGAGACAAATTGCTGAATCGAATCAAATGAAGTCCCATTAGCTGCGCCTAGGGCAACCGCAATCGTGTTAAACCGTTTAATCGAAAGGTTACCTTTCTCCTCTGTACTGGTATCCCACACTTCATTGTCGAATCGAATTCGGCCACCCTTATATTTTCCATCGAGCACTTCATAATCAAATACTGCCATTGGGTTCCCGGCTTGTTGAGTTGTCGTGTATTGAGAACTGGGAGCAACCACCACATTGTATGTTCCGGCCTCCTCCACTGCTTGTCCGAGAATATTATTTGTATCTACTGTAAATAGTGCCATTTTTATTTCTCTCCTTTTTCTGACTGAATTAGCTCATTAGCTTTAATCAATTTGCGATCATCTAATCGGTTTTTAGCGTGATTTCCTTTTTCTGGATCCAGGTCAATCATTCGTTCACCCGCTGCCAAGTAAATACGGCCTACTAGGTCGAACATACTAGTAAACGCATTGAACGTCTTTTCGTTCATGTCAGCTTGGTATCTACCTTCACCACTAATACCTGATGAACCATTGTCAAGTTGATGAGCAGTAGCGTATACAGACTTGCCACTTTCTTTCAAAATCGTACCGAGATCTCTAAACCACAATTGTAATTTCTGATAATTCTGGCGATTGTCCTTTGCGGCATTATCAATATTTTCTAATACCAAGTTTTGAAGTGCTGTGATATTGTCTAATACAATCACCTGATACTTAGCATCTGAAATCCCTTGCATGACATATTGTTCAACCATTGCCTGGATATTTGGCATGTCACGATGCTCAAAGATAATAACATCGACGTCCTTATCGCCAATCAAAACATTGCTCGACATATCGAAACTGAACAACAACTTGTGGCCTACAAACTGTTTCACTACACTGGTCTTACCGGTACCACCATCACCATATATGAAGTACATATTGGGTATCACCGGAATGTTTCCGTCCGCATAAAACTTCATTTTGCCTCCTACAAACTAAACTTAACGGATTCACTGGCTGGCTTCTCAGTTACACCATCAACAATCTGTCCATCTTCAAGCACGAATTTTCCATTAATAATCGTTCCAGACTTCTTTAAATCAGTTTTTTTGATGGTTTCCTTGGTTTTAATAAGTTCTTTAATTCCTTGGTCTCGTAATGACTTTAGTACCGTTGTTTCATCATAATTCAGACCTGCCGGTGTCTTACGAGTCGTGACTTTTCCATGTGGAGTATCGATTTTGAATTTACTGTCATGCTGACGTTCACGATATAGATAATCCTTCAGCAATCCGTGGAAATATTCTCGACTAGATTCATTTTCAGTAAGTTTACGATCCCGCCAAGCAATTGTTTGATCAATATCTGCTTGTGCTGCTTCTTTGACTTCCTGATCATGTTTCTCGATTGCTTGTAGCTTACGCATCGCCCAGTCAGCAGACTGTAGCGAATTAATTTTAAAGCCTTCTTGTTCACGATCATTAACCGTTTTTAGCTCTTCTTTAAGCAATTCATTGATCATCAAATTAACCCCCGTAATTCGTTTAATTCTGTTTCACTCTTATCCAACATCTTGTACAACTTGGCCAGCGATTCGCCATCACTGATCCAAACACTGTTGATAACATGCTTTAGAAACTTGATGTGATTGTTCACGATTTCTTCCATAATTACCGTCCTCGCTTTCTTAGCACTTGCAAACGAGACTGCTTTGGAATAGAGTAGATGTTGGTTCTAATTATCTCTTCCATTAGTCCATCGTTAGCCGCTACTAGCGATGGCTTTTTTTGCGCTCGTTTCCACTCGTGGAGTGGTAAAACTGATACTTTTGGCATGATCATTCCTCCTAATACATTGGTGGCAATGTGAACGTCCAGTTCTCATCAGAATTTCCATCTGGATCGCAAACACTAATATCGTGTTCTTGCAATTCGCCAATAAATTCTTCTGAATAGCCAAAGCACGGCCGCCGCTTAATGATTCCATCTGTATCGTAAGTGATAGCATTAATCAGCTCACGTTCATCTGCACGAATTGCGTTATACTTACGTGCTCTTAACGCGTGTTCGATGTCTTCTTCATACATATTGCTTCCTCCTAAATTCCAAACCAGTTTCTAATCTCCCGGCGTTTGTACCACACGCTTGTTAGCGCCCAAGTTAATATCGCTACTTCTACCATGGCAATTCCTCCCAATGAGATTCCAAAAAGTCAGCCATCACGCTAGCCTTAAACTTCCAGGCGCTACCGCGTCCCTTGTGAATTATTTGACCTTGTTGCTCCATTCTGCCAATCTGTCGGCTGTATTTTGGATTTTCAATAATATTTTCTTTAATCCATTTAATCGATTTTTTTCCACACCGGTCACGTAAATCGTCCATTATCCAGGATCGCCCCAACAAGGATTGATCAAGCAATTTGTTATACGCCTCTTTATCAACTAATACGTATTGGTCCATGCTTTTAACGTGCATCGGAACCGCTGCTACTTTTAATGCTTGCATAATAGAGTCTCCTTTCTAATTCCATATTGCTAATCCTCCTATGCTTACTTAGTTGTATACTTGACTCAAACGAATCGAGGTTATAATTATGAATAATATCTTCAAGGAACTTCCGTGGTCTACAATTCGAGTCCTAAAATATATTGTTAAAGAATATAAAGAAGAAAACTTTGTAGGTTCTTTGGATATACGAAAACATTTCAAGTTTAAAAAATATGAAGAACAAAAGCATCTTGAATTGTTGAAGAAACATGGTTTCATCGACAATACTGGCAATTTTTTTGATCACCCTAGCATTAATAGATTTCGCGTAACTGCTAAGGCTTGGACATCCGTGGAAATGTTTAGCGAATCATTAATTATCTTTTTGGTCTCATCGTTCGTAATACCAGCAACAATTTCAGCGTTGACTACTCTTATAGCTAACTATTTAATAAAAAAATAATTGCCGTAATTATCACAGTTCCAACCACAATCAACGGCCAAAAGTTGACACAACACCATGTTATAAATAGGATTGCCGTTCCTAGTGCGTCTTTGATTTTTTCCATCTAACTCGCCTCCTATGCTGGCT
>CALFSK010000023.1 GCA_937916845.1 uncultured Lactobacillus sp. | reverse complement strand
CGTCGTTAATATGTCCCAGATGTTTATGGATATGGCGGCGTTGACCAATCTGAATCTTGCCACGTTTAAGACGGGTCAGGTCACGGATATGGGGAGTATGTTCAAGGGTGTCAGTCAAATAGCTGAGCTCGACCTCCATAACTTTGACACGAGTCGTGTCAACAATATGAGTCAGATGTTTGTCAATGATGGGGCCTTACAAAAGCTAGATTTATCATCGTTTAATCTGCAGAATATCCAATTGCCTTACTCGTTTTTAGAAAATGGTGATGACACTGGAATGTGGCGGATATTTGGACTTTTTAATGCCCCTAAATACCTTTCAGATCGATATAATCTTGTGGAAACTAAGCCGCGAGTCTTAATCTTAGGAAAAGATACACATTTAAGTGTTGACCATCCAGCAAATCTCGCTAGTGATATTATCGACCTTGGGGACCAGCAAGATTTAGATGAACCTTTAGAACCAATGATTGGCCAACTTGGATTCAATAGCCTTCAAGAATTAAAGAATGCCTTTTTCTCCGCTAATTTGCCAGCTGCAGGCGGTTTAACGGGTCGGTGGGTCAATATGGAGACTGGTGAACGGTTAACAGCTCAGGAGCTAACAGCACGCTACAGTAGTGACCAGGCCACCACCGGGACGTGGATTTGGCAAAATATTGTCGGGCAAGACGTTAACCTGATTGCGAGCCCTGTTACAACCTGGTCACCTGAGGATAGTTTTGTAAAAGCGGTTGATGACAATGGAAAT
Source organism: uncultured Lactobacillus sp. (assembly GCA_937916845.1). Classification (GTDB taxonomy): domain Bacteria; phylum Bacillota; class Bacilli; order Lactobacillales; family Lactobacillaceae; genus Lactiplantibacillus; species Lactiplantibacillus paraxiangfangensis. The sequence continues at coordinate 107,211 of CALFSK010000023.1, read as the reverse complement.
AATTTGGAACTTGATCAGTTAATAGTAACGTTGCGTAATACGGACACCAATACAATTGTTGATAAGATTGACCCTAGAGTGGCTGGAAACTACGAGGTTACGTACAGTTACACTGGTAAGGGGCTTTCTCCGCAAACTTCTGGTCCTGTAAAATTAAGAATTGCCGCTAACCAAGCGGCGGTTGATGCGCATGATTCGGTTATTCAATTAGGTGACACTTGGCAAGCAACGGATAATCTGCAAGGCGTTGTTGATGCGGATGGGAGTGTTGTCGATTTTAGTATGGTGACGGTCAGTGGTACGGCGGATAATCAAACTCCCGGTACTTACGCCATTACCTACCAGTTCACGGATCAATTCGGGACGCTGGTGACGAAGACAGTTCACGTCGTTGTAAACGGGCTAACGCTTAAGCAGAACACGGGTAGTTTTTCAACGGATGATCATTGGGACCCACGGACATTGGTGGACCAGGCCGTGGACGACCTCGGAAATCCAGTATCACAAGTGGCAGTATTAATGACGGATGCTAAGGGTCAAACCGTCACGAACCTTGATCGACCAGGCGATTATCAGATTAAGTATCGTTTTAATGACGGTCATGGCACCCATGAACAGACGGCGTTAATTACGATTACGGCTGGTGAAAATCATGCTAGCCTCCAATTAAAAACCAACCAGGTTACGTTATATGAAGGCGATTCATGGGAACCGTTGAGTAACGTGCAGTCCGTTGTTGATTCGGATAATCAACAAATTAACGTGGCGGATTGGGCACAGGCCATTCAAGTTGACGGTATGGTAAATACTGAAAAACCGGGCGATTATTCCGTAACTTACCAGTTTGTGGACCTATTTGGTACGACTCACGAGGCCACGGTAGTTGTTACGGTTAAAGCCAGCCAAGCTAGTTTGGCGGTTAAGAAAGACGTCGTGACGATTTATGCGGGGGATGCTTGGCAAGCGAGTGATAACCTTGAGGCCGTCAAAGACGTTGACGGTAGTTCGGTCGATACTAGTCAAGTAACGATTAGCAGTAACGTTGATTTGACACGGCCGGGGCACTACCTAGTCACGTACCGGTTTACGGATCAACAAAACAAACTGCATACGGCGACCACGGCGGTAACCGTCTTAGCCAACCAAGCTAATTTAACAGTCAAAGAAGCGATCGTGCATTTAACCGTGGGTGATCAGTGGGATGCACTGGCTAACCTGCAACCAGTGACGGACAGCGACGGCACTGCGGTTCAACCTAGTGCCGCTCAAGTTGATAGTTCCGTTAATGTGAACGTGCCGGGAAGCTACGTAGTCACGTATCAATTCACGGATCAGTTAGGGACAGTGCACACGGCGCAAACGCAGGTCATCGTTGAAGCTAAGACTGATCCTGACGATGGTAATGGTGGTGCGGTAGAAGTTCCAGACGAAAATGGTGATAACGGCGATAATGAGCCTGGTGAAGTTCCGGACAGCAACCTGAATCAGGGTGATAAGGAACCCGGTAACCTTCCAGACAGCAACCTGAATCAGGGTGATAAGGAACCCGGTAACCTTCCAGACAGTAACTTGAATCAGGGTGATAATAAACCTGATAACCTTCCAGATGACAATTCTGGTCAAACGACAACTGAACAGCCGGATGAAGAGACGACTGAGAAGCAGGACCCTGAAGTGCCAGAAAATATGGCAACTGAGACAATTCAGCAGACGACTGTTAAAAAGGACGTTGAAGCTTTGCCTAAAAACATGGCAGCTAAGCCGACTGAGAAGTTGGCAGTATCGACTGATCATTTAAAATCTTTACAACCAATTAAGCCGACGCTGAAGACTAAAGCGACTAGTGCCCTACCACAAACTGGTGAGCAGATGAATAAGCGTGTATCGATTATTGGCCTAATCGTTTTAGCGTTGTCTAGCTTGGGATTGCCATGGTTATTTAAAGAAAAAAAGAATCATCAAGATAACTAAAACGATAAGTAAAGTAGTTCCTTGGAATACTAATTCTGAGGGGCTACTTTTTTGGATTAATCGGGTGATTCTTTGAGAAATATATTTTATATAAATGTTGTCGTGGAACAATTATTTTACCGCTTTCATCCAGATAGAGAATGGCGTACACTATTGATGTAGTTATGTAAAGTTAATTAACAAATTATATTACTGGAGGAGTGGGTTGGGTTGAAGATGATAAAAAACGGTCAATTGACCGAGGTTCACGCGGGGAAAGTAACTGGTCGTTTCTGGTTAATGGCGGGGGCGGCGTTACTGACTTGGCAGATCAATAATCAAATCGTTCAAGCGGATACGGTGACGCCAACTGACCATGTGACTGATAGTGTAAATACGAAGGTCATGACTGGTCCTACTAGTGAGGGGAGTAGTGCGGCACAATCAGTAGTAAATGCAGCAGGCTCTTCGGCAGCGCCAACCCACGAATCACAAGCCAGCGCGGTGAAAGCAGTTAGTCAGCCGGCTTCTGAAACGGGGGCGCCTGCTAGTAGTGTGGTCAATGCAAGTCAGGTCGATAGTGAAACTAAATCTGAACAGTCTCAGGCAGGCACTCTAAGTCAGGTTGGCAGTTCTCAAGCAGTTTCAGAAGCCAGCTCAGCCGTTAAAGATAGTAGCGCAGCGCAACCAGTAGTTGTTAAATCCATGGCAAAGGTTAAAGCATTTAGCCAAGCGCAACCAGCGACCTATCGTCTCAGAATGGCGGCACCGGCAGTTCCAGTCGCCGCAGTTAATGACCATACTTCAGGAGTGCTCGGAACTAGTAAATGGTCTATAGATACAACGACTGATACCTTGACGATTGGTCCCGGAACGTTGGCTGATACCGGAGTTACAGCGGATGCTAAGGGAAATATTACAGATTGGAAGGGACTTGACTGGAATAACTATCAGCTTTCTGATCCAAATTCGCAACTGAAATTGCAGCTTAACGGTCCTGTTGTCGTGGGAGAAGATGCGAGTTATCTATTCTCGAGGTTACAGATTAACGGTAATATTTTGGCTGATAGAACTAATTTAGACACGAGTAATACGACCAATATGACAGGGATGTTTTCTAAAACGAGTATCTGGGTCCCTGACGATAACAAAGACAAAATAACGTTTAACTTAGCTACTGACAAAGTCAAAACAATGGCCCACATGTTTGATGACAGTAGATTGTCATTGACTGCAATGCTCAGTTTTTCGAAACTTAATATGAATAATGTAACGGACCTAACTGGAATGTTTGAAAACGCCGGTGGTGGTAATGTGATTGATTTGTCAGGCCTCGACACGTCCAATGTTGTTAGTATGGCCCACATGTTTGATCATTTTTATGGCCCAAAAAAGATTAATGTATCCAGTTTTAATACTTCTAAGGTAACTGACATGTCGTATATGTTTAACCAATGTTCGTTGTTACAAGAATTGGATTTGTCAAACTTTGATACTGCTAATGTCACTTCGATGGCTTATATGTTTTATAACTTGCAGGATACGACCTCGTTAAATGTTTCAAAACTGGATACGCGTTCGGTGACCGACATGTCGTATATGTTTGTTTACGATCACGCGCCGATCAATCTTGCAGGATTTAACACTGAAAAAGTGACCAATATGGCCGGCATGTTTCGAGCGACATATTTTACCGAACCGATTAAGCATTTTGAGAATATAAAAACTGATAATGTGACGAATATGGCTGGAATGTTTCATGGAGCAGATTTGTCGAAGATGGATTTGAGCGGGCTTAAAACGGATAATGTCACGGATATGTCAGAGATGTTTGGTCAAGCTAATAATTTTTCCAATAGTGACATTGCTAACTTCAATACTAGTAAGGTAACCAATATGGCATCAATGTTTAACCGTGTTAATCCAGATGCTTCGAATCAGGAAAACTACTTTACGACCATTGATCTGAGCCATTTTGATACAAGTCATGTCACGGATATGTCAAAGATGCTTGCTAATAACTCACATTTAACAACGGTTAATTTTGGAGACAGTAATTCTAAATTTGATACTTCACAAGTAACGAATATGTCCCAGATGTTTTCAGAAGATACCGCTTTAACTGAATTAAACGTTTCTAAGTTTAATACTAGAAATGTGGTTGATATGTCATACATGTTCAACCATGACACGGAACTTGGACGTTTAGATTTAAGCAATTTTGAGACGCCTAGCCTTGAAAATGTGTATGGGATGTTTTTGGGTGATGGGGCCCTTAAATACTTGAATCTTGCAGCTTTTGATACGCGGAAAATTACAAGTGAAGTACATGGATTTAATAGCTTTGGAGTAAGAACATTTGGGTGGCTTAGCGTCCCACCAGCCCTGTTTGATCCACAGGATATAGTGGCCAATCCACAAGTTTTAGTTCTAGGTGCGAACACCCAATTAAAGATGGATTGGCCGATGAATGAATTTACCGATGTCATAGTGTTAGACGATTCTGATAATCCAGCAATTGCGACCCTCACGTTGGCAGATGCAGCCCAGTTATTGGGATATAAAAGTGTTGATGATATGAAAGCTGACTTGTTTGCTGCCGGTCTTCAGCCTGCCAATACTGCTACGGGATTATGGGTAAATGCTGATACCGGTGAGAGGTTAACGGCACCAGCTTTGATGGCTAGGTATGGTAATGATCAAGCGATAGCAGGGACGTGGACCTGGCAAACAATCGTCGGCAAGGATGCTACGATGATCGCGCACCCTAATGCTAAATGGACACCGGCTGACAATTTTGGCCAAGCTGTTGATGATAATGGCGAAACCATTGGGCTTGATAAGATGACTGTAACGCTACGTGATGCAATGAGTAACGCTATTGTGAATGATTTTGATCCAACGAAAGCGGGCCGTTACACGGTTACTTACAGTTATCTTGGTAGTGATAACGTTACACGCACTTCTGGTCCCGTAGCGTTAACGATTTTAGCCAACCAGGATGACATCAAAGTAGATAACATCGTGCTGCAATTAAATGATACTTTTCAAGCAATGGCTCATCTGCAAGGGGTGACTAATGCGGATGGAAGTGCCGTTGATTTTAGCAACGTTACCACCACTAATACTGTCGATAGTAGTATTCCCGGAAATTATACGGTGACGTACCAGTTTACAGATCTATTTGGGGATGTCTTCAAAAAGACGGTTACCGTTGTTGTGAATGGGTTAACCCTGAAACAGGAAAAAATCAAGGCTTCAACCGATGACCATTGGGACCCACAAACTAACGTAGCCGCAGCTGTCGATGATACTGGTAAAGCAGTTTCTCCAGAACAGATGACGATTACTATGACGGACGATGCGGGCCACGTTGTCTCAAATCTAAAACGACCTGGCCAATATCAAGTTAGTTATAGTTTCAGTGATAGTCACGGAACGCACAGTCAACAGGCAATCGTTACCGTTGTTGCGGGTGTTAACCATGCTGAATTACAGCTTAAATCAGACCACGTTACCTTGTATGAGCACGATGAATGGTCACCGCTCAGCAATGTCAGCGCACTGACTGACTCAGATGGCGAGCCCGTTTCAGCTGAAAACTGGGCGCAAGTGCTGCAAGTAGATGGGCAGGTCAACACTGCCAAGGCGGGCGATTATCCTGTGACGTACCATTTTGTTGATTTGTTTGGTCAAACCCACACAGCAACCACACTGGTGACGGTAAAAGCTAGTCAAGCCGGCTTAACGTTAAAACATGATACCGTTCAGGTTTATGCGGGCGCTACTTGGGAAGCGGCCGATAACCTTGCCAGTGTGACTGACATTGACGGTAGTGCGGTTGATCCTAGCCAAGTGACTATCAGTAGTAATGTTGATTTGACGAAGCCGGGGCACTATTTAGTCACGTACCGATTCACAGACCGTCAAGATAAGTTACACACGGCAACTACGGCGGTGACTGTCTTAGAAAATCAGGCCGCTTTAACCCTCAAAGATGAGACCGTTCAACTTACGGTTGGCGATGCGTGGAACGCGATGGACAATATTTTGCAAGCAACGGACGTTGATGGAACTACCATTGATGCCGGCAAGCTGCAGATTGATAATCCAGTCTTGTTAAATCAACCGGGAACTTATCTTGTGACGTATCAATTTACGGACCAATTGGGAACGGTGCACACTGCTCAAGCCCGAGTAGTACTTAAAGCTAAACAACCTGGTGATGGCGGTGACGATAACAACGGTCAGAAACCAAATCCAGAGCCGGAGCCAAATCCAGAACCAAATCCGGAACCAGAACCAGAACCAGAACCAGAACCAGAACCAGAACCAAATCCGGAACCAACGCCAGAACCTGAACCAAAACCGACACCAGAGCCGGTACCAGATCCAGAACCAACGCCGGAAAATCCAGGTCAAGAACCGAAGCCGACAACGCCAGCCAATCCAGGTCAACAGCCGACGCCAGTGACACCTGAAGAACGGCCATCTGTAGAGAATGTGAAGCAGAATCCGACGCAACGACCAGCAGGAAATGCGGTTAAAGTTAAGGCTAATTACCAAGCTAGCCCAGTCCAGTTACAGCATCAAGCGATTAAGCCGGTGCAACCTGGACAGGCCACTGTTAAGGTGGGGACGTCCTTGCCACAGACTGATGAGCAGAACAATCACCGGTCAATTGTAGGTGTACTGCTCTTAGCGTTAGCAAGCGTAGGTTTTCCATGGTTCTTTAAGAGACAAAAATAATAATTAATATCCTTATTAATAACAGTCTCGGTGGAGCTGGAGATGTTCGCAAAGACATGATTTAAACGTAAAAGGTTCGGGCAAACAGTCCGAATCTTTTTTAGTAGAACTGCTTGTGAAAATGAACGCTTATTTTTCATAAAATGATGGAAATTCGTTCCTGCCCTTGACAAATGTAACCGTTTACTTTTATGATGGTTGTTAATACATGAGCAAATTGTGTTTTGTTACTCAATTCAAATTAAAGCAAAGCACGGGTGACTCATATGACTTCGACAGAACGAATTAAAACGACAATTTGTTTGTACCTTGACTATCTCGTTCACGGGATGGCTATTGTGATCCTGGCGCAAAACATGACGGTGCTTGGAAGCCAATGGCATGTTAACGACGCGGGTGTTTCACTGGTCATTTCATCGTTGGGGATTGGGCGCTTGTTAGTGCTATACTTAGCCGGCACTTTTTCTGACCGGTGGGGTCGCAAATTTTTTGTTCAATTAGGAATTTTAACTTATACGTTATTTTTTGTAGGGATTATCATATCGCCAAACATCATCACGGCGTATTTCTTTGGAATTTTAGCGGGAATGGCGAACTCATTCCTAGATTCCGGGACGTACCCGGCGTTGATGGAGCTTTACCCTAACCGGCAAGCAACGGCTAACATCATGATTAAGGCGTTTGCTTCAATTGGCGAATTACTACTGCCAATCCTAGTCGCCGGATTAGATCATTTCAGCCTCTGGTATGGTTGGGCTTTTATTTTGTGCGTCGTTTTAATGGTCTTCAACTTTATCTTTCTGCGCAAACGGACTTTCCCTGAGTTATCGACGAAACCGGCTGAAAAAAAGACGGCTACTGGTGGGAAAACCAAGATGACGGCCAAAAAGATGATCTTGGGTGTCGTTTTAACGATTTTTGGCTATATTTCAATGTCAACTTTTTACTTAGTCAGTCAATGGTTAACGAAGTATGGTAGTGACGTTATTCACCTCGACCTAGTTCACGCGCGGATGCTGGTCAGCATCTACAGTGTGGGGTCGATTTTAGGGGTCGTTGTAACGGCACTGCTAGTTGAACGGTTTATTAAACCGGTGTGGTTCATGCTAGCAGATACTTGTGTTTCCTTAGTAGCCTTGCTCACCCTGACAATGGTTCCGAGTTGGGGCGTAGCCTTGGTTAGTTCGTTTGTTATCGGCTGTTCCGCTGCTGGTGGGGTCATGCAATTAGGCTTAACGATTATGAGTAACGTTTTCCCACGAGCCAAGGGACGGATTACCGGGATTTACTATACGGCTAGTGGGCTATCGTCCTTCACGATTCCAGTATTTACCGCGTGGATCTCAGCTATTGGTATTCGTCAGATCATGTGGTTTGACGTCGGCATTGCGGTCGTTGGAGTTATCTGTAGCTTGATTGTCATTGCGTTAGGAGATCAAGAAAATTCAGTGATGGCTTAGCTTATTAGAAGAAAAAATAAGAGTTGTATCTAATTCAAAAATAGAGGATCAGAAATCATTGGTAGTCGATTTCTGATCCTCTATTTTTTTCTGCAATCTTGTATGCTCCAAAAGGTCGTTTGTTCCACGTTAATGCGCACAAACTATTTGCCTTCTGGTCCATTCTGAGCCTGTTTACCGACGCTTATTCTTCTGCCGAACCTGCTTAACGACTTGTTTCATGGCACTTTTACCACCAAATAGTCGCTCAATTTTGGCATTTTCACGCTCACGGGCAGTTAACCCCTGGTAGGCGAGTTCTTGTTGCAATTTTTGGTAGCTGGCTAAGCGGTCTGCTGAGAGTTCACCAGTTGCAATCGCCGCTTGGACGGCACATCCGGGTTCCCCTTGGTGCTGGCAATCACGGAACTTACAATTCTTTGCTAACGCTGTGACGTCGGCAAAACTTTGGTCAAAGTTACCACTTAGAAGTTGTAATTCGCGCATTCCCGGTGTATCGATCACTAACCCACCTTGCGGCAAAACGATTAGTTGGCGTGCCGTGGTCGCGTGGCGGCCCTTGGCATCATCTTCACGAATCGTTTTTGTCAGTAAGGCGTCGGTGCCTAGCAAATGGTTGATTAAGGTTGATTTGCCGACACCCGAGGAACCGATGAACGCCACCGTTTTGCCAGGGAGCAGGTAGGCGTTGACCGCATCGAAACCGGCCCCCGTCTTAGCGGAACAACTAATGACGTCGACTCCCATTGTACTGTCAGCTAACAGGGTCATTTTAGTATCTAAATCGGGACATAAATCCACCTTAGTCAGTACAACGACCGGTGTAGCGCCACTGTCCCAAGCCATGGTCAGGTAGCGTTCTAGTCGGCGGACGTTGAAATCGCCATTTAACGCCATGCAAATAAAAATCGTGGTTAAATTGGCGGCAATGGCTTGTCCCTGACGGCCGGTTCCAGCCGCTGAGCGGGCCAATAAGCTTTGCCGTGGTAAGACTTGGTCAATAACGGCCTGATCCGTTGTCGACGTGGCCGTCATTAAGACCCAGTCCCCAACCGCCGGATAGCTGGTTGGGTCCGTTAGTTGGTAGTTTAGTTTGCCACTGACCTGCGCCAGCTGTTGGCCCCGTTCACTAACGACTTGGTACAAATCCCGGTGTTGGGAAATGATGCGCGCTAGGGTCAACTCGGGGGCTGCCTGAGCGAGAGCTTCAAAATAGTGAGTTAGGCCATACGTTGTTAAATTAATTGTCAATTTTATAATCCTTTCACAAGTCAGTACCCTTGTTGGTTGGACAAAAAAAGGTGCAGTTACCCACTGCACCACAAAAAGCGAACCGGTGACCGTTGTCAGCCGTCGTTTTCTGCCAAGCATAAGGGTACACGAAACTAAGCTGGTTTTAGACCAGCTTTTCGCAGTATCACTTACCTTAACAAACGGCCGACATCGGCACACCACCTTTAATTTATTTATCAACAGATTATCATGTGCGTTTAAAACTTGTCAACTTCTAGCACTGAAGCATTAGATCAATTGTTCTTTACTCGTATAATGTTTCCAGCAGTAGCTTCGGCTGAATTCCTGGAACCGGTGGACCGACGGTGTCAGGAAATGGTTCCGTTTAACGATCAAGTAGATCTGATGTTGTAACGGCTGGTTGGCTAGTGGCTTCAAAACGACACTACTTTGATCTAACAGTGGTAAGTGCGGCATGATGGCAACGCCCAGGTTGTAGCGCACGAAGCCCGCCATGGTATGGTCTTCTTCAATTTCGTAGGCCACTTTCGGTTTGACGTCGGCAGTTTCTAAGATTTGATCAATCAACGGTCGCAGTCCACTGTTTTTGGAAAATAACAACATTGGGTAGGGCGCTAGGTCCTGAACCGTGACAGCTTCTTTTTGCGCTAGCGGGTGATTGGGCGGTAAAGCGGCGACGATCGCCTGTTGAACGATGGGAATGAAGTCAAATAGGTTCGATGTGGGCTGTTCGCCTAGTTTGTCGACGTTAGAGGCAAAAACTAAGTCGTATTTTTCATCGGCGAGGTCCTTCAGTAGGTCGAGGGAATTTCCCTGACCGAGATCAAAGGTAATGCCTTGATTTTGCGAATCAATTTGAAATTCGGTAATTAATTCGGGGACGAGCTGTTGTCCCATGGTGTACGTAAAGCCCAAGTTAATGTGACCTCTGTCAGGGTTCATTAATTGCTGGACGAGCTCGTTGCCTTGTGATAAATCGTTTAAACTGGCGACAATATACTTTAAATAGACCGATCCAATCGGTGTTAATTTGATATTGCGGCCGTCTGGTTCAAATAATGGGACGCCGATTTCTTTTTCCAGCTTTTTAATGGCGTAGCTGAGCGAAGGTTGGGATATACCAAGATTCTCGGCCGCTTTTGCCATGTGTTGAGTACGAGCCAATTCTTTAAAAAATTCTAAATGCCTAAGATTCATATCAATGATACCCCTTCCATTCATAAAGAAATTCGATTGATTTAGCGACTCATTCATATTTATTATATTAAAGCATTTTGCTAAGATAACAAGTGAATTGAGTAACAAATCACCAAATAAAAAATATTTTAGGAGTGGATTAACATGACAGAACGTATTGACGGACATACTTTATTAATTGGTTTGATGGCTTATCCTATTCGGCACTCGATGTCACCAACCATGCACAACAACGCTTTTGCAAAATTAGGTTTGAATTACGCATACTTAGCATTTGAAGTGGGCAACGACAAATTACCTTCTGCTATTGAATCAATCCGGACCTTGGACATGCGCGGCTCAAACATTTCAATGCCAAACAAGCAAAAGGTTATTCCTTTACTAGATAAATTAGACCCAGCTGCTGAAATGGTCGGCGCGGTTAACACGGTTGTTAACGACGACGGAATTTTAACCGGTTACACGACTGATGGGATTGGCTTCATGAAGTCTTTGGACGACGAAGGAATTAACATTCGTGGCCAAAAGATGACCTTAGCTGGTGCCGGTGGTGCTGGGACTGCTATTGCTGTTCAAGCTGCTTTGGATGGCGTTAAGGAAATGTCAATCTTTAACGTACATGATGCTGAATGGGAAAACGCTAAACGCAACGTTGCCTTAATCAACGAAAAGACTGATTGTCACGCAACCTTACACGAACTAGAAGATCGTGACGACTTTAAGAAAGAAATTCAAAGCTCATTTATTTACACTGATTCAACCGGTGTTGGGATGAAGCCTTTGGAAGACAAGACCTTAGTTGATGACCCTACTTGGTTCAACAACCCTGATTTAGTTGTCTTCGATACGGTTTACGCCCCACGTGAAACTAAGTTGATGCGTGTTGCTAAAAAAGCCGGTGTTAAGCACGTCTTTAACGGCTTAGGCATGATGCTCGCTCAAGGTGCGGCTGCTTTCAAGCTTTGGACTGGCGAAGATATGCCAGTTGATTACATTCGCCAAATCTTGTTCGATGACAAAAAATAATGAGGGTTTAATATGAAAAATAAGTATATGCCTACCGCGATAAGCTTATATCTAAACTACTTTATTCACGGGATGGGCGTTATCATCTTAGCGCAAAACATGGAGGCGCTAGCTAAACACTGGAATACCACTGTTGGTGGTGTTGCCATTGTCATTTCTTCCCTTGGGATCGGGCGTTTAATCGTATTGCTCGTTTCCGGGTGGTTATCTGATAAATTTGGTCGGAAGCCGTTCGTTGTTTTAGGGGTGATCACGTACCTGCTGTTCTTCGGTGGGATCTTGGTCAGCACTTCGGTCACGGCAGCGTACGTCTTTGGGATTTTAGCGGGGATTGCAAACTCCTTCTTGGATTCCGGGACGTACCCAGCCTTGATGGAAATGTTCCCTGAATCCAAAGGGACCGCGAACGTTATTATCAAAGCGTTCGTTTCCTTGGGTCAATTTGGATTACCACTGTTCGTTAGCTTCTTAGTTGCCGGCAACTACTGGTACGGCTGGTCATTCATGCTATGTATCATTGTCTTAATCGTCAACTTACTTTTCATGCTCTTTGCTGGCAAGTTCCCTGTTGCTAACCAAGACGCTAAGGTTGAAGAAAAGGCCGAAGAAAAAGAAGATGTTCCTGCTTCTAAAGGAAACTTATGGTTCGACGGAACGTTATTCATTCTTTATGGATACATTTCACAAGCAACTTTCTATCTAGTTAGTCAATGGCTCAGCCAATACGGGACTAAGGTCGCCGGAATGGGTGACGCCGGGTCACACGCGTTAATTAGTTACTACAGTATCGGTTCAATCGTCTGTGTGTTAGTTACCGCTGCGTTGGCTAAACGCGCCGTTAAAGAAATTCAATTCTTAGGCGTCTATACACTGATTTCATTTCTTTCATTATTATTAATGTACATGTTCCCAACAGCAATTATGTGTTCCATCATGTCGTTTGTCGTTGGTTTCTCAGCCGCTGGTGGTGTTATGCAACTTGGTTTGACCGTTATGTCAACCTTCTTCCCAGCAGGCAAAGGGACGATTACCGGGGCGTTTTACACGGCCGGCTCGATTGCTTCCTTCACGATTCCACTGTTTACCGGGATGATGTCTACCAATATCGCTAACATCTTCTTGTTCGACGTTATTATTGCGTTACTTGGATTTGTTATAGCCGTATTGATTACAGTTCGTTACTACCGCTTGTTTGGCAAGCCTAGTCAGAAGGGAGCTGTCAAGTAATGACACAACCAGTTGTTAAATTACGTAATATCAGTTTAGGTAGTGGCCGACCAAAGTTAGCCGTTCCGATTACTGGGAAGACGACCGCAGATATTTTAGCCGCAGTTGATCCCATTAAGGAAGCTGCACCAGACGTTGTTGAATGGCGAATCGACTTCTTTGAAGGCGTCACCGACGTTGAACAATTACAACAAACTGGTCAGTGGTTACGGAGTGCACTTGGCTCAATCGCGTTATTGACCACTTTCCGGACACACGGTGAGGGTGGCGCGCTTGAATTAAGCGATGCCGACTACTTTAAAGTTTGTGAAAATGTCTTAGCAGGCAAATTTACGGATGCTTTGGATGTAGAACGTTACCACGATGAAGCCGACGTTAAAGGCTTAGTTGCTAAAGCTCATGACAGCAATGTCGTTGTCATCATGAGTAACCATGATTTTGACAAAACACCTTCGAAGAAAGATATCGTTGGTCGTTTGACAAGCATGGTTGACTTCGGTGCTGACGTTGCCAAAATGGCCGTTATGCCACAATCAGCAGATGACGTCTTAACGTTATTAGCTGCAACCAACGAAGCCCGTAAGACATTGAGTCAACCTGTGATTACGATGTCCATGGGTGACCTTGGGAAGGTTTCACGGTTAGCCGGCGAAGTCTTTGGCTCATGCTTATCATTCGCGACGGTCGGTGCGGCTTCCGCACCAGGCCAAATCGCATTGGACCACTTACGTCCAGAACTCGAAGATTTGAAACTTAGTTAATTAAACATGTTACATGGAGGTCAGGCAGATGGCGGTACCCCAGAAGAAGTTCGTTTCACAATTTACGATGATGGGGACCGTGATTTCCCTGACCTTATTTGAACCACGTCAGACGGCGATTGAAGCCGTCTACGACTACTTAGAACAGATGGATCGAATCTTCTCGGTTAATCGGCAGGATTCGGAGCTAAGTGCCGTTAATCAGGCCGCTGGGAAAAAGGCCGTAACGGTGAGTCCGCAATGCTTTGAGTTGATTCACGATGCATTGAATTATTCCCGTCAGCACGCAGATAGCTTTAACGTGTTGATCGGACCCTTAGTTAAACTTTGGAAGATTGGTTTTGGTGGTCATCAAGTGCCTAGTGCACCGGCGATTCAGGAACGGTTACAACTGATGAATCTCGATCAGGTGGAACTAAACGCTACACAGCATAGCGTTTTCCTGAAACAAGCTGGCATGCAGCTGGACCTTGGTGCCATTGCGAAGGGTTACTTCGCTGATCAAATTGTGACTCAGCTGCAACAGGCTGGGATAACAAGTGCGATTGTTAACCTGGGTGGCAACGTCAAGTTGTTAGGTGCCAATCCGCTAACGGCGGATGAACGGTGGCAGGTCGGCGTCCAGGCCCCGGCCGCACCGCGTGGCTATCCCGGGTTACAAGTCGAAATGCCCGCCAAAACCGTGGTCACTTCCGGAATATTTGAACGGTACTTTGAAGTTAACGGTCACCGCTATCACCATATTCTTGATCCAAAAACCGGTTATCCGGTTGAGAATCAATTGGATCAAGTGACGGTAATTACTGACCAGTCTGAGTTGGCCGAGGTGCTTTCCACGGTCACCTATTTCAAAGGTCCAAAGGCCGGTGCAGCTTTGATTGAAGAGCTGCCCGGAACCGAAGCAATTTTTATTGATCGCAAACAACAAGTAACGGTTACGAGTGGCTTAAAGCCGCGACGCAAAGGAGTGTTTTATATTGAGTAGTAAACAAGTAAAAGGCCAAGCAATGGGCCATAACGGAATTATCAACTATGAAGTTGATTTGCAAGATAACAAGATTAAAGATCTAAAGATTTTGAAGCATTCCGAAACGTCTGGGATTTTTAACCAAGTCATTGATAAATTAAAACATAATATTATTACTGAACAGTCATTTAACGTTGACACCATTAGTGGTGCGACCGTCATGACCAAAGCTTTATTAACTTCCGCTGACAAAGCGGTTGAAGGTGCCGGCATTAACGTTGTCCCAACACCAAAGAAGAAGGAAACATCAGAAACCAAGAACTATAAAACCGATGTTTTGGTTATCGGTGGTGGTGAAGCTGGATTGGTTGCCGGCTGTCGTGCTTTAGCGATGGGGCAAAAAGTCATCTTAGTTGAAAAGAACGGTTATATGGGTGGCGCCACCATTTTGAACGGCTCCAATGTTGTTGGGACGGGCTCAAACGTCGCTGCACAGATCTTTGATAACAACCATGACACACCTGAAATGTTAGCCCAAGATGTTAGTCGTGAAAGTGGCGATACCAATTATCCTGCTTTAACTGACTTAATGGTTCACAACATTGGTTCTGCCATCGATTTTGTTAGCAAGTTTGCTGATTTGCACTATCAAAAGGCGCAAACTCAGACCCCAGAACACTCAATCAATCGTCAAATCGAATTACCAAGTGCCAGCAGCTTTGAATTTATTCAAAAGGTTTCAAAAGCCTTCACCGCTGCCGGTGGGCAAATTCTGTTAGACGCACGGGTTGAAGAACTCACTTTTAACCGTCAACATAACTTAAATGGTGTAGTTGCTAAGCAACACGACTCGACCCTTAAAATCAAAGCAAAGTCCGTTGTTTTAGCTACCGGTGGTCACGGTGCTAACCAAAAGATGCGCGGCGACGAAAGTAATGGGATCGATTACTACGGTCCAATGACGTCAACTGGTGATGCTTACCAATTCAACGATCCTTTGGACTTGGAGACCCACGACCTCGGCTGGTACAAGATCTATCCACACGGTGTCGAAGTTGAACCCGGCGTGGCTAAGTTAACGACTTACGCTTCCAAGGAAGCTACCGATATGGGTGCCCTTTACGTCAACAGTAAGGGTGAACGGATCGTTAACGAATCGAACGTTTATACCGCTTTCCGGAACGCCATTCTAAAACAAGACGACAAGGTTGCCTACTTAGTTATGGATGAACGGACTTGGAAGAAAGTTTACGACTTACTAGTCTTGCATGACTTTACAGCAGAAGAAATTCAGAAGTTCTTTGCTGCCCCAACGAAGCGCCCAATCTTTGTTAAGGGTGATTTGAGCACGGTTGCCAAGGAAGCTGGTATTGACGGTGCTGCTTTAGCCGCAACGATCAAACGTTACCAAGGCTTCGTTAAGGACGGCCATGACCAAGAATTTGGCCGTGATCCGAAGTACTTACACGAATTTGAAGGCGACACTTTCTACGTTGTTGAACAACGGGACCGTTTTGCAACGACGTTAGGTGGTTACAGTGTCAACGCTGATAACTTACAATTATTGACCACTAAGAACGCACCAGTTGCCAACTACTTTGGTGCTGGTGAAGTCATCGGTGGTGCCAATGGTCACGATTCAATGCCAAGTATGATGAATACTTGGGGCATTTCTTCCGGGTACGTTGCCGGTGCTGCAGCTAGCGAAAATGCGAAGAAGCAGACGGCTGCTGGTGATGACGAAGCCAACATCGTCGCCGTTGTTGGGACGAACGCTTCCAAGTCATATAACCGGAAATTGCTCTTTGCAATGAAAGATTTATTTGAAACTGAAGTTAACTTTGAAATTTGTGAAATTAAAGATTTACCACTTTTCAATGAAGACGACATCGATCAAGAACCAGCTAGTGTAAAGACGTTAGCGGCCAAGATTGAAGCTGCAGATGGGGTTGTCATCGGGGTTCCTGAATACGATCACTCCGTACCCGCTGCGTTGAAGAGTGCCATTGAATGGCTCTCAAGTGCTGAACACTCATTCAAGGAGAAGCCCGTCATGATTGTTGGGACTTCCCTTGGGATTCAAGGAACGGTTCGTGCCCAAATGAACTTACGTCAAATCTTGGATTCACCAGGTGTTGATGCACAAGTGATGCCAGGAAACGAATTTATGTTGCCACAAGCTGGGACGAAGTTCGATGAACATGATCATCTGAACGATGATGGTAGCGTGCATTTCTTGAAACAATGCTTTAACAACTTCTTAGATGGCCTACCAGAAAAGAAATCGGCAGCCGTTGCGACGCATTAATCTTTAAAAGCTAAAAAAATTCTTGCTACCGCCGTTTTGCGGGAGCAAGAATTTTTATTTGGTTAGATTTTTTGTTCGATGTTATCGATGGTGACGACCAGTACGGCGCGAATCCAATCGAACTTGGCTTTCATTTCATCGTAGTAGGCGCCGTCCGTTGTAAACTGGCCGGTACCGTGAATGTGGAAACCACAACCAGTTCCGGTCGTGCCGGGAACTTGATAACTCCCGACGGCAATCGTGAGGTGATTATCGGTTGGAAAATCATTTTCGATTGAATGCATACCGGCTGACGGAATCAAGAGGGTGTGGTCGTTTACGACCTTGATGTAATGACTCCAAGTATTGACGCCGTGCGCTGGATTGGCGTTAACGGTGACGATGGTTGCGGGTGTGCTGTCTTTGATAACAGCGAGAAATTTAGGATCCATTCGAAACGCTTTCTTTGTTTTTAATTATTATGATATATTATTGCCTATATATTATAGTAATCGTATGTGAGCTTTACAAGGATTCAATCCTAAAAAAATAAGCCCAACCAATTTGCGGATCTAGGGTTCCGCAAACTTGGTCAGGCTTATGAGTCATTATTTAGTAATCATGTTGTCGATTGCGAGTTCTGTCTTAGCATCGAAGAAGTGCGCTTTGTTTAAGTCAAAGCCCATGTCCATCTTCGTGCCGGGTTGTTCGAAGTCCCGCGCGTTAACTTTAGAAACAAATTCGGTTTGACCGACCTTGCTGTAAAGTTGTGATTCGGCACCGAGGAGTTCTGAAACAACGATTTCGGCGTGAATGGTGTTTTCTGGGAAGGTCTCTAAGAAGGCATTTTCAGTATGGATGTCTTCTGGACGAATACCAAGGATGAACGACTTGCCATCGTAGCCGGCTGCGACCAAAGCTTTGAGGCGGCCGTCTGGAACTTTGAGTGAAAAGCCATCTTTGTCATCGGTAATCTTACCGTCGTTTAAAGTAACGTTGAAGAAGTTCATGGCAGGGGCGCCGATAAAGCCACCGACGAAGACGTTAGCAGGTTTATCGTAAACTTCAGCGGGTGTTCCGACTTGTTGAATCTTACCATCGCGCATAACGACGATCCGATCAGCCATGGTCATGGCTTCAGTTTGATCATGAGTAACGTAAATGGTGGTGGTATTCAAGTCTTGGTGCAATTTGGCGATGGAAGCCCGCATGGAAACCCGTAACTTGGCATCCAAGTTAGAAAGGGGTTCATCCATTAAGAAGATTGGGGCGTCACGCACAATGGCACGACCTAAAGCAACCCGTTGGCGTTGACCACCTGAAAGGGCGGCTGGTTTCCGTTGTAAATATTCGGTTAAGCCTAAGATTTCAGCGGCGTGTTTAACGCGCTTATCAATGTCGGCTTTGTCCTTTTTTTGGATCTTTAACCCGAAGGCCATGTTGCCGTAAACGGTCATATGTGGGTAGAGGGCGTAGTTTTGGAAGACCATGGCAATCTGACGGTCCTTTGGAGGAAGCTTGTTACTCTTCTTCCCGTTGATGACTAAGTCACCCTTGGAGATATCTTCAAGGCCGGCAATCATCCGTAAAGTCGTTGATTTCCCACAACCTGAAGGCCCGACAAAGACGATAAATTCTCGATCCTTGATATCCAAGTTAAAATCAGTCACGGAATAGTCGTCCGCACCGTCGTATTTTTTATAAATGTGCTTTAAATTTACTTCAGCCATTTAGCTCACGTCCTCATTAGTTTTAATTTCATAACTGATTATAGTTTGAAAGCGGATACAAAGATATGCTAATCTTGAACAAAAGAAGTAAAATAATTTTGTCAGCTTGCACAAACTATTACTAAAAGTTTTACTAGTTAAGGAGTTCAACACGATGGATATTAATCAGATCAAAACCATTTTTCCTCAGGCGGTCCTTCAAGCAACGGCCGCTGATGATGACCAATATTTGAATTTCCCGCTTGGGAGCGAGTGGTTGGTGCTCCCCGCAAACGGTCTTACACCGCGCGAAATCGCGATGCTCAAGCTGTTAGTCAATGATCAAAGTTCGACCCAGACGTTACTAGCAAACGGGCACCGCTGGTTTCGGCAGTTGTTTTTAGGCGAGAAGGAACCGACGACAACGGCCAAGCAGATGGTGCGGATTATCCAGATTCAAATTATTAATCAGGACGCGACGATTCCACCCGCAAAATGGTTGGCGGCCTTTCAATCAATGTTTGAACACCCGTTACTAGATGCTTTTCTAATTAGTGCGGACACGGCGATTGCGGTCGAAAAGTTAGATGGAAAAATCTTTGCCAGTGATGATTTTTTAGGAATCAGTCAGACGTTGGATAACGACTTTTACTGTGCATCGAAGCTGTATATTGGCCAGTATTGGCCGGCTGACAACCACTTGAGTGCGGTATTTGCGCGTGAACGTGAGTTGTTCCAGTTTCAGATTCAGCAGAATACGAGTCGGCGGGTCTTTACCATTGCTAATAGCATTCTAAAGTACTGTTTTGAAAAGCAGTTGAGCCAAAATGAACTCATCGTGCGCAGTAAGCACGAATTACTCTCAATGCCGGATGCCCGGGCGACGATTACGACACTATACCAAAATGGTGGCAATATCAGCAATACGGCGAAACAGTTGTATGTTCATCGCAATACGCTCCAATACCGATTACGAAAATTCCAGACGGCAACGGGGTTTGATTTGAAGGATATGAACGACTTATTGTTCTGTTATTTGCTGACATTCGAGTAAAAAAGTAGGTAAAACAGGTAAAAACCGAGATTCGTTATATTTTTACTAAATAATGTGATAGAAATCCGGTTGACGCTCAGTGTAAACGGTTACATAATAGGGACTGTTAAAACATTAGGTTGTGAAAAAGGAGGAAATAATGATGAAAAAGTTTACTAAAGCTCTACTAGGAGTTGGGGTTGTATTGGCAAGTACGACCTTGCTAACTGCATGTGGTAACTCGTCAAACTCTTCATCGAAATCAGGAACTACTACCGTTACGATTTGGGCAGATGATCCTAATTTCACGGTACCAAATATGAAAACTGCGGTTAAGATGTATAACGCAGAACATAAGAACTCAGGTGTTAAATTTAAGGTTCAAACCCAAGGTGATTATGTCACTAAATTACAGACTGTTTTGTCAGCTGGTAAGCAAAGTAGTTTTCCTAACATTGTAACGATTGAAGATTATAACGCGCAAAAGATGCTATCTTCCTATACTAAGTATTTCAATACTAACAGTTCTATTAATTTGAATAATTTCTCAGGTTATAAGAAGAATATCGTTACTTATCAAGGTAAGACTTACGGGGTTCCATTTGATTCAGGTGTTTCTGCATTGTATTACCGGAAAGACGTTTTTGCTAAGTACGGTGTAACTGCTAAAGACTTGAATAACATTACTTGGGATCAATTTATCAAGCTTGCTCAAAAAGTCAAAAAGGGCAGTGGCAAAGATATCATAGGTACTGGTACTTTACTTGGTCAAGATCCAGACATGGTTCGTCAGATTTTACAATCAACGGGTAACTGGTACTTCACTGACTCAGGTAAGTTAAATGTTAATTCAACCGCCTTTAAGGAAACCATTAAGACCATCAAGAAGATGAATGATGCTGGTGTCATTAAAGGTTACAGTGACTTTAACAGTCGTAACAAAGCCGTCTTCAATGGTAACGATTTAGCCATTGTTGAAGGTGCTTGGTACTTACCGACCATTAAGTCTGATAAGAACATGAAGGGCAAATGGGGCGTTGCAACGGTACCACGTGTATCTAGTGTCAAAGGTGCCGTTAACGCAACTAACGAAGGTGGTTCCAGTCTCTATGCTTTGAACACTGGTAATGCTAAAGCTGATAAAGCAGCTAAAGAATTTTTGAAGACGATGTATGACGGTAATTCTAAGTTCTACGCCAAAGTCTTAAAGGATCAAGCTGCAATTACGACTTACAAACCAGCTAAGAAGAACAAAGAATGGAAACAAACTGATCCATTTGTTGGTCAAAAAGTTAACCAATACTTTGCAACTAACATGAACAAGATTCCAGCTGTTTCATACGGGACACACTCAGTTGAATTGGAAACTGTTTTCCAAAGCAACTTGGGTAACTATTACTCAGGCAAGACTAGCTTGAACAGTACGATCAGCAAGATTCAAGATGCTTATAAGACACAGGTCGATGGTAAATAGATTTACTAACCCCTGATTGATATTTGTAGTTTGGGAGGGTATCAAACATGAACGGTGTAAATGAGAGAACGAATCGAATTGGTTGGTGGTTCATTGGCCTATCAATCGTCGGTTTCGTAGTCTTCATGCTCTATCCGATTTTAAATTCCGTTAAATTGGTGTTTTCATCAATTTCCGGGGATAGCAGTAAGTTTGTGGGCTTTGGTAACTTTGTCCGGATTTTCCATGACAATGTTTTCTGGAGTTCACTAGGGAATTCATTCCTCTTCTTAATCGTAGAAGTTCCTATTATGTTGATTTTTGCGATTATCCTAGCGGTTGTGCTGAATTCTAAGAAACTAAGATTAAGAGGCTTTTGGCGCTTACTAATCTTCTTACCTTGTGTAACGTCATTAGTTTCCTACTCAGTATTATTCAAAATGTTGTTTTCAAGTGATGGCTTAATTAACGTGTTCCTTATGAATACGTTGCATGTTATCTCATCACCCATCCCGTGGTTAACAGACCCGGCAATGGCAAAAGTTGTTATTATCTTGGCGTTACTATGGCGGTGGACTGGTTACAACATGATCTTCTTCTTAGCTGGTTTACAAAATGTTTCTGAAGAAATTTACGAAGCAGCTGATATTGATGGTGCTTCTAAAATTCAACAGTTTATTCATATCACGTTACCAGCATTACGGCCAATCATCTTATTTACTGCCGTACAATCAACAATCAGTACGCTACAGTTGTTCGATGAACCGATGAATATTACTGCCGGTGGACCAAATAACTCTTCCATGACGATTGCGATGTACATTTACAACGTTTCATTCAAGTTTGTACCAAACTTCGGTTATGCGGCTTCCTTGTCGTACGTTGTGATGTTTATCATCCTGATTCTCTCGTTAATTCAAATGAAGGTGGCGAAGAGCGATGACTAATAAAGTAAGTCAATTCTTTAAATATTTATTTATTATCGTCTGTTCTTTCATCAGCGTGTTCCCATTCGTTTGGATGATTATCGGCTCAACGAACTCTTCAAGTCAGATTATCGCTGGGAAAATGTCGTTCGGTGATCAATTTATGAATAATTGGCACCATACATTTGCTCAGACAACGGTTGTCCAAGACTTTTGGAACAGTTTGAAAATTGCTGTATTAGTAACTGTGCTTTCAATCATTGTTTCATCGTTAGCCGCCTATGGTTTTCAGATTTATCGTTCACGTGGTAAAAATTGGGTTTACTCAATTTTCATTGCTTCCATGATGATTCCATTCTCTGTGTTAATGATTCCGCTATACCGGATGATGACAAACTTTGGTTTGGTCAATAATGCTTGGGCGGTTGTTTTACCAGGTATTCTCTCAGTGTTCTTGATCTTCTTCTTCCATCAAAGTTTGGAAACGTTCCCGATTGATACGATTGAATCGGCACGGATTGATGGCGCCAGTGAAATAAGAATTTTCTGGAGCGTGGTATTACCACAATTGCGTTCAACCTTCGCGGCTGCTGCAATTTACTCCTTCATGGGTGCCTGGAACAACTATATGTGGCCTTTAATCGTCTTGCAGAGTGATGACCAAAAGACATTGCCACTATTGATTTCCGGATTATCAGCAACAACGAACTTCTCAATTGATTACGGGATTATTATGGTTTTGATTATTATCTCAACTATTCCAATTTTCGTTATCTTCCTCTTCTTACAAAAGTACTTTGTTCAAGGTATGACGGGTGCCAATAAGGGTTAAAACGAATTGGCAATACTTTAGGGGACAGTTGGTTTACCAATAATTGGCTGGTTATAATCACTACCCCAACCTGCCAGTCAATATATTAAGTTGATTGTAATATCTAATAGGCCCACTCCCAATTGGAAAGACATAATCAATGAGATTGGTTAGTGACCAGCAACTCATAAAGTAGTAAAAGCGACATTTCATTGATTGAAATGTCGCTTTTATTAATTCAAAGATAGGAGAATAAGTGATGCTTGGTGAACATGTTTTTAATTATGCAAATAGATTAGAAATGGGGCCAGCTGAGGCCAATTTTAAGGCAATTCCTGAAGCATACTTTCAGGGAAGGTGGTTTGAACAAAAAACGGATGATGGGATAACGGTTAGCACGATAACGGAAGGCTCATCGATGTACCTTCAATTCGAAGGAACTTACTTAGAGATTGACTTTGAAATTTTACAAACGATGGGTATTATTGCTGTTTCCATTGATCATCAGCCTTATCGAAAAATGCCAGCTACGGAACACTGTATTATTTCTAAATGTTTAAACCCCGGGAAACATAATGTTCGCGTCGTTGTTGATGCAATCAAAGAAACGGATGATGTCTGGTTTGGTGGTAAGGGATTGGCAGTTAAAGCTATTACGACAACGAATGCTCAGCCGATTAAACCCACGAATAAAGTCGCTTGGTTTTTAGGTGATTCAATTACGGCGGGCATTCACGTTAATGGTGACCCGGAACCGGAAACTAATAGTTATATTCAGTCTTATGGCAATGTCGCGTCGGAAAACTTGCGATTAGCCAATATTCCAATGGCATTCGGCGCAACCGGAGTGACAACGGGGGGATCAGGTGATGTTCCTAAAGCTCTGAATTACTTAGACTTTGCAATGAATGGTGTTCCTGCAACTTGTGATCAGCCAGATATTTGTATCGTCAATTACGGGACTAATGATCGGGATAATCGCGACTCATTTGAATCAGAGTACCAAGCCTTTATGGAAGCTGTAAGTAAACGAGCTCCCGGAGTGCCAATTGTCGCTTTACGTCCATTTGTCGGTGACTTTTCAGCAGAAATTCAACGCGTGGTTAAGACAGTCCCTAATGCGGTGTATGTTGATACTGGTAATTGGCAATTTGAGCTGACGGATGGACTTCATCCTAATGCAGTAGGATCGAGAAAGTTGGGATTTTACCTAGCAAATAAGCTTAGGAGTCAGTTTGGCTTAGAATTTTTTGATTAAATAAAGAGCACCATCGTAAGACTAGTTAGGTCAGTCTTATGATGATGCTCTTGGCTTTTAAAAGTAGAAATGCCGGAACTTCCCGGGTGTGATGTGCTCAAAACGTTTGAAGACGGAGATGAAGTGGCTGTTAGTGTTAAAGCCAACCATTTTACCAACCTGTTCAACGGAATACTTTGAGTTATTTAGCAGGAGTTCCTTGGCCTTTTGAATTCGGTACTGCAGTAAGTACTGGTGCGGCGACGTGCCCGCAAACTTACGAAAGACTTCCAAGATGTACTGTTCACTATAATTAGAAAACTCCGCAAAATCGTTGTTCTCAAGGTCTTCACTGTAACGGTCGTGAATCAATTGAATAATTGGCTCAATCACGTTTTGGTAAATTGGTTGATTACGTGGATTGGTGATCATGTGGCGCTTTAATAATAGTAGGAAACTGTACACTAACTCAGATGAATGGTAAATCTTCAGTGGATCGGGGTCCTCAATTTCCAAGTGATGCGTTTTAATAAAATCAAACACCTGGTTGTCCTCTTCTTTAATCAATAAATAATCATGAAAACCCAGCATGGCCGTGGCTTCCGCAATTAAAGCACCGCCGAAGGTAAAGAACTCGGTTTGCCAATCGCCACCGTTTGAGTGGTAGGCGTGTGGGATGCCTTGATTGATCAGAAGGCCTTGTCCCGGTTCCAGTGAAAAAGTGTGATCACCCACGGTTACTTCACCGGTACCCGATAAGCCTTGTAACCAGTGAACGTATGGGTAGCCGTGAGGACGGTTAATATCTTCTTGGTGCCAATCATAGCCGATACTGTCTACGAAGAACGGTAGTGATCGGTCAGTAACACGAAAGCTATAGCGCATAGTAAAAAGGCCCCCCAACTTAATCTAACGTCATTTATAATAGCACGCGGCACTCGTGAACGCGGGTGACACGTGCTAAAAAATGCAAAAAAACTTATTTTTCTGGATAAGTATTCATAAAATCAACCGCGGCCCCGCGTAAATTGGCCCCGTCAGTGAAAGCACATGGCACCACTTCGGGATCAAAGGGGGCGATGGTCACGATTTTGCGAATCTTTTTGATTTCAGCAAGAATGCCGGGAATTAGTTCGGGGTTATTCGAGACTGCCCCGCCTAAAACGATCTTTTCAGGATCGAAGCTGTATTGCAAGTTGTAAATGGCCTTCGCTAAAGCGGCGTACATGGTTTGAACTTCGGCTTTTGCGTCGGCGTTTCCTTGGTCAGCCAAGGCGAAAACGTCCTTACCACTGTAAGTCTTACCGTCGTTAACGCGCTTCGTGTACCGTTTACCGACCCGGACTGGTGAGCCGAGTTCACTTAAGGTCGACTGGTCGTCCATTAACATGTAACCAAGTTCACCGCCAAAGAGGTGGGCGCCGTGTTCAACCTGTTTATGTTCGATGATGGCGCCGCCAATCCCGGTTCCGATAATCATGAAAATTAGGTTATCAACGTCTTTACCAGCACCAGCTGCGACTTCAGCTAAGGCGGCGCAGTTGGCGTCGTTTTCGATGGTGACGGGAAGGCCAAACTTTTCTACCAGTGCTGAATGAATGTCGAAGTAGTGGATGTAAGGAATGGCGCTCGCACCTTCAATTTGACCACTCTGTTTGTTAACGGCACCGGGAGAACTGATGCCGACCCCGCTAATATGGTAGTCGCGTTTCATCTGTTCAACGGCCGCGGTGAGGGCGGTATAAAATTCATCTAAAGTTGTGGGTGTTGGAATGGCCGGATAAGTGTGGACTTGTTGATCCGCCCAAGCCCCCAGCTTGATGCTAGTGCCGCCAACGTCAATTAAACCAATTGTTTGTGTCATTATTTAGTACCTTCCTTATTTGTCAAAATTGTTTTAAACCAAGCCATAATTGTTGGTAACTGGTGATCCCAGAACTTGAAATCGTGGTTGCCGGGCCCCTCAAGGTAAGTGTAACGCTCAGCAAATGTCTTGGTTAGCACGGGACGGATGGCTTGGTTCATCTGGTAAAGAAAATCCTCAGTTCCAACCGTTTGGAGTACTTGGAGCTGGTTTGCTGGTAAGTGAGTGGCTAAGTAGGTCAGGTCTGCGGGGGTCTGATGAAGGTCGGACTGATCAAAAATTAAGGACCAGTCGGGCACCAGGTTAGGGTTCTCCTGACCAAACTCGGTGACGTCCATCACCCCGGAAAGGGCTGCGACCGCGGCGAAGCGCTCGGGATGGGTGAAGGCCCATTTATAAGCGCCGTAGCCACCCATGGAAGCCCCGGCGACGAAGTTTTCGCTAGGAGCTAGTGACAGGGGGTAGAAGAAGCGCATCCGTTGTGGGAGTTCTTCGGTAATGAAGTGCCAGTAGCGGCCACCCGCGGCCATGTCGGTGTAAAAACTCCGTTCAGCACGGGGCATGACGACGGCAATTCCCGTATCGCTTGCGTAGCGTTCGATTGATGTGTAGCGTAAGAACATTGATTCATCGTCGAACAGGCCGTGCAAGAGCCACATAACGGGTAGGCGGTGGTCCGCCGGTTGAATGGGGACGTCATTACCCACTTTTGATTCTGGTAAGATGACGTACGCTGTCGTGTTCATTTGTAATTCGTTAGAATAAAACGTGGTTTGATGTAGAGACATTTTAGAAATCCTCCTGAATCAGATTTAATTAGAGCTGGCCTGCAGTTGTTCTCCCTGCCAGGTTTGGCGGTCATAGGCGTGGAAGAAGGGCCAGTAGATGACAACGGCAATAATCAGTTCAAGCAATTGCCAGACGGCGGCGCGCCAATCGCCCCCGGTAACGAGGAAACCGTTTAAAATCGTTGGGGTGGTCCATGGAACTTGGGCCACGACCATGCCGATAACGTGCGCCTGCATTAAGACGTAGGTTAATCCCTGTAAGAGCATGGGAATTCCAATAAATGGGATTACAAGAATTGGATTCATCACGACGGGGAGGCCAAACATGACCGCTTCACTAATGCCGAAGCATGAAGGCAGTAGACTCATCTGGCCCAATTCTTTGAAGCGCTTACTTTTTGCGGTTAACGCGCACAGGGTTAGCGCAAGAATGGCCCCGGTACCACCAATGTTCATTCCGAAGTTTAGGAAACCATCGGCGGTGATTCGGGAAGCCGCCTGACCGTTAGTCACGTTCAGACCGTTGAGCACTAACGACTGTAGGAAGAATGGACTGAGCAGCGCGCCGATGACGTTGTTGCCGTGAATCCCTAATCCCCATAAGAGTAATGTTAAAAATAAGATGATCATAATACCTAGAAAACTATTGAACCCAACGATCAGCGGCGTAAAGATACGCTGAATTAACGTGCTGATTGACCAGGGTGACAACCATTGCAGTAGGCCAGTCACCAGGAGAACGCCCAGTGCGGGTAGTCCGCTTAGAAACGATGCCGGCACGGCCGGTGGGAGATTACCCGTGTTTTGGGGATGAAAGTTGTGATTAGATAACCAGTTCAGTCCTTCAATGGCTAAAATGGGCACAATGATTGCGGTAAAAAAGTTAGCCGGCCCAAACGCCGTGCGACTTAAATGCCCCGTTGTCGTTAAATTAACCATTAAATAGGCAATGATGCCGATACTTGTTCCTGCTTGCGGACTCAATTGATTTAATTTAGTCGCTGCAAAACTCATGTTAATGGCCACTAAGAGTGAAAAGTAATTGAAAATCAATTGAATGGGAACCTTCAATTGTGGCAGAACCGGCTGGATGAAGTGTTGCCAACCAACCCAAGGAAACTGTGTCACGATAACGAATAGGCTACCAATCAAGACTAGGGGGCCGATAAAACTCAAGCCCATGTTTAGAATTAAGAGAATTTTCAAATTGCTGAATTTAGTTAGGACCGGATCGAGTGCTAATTGCATTTTTTCCATCGTCTTTGCCATACGTCGATGCCTCACTTTGCCCCTACTTTAGCATGACTAATCGTGCTTGTAATTAAGTAAAGTTATTCAAAAATACACGATAATGAAACTAAAATATAATGTATTTCTGGCCGTCGTAGCAATAACGGATAAAAATAATGCCAAAATACTTAACTCTGAATTTTATTGTGTTTTTTTGTAAAAATGGTTTGAATTATGGGTGGCGTTGAGTGTACAATGTAAGCGTTAACTTGATTTAGTTGAATAAAACAACCAACTTACCTACTAATCATAGTTAGCAGTACACAGAAAAGCAATCTTTTTTGCGAATAAATAATATAGATGAATAAAGTTAAAAGAAGGTGCGATTAGTGAAATTTACAAATGGTTATTGGATGAATCGCGACGAATACGACGTTGAATCACCAATGGAAACGTACGATGCAAAAAAAGTTGGCAAAACGCTGACGACTTTTGCGCCCTTTAAGCGCGTCTTATCGCGTGGCGACCAGTTGAACTTGGGTGCCACAACGATGACGTTCACTTCACCGATCGAAAATGTGATTGGGGTAAAACTAGAACATTTTGATAGCGAGGATCACGGGCCTAAGTTTAAGATCAATGATCAAGACCCTGACGTGGACATTCAAGTTGATGATCAGATGGCGTCTTTGACCAGTGGCCAGTTAAAAGTTTCTCTACCGCTCAAGACGGACTTTGACATGAAGTTTACGGCGAACGGTGAATTGATTACGGAATCCGCACAAAAAGCACAGGGTGTGATTTTTAATCATGACACTAAGGTCAGCTACATGCGCGAACAACTCGCAATGGATATCGATGAAAAGATTTACGGTTTAGGCGAACGGTTTGGGAACTTCGTCAAGAACGGTCAGTCAGTCGATACTTGGAACCAAGATTGTGGGACGGGTAGTGAACAAGCTTATAAGAACGTGCCGTTCTACATTAGTAGTCGCGGTTACGGGGTCTTCGTGGACGAACCACAACGGGTTTCCTTTGAAGTGGGCTCTGAAAACGTGGACCGAGTTCAGTTCAGTACTGAGGGCCAATCCCTTCAATATTACGTGATTTATGGCCCAACACCGAAGGAAGTCTTGCACCGTTATACCGAATTAACGGGTGCCATCAACTTGCCACCGGCTTGGTCATTTGGCCTGTGGCTCAGCACGTCATTTACGACGGACTACAGTGAAGCCACCGTATTGAAGTTTATCGACGGCATGAAGGAACACCACATTCCACTCGACGTCTTTCACTTTGACTGTTTCTGGCAAAAAGGGTTTGAATGGTGCACCCTTGCTTGGGATAAGGAAATGTTCCCAGATCCCGCTGGCTTATTGAAGAAGATTCATGACCGCGGCATTAAAGTCTGCGTTTGGTTGAACCCTTACGTGGCGCAAAAGTCACCACTCTTTAAGGAAGCCAAGGATAAGGGCTACCTATTGAAACGTGAAAACGGCGACGTTTGGCAATGGGATCTCTGGCAAGCTGGGAACGGCTTCGTTGATTTTACGAATCCCGACGCTACTAAATGGTACCAGGATAAGTTAAAGGAACTCCTCGACATGGGTGTCGACTGTTTCAAGACCGACTTTGGTGAACGGATTCCGGTTGACGATGTGAAGTTCTTTGACGGGTCCGACCCGCAACAAGAACATAACTATTACACGTTGCAATATAACAAGGCCGTTTATGAAGCCATTGAAGAAGTTAAGGGGAAGGAAGAAGCGGTCGTCTTTGCACGTTCCGCAACTGCCGGTTCCCAATCCTACCCAGTACACTGGGGTGGCGATTGCCTCTCCAACTACAACTCAATGCGTGATACTTTACGTGGTGGGTTATCATTCTTACTCTCTGGTTTTGGTTTCTGGAGCCATGATATCGGTGGTTTCGAAGACGGGGATGACCGCCCAACACCAGACCTTTACAAACGCTGGACGCAATTTGGATTGTTGTCATCACACAGTCGTTACCATGGAAGCAACGTTTACCGGGTACCATGGAACTTCGATGACGAAGCGGTTGCGAACACCAAGCGCTTTGTAGACTTGAAGTTATCGTTGATGCCATACTTGTATACGCAAGCAGCACACGGTGCCCATTATGGGAACCCACTGATGCGGCCGATGTTCTTAGAATTCGGGGAAGACCCGAACGTCTACGACAACGGTAACCAATACATGTTTGGGTCACAGTTGCTAGTTGCCCCAATCTTCAACGACCGTGGGCAAGCTCATTTTTACCTTCCAGGTGGCAAGTGGACCAGCATCTTAGACGGCAAAGTTTACGATGCCCCCGCAACGGGTCAATGGATCGATGAACACTTTGACGAATTGAGCCTACCAGTTTTGGCACGGCCAAACTCAATCTTAGTTCAAAATTCAAAAGCCGTTCACGCGGCCTACGATTATACGAAAGATGTCGACATTCACCTGTATCAATTGCAAAATGGTGAAGTCGCAACCAAGATCGTTGATGGTCATGGCAATGACGTGGCAACTGTCACGGCACACCGGAATGGCAATCAAGTGACCGTTGACACGCAAGGTGTTAGTGGTGACGTTACGGTTTACGTTCATGAAAATGATGGGATTGCTTCAACTAAGTTAACAAACGGGCAAGCAGCACTTACCCTGTAAATAAGCAGTTTTAAAGACGACTTGTTAACAAAAATGTAGACAAGTCGTCTTTGTATACATATGATGATGGTATTAGACAAAAGGTGAGGTCATGGGTATGGAACAGCGCAGTTTGAATCGGGATCAACTCCACGATCTGAATTTAAAATTAGTTTTACAACAAATTATTAACCATCCGGCAACGTCGCGGATTGAGATCTCACACGAGCTAGAATTGCACAAGTCGACGATCTCATCGCTATATAATACCTTGATGGCGCAACAACTATTGACTGAAATCGGCCAGGGGGCGGCGTCAAACGTTGGGGGCCGGAAACCAACGATGGTCACCGTTAACCGCGATTACGGGTACACGGTGACGTTTGACCTAGGCTACCGGCACTTACACGCGACGGCCAACAACATTGATACGACGATCATTGAGTACCAACGGATCGACATTGTTGACCAACCGATTACGGTCATGGTCGCAAAGTGCCAGGCCTTTCTTGCTAAGATTGCGTCTGAGGTAACGACGGTCAACGGGCTGCTCGGGATCTGTTTCTCAATTCACGGGATTATTAAGGACAATCAGATCCTGCAATCACCATGGATCGATATGCAAGACGTCGATTTAGTGCGGGTCTTTGAAACGCAGTACCACGTCCCGGTTTTATTGGAAAACGAAGCGAACTTGTCCGCTATTTATGCCCGCGACTTTAGTACTGACCAACCTTACCGGAGTTTTGTGACGCTAAGTATTCACCGTGGGATTGGTGCCGGGATTATTTTGGACCAGCAACTGTCGCGGGGTGAAAATGGCCGTGGGGGTGAAATTGGGAAGACGCTGACCTTACTCGGCCCCAACACTGCGGCCCAGTCCGTGGAGTCCCTGTGTTCGGAAGATGCGCTGATTACGCGCATTGAAAATGCTAAGCAAATTGAACATTTAGACCGCGCTGCAATTATCAAACTCTTTGAGGCTGGTGACCGTGATACGGAACGGATTTTACGGCAAGCGTGCAGCGTTGTGGCGGGCCTCATCTTTAACGTGGTCACCATGCTTGATCCGCAGGCAGTCTTTATTAACTCGCCGCTCGTTGAAGGCTTACCAGAACTGATGGATGAGATTCGGGGGGACTACCAAGACATTGCCCAAACGGATTTTCCAATTAACCTCATTCCGCGGACCCAGTACGTGACGCTACTGGGGGGCTGCTCACTGATTACACACCACGTTTTGAATCTAGATGACTATGAACTTCGATTCCAACAAGGCGAAGTCGCAGACGCTGACAGTGAAAATTAAGCCGTCATAATGAAAGAAATAACCTTTAAACGTCCCCATGCCGGTATTCGACCGGAGTGGGGGCGTTTTGCTGTTGTTTTAAGTGACTGAAAATTTTGAATAATGTGGCTAAAAGTGGTGAAAATGAAGCAATTCTATCAATATTTCGAAAGCGCTTGCATTTGCAGAACTAAGTTTTATAATGATACTTGTAAGTTGGTTGTTGGAACAAACTAACGTGGAGGGATATCGAAATGCAAACAAAAACAAGTTATTGGAAAGGCGTCGACAAGATTCAGTACGTCGACCATCAAGATAAAAAATCTGGCTTAGGTTTTCAATATTACAATCCTGACGAAGTGATCGGTGGGAAAAAGATGCGCGACTGGCTTCGCTTTGCGGTTGCCTACTGGCACACTTTTGATCAACGGTTAGTCGACCCATTTGGTGATGGGACTGCGCAACGTCCATACGATCACATTACTGATCCGATGGACTTAGCTTTGGCTAAAGTGGACGCCGCCTTTGAATTTTATGACAAATTAGGCGTTGACTACTTATGCTTCCACGACCGCGACTTAGCGCCAGAAGGTGACACGTTACGTGAAACCAACAAGAATCTGGATAAAGTTGTTGACCGCATCGTTGAATATCAAAAGACGACCGGGATGAAGGTTCTTTGGAATACTTCCAACATGTTTACCAACCCCCGCTTCGTTGAAGGGGCCGCAACGTCACCATCCGCAGACATTTTCGCCTACTCCGCTGCACAATTGAAGCACAGCTTGGAAATTGGGAAGCGCGTCGGTGCTGAAAACTATGTCTTCTGGGGTGGCCGTGAAGGTTACGAATCACTTTGGAACACGAACATGAAGGCTGAACAAGAACACGCCGCTAAGTTCTTCCACATGGCGAAGGATTACGCTAATGAAATTGGGTTTGATGCACAAATGTTACTCGAACCAAAGCCAAAGGAACCATCGACCCATCAATATGACTTTGATGCCGCAACGACGATTGCTTTCATGAAGACTTATGGTTTGGATAAAGACTTCAAGTTGAACTTGGAAGGTAACCACGCTAACTTGGCTGGTCATACTTATCAACACGAAATTCGGGTTGCCCGTGAAGCCGGCTTATTAGGCTCATTGGACGCTAATCAGGGTGACAAGTTGATTGGCTGGGATATTGATGAATATCCTTCTAACCTTTACGAAACGACTGCTGCAATGTACGAAGTCGTTGAAAACGGCGGTATCGGCCCTCGCGGTGGTTTGAACTTCGATGCTAAACCACGCCGGTCATCCTTCGCACCAAACGACTTATTCTACGGTCACATCGTTGGGATGGACAGCTTCGCTGCTGGTCTCCGGGTTGCCATGAAGATGAAGGAAGACGGCTTCTTGGAAGATATCGTGAAGAACCGCTACGCCTCATACGGCAGTGGTATCGGTGCGGATATCGAAAGCGGCAAGGCTGACTTCAAGTCCCTTGAAAAATACGCGATCGACAAGCCACAATCTGAATTATTAGCTGCAACTAGTTCTGATCACCTTGAAGAAATCAAGGATACGATCAACCACTACATTATCGATACGTTAAGTAAATAATTAGGTTAAGAGAATTGATGACAATTTGAGATAGAGAATGGGAGGGCCTGAGACCAACGTCGCGGGTCCTTTTTTAAAAATAAAAAGTTGGTGAAAAATATGAGTGCAGTAGTATTAGGTGTTGATTTAGGGACCAGTGCCGTTAAAGTATTGGCCGTAGATAAGGCGGGAACCGTTGTTGCTCAGCAAAGCGTCGGCTATGAATTACAACAACCGCAACCGGGATACAGTGAACAACGACCCGAAGACTGGGTCACCAGTACGACGGCTGCTATTCAACGGTTAATCAGTGAGGACCATGTAAAGCCTGAAGACATTCAAGGCATCAGTTATTCGGGGCAAATGCACGGGTTAGTTTTGCTGGACGCAAATCACCAAGTGTTACGACCGGCAATTTTATGGAACGATACCCGAACCACGCCACAGTGTCATGAAATTGAACGGGTGTTGGGTGATCAATTTGTTGATATTACGGGTAACCGGCCACTCGAAGGTTTCACGCTGCCTAAGTTACTGTGGGTCAAAGAAAATGAACCTGAAATTTGGGCCCAAGCGGATTGTTTTGTTTTGCCTAAGGATTACGTTCGTTACCGCATGACGGGGCAACTCGCCATGGATTACTCCGATGCGACCGGGACGGTCCTGTTAGACGTTAAAACGGGCAAATGGAGCAAGACAATTTGTGAACAGCTCGGGATTCCTGAACGGATTTGCCCACCTTTGATGAAGTCGGTGGACTTTGCGGGTAACGTCACGCCAAAGTATGCGCAACAGACCGGGTTAACGATTACCACCAAGGTTTATGGTGGGGCTGCGGATAACGCTGCTGGTGCGGTCGGTGCCGGAATTTTATCTGAAGACAAAGTCATGGCCAGCATCGGGACGTCGGGCGTGGTCTTGAAGTATGAAGATAACCCCAATACTAATTATCACGGTGTTTTGCAGTTTGAAGACCACGCCTTTCCTGACAAGTATTACTCGATGGGCGTTACTCTGGCGGCCGGCTATTCATTGAGCTGGTTTAAAAAGACGTTTGCCCCCGACGTTGATTTCACGGAAATGGTCGCTAGCGCTGCCAAGTCGACGGTGGGCGCTAACGGTCTGATTTTTACCCCGTACATCGTGGGTGAACGGGCGCCGTACGCCGACGCCGACATCCGTGGGAGCTTCATCGGCATCGATGGGACGCACCAACGCTACGACTTTGTGCGGGCCGTTTTGGAAGGTATCATCTTCTCGTTTAAAGATTTAATGCAGATCTACGAAGAACACGGGAGTCAGTTTAAGACGGTGGTCGCCATCGGTGGAGGGGCGAAGAGTCCGCTATGGCTGCAAATTCAAGCCGACATCTTCAACCACCCCGTAGTCAGCTTACAAAATGAGCAGGGACCTGGCATGGGGGCGGCAATGATTGCGGCCACTGGTCTGGGCTGGTTTGATTCAATGGAAGACTGTGCCCAAACCTTCGTTCATTACGGCAAGGTCTACGAACCAATTGCTGAAAACGTGACGGCTTATCAACAGATTGACCAAGTCTATCACCAAGCCTATTCACAAACTAAGGGCATGACCGCAGCGCTGATGGCTTATCGGCGAGCTGAATGAGGGACCAAAATAGGATTCTTCATTGCTCCGCCGGACAGAACCAGTGGGCTGTGGGGTCGGCTACAGCCAAGGTGCGGGCTTCCGCCTCGCTTGTAAGCCTAAAGCCCAAGTTTTCCAAGACGCCCCGCCATGCTGGCTGGATACACCGCCAGCCAGCATGGCCGACACTGCCCACTGGTTCTGCCGACTGCACTAGGATTGGTTAAAAATAAGCTAAATCAAGTTTACCGACTTTGTTAGTGTTGATATGTTGCTAGTATCAGTTTTTGTGACTTTCAACTTTTAGATAATAATAGAAAAATACCCACTCGGAAGTGATTTCTGAATGGGTATTTTTTCTTTAGACTCGTTTGTGTTTCAAATTAAAGTGTTATCCAGGGAAAATATTAGTTGGCCTGAATAATTTGAACGGCGTAAGGGGCTAGCGTCAAGACGCCACTATTGACAGCTTTACCAGTTAATAAATCTTTAGCGTTCGCTGGTGCCGCGTAGTGATAAGTGCGGGTGTCGGCGGTCGTATTAATCAAGAAGTCGTAGCGGGCACTTGCTGATTTCCGGGTCGTTAATTCGATGCCCTGACTGTCAGCGGTTGGTTGGTCGATCGTTTTAAGATTCAATAACGGCATTAATTGGGCGCCGAGCACTTCCATGCCAGCTTGATCGAGGTAAGTTCCGACAAAGAAACCGTGGCCTTTACCGTACGCATTTTGGGTGACGGCGGGCGTTGCATTATAGAACTTATCCGCTTCATAGCTGGCTAACGGTTTTGCAGTGCCGAGGTGTAACAGGCTGCAGACGATGTTGGCTTTAGCCGTTGTTTGATCGTTAAATGTGATCTGACAGGTGCTGACGGGTGGCAAGACGTCCCATTCTTCGGACCAAAGTCCAAGGGCTGGTTCCAGTTGCTTGAAGTAGCCGCCTTGATAAACGTTATCGTGTTCGTCGACGGTTGCACTCATCGTGTTGGTAATAAAGTTACCACCGGCGTGAACGTAGTCGTTGACTTTGTCGGCCAAACCATGTTTAAACATAAAGAGTGCCGGGGCAATCACGACTTGGTATCCGGAAAAATCATCTTCCGGTGAGATCATCTCAACGGGGATGTTGTGGTTATAGAAATACTGGTAGTAGGCGTGCACTTGGTCAACGTACTGTAAGCGAATGTTAGGACCCAGCGCGAAGTCGAGTGCCCAGAAACTGTTCCAGTCAAAAACAATCGCAACTTGGGCGTGTCGTTGACTCGTTAATAAATCGGCTGGCAATTTTTGGAGTTCGGCACCAATTTGGCCGGCTTCTTTGAAGACCCGGGTTTCCGTAGAATCAACGTGCGAAATAATTGCGCCGTGTAAGGATTCGCAACCGTTACGGGCTTGCCGCAACTGGAAGACCTGAACGGTGTTAGCGCCATGCGCCATCGCTTGGAAGCTGAGCATCCGGAATTCACCGGGGTCCTTGAGCGCGTTATACGGCTGCCAATTTTGTTGGCTCGGTGTTTGTTCCATGAGCATGAACGGCGCGTGTTTTAAGCCGTACATCAGGTCGTGGTTCATCGCGGTAAAGGATGCGGGGGTGTCAAAACTTGGGTAGTTATCCCATGAAACGACGTCGAGTTCTTTGGCCCACTTAAAGTAGTCCAGATCCTTCTGGGTTCCCATGAAGTTAGTCGTGATGGGGGTCGTCGTATCGAGGTCATGAATGATGTCTTTTTCCATCTTGAAATTAGCAAGTAGGCTATCGGACTGGAAACGGCGGTAGTCGAGTGATTCGCCGCCAAGCGTGGCGCCGCCGTTTTCGAATTCGTCCGTATGTTGATCCGGTGGCACGATTTCGTCCCAGTCGTTGAAGGTGTGGCTCCACATATTAGCGTCCCACGCGTCGTTTAATTCGGCCAGGGAAGCGTAGCGCTTTTTCAGCCAAACGCGGAAAGCTTGCGCACAGTTGTCACAGTAACACTGACCACCGTATTCGTTAGAAATATGCCAACAGACGATATTCGGGTTGCCCGCGTAGCGTTTGGCAATCTGAGTGACCAATCCCTTAGCGAGTCGTTGGAAATTCGGGCTGTTCGGGCAGGCGTTATGCCGCTTACCAAAGCCTTGGCGGATCCCGTGGGTGTCGACCCGGTTAACGTCTGGATACTTTTTAGTCATCCAAGCGGGTAAAGCGGCGGTTGACGTCGCCATGACGATTTGAAAATGGTGTTGGCCAAGCAAGGCAATGATCTTGTCTAACATGCTGAAGTCGTAGGTGCCTTCTTTAGGTTCAAGTAAGGCCCATGAAAACACGTTGATGGTCGCAGAGTTAACGTGCGCTTTTTCCAGCATCGTTAAGTCCTTTTCCCAGGTGTCTTCTGGCCACTGTTCGGGGTTGTAGTCGCCGCCGAATAGGATTGGGTATTCTTTTGAAAATGTTTGATTCATAATTTAGGTGCCTCCATCCGATGTTTGGTAATCGCTTACAATACTTAAATTATCACAGAATGCGGGTAATGTAATTCAACATAATTCTCTATTTATATCACAAAGCTAAACTATTCTGATTTTGCTTAACTAGACTGATAACAGTGATACTTTTGTGTAAATGTCCTAAAAGTATTGATAACTAAACATTTTTATCAAAATTCTAAATAGGCTGTTAGAATCCATATTACGGGTGTCTATAAACGGTGATTTTTATTAGATGAATATTTAAAGACAATCAAGAAAACTCGTCATGAAGGGCCACTATGGCCAATTTCAAGACGAGCTTTTTGATATTTTAGTAAAAGTTTGTTAATTTACGTTATAATAATTAATGAAAACGCTTTATATCATTTGGAGGTGCAACAGTTTGAAAATTAAAAAAGAGGTTTTTGGTGAACTAAACGGCGAGAAAGTCATGCGCTACGTGCTGACGAATTCACACCAAACCCGAATTGCGGTTCTGAGTCTTGGCGGGACTTTGCAAGAGTTCGTAGTCGTTGAAAACGGACAGGAACATCCATTGACGATTGGTTTGAAGACTTTAGACGATTACTTACATAACGTCTTTAATATCAGTCAGTCCGTTGGTCGGGTCGCCGGTCGAATCGGCGGCGCGCAGTTCGAATTGGACGGGCAGACTTATCACGTTGACATGAATGAAGAAAACCATTCCTTACACGGTGGTTACCATGGCTTTACTAAGATTAATTACGCGGGGCAAGTAGCCCAAAGTGATAATGCGGCCAGTGTGACGTTGACGCATCACGTGAAGGCTAGTGACGATCATTACCCGGGAAATTTAGCGTTAAAAATCAAGTTTACGCTGAATGAGAAAGACCAAGTTAGCCTTGAATACGGGGCACAAACGGACGCACCCACGCTGTTTAATCCCACTAACCACGTCTATTGGAACGTCACGGATGGTCAACAGAATCTTGACCATCAATGGCTTCAAATTAACAGTGAAAAGCGGGTTGAAACCGCGGCAGAAAAGCTCCCCACGGGGAAACTGTTACCAGTTGCGCAAACGGCGTATGACTTTAACCAGTCCCGCACGTTGACGACTGCTTTGGCAGATCTCAAAGCGGAGAACGGTAAGGTTGAATTCGACGACGCTTATGAGGTTGCGCCTAGTTTGACGGTGCCGGTCGCTTCGGTAGGGGATACCGATGGAAAACGGCGTATCGACATTTATTCAGATCGCAACGGGCTCGTGATTTTTACAGCCGACCCGGTCGACGGTGCAAACCAGGATGCACAACGGTATAATTCGCTAGCAACCGAGGCCCAGACGTTACCAGATGCCATCAACCACCCGGGCTTTGGGGATATTACACTTCGTCCGGATCATCCGGTCACGCGACACATTATGTTTGATTATCACTATTTAGGTGAATAAAAAAGTAAGGGCCACATCCGAAGATGTGGCCCTTACTGTACCTAATAGTTGTAATAAGCATACCACAATATCAAAATGGGTGTAAAAATATTTTGATCTATGCCGGTTCACTTATCACGTGATACGATTTAATCGTGGTATTGGAAAGTGGCCTAGATTCTAGGCCCACCGCGGATTTTAGGATTAACCAATGCTTTCCGCAAAAGTGATTGACAAACTATCTGAAAAGGCTTACATTTAATTTAGTAAAATTTTAGTAAAGTGAACATGGAGGTTCCAACTATGGAAGTCGCTAACTTACAACAAGAATTCAAAACTATCTTTGATCGTGAATCGGGTCGGGTTTTCTTTTCACCTGGTCGGATTAATTTAATTGGTGAACACACTGACTATAATGGCGGGCACGTCTTTCCATGCGCAATTAGCATTGGGACTTACGGTGTTTACGCCCCCCGGACGGATAACGTCGTCCGGATGTACTCCGCTAATATTCCTGATCAAGGTATCGTCACGTTTGACGTTAACGACTTGGACTATCAAAAGTCTGCCGGTTGGACGAATTATCCTAAGGGCATGATGTATGAGTTAGCCAAGAGTGGTGTGCGCTTCGAACATGGTTTTGACCTCTTTGTTCACGGTAATTTGCCGGATGGTGCGGGATTGTCCTCATCAGCGTCGATCGAACTCTTAATGGGAACGATTTTACGGAGTACGTTTAACTTAACGGTGAGTCAGTTGGAACTCGTTAAACTAGGTCAAAAAGTGGAAAATGACTACATCGGCGTTAACTCTGGCATTATGGACCAATTTGCGGTCGGCATGGGAAAGAAAGACCAAGCGATTTTACTCGATACGAATACGATGGCTTATTCATACGCACCGGTTAAACTCGGCAATAACGTGATTGTCATCATGAATACGAATAAACGGCGTGAATTGCAAGATTCAAAATACAACGAACGGCGCTCAGAATGTGAAGCAGCGTTGGCCCGGTTACAAAAGAAATTGGACATTAATTCACTGGGTGATTTAGATGAACATAGCTTTGACCAAGCAGCCTACTTAATCAATGATGATACGTTGATTCGTCGGGCCCGCCACGCGGTTTTTGAAAATCAGCGTGCCATTCGAGCGACTAAGGCACTCGCCGTCAATGATTTGACGACGTTCGGCCAGTTAGTAACGGCTTCCCACGTTTCGCTACATTACGATTATGCGGTTACTGGGAAAGAATTGGATACCTTGGCCGAAGCCGCTTGGGAACAACCGGGCGTTTTAGGTGCACGGATGACCGGCGCTGGCTTCGGGGGCTGCGCGATTGCTATCGTGGATAAGGATGCAGTCGACGCCTTCAAGCAAAACGTTGGCCGGATTTACGAAGAGACTATCGGGTACGCCGCCGATTTCTACATTGCTGAAATCGCGGACGGACCCCGGGAATTAACGAATTTAGAAGCATAATTTGAGAGATTAATTGAACGTGGAGGTAATTTTCAAATGGCAGTGTTAGTTTTAGGGGGCGCCGGGTATATCGGCTCCCATGCAGTTGATCGGTTGATTGCCAAGGGTTACGACGTTGCCGTGGTCGATAACTTAGTCACGGGACACCAAGCCGCCATCAACCCACAAGCCCGTTTTTACGAGGGTGACGTCCGCGACGTTGATTTTATGAATGACGTATTTGATCGAGAAGATGTTGAAGGTGTCGTGCACTTTGCGGCGTTTTCCGTCGTTCCGGAATCTATGAAAAATCCGTTGAAGTATTTTGATAACAACACCACGGGGATGGTCAAACTCCTTGAAGTGATGGCTAAACACGATGTCAAACGGATCGTCTTCTCATCGACGGCAGCAACGTATGGCGAGCCTAAACGGGTGCCAATTAAAGAAACTGACCCGCAAGTGCCAACCAACCCTTACGGCGAAAGCAAATTAGCGATGGAAAAGATCATGCACTGGTCCGACGTCGCTTACGGCATCAAGTTTGTCGCGTTGCGTTACTTTAACGTCGCGGGGGCTAAACCTGATGGCAGTATTGGCGAGGATCACCATCCTGAGACCCACCTTGTCCCAATTATTTTACAAGTGGCCGCGGGCGAACGGGACCAGTTACAAATCTTTGGTGACGATTACCCGACGCCTGATGGGACCAATGTTCGCGACTACGTCCACGTTGTCGACTTGGCAGATGCCCATATCTTGGCCTTAGAATATTTAAAGCAGGGTCACGATAGCGATGCCTTTAACTTAGGCTCGTCAACGGGCTTCTCTAATCGGCAAATGTTAGAAGCCGCGCGGACCGTGACTGGAAAACCAATTCCGGCCGTCATGGCACCACGGCGGGCGGGTGACCCGAGCACTTTGATTGCGGCCAGTGATAAGGCACGCAAGGTGCTCGGTTGGCAACCACAATACGATGATGTGCACGAGATTATTAAGACCGCTTGGAACTGGAAGACTAGCCATCCACGCGGCTACGATGATCGGGGAGGTCAAGCCTAAATGACAACATTACAACAATTTGTGGATGCCGTCATTGCGGCACCGTCGGCATACACCGCCATGGATCGGATTTACGTGACGAACCACGTTTTAGCACTAGTTGGCGAAGGCCCAAATGCGGCCGCAACTAGCGGTGATTTGGATAGCGTAGTCACGGCGCTGGTTCAAACGGCGATTCAAAATAACCAAATTGAAGATACGCCGTCCGCTAAGGAAATCTTGAGTGATCAGCTCATGGACCTAGTGACGCCGTTGCCATCGGTCGTCAATCAAACTTTCTGGGATAAGTACCAAAAAAGCCCGGAAACGGCCACGAACTACTTTTACCAGCTCAGCCAGTCCAACGACTACGTTAAGACTAAGGCAATTGCGAAGAACGTGGTCTTCAATACGGCAACGGATTTTGGTGACCTTGAGATTACCATCAATCTGTCCAAACCAGAAAAGGACCCTAAAGCGATTGCGGCGGCACGCAACCAGCCGGAAAATGGTTACCCGCTCTGCCAACTCTGCATGGAAAATGAAGGTTACGCGGGTCGTTTAGGCTACCCAGCCCGGAGCAACCACCGAATCATTCGGTTGACTGTCAACGGGGAACCGTGGGGCTTTCAGTACTCGCCGTATGCCTATTTTAACGAGCATTCAATTTTCTTAGATGCCGTTCACCGGCCGATGGTGATTGACCGGCAGACGTTCATTAACTTATTAGAAATTATCAAACAGTTTCCACACTACTTCGTCGGCAGTAACGCGGACCTCCCCATCGTTGGGGGATCAATGCTGTCCCACGAACATTATCAAGGGGGCCGCCACGACTTTCCAATGATGAAGGCCCCAGTCGTAAAGTCAGTTGACTTAGGCGTCGCTGGCGTCACCGCCGGGATCGTTAAATGGCCGATGTCGACGTTACGGTTGAGCAGTCCTGACGCCACCGCATTAGTGAACGCGGCGACGAAGGTGCATAATGTTTGGAAGGACTATTCGGATGAAAGTGTGGATGTGCGGGCATACACGGACTCAACGCGCCACCACACGACAACGCCGATTGCCCGCAAGGTGGGTGACCAGTACGTTATGGACTTGGTTTTACGCGATAACCAGACGTCTTCTGAATTTCCAGACGGTATCTTCCATCCACATCAAGATGTTCAACACATTAAGAAGGAAAATATTGGTTTGATCGAAGTCATGGGGCGCGCCATTTTACCCGCACGGCTCAAGGTCGAATTAAGTGAAGTTGCAAAATACTTGCTAGGTCGGCATAATCATATGGTAGCGATGCACCAGCCATGGGCAGATGCACTGCAGGCAAAATATGAATTTAATGATGATAATGTGACGACGATTTTGGATCGTGAAGTCGGCCGCGTCTTTGCACGTGTATTAGCGGACGCAGGCGTCTTCAAGTGGAATGACACTGGTTTAGCGGCATTTGACCGCTTCGTGACCGCTGTCAAAAAAACGTCATCTAACTAGTATGAATCAGGGGGGCCAATTGAATGGCGGCAACGTTAAAAGATATTGCAAAAGAAGTGGGTGTGTCACTCGCAACGGTATCACGGGTCTTGAACAAGGACCAGTCACTCTCCGTTAGCGATGAAACGCGCCAGCGAATCTTTGAGGTAGCAGAACAGCTTCAATATTCAAAGAGCAAGCGGCGATCGACGCCGATTGCACGCAAAAAACTCGCCATTGTTCAGTGGTATTCGGAATCCAAAGAACAAGATGACCTGTACTATATGTCCATTCGAATGGGCATTGAACGTCGTGGTCAGCAGCACCAGTTCGAAGTGACGCGGATTTTCCAAAACAACGTTCGAAAACTGGATACCAATGTCGATGCTATCATTGCAATTGGTAAGTTTAGCCCTAAGCAGGTCTATAACATGGCCACCATTACGGACAACCTCGTTTTTGTAGATGATGATCAATTTGACAGTGGTTTTGATAGCGTGGTCACGGACTTTCGTACCGCTACGGAAAAAGTCGTCGACTATTTCTGGGGCCGTGATATTCACGATATCGGGTTTATTCACGGGACTGAAATGACGACCGACCATGAACTTGAAGTCGTCGATCGGCGGATGTTAGGCTTCCGAACGGCGATGGAACGCCGGCACGCTTACAATCCGAAGGTTGTTTTCAAAGGCGATTATACGAGTGAATCCGGATTTAAAATGATGAAAAAAGCCATCACGACCTTGGGTGATAAGTTGCCAGAAGCCTTTTTCGTTGCCAATGACCCGATGGCGGCCGGGGCACTCAAAGCCCTCCAATCAGCGGGTATTAAAGTTCCAGAACGCGTTAAGCTATTTAGCTTTAATAATACGTCGCTCGCAACGTTCGTTTATCCAGAATTAAGTGCGGTTAACGTCGATACGGAACTCATGGGCACGGCCGCAGTCGACTTGATTATGAGTCGACTAGAAGGCCGGACCACGGTCCAACGGGTTGAACTTGGCACTAGTCTAGTTGAACGCGACAGTACTAAATAAAAAATATGCTCCAACTACTTTTAGCGAGTAGGGGAGCATTTTTTGGAACAATCAGAATTTAGACTAAATTAGATATTGGTAAAGCTAGT
This sequence comes from uncultured Lactobacillus sp., assembly GCA_937916845.1. Lineage (GTDB taxonomy): Bacteria > Bacillota > Bacilli > Lactobacillales > Lactobacillaceae > Lactiplantibacillus > Lactiplantibacillus paraxiangfangensis. Next base: position 63,175 of record CALFSK010000023.1, on the reverse strand, counting down.
CCGGTTGTCACTGATGACATGCGGTCGTGGGACCGGGGCGAGCCAAAGAGCGGTCTCGCCCCTCGCCCGGAACAGTCTTTGAATGACAGCTGTCCCGGACCGTCCGTGGTCTAAGTCCGGAAAAGTCACCGGACTAAGACCACCTTCACGACCGATGCCATCAGCGCCAACCTCCGATTATTTAACAAATTTAGCGCATCGATGATGGAAGAGCCATGTTTAGCGCAGGCGGGGAGAATTGGTAGATTGTATCGGCAATATTAGACAGTAGTTCTGTCTGACAGAACAGATTATTTATGGATAACACTGCTATTGTGATGGCTTTGATATTCATTTTAGATTTTTCAATATTTAGACAATTAGAAAAGGTTAGGGGTGGATGAAATGAGCTTTAAAAACAAGGAATTTTTGCACGGTGGCGACTATAATCCTGATCAGTGGCTGGATCAGCCGGACGTGATTGATCAAGATTTTAAAGCCTTCGCAAACGCAAAATTGAATACGGTTACATTAGGCGTCTTTGCTTGGGACCGACTGGAGCCGGCGGAAGGTGAGTATCATTTTGAGTGGCTGGATGAAATGTTTGACCGGGCGGCTGCCCAGAAGATGAACGTTATTTTGGCAACGCCTAGTGGGGCCCGGCCCCGCTGGTTAGCGGCCAAGTATCCGGAAGTCCTCCGAGTCGGTGAAGATGGGCAACGCAATCAGTTTGGAGAACGCCATAATCACTGTTACACGTCGCCAATTTACCGGGAAAAGGTCCACCAAATGAACCAGAAGTTAGCGGAACGGTACGGTCACCGGAAAAATCTCGTCTTGTGGCATATTTCCAATGAATACAGTGGTGCGTGCTATTGTGACTTGTGCCAAGCGGCCTTTCGGAAGTGGCTTCAAGCTAAATACCAGACACTCGCGGCACTCAATCACGCTTACTGGGGTGCTTTTTGGAGTCATGAGTACACGGACTGGGCTCAGATTGAAGCCCCTTCACCACGCGGCGACCAAAACGTGACCGGACTGAATTTAGATTGGCGCCGGTTCGTGACGGACCAGACGATCGACTTCTTCGATGCGGAAGTGGCCCCATTACGGGCGGTTAACCCGGATATTCCGGTAACAACCAACTTTATGGGTGGTAATCCGCCAACATCCGACGTTTTTGACGCCTTAGATTATCAAAAATTTGCCCAGCACGTGGACGTCGTTTCGTGGGATTCGTACCCGAACTGGGGTAATGATTATGAATCTACGGAACAGCTTGCGATGAAGACGAGCTTGATGAACGATACGATGCGGAGTTTCAAGCATCAAAACTATTTGATCATGGAAAATACGCCGTCCAAAGTTAACTGGCACCAATTTAACCACGCGAAACGTCCCGGGATGCACACCATGGCGAGCCTGCAAGAAATCGCGCACGGCGCCGATTCAGTTATGTACTTCCAGTTACATCAATCGCGCGGTGCCTCGGAAATGTTTCACGGCGCCGTCATTAGTAATCGCGGTGGGACGCAGACCCGGACTTTTCGGGATGTTGCCCAGCTCGGTACACAGCTGAACCAACTGAAGGGTGTCGTAAATACGCACCGCAAAGTGGCTAAGGTGGCAATCGTTTTTGATTACGATAACATGTGGGCGTTAGCAGATGCGCGGACCTACGCCAACGCGAGCAAGGATTACTGGAAGACGATTCAGGACCATTATCGGTACTTCTGGGAACATGATATTCCGGTAGAACTTGTCGGCGTTAACGACGACCTAACACCGTATCAGCTCGTGATCGACCCCATGCACTTTTTGATGCGGCCGGAATTCGCGGCTAAACTCAAAGCCTACGTTCAAAACGGGGGGCACCTCGTTGGAACTTATATTAGTGGCGTCGTGGACGGCGACTTTTTGGCTTATCAAGGGGCCGGGATGCCAGATTTAATCGTGACGTACGGGTTAAAAGTGACGGAGACCGATACTTTGTATCCTAGTCAGCGCAACTCGCTGCGGCTCTTTAATCAAAAGTACGCGGTGCGAGACTACTGCGACCTTGTGCAATTGACAACGGCCAAGGCATTAGGGACTTACGGCGAAGACTTTTATGCGGATACGCCGGCGGTCACTTGTAACCAATTGGGCCGCGGGCAAGCCTATTACGTAGCTTGTCGGACGGACGCGGACTTTTTGCAAAAATTCTACCACCAGTTGACTCAGCGTCTCCAGTTACAAGCAGAATTACCGATTCAAAAGAAGACGACTAAGGTGGCCATTCAAGTGCGTGAAAATGACACCACCCACGTCTATTTTGTCATCAACTACAGTCACGAACCAACGCTCGTGACCGTTACGACGCCGTTGACGAACGCGCTAACGGGGCAAACGGAACAGGGTACCCAAGCGATTGCCGGGTACGGTGTGAAAGTTTACCGTAGCTAATTTGAAGCATAAGCAACAAAAAATCTCCCAGTTTTTTTGAGACTGGGAGATTTTTTAAACGGTTGTATTTTTAATGTTTGAGCGGTGCGTCTAGGTCCGTGACCACGCTGTTTTTACGTGATAACAGGAGGTAGTGCGCCGTGCCAAATACGGCCCCAACTAAGGCTGGGACTAACCAGTCCATACCACTGCTGGCCAGTGGTAAGTAGCTCTGTACGTGGGCCATCGCTTGTCCTAAAGCGCTTTGGCTAACGACTGCTGGGAAAGCAGCTACCATGTCGAAGACGGCGGGGACAACGGTAAAGACAACGACCCAGACGTAAACGACGGTTGCTTTGTGGAACAGTGGTGACAGGATCGATAGGAAGATCAGGGCCATTGCCAGTGGGTAGAGGAACATCAAGACTGGTGTGGACCATGCGATGATTTGGTTCAAGCCAACGTTAGCCGTTAAAAACGAAGCCAGGCAGGTGACCCGTAGCCATGCTTTGTAACTCAAGAAGCCAAAGTGTTTGTGGAAGTCTTGAGCAAAGGCCGCAACGAGTCCAATCGCAGTGGTTAAACAAGTCGTGATCATTAATACGGCTAAGATTGCTTGACCAACGGAACCCATGTAGTGGTTAACGATTTGGTCAAAGGCGACCCCACCGTTAGCTGAGACTTTGAATAGGCCTAATGATTGCGCGCCAAGTAAGATCAGGAAAGTGTAGATGAGGCCTTCAAACGCCATGGAGAAGAATCCAGCCCGTGCAGTGACCCAAGCCGCTTTGTTCGGGTCGGTTTGGCCCATGAATTTGACGGCGGTAACGATGGTGACTCCTAGGGCGAGGCCGGCCAAAGCGTCCATCGTGTTGTAACCTTCTAGGAAACCGTTAACGAAGCCCGCACTTTGATAGGCAGCGGTTGCGCTAGTGTTGCCGGCGTGAGCTAAGGGACTGCTAAACGCAACGGCGAAAACGGCGACTAATAGTAATAAGAATAGTGGATTGAGTAGCTTACCGACCCGGGCCATGATCTTGCTCTGTTCAATAGAGAGGTAGTAGGCGAGGCCAAAGAAGGCTGCTGAGAAAGCGAGTAACGCCAATGATTGGTATTTGGCAGGGAAGAACGGTGCCAGGCCGACGGTGAACGATACTGTCGCGGTCCGGGGTGTTCCGAAAAATGGACCGATGGTGAAGTGAATGAGCACCATGAAGACGACGGCAAAGGTAGCGCCAAGCGGTTTACCAATGTCGTAGACACCCTTTGACTTGGTGACGCAGACGGCTAAAACGGATAATAATGGCAATAAAACGGCGGTAACTAAGAAGCCGACGGTCGCGATGCCCCAATGACTCCCAGCTAATTGACCGAGGTGGAGGGGAAAAATCAGGTTACCCGCACCAAAGAAGAGGGCGAAAATCATGGAACTTAAGGTGACGTAATCACGTTTGGTTAAAGATCGTTTTTGGACTTTATCTAGCATATAAAAGACTCCTTATAGGTTTGGGTTAAACAAAAAAACGTCCCGCTTTCTGAGTTAGACTCAGAAACCAGGACGTTTAACACGCGTTACCACCTTAGCTTTACGGCCGTATTGCTACGGACCGCCTTAACAGGTACGGCGAGTGGCCGGCCACTCGTGATACCCGGGCTCGATAATGGGAGCACCCAACAGCAACTAATTAAATTGTTCGCCACTGCCACTCAGAACTGATTTTCAGTTAAGAAAGCAGGATGTCGTTTCACCAGACCGACACTCTCTAGGCGTGCTTTGCTAACGTACTTTGTTCATCAACGTGTTTGTTAACCGTTTTTTAATGTGCCTTTAATCTACAACGGTTGTTATGGTTTGTCAATGCTTTTTGAAAAACTTGCGGTTAGTTAGTGCGAATTGGGTGGGAATGTTAGATAATAGGTTTTATAGCATAGATGAAGGAGGGACGCTTGTGACTGAAATGGATGAAGAAACCAGTGAGCAACCCCAGTGGAAGAAAAATCAGAATCGCCACACCCGTTTTCGTACCATTGTGGGCGTGTTGCGACGTTACAACGTTTTAAGCAACCTGGCTCGGCAGAAAAATCCAGAACAGGTGCGGGCGGCCTTTGAAGAATTAGGACCGACCTTTATTAAAATTGGGCAAATTTTGTCGGCACGAACGGATATTGTTAAGCCAGAATTTGCGAATGAATTTAAAAAATTACAAGACGACGTCAAAGCTGACGACTACGACGTGGTGCAGCGGACGATCGAACGGCAGACGGGTAAACCGATGGATGAGATTTTTGCCACCTTTGAGCACCAGCCCTTCGCATCGGCCTCGATGGGTCAGACCCATCATGCAACTTTACTGAACGGTCAAAAAGTCGTGGTAAAGGTGCAGCACCCGGGAATTGACGCGGAAGTAGCCCTGGATATCTCACTGTTTGAGCGGGCGTTGCCACTGTTGCGCTATATTCCAGAGTCATCGGTCGTGGACCTCCGGGAAATGGTTGGCGAGATCAAACGGTCGCTCTTTAACGAACTGGATACCAATATCGAAGTTCGTAACGGGTCTCGGTTCTACCGGTTGAATAATCAGAATGATATCATCCGGGTTCCCCGGGTCTACGCTAAGTACAGTACCCAAAAGGTCCTCGTTAATCAGTACATGCCGGGGGATAGTATTCAACACTTCATGGCGAAAATGATCAAGGCGGACCGTGAGGGTAATCATCAATTTGATGATGAACGGCGGTACTTAGCCCACACGTTGGTGCAAAATTTCTTAAAACAAGTTTTTGAAGACGGCTTCTTTCACGCGGATCCCCATCCGGGTAATATTTTATTGCGCGAATTAAAACCGGATGACATCGGCTATAACGACACCGTGCCGCAACGGCGTGGCAAAATTGGCAAGCGGCGGTTACCACCGTACCGTTTAGTCTACTTGGATTTTGGGATGATGGGTGAGATTAGTCCGTCCTTGATGAACGGAATTGCAAACGTCATCGTGGCCGTGACAACGGAGGATACCCGGCAGGTCGGCAAAGCCATCTTGGCGATTTCAAACCGGACTGGAGCGGTCGATGAAGAGGGCTTCTTCAGCGAGTTAGCGCCGTTTTTAGGCCAGTACTACAATTCGGGACTTGGCGACATTGATTTTCAAGGACTACTATTTGAAATGGTCAAAGTCTGCCGTAGTAATAATATCCAAATGAATCCAGCGGTCACCATGCTAGGAAAAGCCTTCGGCACAATTGAAGGTATCGTTGAGACTTTGGATCCGAACCTGTCCATGTTAGACGTGGCCCGGCCCTTTGCCCGTAAGTACATGCAAGAACATCTCAACCTTCGTAATGAATTGGAAGATGGGCTACTGGCAACCTTACAAGGTGTGCGGGATACGCCCAAACTGCCATCACGGTTGTTAGCCGCGTTGGAGACGTTTGAAAATGGCCAGACGCGGGTCAACATTGTCTTTTCACACCGGAAGATGTTCATCGACCGTATCGATTCGATGGTCAATAAAGTGGTCTTGTCCGTTATTTTGGCGGCGCTGATCGTGGGATCGTCCTTACTCGTTCAGAGTCATCCTGATAATAGCTGGATTACCAACATTGGGATTTTCGGGTACGTTACCGCGGTCGTCGTCATTATTGGACTCGTCATCGGGACCTTGCACTCCTGGTATCAACATTGGCGCCGCAAGTAGGCGAAATGGTCAAAATAGAAAACAAAAAAAGCAGGTGACGGTTTGCCGTCACCTGCTTTTTTAGTCTAATTAATCTTCTGATCCAAGTACTCGTGCACAGAAAGCAGCAAGAATGGCGCCAACTTCTGGTGCAAGAATGTAGACCCATAAGTGTGAAAGGGCACTGCCACCAGCAAAGATAGCTGGACCGATTGAACGGGCTGGGTTTAAAGAACCACCAGTCAAGTTCAACGTGGCAATGATTAAGAAGGATAACGTAATCCCAATAACCAAGCCTGCAAAGTCGCCATTTCCGTGGTCGTTGCTAGTCACGTTCAAAATGACCATCAAGAACAGGAAGGTTGCTAAGGCTTCAACGAAGAAGGCCATACCGGCACCGATTTTTGGAAAATCAGTTTGGCCTAAGGCGTTGGTTGCTAACCCAAGGGCACTGACGAAGCTGCGAACAGCTGCAGAAGCAACGATGGCCCCTAAAATCTGAGCAATCACGTAACCGACAGCGTCAGCGACGTTGATCCGCCGGTTGATTAACATCGCCGTTGTAACGGCGGGGTTAAAGTGACCTCCGGAAATACCCCCGAAGGCGTAGGCCGAAACGGTGATGGCTAACCCAAAGGCTAACCCGATTGCGAGGACGTCACCTTTTGCAATCACAACGGTTGCGGTCCCTAAGAAAACTAACATGAATGTGCCGAGAAACTCAGCAAAATACTTGCGCATAGTACTCACGCTCCTTTTAGAATAATTGCTTACATAAGTTATCTTACAATACTTTCTAACTAGTGAAACTTAATTTGCTCAAAAAAATAATGATTCTAATAAGAGAAAAACAATTATTGTGGTTTGATGGTGCTATGTTTATAGGACTTGTTCAGTTATTTTAAGTTTCAAAAGTCTTTAAACGATAACTATTTTGTTACCGTCAACGAACATGGTCGTTGAATCGCGGTAAGTTTAATAATCAATCAAACATGGGTGGACTTTGAGGTAACGGATGGCAAAACAAACCGGAAACTGTTTTATAATGGAAACAAATAACTTTTAGGAGGCACCACCCATGCGTTTTTTACATACCGCTGACTGGCACATTGGCAAGAAACTCCACGGTTTTGACCTAGTGGAAGAACAGCAGGATGCTTACGAACAAATCAAAAAAATCGCTGTTGACGAGCAGGTAGACGCGGTTGTTATCGCGGGCGACTTGTACGACCGTTCAGTGCCGAACGAAACGTCCGTCAATCAGTTGGGCAACATGCTGGTTGACCTTAACCTCAAGCACCACTTTCCGTTATTGGCGATTAGTGGCAACCACGACAGCGCACCCCGGTTACGGACTGGGAGCTCGTGGTTTAAAGCGACGGACTTTTACCTCAATACGAAACTCAGTCAGGCGTTCACGCCGATTGAATTTCCAGACACCCAATTTTTCTTACTCCCTTATTTTGAGCCGTTTGAAGCACGTCAATACTTTAAAGATGACAAGCTTAGGACGGTTCAGGCCGCAATGGTCAAAATCGTGGCGGCGATGCGTGCTCAATTTGATCCAGCGAAGAAACACGTGCTCGTTGCCCACTTTTTTGCTGCGGGCAGTAGCCACGTCGATTCTGAAACCCAGGTGATGGTCGGGGGGCTCAATGCAATTCCTGTCAGTGACCTAGCTGATTTTGACTACGTTGCCTTAGGACATCTGCACGGTAAGGATGCCCTCCATGCAGACCGGGTCCGCTATAGTGGGTCGCCGTTGAAGTTTTCAGTCTCTGAAGCTAACCAGCAAAAGGGCGTCTGGATCGTCGACACTGATCCGTTCAAATTAACGTTCAAACCGCTCAAGCCATTACAGGATGTGCGCGTCCTAACTGGGGCGTTTGAAGACTTAACGTCACCGGAGTTTTATAAGAAACAAGCTGTGAATGATTACTTAGCAATTCAGTTAACTGACCAGCGGGTGATTCCTAACGTCATGCAGGCGTTACGGGACGTTTATCCTAACGTGATTGAGCTTGAACGGGTAGGTGGACCGGTTGCAACTGGTGATGAGTTAGAAACGATTGACCCGCACCTGGACCCCATGGAATTGATGGACCAATTTTTTGAGCAAGCTACCGATACACCGTTGACGGACCAGCAACAAAAATGGGCGCAAATGGCACTGCAAATAGCTAATAAGGAGGATTAAGGATGCGACCACTGACATTAGAACTAAACTACTTTGGCCCGTTTCGGCATGAAAAAGTTGATTTTACAAAGTTTAACGATTTTCCAGTATTCTTAATCAGCGGTAAAACGGGTGCTGGTAAAACGACGATTTTTGACGCCATGTGTTTTGCCCTCTTTGGCAGTACTTCGGGTGGTGATCGTCAGGTGAAGCAGATGCGGTCCGATTTTGCGACCGATGACGAACTCACAACGGTGACGTTTACCTTTGAACACCAAGATCGCACCTACAAGATCGTTCGGTCGCCAGAACAGACCGTCGCTAAAAAGCGGGGGACTGGGAATCACGTGCAAGTTGCTGCGGTGACGTTAACGGTGTTTGACGCCACGGGGCAAGAAATTGACGAATACACGAAGGTCAATGCGGTTCAAAACTACATTCATGAGCTATTACAACTAACACGGGAACAGTTCTCACAAATCGTGTTATTGCCTCAGGGCCAGTTCCGTCAATTTTTGATGGCGAATAGTGATGATAAGGAAAAAGTGCTCCGCGACATTTTTGGGACGAGTTTATATAGCCGTTGGTCCCAGCAACTAAAATCACAGTTGAAACGGCAACAGACTGAAAACAATCAGGTTGCGCAAAGTTTGAAGACGTTACAGGGCCAATTGACTTGGACGACCCGGAACGCCGCTGAAGCAGTAGCGCTCTCACCGCAAGCCACCCTTGAGGCCCAAGCGACCGAACGGGCAGCTCAGGCTGATGCGCTTACCGCATTAAAGCAAGAATTTGATCAGGCGAAGGAAGCCCTAACGACAGCGCAGCGTACACAGACTGCGGGGCAGGCCTTGCAAAACAATTATGAAGAACGGGCCACACTGACGGCACAACTGGCGACCCTCGACGAGCAAAAAAAGACGATCGATGAGCAGCGTCAACAAGTTAAAACACTTGATTGGGCGCAAGAATCAGCGCCTGTTTACCAACAACTTCAGGCTAATCAGCGGCGGGTCAAAACCGAGACTGAACAGGTTACGACGTTAACGACTGAGCTGACAGGATTGAAAGCAACTCGTGATACGGCGACGGTTCGTGTTCAGAAATTGACGGCTGAGGCCCCCTTAGCTGAACAACGACAAGAACAACTGACCACGTTGACGGCGAAACGGCCCATTTATGAACAATTAGCACAGACGCGTCAGGCTTACCAACAGGCCCAGCAGCGTGTTCAAGTGCAACAGCAAGCTGTTACGAAGATTGAACAACAACTGAACAAGCTGACCGAAGAACAGGAAAAACTTGGCCCACTTGGTGCTGATTTGACCGCGGCGTTAGCAGCCCAGCGCGAATTAGATCAACGGGACCATACGTTACAAACGTTGACCCAGCAAGCAACGCGGGTCGACCAGCAACGTCGAACCGTTGCCAAATACGGTGAAGCCGTTACGGCGCAACAAGCGGTCGTAGCCACCCGGCGTACTGAAGCCGCAGAACAGACGGCGGTGTACCAAAAATTAGATAGTGAATGGGCAAGTGCGCAGATTGCCATCTTAAGTCAGCGGTTATTGCCAGACCAACCGTGTCCAGTTTGTGGCTCAACGACGCACCCGCATCCAGCGGCGACCGATGCGTTGACCATCACTGAAGCAGAGGTCAAGCAGGCACAGGAGGCTAGTACGCGGGCTGCTCAAGCTTTAGCGGCGGCTGAAAATCAACTGAAGGCTGACGAAAAGCAAGTGCAAACGGCCCAAGCTGAACTAGCCGATGAAGAAGAGACTTTCCAGCAGGCAGTATCTGCCAAGCTAGCAACGGTTGATGAAACGCTGGACGTGACTGAACAGTTGGCCCAAGCACAAACTCAGCTAGAACAAGATATCCAGGCTAACCAGCAACGTGTTCAAACGGCTCAGGATGCACAGCAGCGGCTAAAGACGGTTCAGACCGAGTCGCAAGACTTAACTAGTGATCATGACACGGCCGCGACGGCGTTAACCACGGTTAAAAATCAGGCCTTGCAGCTTGAAACGCAGTTGGCTGATCAGGAGCAACAACGATCAGCGGACTATCCGGACCTCCCAACGTTGGATGCACACTTGCAAGCCTTGACTAAGGCACAGGATGAGTACCGCAAAGCTAAGCAGGCCGCCGACCAGCAATTAGCGGAAACTAAGGAACGGTTGTCAGCCACGGAAGCACGGCTAACAACGACCCGTGACCATTTGGCAGCAACGAAAGCGGCCATCCAAGAACAAAAAGACCAATTAACAACGGTGATGCAAACCGCTTGGGAGACGGTCGATTTCGACCGTTTGGGTGGTTTGATGGCCCAACTTGGTCACCTGACAGATTTGCGTGCGGCGGTTGAAACGTATGATCAGCAGGTTGCCACGCTAAACGGGCAGCTGCTGACGGTGAAAACGGCTATCGGGGACCGGCCACAACCTGATTTGCAACAATTAGCAGCGCAAGTGCAAACGGCGACTGAAGCTGAACAGGCGGTTGAACAACGGTACTATGACTGTGACCGCCAGTTAAAAGGCAATCAAGACGTGGTTGAAAAAATGCAGGCGATGCTAGTGACGTCACACAAGCAACAGGAACAACTCGCTGAATTGGCGCAACTAGCCAACGTAGCGAGTGGAAATAGTTCCCAGAAATTAAGCTTGGAACGTTTCGTTTTGCAAACGTATTTGCAAAAAGTTCTACAGACTGGTAACCAGCGTCTGAAACAGTTAACGAATGGTCGGTATCAGTTCCAGTTAGACCGGTCCCAAGGCACTTTCCGTAACGGGACTGGATTGGAAATCAACATTTACGATGACAATGCTGGTAAAGTCCGTAGCGTGCATACGCTGTCGGGTGGTGAAAGCTTTGTGGCCGCCTTGTCATTAGCGTTGGCCCTAGCGACGGTGATTCAAGAACAGGCCGGGGGCATTAAAATTGACGCGTTGTTTATTGACGAAGGTTTTGGATCGTTAGATGAAGACGCGTTAGATATGGCCATGGAGACGTTGCAGCAAGTTGAAGGAAAGTCACGCATGATTGGGATTATTAGCCATGTGAGTGAGCTAGAACATCAATTGCCAGCCCAGTTACAAGTGATTCCAGAGGGCAATGGCGAAAGTGTTGTGAAATATAAATTAGAATTTAGCTAATTGTTTCACGTGAAACAAGAAAGGTTGGGTGAAGTCATGGCGTTATCGTATCAAGCACTGCTGACGGCCGTCCCGGTGATTTTAAGAGCGGGCAACGTCCCCAACATTGTGGGGGAGGCGGGTATCGGTAAATCCGCATTGGTGAGTGATGTGGCTATGCAAATGCACGCGCGGTTATTTACGACCGTAGTGAGTTTGTCGGAAAAGGGGGACTTGGCGATTCCCGTTCCACCTCTGACCAGCGAATCGTTCATCCAAACGGAGGCGTACGGTCAGTTAGCCGATGTCCAGTTTGGTTACGCCCATACGCTGATTGAGATTATTCAGTACGCGGAGGCCCATCCGCACCAACCGATTTTGTGGTTTTTAGATGAATTTAACCGGGGCACGCAAGCGGTGCAGAGTGAGTTAATGAACCTGGTCTTGCAACGGACCATCAACACGTTAAAACTGCCGGAACAGGTACAATTGATTTTAGCTGAAAACCCGGATGCTAGTATGACGGGGTTTGAAGATAGCGCGTACGGAGTTGTCGCTGGCGACGCGGCCATTAAGGACCGAACCGTTCGTTTGATTATGCGGACGGATGCAGCTGATTGGTTAAAGTGGGCCCACCAGCCTTCGACGACGTCTGACCGCCCAAATATTCATCCGCTGGTCGAACGGTTTATCAGTGAAGACGTCACGCGTCTGAATCAGACGGATCAACAGGAAGACATTACCGCGACGCCGCGTGCTTGGGCGCGAGTTTCGGCCAACTTATATGAGTTGGAGAAGTTACCGCCAGTAGCCCAGACAACTGTGGCTTTAGATATTTTTCAAGGGGATGTCGGCATCGACTTGGGGCGCAGTTTTGAAGCCTTTTTAGAGCAGCAGGCGATCCACCTGACACCGGCCGACCTATTCGATAGTCAGCCTAAAGGGGCCGTCGTTCCCGCGCCGGTGTTAAAACAGTTTCAAGCGATGAGTGAGCCACAAAAGGCAACTGTATTACGCAGCTGTTTGCAATTAACGGCTACTTACCCACTGACTGTCGATCAGCATGCGGGGCGCTTTTTACAACTACTGCAGACACTCAGCCAAGACGGTCAGTTTGCATTAGTGCAAACGATTGGTCAGGACCGGGAGTTACTCAAACAGTTATATACGGTTAACGTGGCTAAAAGTAGTCCGTACGTGACCGCGTTATATCAATATTTGCAACAAGTTGCGAGCTGGTCTAATCAGTAAGGAGGGGTTCGGTGCTAAATAATGCAGCTGAATATGATCGTTGGCGCCGGGCTGTTTTGACCCAACCCAGTCAGGCTGATTTAGGGGCCGGTGCGACGATGGTGACCCGGGCCGTAATCGAGCTACTGGCCGCGGACCAATTTTATGGAGAACTGTTAACCCGACTGCCACGCGAAGTTACACTAGAATTGACGGCACCGTTCGCGTTAACGTGGCATCAAAACCGACTAGTCCTGCAATACGCACCAGCGAAAATTGCCCAAACCTTTGACCGTTTTGACAGTCTACAAGCTGGACTGAAACACGTGGCGTTACACGTTGTTTGGCAGCACCCGTTGCGTTATCGGCAGCAAATCGTGTCCCAACCACAGCGGGTGACGCTAGCAACCGATTTAGCGGTTAACCAGTACGTGACCGGGCTACCGGTAAGTGCAACTGGGTTAGCTGACGTGCAGCCACTTGTCAAAACCCGTTTACCGCTTAAAGCCGATTCCGGGACCTATTTACGGTTGTTACAGCAGCAGTCAAAGCCGCAACCATCGGATCCAACGGGTAATTCGACTGAAGATCACGCGCCGGGGCAATCCCCACAACGCAGTACGGGTCAACGGTCACAACCACTAATTGATGACCCAGCGAGCTGGTCTGGAAGTGGCGGTCAGCTGACCAATCCGAATCTGGCCGCGAGTCGAACCCAACAATTAACCCGTGATGCTTGGACGGCAACTAATGAAGCGGGCCGGGGACTAGTTGCGGGTCACGTGACGGCCGAATTGCAACGACAACGAGCAAAACCAGCCGTTGACTGGCGCCGCGTGTTAGCTCGCGGAATCGGGCAGTTGCCAACCGGTAAGAAGGTCTCATACGCGCGGTTCAATCGCCGGCAGCCGGCACGAATGGAACTACCGGGCCAAATTAGTGATACCCAGTTGGACTTACAAGTATACGTAGATCATTCGGGATCAATTAGTGACGTGACGCTGCAACGCTTGCTCGCACAAGTGGCGGCGTTAACGCGGGTGGTCAACGCCACGATTACGATTAAGCCGTTCGACGCCGTGGTTCAACCAGGAAAGTCCTATCAGGCGAATTTGCCGCAACGCGTGCGGTTTGCACGCGCTGGTGGTGGCGGAACCGTGTATCAAAGTATCTTCGATGATTTGGCAGCGCACCACCGAACAAATCAAACAACGTTGGCCTTAATTTTAACCGATGGCCGTGGTGAGCGCAGCGTCGATACCCACCACTTTAAAAATGTGATCTGGTTGTTGGCAAAAGCGAGCGACCATCTGTCTGTGCAACCGGTCGTTGGCCAAGTTATCAATTTAAACTTAGGGAGTGATGAAGATGAGTGAACCACTTAATCCTGATGACATGCAGGCTTTGCTGACCCATAACCGGCGCTATCAGCGCGCGGTGGCGATTTTGAAGGATCAGTGGCAACTCATTATGGCGGATGAAACGTTAGCGTACCGCCAGCAAATCACCCCGTCAGATTTACAGTTTGCTCGGGCATTGATCAGAAGTGGGACGTTAACCAGTCAGTTTAATTTTGATAATTACGCTGGCGTGCAAACGCTCAGTCAACACTATGGAAGCTTGTTGAGTAGTACGGCCCAGCAGTGGCTGGTGCACGACTACGTTTAAAATTAAAGGTAGGCAGAGCTAAAATTGCTGCTTCGCCGGACAGCCTCGGTGTGCTGTGGGGGACGGTCCCAGCCATGGTGCGGTCTGTGACCTCGATTCAAAGCCGACAGACCGCGTCTTTGAATCGCCCCGCAAGATTAGCGTGAGATGCGTTCGCTAATCTTGCCGACACAAGCACATCAAGGCTGTCCGACTTCGCTAAAAATAAACTTACTAGGCGATACTTGGGCTAAGGGCCATAAATGACTAATCTGTGTTAATTTGAGTATTGAGCCAGTAATGCTCGATTCTAAATTTTATTTTTCAATCTTTCGCAAATAAAAAACCGTAGGAACTTGATCGGCAGTGTGCCGAATCGTTCCTACGGTTTTTTTAGATTTCGGGTTCATTAAGCTTTTAAAAAATCGAGCCAAACTTGTTTTCGTTGTTCAACATCTTGCAGGCTGCCTTGCCGTAACCGCGTTTGCAAGCCAATCCGGGCTTCCAGCAGGCTCTGTGCCAAGGTCATGCTAGATTGGCGGTTGGTAATTTGCTGGTTAGCCTGGCCCTTTAAAATGGCCGCGGCGATCAGGGTGAGGTAGTCGTCGTAGAACCAAGTCGTTGCGTGCTGAACGTCGGGGTCGGTCGTCCCGAACTCTGCCACGGCGTTAGCCATTAAATCGCCGGCCGGGTGGTCCGTAGACGTCAAATCCCAGCTGAATAGGTGTCCCAAAATGGTGAGGGCGGGTTCGCCAGCGTGTTCCAGCCGTTGCGTTTCTTGTGCGCAAGCGGTCAGCGCTTGCTGATGATAGCGCTGGAGGGCCTTCAAATAGAGGGTGTGTTTGTCACCCAAAGCGTTATACAGACTTTGTTTTTTGACACCACTCGTGGCGACAATTTCATCCATTGAGGTATGGTAGTACCCTTGTTGCCAAAATAAATGCATGATTTGTTCAATGACTTGGTCGTCATCAAACGTCTTTTTTGCGGGCAAAAAATGGCCCCCTTTCAAGGTTTGAAGTGATTATCAACAGTATAACATAGGCTGATTGCCGCCGAATGTCCAAGTGCGCACCAATGGGGCAGGGGGAAAAGACTTAGTCGCTTGTCAGCCTTTTTTAATATAAGAATTGCTGACTAGTGAAAACTAATTGATAAAATAAGGGATTTTCTGCTGAATATACTGGTGCGTCAATTTGAACGAATGCTTATTGATGATAGTGATTGTTAGTTATTATTCCGTTTTTATATAGGCTGATATTATTTATAGTAATGTGAAAGTTTAGCTAATGCGTATACTAATTAAACTCTCATGATAATATAATGTTCGCTACTTGTTTAGTTGAATAGGGCAATTGTTACCAGAGTTTTGAACTTAAACCAAGGTAGTGAAAGCCTTGCCAGTAAACTGATTCGAACAGTTTATATTAATATTTTTGTATTTTTTTAAAAATTAAAAACATCTCAGAGAAGTCTGAAAATGAATCCCCTGCTACATAGTTAAGCCCTATTATCAATTGACAGCCCTTACATCAACATGCTATATTCTCGTTGCTGATAGGGTTACTCAAGCGATTCACTATTAGTAATTTAGTTTTAGTTAAGTTGAAAAATTATACTCTGGAACCTGATAGGGGGTGATCACTTGCGATGGCGAATTGGCTTAATGAGCCTACTGACATTTTGGATGGAACCGCTAGCTTTAACCGGACTTGCGGATGCCCAACCCGGGCAGTACCGACTAACGGTCAAAAATGCCTCAGGAACGTCTGCGGGTGATCATGCCAACGCAGGACCTTTGAGCGGCATACTGCCACAAATGAATGAAACCGAGCAGTGGTGGTTACTGGTCATTGGCCTAGCTGGACTAATTTTGTTAACTTTTCTAACCATAATCTGGTGGCGCAACCGTCAATTAATAAAGGAGCAACCGTGATGAAAAAATATGTAGGAACGTTACTTGCTGGAGTTACTTTAATGGCAGCTTTACCAATGGCTGCTAAAGCTGCGGATACTAATACGCAGGATACCGAAGCAAAAGTTCAGTTAACTCAAGACGAACAAAATAAAGCGATTACTTTGGATCAAGTTCCTGGCTTAGATATGGGTGAACATAAAAATGAGAATACGACCCAAACATACAAAGCCGATACGGTAACCGGTGCAATTAAGGTAACCAACCCTGGGAATACGGATGGCTGGAAGGTGCAAGTTCTCGGAACTGATTTTACAGATGGCGACAAGGTGTTACGGGGCGCCAAACTGACCTTGGCCAACGGGAAAACGGTTGCTGATGATGACCAAAACGCTTCTGAAACACCAACAAGTGGCGAGGTCGTTGTGAATGGCACTAATCAGTCAATCGTGACGGCAGCTGCTGGCGAAGGGATTGGTCAATTCACAACGACGCATGATGCGAACGATGTGAGCTTGCTAGTTCCAGCCGGTAACTCAGCCGGGTCGTATACGGCAAAATTAACTTGGACTTTAAGTAACGCCCCAAGCTAAGCGCGTCACTGTAGAAATTGAGGTGTGACCATGGTCAAGGGACTATCACTGGCGAGTGGGTTACTAATGATGTTGTTAGCAACGCTGCTACTCAATAGTCTGGATAGGACGACTGGTCAGGCGGCTTCACGATCGCAGGTGCAGGTCGGGCTCACCCCTACCGATGACAATGGTGCGGTCGCACCAGTTGATCCAGACAATCCGAGCAAGCCTTACCCCGGAGATTCCGCTGATGCGGGTAACGTCACCGGGACGGGCTCGCGGGGACAACTGACGATTGATTACGTTAGTAACCTCAAGTTTAATGCGACCACCACTGGACAAGGTCCGGTAACAACGACCGCGGTTAATCAGCGCGCAATGATTCAAGTCACGGATCGCCGAAGCACTGGCAGCGGCTGGACGCTACAAGTAACTCCCAGCCCGTTACGAAGTAGCCAGCAGACGCTAAGCACATCTTTGAGCCTCGGCTCAGCCCAGTTGCGTGCCGGCGACGGCAATGCCAGTGCGGCGCCGTCGATGGTCAATACGGGGACGTTAACCCCGGGAATTGCCAATAATGTCGTTGTGGCAGATCGACAAACGGGACTTGGCACTTGGCTACTGGTCCTCAACCGCGGGTCAAAACCAACCACGTTGACCATTAATAATCGACAGTTAACCGCTGGCGATTACGCGGGGACCCTCGCATGGTCGCTGACAAACGCGCCAAGTTAAAGCAACACGGTAAACGGCTACTTGAGTGATGCTCATGGCCGTTTATCAGTACATAGTTCGTTCAAATTACTGAAAGGAAGGGTACGCTAAATGAAAAAAACGTTTTGGCAACTGGTATTACTCGTAAGTGTTGTGTTGGGTGGCTTAACGGTGACCGCACAAGCTGATAACTTAAATTACACGGTCAAGGCAGAATTGCCGACTAACCAAATTAATCAAAAGGTGTCTTATTTTGATTTGAAGGTGAAACCGGGGCAAAAGCAGAACTTGGCGCTGATAATCAAAAACAGTGATCAGCAAGCTCATCGCTATACGATTTCACCAAACCTGGCTGTGACTAACGATAACGGAATCATTGATTACAGTCAGAGCAAAGCCAAGGCGGATGCTTCTTTGGCGTTTAATATCAAAACCGCGTTGTCCGAAAAGCAAGTGGTCACCGTTCCCGCTAAATCAAGCAAGCGGGTCACCGTGAAGTTAACGGTACCGCAGAAAAAGTTTGATGGGATTGCTTTAGGCGGAATCAACGTAATTCAAGAGTTGAAGGCCACTAAAAAGAAGCGTAGTGGGATGGCAATCGACAACCAGTACGCCTACGTCTTAGGTGTTCAACTGCGAGAGTCTAAGTCAATTAAGATAAAACCAAACATGAAGTTACACAAAATTAAGGCGACGCAGTTAAATTATCGCAACTATGTTACGGCTAATCTGCAAAATGACCAACCCGTTATTATGCACGGCCTTAAAATTAAGAGCTACGTGACGGCCGCGGGTGCTAGTAAAAAGTTAATGGTCACTAGTAAAGATAACTTAGCAATGGCACCTAACAGTAACTTTAATTTTGCGATGGGGGATGGCTCAAAACAGCTTAAAGCTGGCAAGTACGTCCTTCATTTGACCGCAACTGCGGATAAGGGTAAGTGGCAGTTTACACGCAACTTTACGATCGCGGATAAAGAGGCTAAACACTTGAACGATACGGCAATCGGCGATCAGACCCAGCCAAACTACTTCTGGTGGTTCGTCGCGTTAGGCGTGGTTATCCTTGCACTACTAAGTGCCATTATCTGGTTGCTCTTGAAAAACCGCCGTCGTCAGGATCACTAGCGAGAGGAGTTTTCAATATGCGGAAGGTACCAAAACTGTTAATGATGGGTTTGTTGGCGTTAGCTGGTTTATGGACTGGTACCACGCAGAACGTCACGGTTAGTGCTAACTTGGCAACGGCACCGTCTGGAATTAACCAATTAGACAAGGTCATTACGTTGCCGAGCGCGTTTAGTAGCGGGGTGGCCAATAACGCTACGATTGTGGATACGACGAATAGTGGTGCGCCGAACACGCAAGCGGTCAACGTTATCAGTAATAAAAAACAAGTTGGTGGATTCTGGTCGAATGATGCCAGTCGACTGGACCTGAATAAGGATGCGACCATCAAAATGTGGCTCTACTTGGGAACCGCTAAGAGTACTGGCGATGGGATGGCCTTCGTCTTACAAAATGATCCGAGTGGCACGAGTGCCGCGGCTCAAATTAAACCGGGAAGTATCATTGGGGAGACTCTCGGCACTTGGGGACTGGACACGAATAATAAACAACAGGATCCGCAAGCCGTTGCAGATTCTGCGATTCAAAATAGTTGGGCCTTAGAGTTTGATACCTATGCGAACAATTCAACGTCGTATAGTGATGCTGGTGGTGGGGTTGCCTTTGATAAGGGCAATAAAAATCAGCATTTAGCAACGGGATACCCTGGGTTAGCGACCCAGTATAAAAGTGAATCGGTCGGTAGTTGGGACCTTACGGGGATCCTTTTGCCGACACGGTACTACTTCTCGCAAAATCATAATAACTTGATGAACTGGAAAAATTTATCCAACGGTGCTTGGCATCACTTGGTTTTGAAGTGGAACGCCGCGGCCTAAGACGATGACTTACACGTTTGACGATATTAATCCGGATGGGACCGATAATGCCGCCAGTTATACGAATAGCGAGGTCATTGACACGAGTCAGTTCAAGAGTGCCGATGGGCTGGTTCGTTGGGGCATTATGGGGGCCACGGGTGGTAATTCAACGAGCAACATGGTCGTTATTGAAAGTATGCCCAATTTAGTGGCTGCTAAGGCCGATGTTAAAGTGACGGATGTGACTAAAAATAAGACGGTGACGGCTGGTAGCAAGGTTAAAGCGAAGCATAAGCTGCAGTATGATTACCAACTCACCCATACCGGTGGTCTTTTGGACTGGGATAACATTGACGCCCAACTGAAGCTACCTAAAAATGTGACGTTTAGCGGGGCAACGGTCAAGTATGCAGACGGAACGGAACAGGAATTGAACGCGCCGGAAGCCGGCGCTGAAGACGTCGAATACCGCCTTGAAAAAGCCGTCTCCCAAACGAATCAAACGGCAACGATTACCTTAACGGGGAAGGCTGACGACGTGGCCATCAACAGTGAGACGACGACCACCACGAGTACGTTTAAAAACAAAGAATTTGAAACTACGGCGGATGCGCCGGACTACACGATTACGGTGGACCAGAAGCTTTCGGCAACCTTCATGAAGCCGACTTACACGGTGGCTAAGGGTGAAGAAGTCAAGGCGACCGGGTTAGTTATTGCTGAAGATTCAGAACAACTCGCAAACAGTAAAATCACGGTGCATCCAACTTTAAATGGGAAGGCGTTGGATGACTTTCAAATGAGTGATGATGACGAATCGGCATACTTTGTGATTAAGATTAAGCCTGAACAGTTAAACGTTGGTGAAAATACGCTGACAGCGTGGTTCTCTGATATGGATGATAATGAATCTGAAGAAATCAAGACAACCATTATTGTTCAAAGTGGTCAACTAGGATTTAAGAGTGTTGCGGGTGCTAGTACGTTTAAACCAATTACCTTAGACGGCAAGTCCCAAACGACGGGCCGCGAAGGCGACTGGGCCGTTGTCATCAGTGATGAACGGGGTAAAGGTTCCGGCTGGCAATTACAGGCTAGTGTGGGCGACTTTACAACCACCGATGGGAAGAAGCTGCCGGGAGAATTACTATTCAAACGGGATGGTAAAACAACCGTTTTAAACGGGACGGGAACCTTGATCGATAACCGAAAAACGACGAGTGATACTGACGAATATGATGTGACCAAGGATTGGACGGATGATTCCGGAATGTTTTACAAGACGAACGCGGCGGCGACGCCCGGATCGTATTCTGGCAAAATCACATGGACCTTAAATAACGCGCCGAGTTAAACGGGCACGCTTAAGACGAGATTAAAAAAACCACTCAGAAATATTTCTGAATGGTTTTTTGCTATTACTATGGTCGAGAAACGTGCGCCAAAAGCCACGTTAATGGTCGCAAACTAACTGCTTTATGGAACAGACACGCTTAGTCCGCTTGTGCGATTGCCGCTTGGCCAAGTAAGTTGAGGTAGTTGAATGGCCGGTCAAAAGTTGGCTGGAAGAACATGTCGACAAACCCTAAGTCGTCAATGGTGTTGTGATTTTGAATCATGACGGAAATCGTGTTGGCGGATTGAGAAACGTCGTGTTCGCTCATGAACTGCGCACCAAGAATTTCGCGGGTCTCAGGATTGTAAACTAACTTCATGAGGACTGGTTTAGTTGTTGGCATGAATTCTGGCCGGTAGTTATCCTCTAAGGTCACGGCAACGGCCGGAACGTTTTCAGCTTGGGCGTGTTCAACGGTCATTCCTGAAGAAACGATAGTTTTACCAAAGAGCATCAAGCCGGAAGTTGCTTGGGTCCCCATGTATTTCCGGGTTGGTTTGAAGATGTTCAAACCAACGAGGGTCCCTTGACGAACGGCGTTAGTTGCCAATGGAATGTAGGCATCGCGCTTCGTTGGGTTGTAGTGAACGGCCACTGAATCGCCAGCGCCATAAATGTCAGGGTCGGAGGCTTGCATGTAGTCGTTGGTCTTGATTGAGCCGTTAGCGTTCATGTCGACCTTGCCCTTGAGTAAGCCGGTGTTTGGCCGGAAACCAACGCACATGATGGCCATGTCGGCGGTATAGCTCCCTTGGTCAGTCTTAACGGTCACTTCAGAACCATTGTCACTGAACCCTTGTACCATTTGACCAAGGGCGAGTTGAATACCGTGGTCGGTGAAGTCTTGTTCGACGCGGTCGGTAAATTCAGCGTCCAAGTACTTGTTTAAAATCCGTGGTAGGCCGTCGATTAAGGTCACTTGCTTGCCTTGTTGTTGGTAAGATTCGACTAATTCGGTGCCAATGTAGCCACCACCGATAACGATGACCCGCTTTGCGGGTTTAGCGGCTTCCCAGAGTTTTTGGGCGTGATCCCAGTTTTTGCAAAGGTAAACGTTAGGGCTGTCGATGCCATCGATTGGCGGAATGACAGGCCATGAACCCGTAGTCATGACTAACTTATCGTAGTGATCGGTTTTGACGGTCCCACTTTCAAGGTCCGTTACCGTTAATTGATGATTTTCGGTGTCGATATCAGTGACGTCATGTTGCATGTGAACGGTGGCGCCGAGTTCTGCTAATTGTTCAGGGCTGGAATAGAAGAGGCCTTGCGGATCTGCGACTTGGCCACCCAAAAAGAGGGCAATCCCACAAGAGAGAAATGAAACGTTGTCGTTCCGTTCGTAAACGGTAACCTCAGTGGATGGGTCCGTAGCTAAAATTTGTTTAATGGCAGCGGTGCCAGCGTGGGTACAACCAATAACGATAACTTTCATGTAAAACAGCTCCTTATAATGTGTTAGTTTTCACAATAACAATTGTGTATAATGATTTCGATAACAATTTTATTGTACTAGATTAAAAAGAAAACGCAACCAATTATAGTTAAAAAGCTTAACTTTTTCGGTAATCAACCGATAATCAAATACTGATATTAAGGCCTTGTTGGGAACCCTGCTAGCTGAATCGGGGTATTTATGGGAGTAATTGTTTAGGATTTATAAATTAATACGAAATTGATAACAACAAATAAAAGCTCTCACAAGCTTAATTTGTGAGAGCTTAAAAATAATCTTATTTCTGATAGCGATAAGTCCGTGTAGTAGTTAGTTGAAAACCAAGGTCAGTCAAGACTTGTTCGCACTGACGGTCGGACTGTTCTAAATGAACGGTGAGCGTCGTTAGTTTTAATTCAGCTAAACCAAACGTGACTAAGCGCTGATAAAGTTCGTGGAGAACGTGATCCTGAGCGTTGTCAGGTGTGACGGTCACGCTAATGGTCGCTTCTTTACTAGTGAGGTCGATGGGATCGAAGCCGGCCTGACCGATAAAGTGGCCGTTGATGCGGTCGGTCACACCCCAAACCAGTTTTTGGTCGCGGAAGATTTCCCGCATGGTTTGGTTGATTTTGGTAGCCGTAGCCGTCATGGTGACGGGCTGGTCTGACAATCCTTCGTATAAGTGGAAAATGTCGATGGCCCGCGCTTTAGTCAGCCAGTCAAACGCGTAGTGCTCCGTTAAAATCGGATGGTACTTTTCAAATTGCGACATAGAATGGCTCCTTTTACCGTAACAAAATTAAATAAAAGCCCGGGAACCTTCCCAGGCTTTTAAAGTTGTTAAAAATTAGTGACTACCAGATTTTGACCCGTTTTTCAGGTGCAAGGTACATCGGATCATCTGGCTGGATATCAAAGGTTGTGTAGAAATCGTCCAAGTTCTTTGGTTGAACGTTAGCCCGTAACTTGGCAGGTGCGTGCACGTCAATGGAAAGCAATAATTGCATGTATTGCTTAGTGGCTTTCATGCGCCAAACCATCGCCCAGTTAGTGAAGAAGGTACTGAGGTCAACGTCGTCTTCACCCTTAGCAGCTTCCTCAGCACAGCTAAGCCCACCGGCATCGGCAATGTTTTCGGAAACGGTCAAGGTCCCATTTACCTTGGCACCGGCAAATTCAAGACCGTCAAATTCACTGATCATGGACTTGGCGAGTTCTTTGAACTGCGCAGTGTCTTCGGCCGTCCACCAGTTGTGGAGGTTCCCAAATTCATCAAACAACGCCCCGTTATTGTCGAAGGCGTGTGAGATTTCATGGGCAATCACGGCACCAATCCCACCGTAGTTAGCACTGGAAGACTGTTCTAGGCTGTAGAACGGTGCTTGCAGGATAGCTGCGGGGAAGACGATGATGTTCATGAATGGGTGGTAATAAGCGTTAACGGTGTCCGCGCTCATTTCCCAACGCGTCCGATCCGTTGCTTGGTCCCACTTACTGAACATTTCTTTGCGAGCGATGCGACTGAAGGCCAAGACGTTACTCAAGACGCTGCCGCCTTCTTCAGCGGTGTGCGTCTTAAATTTCGTGAAGACTGGTTCCAGTTTGTCGGGGTAACCGACTTGGATGCCAAGGTTGTTCAGTTTTGTGACCGCCTTTTCACGGGTGGCTGCGCTCAACCAAGTGTTGGCTTGCAACCGGCGTTTATAAACGGCAATCATCTTTTCAACCATGTGGTGAACGTCAGCTTTAGCGGCTTCACCAAAATACTTGTGGCCGTAATATAGTCCGACAACTTGGTCAAACGTTCCGGCAGCTAAGTAGTAGGCACTCTTAGCCTGACTCCGCGCTTCCTTTTGACCAGATAAGGTTCGTGAATAAGTGGTCCCAAGGGTCCGAATATCATCACTTAAGTAGCCGCTCATGCGTTGGACCAACTTAGTCTTCATCCAACTCTTCATCAAGTCGAAGTTTTCAGGATTGACGACTTCGTTAAAGTGGTCAAAGTAGGCTGGTTCCGGCAAGATGACGATCTTAGGATTTCCGTTGATGACGGAGTAGGTAATGGCTGCTAAATCCAAGTAGCGACTGTTATTGGTAAAGTCGGAGAACTTCCGTGGATTATACATTTTACTGTAATCGGCGGATTCTTCAGCGCTCTTGACCCACGGCACGATTAACCGGTCGAACTTCAAGGCGTCGTCGACGGTTGCTTGCGCGGCATCGGCATCGTAACCCATTTTTTGGAATAGTGCGGTCATCATTTTGGCGTAAACAGCGAGCAATTTTGGTCCGTTCTGGTTACCTTCGTCGTAGTAAGTCTTGTCAGGAAGAATCGTCCCTGGTGCTTGTGCGAAGAGGGCGTTGACCTTGGTGTTTTTCATGTCAGCGTCGACGTCCAAGCTAAACGGTAATGGCAAACCGTCGTAAATCCAGTCAGGCATGCGCGTCTGCAAATCGGCTAAGTCACTTAAACTGTCGATTTGCTTTAAGCACGGCTGTAACGGCTTAGCGCCGGCAGCGTCACGCTGCTTAAAATCTTTAGTCAATTGATAAAATTTGATGAATTCGGCTAACTGGGGATCGTTCGGTTGAACATCTCCCGCGGCCATCGCATCAAAGTCATGCATTAACGTTTTTTCAATGGCGTCGACTAAATCCATGAAACCACCCGTTGACGCGTGATCGTCTGGAATTTCAGCGGTCTGCATCCATTCGCCATTGACGGCGTCGTACAGGTCCTGTTTTACTGCTGCTTGATTAACGGTTGCCATTAAATCCACTCCTTAATAATATTTATAATACTGGTTTAATTATACCTTAGATTAGGTGAAGTGGCGGGTTGTGCGTTCGTTGAATTATGAGGTTAAATCAAAAGAAGCCCTGCCAAACGGTTAGTGTTTGACAGAGCTAGACTGAGCAACTATTCAGCAAGCAATAATTGGTCAGCGTCGTTAATTTGAATTGTTTTTCCGGCCTTCTGGGTGATGAGCCCTTGTTGTTCAAACCGGGTCAGTTTCCGACTGATTGTTTCGGGCGTTGTGCCTAAGAAGGTGGCTAAGTCTTTCTTCTTTAGTGGCAGTTTAAAGGTATCGGTTTTCAGTGAGGCCGCGGTTTCCGTTAAGTAGTTCGCAAGGCGGGCTTCAACGGATTCCGTTGCCGTACTAGTCGTTTGACGTTCTAGCTGAGTCAACCGTTTCCCGAAGACGTTTAAAACGTTGATGCTGATGCTTGGGTACTTTTGCATCAGTTCCTGGAAGTCTTCGCGGCGAATGCTGCAGACGTCGGTTGGCACTAAGGCTTCGCCAAATGAAGTGCGACGCTGGTTCTCAAAGAGTGCGGCTTCACCGTCGATATCACCGGACTGTAATAAGTAAAGTAACTGTTCACGGCCATTTGCGGCCAGTTGATAGACTTTAACTTGACCCGCCGAAACGATCATCAATTGATCGAGGGGATCATCGGCGCTAAAAATCGTTTCACCCGCTTGGTAATGATGGTGACGAACGATTGATTCAATCGTGTCGAGTTGTTCAGTTGCTAATTCTTGGAAAATGGGAACGAGTTGAACACATTCATGGGCTGCCATAGCAAAAAACCTCCTTAATAAAGCCACCTATAGAATAGCAGATTTATTATAAAATTTATGGAATCAGGGATTGGAAAAACATTTTGATTGGCGCTTCGGCGGACAGAACCGGTGTGCTATGGGGGACGGCCTCAGCCAAAGTGCGGTCTGAAACCTCGATTTAAAGCCGATAAACCGCGTCTTTGAATCGCCCCGCGATATTAACCGTAAAACCCGCCGGCCAATATTGCCGACACAGCACACCGATTCTGTCCGCCTTCGCTACATAATATTGTCGATTTAACAGTACGCTATTAGTGACTAATCTCCATCTTTTAATTAGAAACTAAACATTGAAGGGCTAACTAAATGATTAATCTTCAACAAAATCTATTTTACCCGAAAAACTTTGTTGGTTTCTTGACGGCGGTCAATTTTTTATCGGCAATTTCTCGTTAAGATAGGGTCATCAAATGAAATAACGGAGGTTGATATTTATGAAAATCATTATGCAATTAGGAACCTTAACTTGCCCGTCATGCATGACTAAAATCGAAAAGGCCGTTGCGAACCACGACGGTGTTGAAAACGTCAAAGTCTTATTCAATGCCAGCAAGGTCAAAGCAAACTTTGACCCGGACGTCACCAACGCCGATGACTTAACTAAGGTTGTTACTGGCTTAGGCTACGAAGTTGAAACCGTTAAGGTAAAATAGGAGGAACCCCCATGAGTGAATTAACCATCGAAGACCAATACGCAGCAGAATTAAAACAAAGTGACATTGACCATCACACCCCAACAGCCGGCGCGATGACGAATCACATTTTATCAAACTTAATGGTGGCTTACGTCAAATTAAGCCAAGCCAAGTGGTACGTGAAGGGCGCGCAATCGTTCGATTTGCGAGCCGAATACCAACGGCTACTCGACCTGAACGTTCAGCAGTTTGCAGAACTTGGGGATTTACTGTTGGATGAAAATCAAAAACCATCTTCAACAACGGCCGAATTAGTGAAGTATTCCATGTTGGAAGAAAACGGTGCCTTTAAGTATCAAGATGCCGCGACGACCGTGGCAGCGGTCATTAAGGATTTTGATACCGAAAACCTCTTTGTTGACCGGGCAATCAAATTGGCCCAAAAAGAAGAACGGCCAGCATTGGCGGCTTGGTTGACGAATTATCGTGGCAGTAATAACCGCAATATCCGTGAACTACAAGCTTATCTAGGCAACGATGCTCGGACTGGTTTGGATGAAGAAGACGAGGATGACGACGATTAACTTCTAGTCAGTTGGAGACCATGGATGACTGGTGCTGTGTGGGCACATCAGTCACCATGGTTTTTTGTGTTTCTAAGGGGCGTGCGCTATACTAACGACAACTATTAAAAGGGGGACCAAGTGTATGTCAATCAGTACCATTATTATGTGGACACTCGTGTTCATAATTGCGACCGGATTCGTGACGGTCATTTCAACGGCAGTCCTCTTACGGCGAATGAAAAAACACCCCCAAGATCCCGTGGATACCCCTAAGGACGACGATTGGAAACAAGATGACTGGAACCACGATGATTGGAAAAAGGGCGACTGGAAAGATTAATCAGTTTGATACCCTGGTAGGTATAAAAAAACGAGGCGGTGACTTTTGTCACGGCCTCGTTTTTACTAACATTATTTAGTTTTTAGAAGTAAATCCAATGAGTGTTCAAATTTTTGAACATCAATTTGATCCGAGCCGTCAACACAGTTGTTGATGTTGCGCGCAATCACTAGTTTCATTGCCTTGTCGATGCTAGATTTGACCGCCGAGAGCTGGACTAAAACGTCGTCACACGGCCGGTTATCATCCATCATGCGTAACACCCCGTCCAGTTGCCCGGCGGACCGTTTTAGACGGGACTTAATCTGTTTACTGGTAACGTATCCTTCATCGGTATCGGTAGTTGTCATCGAGCGGCCTCCTTAGTTGAGGGCCTTTTTAAGTTCTGCTTCAAAATCAGGCTTTGGTCGTGCACCGACCATGTGGCTGACAACTTTACCGTCCTTCTTGATTAAGAAAGTTGGAATCCCTTGAACTTGGAACTGGGTGGCGACTTCCTTATCATTATCAACGTTCAATGAAACGAAGTTAACCTGGTCCTTATAGTTATCGTCTTCTGAAAGGGACTTCAAGATAGGGTCCATCATGCGACATGGCGGACACCAGTCGGCCCGAAAGTCGACAACGGCGATCCCAGTATCAGTTTCTTTTGCAAAGTCTTGATCATGAATTTCTTTAATCATTACGTTTCCTCCAATGTCCTTCGGTTATTTCAACAAAACTAATATACCCCCCTAGGTATATTTAAGCAACTAAAAAGTTTTTGGCGGATGTAATTAAGCGCTCCGCCAGTCAGAATCCGTGTGCTATGGGGGTCGGTCCCAGCCACACTGCGGTCTGCGACGGCAATTCAAAGCCGATAGCCCACGTCTTTGAATTGCCCCGCAAGATTAGCGGTTAAGAATCACCGCCAACCGGATAAACTAATTAAGTTTATTCTATTAGTCCAATCATTGATCCAATCAATGGCTAATACTTTAGTTAAAGCCAATAAAATCCCCTTCATCGTTGAGCTAAGACTCAATGACGAGGGGGATTCTGTTTCTGTTCAGTGTTAATTAAGCCGTTGCTGGCTGGGATTTCATGACGGGTTGGCGCTTGTCGAACTTAGTTTGGAAGTTGATCAGGCGCATCGCGTTGAAGATAACGACGAGGATGCTGGCTTCGTGGACGAACATTCCACTAGCCATGTAGATGTAGCCGAAGATCAAGCCGATTAGTAAGAAGGCAACCGTTGCGATGGCGATGAAGATGTTTTCGCGGGTGTTTAAAACGGTCTTCTTAGCTAAACCGTGTGCGTGGACGAGTGCTGGGAAGCTTGATTGCATCAAGACCACGTCGGAGGTGTCGATGGCGACGTCAGTCCCACTACCCATGGCAATCCCAATATCAGCGTTGGCAATTGATGGGCTATCGTTGATCCCGTCACCGATAAAGGCAACCGTATTACCGTCCGCTTTGAGCTTTTTGACGTATTCAACCTTTTCTTCTGGCAATAAGTTAGCATGAACTTCATCTAAGTTAAGTTCCTTAGCGACGGCTTCGGCGGTTAACTGGTTGTCACCAGTTAACATCACGGTCCGTTTGATTCCCTGGGCCTTCAGTGCTGCGAGTGAGTCCTTAACTTCAGGGCGAATCGTGTCCGCAATTCCAAACATCAATTGAACTTGGCCGTCGATCGCCATAATCACGGTTGATTGACCGGCGGATTGTAGGTCGTTGAGGTCTTGTGCTTGCTTAGTCGTTAAATCAATATCATGTGCGGTCATCATCTTTTGGTTCCCAATGACGATTGATTGACCGTTGACTTTGGCGCAGATTCCTTGGCCCTTAACGGTTTCAGTATCGTCTAAAGTTGGTGCGGTATGAGTTGTTTGTTTTTCAGCGTAAGTAATGATGGCTTGGCCAAGGGGATGGTCCGAAACGCCTTCAATGGCGGCGGCTAATCCTAACTGGTCCGCGACGTGGTCGGTATAAGTGTTCATGGTCGTAACGGCGGTGTTACCTTCCGTTAACGTTCCCGTTTTGTCGAAAACTAAGGTATCAACTTTAGCGAACGTATCGATCACTTCGCCACCCTTGATAAGAATCCCACGTTTGGCACCGTTCCCGATACCAGCCACGTTGGAAACGGGCGCGCCGATGACCAGGGCGCCAGGGCATCCGAGGACGAGGACCGTAATGGCTAAGCGGAAATCACGGGAGAAAACGAAGACTAGGGCCGCTAAAACTAAGACGGCGGGGGTATAATATTGTGCAAAGCGGTCGATGAATTTTTCAGCTTTCGACTTGGTGTCTTGGGCTTCTTCGACTAATTCGATAATTTTGGCAAACGTGGTGTCGTCACCAACTTGGGTGGCCTTGATCTTCAGGTAACCATTTTCGACCATGGTACCGGAATAGACGTTATCATGAAGTTGCTTGTTGATCTGACGGGCTTCACCAGTAATGGAAGCTTCGTTCAAGTAGCCGCTGCCTTCAACGACTTCGCCGTCAACGGGCACTTGGCTCCCAGTTTTGACTAAGACAACGTCGCCTTCGTCAACATCGTCAACGTCGACTTCTTCGGTTCCGCCGTCGGTGACTAACGTTGCGGTTGTTGGTGACATGTCGGTCAAACCTTTGATGGCGGTCCGGGTCTTTTGTAACGTTTTGCTTTCAAGGTATGAGCCGAACAGGAAGAGGAACGTGACGATGGCGGATTCGTTAAACTCACCGATGACGAAGGCCCCAATGACGGCGATGGTCACGAGTAATTCAATACTGAAGACTTTATTGCGAAGAGCGCTGAAAGCCCGGACGGCAATTGGCACGGCCGCGATAATGGATGCGACGGCTAAGGTAACGGTGTAGCCGGGCGTAAAGTTCAAGAGGTACTTACTTAGCATACCGAGGACAATGAGGACGCCGGTTGCTAAGGTGATCTGATTCGTATGTTTGGTTAAAAAGATTTGGAATTTCATAATTAGATGCGCTCCTTAATTGATTTGATGGCTCTAGTATATGAAGAATTCCTTGATAACAAATTGATGGAGGTCAAGTTTGACCTTTTTATTGAAAAATTAGCAGTTGGAGGAGGAAATTTAGATGAAGTATCAAGTTGTGGCGGCCAATAATCCGTTGATGCCCGCCTATTTTCAAGGCCGGTGGGCGGACAAGGTCATCGCTGGTCAACCCGTTATGTACAGTACGAATTTAGGGGCGGAGTTTGATTTTCGCGTCAGTTCAGCGAGCTGGGTTCGTTTGAAATTCTTACCCCGCGCCGTTGAGATGCCGAGTTGGATTGCGATTCAAATTGATGGGTTACCGTTTCAACGCCAAGCCGTGACGACGGCTGCCATCCAATTAACGATGGATCAACGGCCACACGTCATTCGCGTTGTGATGAGTGGAAATACTGATGAAGACCAAGTGTGGACGGGCGATGGTGGCTTTGCGGTTCAAAGTCTGACTAGCGATGGGCAACTCCAACCCGTGCAACTTGGGCACCAAAGCATTACTTTTATTGGCGATTCCATTACGGCCGGTTGCTGGGTCGCTGGCCAAAAGCCGGCGGAAGATTACCGTGGGGAAGCCAATTACGCGGCCATTGCTAGTGACCGCTTGGGCGCCCGTAACGTACGGATTGCCTACAGTGCGGCGGGGTTAAGCAAGCCAGGTACTGGGGGCGTGCCCCCGTTAGTCGACGTTTTAACGCAGCTGGATGCCACAACCCCGTGGACGCCCATTGCGACGGACTTAGTCGTTATCAACGTTGGAACCAACGACGGCCGTGAATCAGCGGGGGCGTACTTAGCCCTCTTCAGTCGATTCTTAAAACGGGTCCAAGCCCTTTATCCGGATAGTCAAATCGTAGTGATGATTCCGTTTAGTCAGCGTTTTGACCGGATTATTCGCAAGGCAGTGGCACAGTTTAGCACGGTTGATTTGATTGAAACGGCGGAGTGGCAACCCGGTTTGACCGATCACGTGCACTTGAATTTAGCGGGCTCACAAGTCGCGGGGCAGGCGTTAGCGCAAGTTTTACAACAGCGGTATCCCCAATTGTTTTTAGAATAGAACAAAATAAAACCAGTAGGATTTGCGCAATCCTGCTGGTTTTATTGGTTAGCGTTTTCGGTTAGCGCTTTCGTCGAAGCGCCTGTTGTTGTAAAAATTGGTTCGCAGCGATGACCGGTTCGGGGACGTCTACGTGGGGGATGAAGTTGGTCCCCAACGGCCCGTACCCGGCTGGCGTGTCGATGAGCCGCTGACACTCGCCAAGGACTAACTCAGTCAAGTAATCTGCCGGCCAGTTAAAGTCATTGTCAGTAGTGAAAACTAACGGATCGAGCTGCCGTACGCTGAGGGTTTGCGGTTGGTAGCGACTGAATTGGTAAGCCGTCCCCCAATTTTTGACAAAGGTCAGGGCAGTTCGCCGTGCTAGCACTGGATCTTGGACGAGGAGGACGTTGCGCCAGTTCGTCGGGGCTAACGCCAACGCATTGACAGCGTTGCTGCCGGAATTAGTTGACGTTTGATCTAACCGGATTTCACCCTGATAACCAGTTTGTCGGACGAGGTCGGCCATCATGGCGGCTTCACTTAAATCGTTACTGACGCCTAAATTCTGCCGGAGGTACTTGGTGGCGTGACCGATACCACCCGCAATGATAATGCGGGGTAAAGCGTATTGTTGGGCTAATTGTCCAGCGGCCGTCGCCGTCGCTGGCTGACTGTTGCCGCATAGGACGAGTCCGTCGACTTGGTTTGGCAAAGTCGTTGCTTGTGTGAGCCAGTTTAAACATTGATTGAAGGCTGCTAGCTTAGTTGGCATGGCGGGCCTCCGGTTTAGTCCCAAAGTGGGCCGCCGCCGCACCGAAATTGAAGCGTTCGTAGTGGACTTGTTGAAAGCCCGCTTGTTTAAACATCGTTGCTAATTGGGAATAGCTCGCAAAGTGCCGGGTCGTTTCCTGCAAGTAGGAGTATTCCTGGTATTGGTGCGCGAACAAACGGCCGAATAAGGGCACGATTTTGGTGAAATAGAACTGCCAGACCGGTTTAATTAAAGGTTGATCGGGTTGCGACGTTTCCAGGCAAACTAACTGCGCCCCGGGTTTCAGAACCCGTAAGATTTCAGCTAAAGCCCGTTCCTTGTCGGGAAGGTTACGTAACCCGAAGCCAATGGTCACGAGGTCAAAGGAGTCATCCTTGAATGGCAGGTGCATGGCGTTTCCCCGGCGTAACCAGACCCGGTCATGAAGCTTGGCCTGATCGACCTTTCGCTGAGCGAGTTGAAGCATCGGTGCTGAAAAATCAAAACCAATCACTTCACCGGGAGCTTCCAATTCCTGCGCAATGGCGATGGTCCAGTCCCCAGTGCCGCAACAGAGGTCCAAAGCGTGTGCGTGGGGCGCTAGGTGAATCCGTTGCATCGTCTGCTTGCGCCAGTGACGGTGGGTGCCTAAGCTAATAATGTTGTTCATCCGGTCATAGTTGGGGGCGATGGTATCAAATAGCCCCTGAACGTTATGTAAATATCGATTTGCCATGGTGGTTCCTCCTTGTGGTACTGCTAGTCTTACTATAGCAGAAGCCTTTTAAAAGTGCGCGAAAAAGAGAGTGGACCAAATTGCCTTTTGGACTACGTTTCGACCATAACAATAGAAAAAACCAACCAGAAATTTGGTTGGTTTTTTGATTTTTGTCCCAAATCCTAACATTCATTGCAATTAGTGGAAATCGCCATCCGCAATTTTTTCTAATAGGTCGCGGGATGGAATGAAGAAGAGTTGACCGGATAATAAGGTTGAAAATGTCAGTAAGAAGTCTGACTTAGCTAGCATGTTTTCTAGCATTCCCTTGGTAACGTGCCAGTAACGGGAATAACCAATAAAGTAAGTCCCAGTATTGCCGGCGGCCGGGTTAGAGAATGGCACGTTCATTCGAACGATCTTCTGTTCTTCGCCGTCCACTTCAAATTTGGAAGCCACGTTATGGGCGTTTTTAAATTTATCTTCATCTGCCAATTCAAAGTCGCTGAACTTTTCACGGCCAACGGCTTTTTCTTGTTTTTCAGTTGGCATGTGTTCCCAGATAGGCATGTCATGTTGCCACTTTTGTGCGAAGGCATAAGACCCGTTTTCAAAGGTGGGGTCTTCATCGCCAACTAAGGCGTAGTCGGCAGCGTCTTCAACGGCGGGTGCTTCGGTGCCGTCGATGAAACCAATGATTGCGCGGCCTTCGAAGTAACGGAAACCCTTCGTTTCATCGAGCACGGTCGTAATCGGGCTTAGTACCCGTTCAAACTGGGTAATGGCTTCATAAACGACCGCTTCGTTGCTAGCACGAATATGGAAGAAAAGGTCACCCGGTGTTGCGGGCATTTCGTATTCGGGTCCTGTCAAAGTTTCGTAAGTTTCGAGTTCTTTAGGTTTCGGGGCGTTAGGGAATAAGTAATCCCAAGCCGCGTTACTGATCCCAATTGAAACTTTCAATTGGGTCCCCGTTTCGGGTTTAGCATCACGAATGCGTAGCGAGCGAATAATGGCTTGCGAACGGTCAGCAAATTCTTGGAAAACTTCTTGATCGTGGCGCTGATCTTGACGGTTTAACTTTAAAACGGTGAATTGAACATGTTCCCCAACGTCTTTCCAGACATCTTGGGCACGACTTGGATCGATTGACATGAAATCCCCTCCAGAATCATTATTAAACTCAGCGTACCGGAGCCCTCTCAGATAGTCAAACAATTGCGATGCTAACTTTTAACGGACCTTTTTATGACGGATATGGTTGGTTTGAAAGGTGATGAAACGATGGCTATTTGTAAGCTAGTCCGGTTGCCACTGATGACATGCGGTCGTGGGACCGGGTCTAGCCTGAGAAACGGTCTAGACCCTCGCCCGGAACGATTGCAAAATGCGCAATTGTCCCGGACCGTCCGTGGTGTAAAGACCGGCAAAAGCCACCGCTCTAACACCACCTTCACGACCGATGCCATCAGTGGCAACCTCAGATTATCTGATAGTAATAGCATCTAAATAAGACTATTTTGAGCGCGGTCCCCCACAGCGCACCAGTTCTGACCGCCGAGGCGGATATTTCCTGATTAAGGCCTGAGTTTAAATGCAAGGCAATTCTTACAGATTATTTAAACTGCTTTGCTCGTTCACTCCAGTCCGCTAAGTGAGTGAAGATTGTTTCTAAGTCAGCGTCCGTTGTATCCCCAAGAACTTGGTCCCAGAGCGATTGCTTGATTTGTCGAATGGTTTTGCACGCCGTAAGTCCTTTTGGTGTGATGCTGACCCAAGTGGTGCGGTGATCATTGTCGTCAGGCGTTCTGGTGATATACTGACCAGTTTCTAGGCGCGTTAACTCACGACTGACGAGGCCCTTGTTAATGGCGAGTTCGGTCGTAATCTGTTTGGCAGTTACCCGGTCCTGCTCGCCGATAAATAATAGAAAGTTGGCGTTACTGGCGTTAATTTCTGGCAATGCCAGTTCGTGATTCATGGCCGTCTGAAAGCGTCGGTGGAGTGCACCAATATATTTTCCAAGTCTTACAGTATCCAAAGCAGCTGCCCCCTTTTTGAATTATTATAGCATATAGTTGACAAGTAAACCAAATCCGACTAAACTGTAACAGTTGACTTATCAACTATAAGGAGAAATTAAAATGACTTTTAAACAGCGGTTAGGTTTTACGTTATTGATGTGTATCGGTATGGCAACCAGTATGAGTTGGTTGGGCATGGCGACAAATATGGGGATTAATGCCGCAATGTGGCGGGTATTCTGGCTGGCACTTGCACCGACCATTGCGTTTGCATTTATTTTTAATTTTGTGGTGGTTTCCACTTTGTCGGAGTTGCTGGCTAAATGGTGGACCAAGGGGATGACTGATTCTGAAGCGATTGGTTTCAAGTCCGGGGCCATTCGCGGCTGGACAATGTTACTGATGATGAGCTTTACGATGAGTACCCGGGCACTTTTGATCAATGGGACGTTTTATCATTTGACGGTCGAACAGTTTATTTTAAGCTTTTTTGGAACCTTCACGACGGCTTACTTTGTCCGCGATATCTTGATTATGCCGCTAGTTCGGCACTTATTGTTCCACGCCATGCCCCGGTTGAAAAATTAGTGCGCACTATAGCTTATTAATAGTTGAATTCAAAAAAGCGCCTGGAATTTTTATTCCAGGCGCTTTATCTGTCAGTCGACAGATAAGGATTTTAAGTTTAAATAATAAATGAGATTTTATAGGTAAAGCAATCACGCAATAGAAAACTTCACCTTAGCAGTAAGCTTGTCCCTTAAATTTTCGAGCATCTTTGCATGGTCATTGAAACCAAGCTTTTTAAACTGATAGATTGTCGTATCGATAGTTGATGGTTGACCGTTGACTGTTTTAATTAATTCAAGATAAAAGTCACACATCATGCGATCATAAGCTTTCCGGGGTGTTTTGCCAGAAACTTGATAGAGCTCGTGAATGTAGAAACGAGCATTCTGATAGTGTTGACGTTCAAAGGCTAGAACAATGCAATTGTTGAGGAAAATAGAAATATCATTTTGGTAAGTATCAATTTTGCTTAAAATTTTAGTCCTTTTCAATAGGATATTGAAAGTAGCACGAATATATTCACTACTAAAAATGTATAAACAATTAGCAAAGATTGACATTTCAAAATGGCCCCATTGCGTAACGTGTTCTAAATACTTTTTAATTATGCCGGTATCTTCAGCAACATCAAAAATTTCTTCATCATTCTTTTTATTTAAAAACAACTTTAACTCAATGGATAGACAACAGTAGTAAAAGTCTTTTGAATTTTTATATTTTGATTGGTAATCAAGAATTCGTTCTTTTATTTCTAGGTCACGTCGTTTAATGACGTTATCGTAGAAGTATTTAGTTGCGAGTTCTTTTTCAGTATTTGTACTGTCATTGAAGTAAAACAGGTATTCCTGAATTGAAACATTCATGCGTTCTAAGTATGCAAATAAAATACTGGTTGTAATATCTGTTTTGTTGTTTTCCAATGACGATAAGGTTGTTCTACTTGAAATCCCCTCTGCCAATTGCGACTGAGTTAGGCCGCGTTCTTTTCGTAAATTACGAATCAGTTCCCCATGGGTCATTGAAAACACCTCTTTTTGACGATTTGCTTTACATTATAGTACAACATTAAATTTTGACTATAAAATGAACTTGTTAATCGAAATAAAGCCTCAAATGAAGGATTTTTAATGACATTTCACTTGAAGGAATGGTTCTTATCCGATGGCTTTCAGGTTGAAGAAATAGACGGTCACAGCTTTAAAGATATTCGTGAAGTCATTCAACATAAATCAACTGCCCATGCGCTAATTACTTTAGCAACTGCCATTAGAGAAAGAGGTATCGATGTGATGGAAGGAGATTCTAAAAGTCTCTATGCCAAAATTGCTAGCGCACAGGCAGGTAAATTAAAGAAGTGGGTTAAATATCAAAACGACAAATATTGTTCTAATTAATTCTTCAACTCGAATGCCATCTAACTCAGAGTATTTAGCGACTAAAGTTTTAGATGGCATAAAATATGATGAAATTTGGTTGTCTGATATGAAGATAGCAGATGTTAAGGATTTTCGTTTTTCAGAGTCATGGCCGCGACAAAAGGACGATTACTATGTCGTTTGTAAACAATTTAAGCATGCCGACATCGTTGTTTTTTCAACTCCCATTTATTGGTATGGGATTTCTTCATTATTAAAAACCTTTATTGATCGTTGGTCCGAAAGCTTGAAAACAGATCCAGAGTTTCGACAAACAGCTAAGCATAAAAAGATTGTGCTGGTCTTAGTTGGTGGCGATAACCCCAGAGAAAAAGGCCAGATCATTATTGAACAGTTTAAATACATTTGTGAATTTTTAGGTATGGATTTATACGCAACCGTTATTGGTGAGGCTAATCGATCATTAGAAATAAAAATGGATTTAAAAGCACTAGATGATGCCAAAAAAATCAATCAAATCATAAAAGAAGGTGAAGGCGGGACTGGATGTATCAATATCAAGTAAAGAAGCCTTTCGTGACGAATTAGCAACGCTAGCGGTGCTAATTCAAAGTTGATCGACGTTGAGTATGAAAGGATGAATTCTATTGAATATATCAGTGCTATTGCGTAAAAAAGAATTTCGAAACTTCTTCTTGGCCGACATCATTTCTGGTTTCGGCGTTGGCTTAACAACAGTGGGTGCAAATTGGTATATGTTGCAAGCAACAAATTCAAATAAATTAGTAGGATTATACTTAACGGTTAATGTATTAGCGGGGTTCCTGATGTCACCTTTAGCTGGGATATTAACTGATAGATTTTCTAGAAAGTCAGTCATTCTATGGACGTTTTTGGGCCGTGCAATTCCCATGATCTTAATCACTGCAGTCATTGGAATGGTCGGGTTCAATCTGTGGGCAATGTACGGGTTGGCAATTCTAACCGGTGCTGGCTGGATAACTTACATGGCCTCGTCGCGGAGCTATGTACAGGCCATTCTCCCAAAGAAACTACTAGGAACGGCTAACTCTTTTATTGAAGTCTCGTTACAAGTAGGCATGTTTGCGGCTGGCGCAATTTCTGGTCTTATTCTCAATTACACAGGATTTGTGACAATTTTAGTAATCAATGTGGTGATGTTTTTGGTTGCCGTCTTGTTAATAATGTCAATCCAAAGAGATACCTCAGTCCCGACGGATACGAAGCGGTCATCTACAGGATATATAGCGGGTGTTTGCTACATCCTGAATCATAAACTAATTCTTAGTATGGGAATTATCTCAATGTTACCGTTAATTGTGACACAATTATTTAATGTGTCTTCACCAGATTATGTTTCAACAATTCTGAAAGCTAACAGTGTCATTTATGGGTTAGCTGATATGGGCTATGGGATTGGCGGACTGGTAGCTGGGTTAATCACAGGCTTTTTAATTCATAAATTTAGTGAAAAACATATTATTGTTTGCTTTTTTATTTTTGCAACAGGCGGATTGATGACGCTGTATTTAACGCAGCTTATTCCGCTAACAATCGTTTGTACCTTTATTCTTGGGTTAAGTAATTCATCATTACGGGTTGTGATCAATACAGTATTAATGGAACAGGTCGAACAGCAATATATGGGAAGAGCAACCTCTATTTGGAATGGAATTGCACAACTGATTGAGGTTTTTGCATCAACACTGATGGGAATTGCAAATGATTCTTTTGGTGCAAATATTGGTTTTCTTTGGATGGCAGCCATTATGCTTGTTGGTGCCTTATGGAGCCTTATTATGTTGAGCAGAATTAACGTGAAAGGAAATTAACTATGAAAAAGCGCGTATTGTTAATTGAACCAAGTTTTTATGGCGTAGCTTTTGTCAAATCCGCAAAGAATTTAGGATGTGAAGTCATCTGTGTTGTCAGTAATCCTGATGATCCCAATAAATTTGGATACACTGGGGATTATGATGATTTATTAATTGCTGATGTTTGGAATAGCGAGAGTATTCTTAGAGCGATTCATGATAGTAAATATCAGAAGTTTGATGCGATAATTCCGGCTACAGATTATGCGACAGCGGTTACCGCCAAAGTTGCTGAAAAGCTTGATATGTTTGGTAATTCTTATTTTGCAGCGAAATGTGCTAGAAATAAGGATTTGGCTAGAATTCAATATGCAAAAAAAGACGTCCCCTCAGCTAAATTTGCTGTTGTTAAGACGATTGAAGAAGCTTTGCATGCAGTTGAAAGAATTGGCTTTCCACTAATTTTAAAGCCTACCAATACGGCTAGTAGCATTGATGTCTTTTACATTGAAAACACGGCGCAATTGCGGCTACGCTTTGACCAAATTACTGAATTAAAACAAAGTTATATGAACTTTAAAGTACGCGATGAATTTATTTTGGAAGAGTTCATGAAAGGTCCCGAATTTAGTGTGGAGCTTTTCTTAAATAACGATAAAATTACTTTTGTTGAAGTGACAGAAAAACAGACGACTAAGCCGCCGTACTTTGTAGAATTAATGCATGTTTTTCCCACAACAGTTGATATAGATCGGAAAAAGGAAATTATTGATACAGCTTATAAGGCCGCACGTGCACTTGATTTTCATAATGGTCCAGCACATGTTGAAATTAAGGTAACCAATACCGGTGCGCGGGTCGTCGAAGTAAATGGTCGCCCGGGTGGAGACAATATAACCTCTGACTTAATTCAGGATGCATACGGGATTAATATCTTTGAAAAAACAATCGAATTATATTTAAATCAGACCGTTGTAATTGAACCCAGACATCACGATGCCGCTGCTATTAGCTTTTTATTTGCTCCGAACGATGGTAAGTTCAAGTCAATACAAGGATTAGATGACATCAAAAAAGCTAAGGGGTTTCAACGCTCAGAATTAGTGGTGCAGCCAGGACAACTAGTTAAACAACCAACAAATTCTGATGACCGTATTGGCTATTACATTTTATCCGGCCCTAACGCTAGTGACTTGAAGAAAACAATTATGGCGTTAAATGATCGCGTTAAAGTCATAACTGAATAGTTTAGGCATGGTGCGCATTCTCTCTGTAAGAAGTGGGGATGCTTTTTACCATTCTCTGCAACTTGTGTGGTTGCGCTATTTTGTTCTAGCACCTGCGTTGAGGCAACTGTCGTGGAATATAACAAGTTAGGGTATCTCCACAGTTAGAAATGGCTACGGGACTAGGAATTCTTCATTAGACCATCTCCGTAGTGTCAATAGCGGCGGTAACGGTTGGGCTTTTAAAAACTTCAACCCAGGTCGAGAGCGCGCTATTACTGGTAATGATTGTTGAATGCAGCTCGTATCTCACATAGCGACTGATACACCGGTCCAGAGAACCCTTTTCGTACGCAGTCGTAATAAGAGATCATGACAGTTATTGGTTATACATGATACAGACCCCTAAAGTTTAAAGAAGAGGTTGGTGTCATTGGCATGAGATGAAAAATAGAGAGTGGGCTAATTTCTAGCTCACTCTCTATTCATATCTATCACTATCGATTAATTTAGTTTAGAATCAAATGCCGTTAGATGATTCTATATGTGATGTTTCAAAAATAAGAACCTTGTAGCAACAGTACTTGGATACTTATTACATCCAATGAAACTTAAATAATGGACCCTACCGGATTTGAACCGACGACCTCCTGCATGCGAAGCAGGCGCTCTCCCAACTGAGCTAAGGGCCCGAGTACTATTTTAGTATACCGCAAATCAGCCGTGGTGCAAGCCTTTCCAGGTGAATCAATGGTGACTGGCCCGGTGGTTCGCGTTCCCACGGATCTTATGAACGCGGCGTTTGAACTGCGTCTTTTGGCGACTAACAAATTTATAATGTTGCATTTTACCGCCGAAGGGTTTACCGCTTAAGCGCAATTTTAACCAGTCTTGCATGACGGCCATCATTGAATTGATTTGGTCAACGCGCAACTGATCGTGTGACTGATTAGCCAACGGTAATAGGTTTG
Organism: uncultured Lactobacillus sp.; assembly: GCA_937916845.1. Lineage (GTDB taxonomy): Bacteria > Bacillota > Bacilli > Lactobacillales > Lactobacillaceae > Lactiplantibacillus > Lactiplantibacillus paraxiangfangensis. The sequence continues at coordinate 22,258 of CALFSK010000023.1, read as the reverse complement.
TTTGTAGTTGGTTAACCAATTTTTGGTGGTACGTCACCAACTCGGTAGTCAGTGGGGCGTCAACGTAGGTGTTGAATAATTTCTGAATTGTTTGTAAGGCATCCTTGATGTCATTTGGTTGATAGTAACGTTCATTATCGTTCGTCAATTTGATTTTCCCTCCAAGCTTGTCTAGTATAGCAGATTTTTATGAATGCAATGGTATCGCGTGGCTAAATAGGATGAAAGTCGTTAAAATAGGGATATTGAAAGGGGTGGCACAATGAGTGAAACGACGGAATTAACAAGTCAGGCCGAAGTAGTTTTAGACGAGGCTTATGAACAATTTAAGCAAGCACAGTTACAACGGACCGCGGCTGAAGTATTTGCCGATGCGGAAAAAATCTTTGCAGTTCGCGAGATGACAATTGCGACGCGCCAATATTTATTTGATGAGGCCATCGCTGAAAAAGTGATCGCACTAGATAGTCAAGTTTTAAATCATATGTATGACCAAGCAACCCAAACCCAATTTTTGAAAATTAATTTTACGGGCAACGATATTCGCTGGTTACTCGGATTGCCCCGAGCACACCGTCGCCATCGATAAGATTGAAAACGCTTATTTACCGAATAAAGTTATGTTTAATACGATTAACGTGATGGGATTTGCAGAAAAAACACTGTGAATTCCATTTTTTAATTGAGTTTACTAGTTTTTTTCTCAAGTCATATATTACAAAAAGAAAAACACCACAGGAACAGATGTTGATTTGACAAGGTTTTAATCTGAAAATGTTACGGCAATCAATTATTGTTAAGGTTCTGTAACCTTCGTAACATATTGTTATTTGGCTGGTATTTGCATGTAATACAAATTGAGTAGTATAGGGGTTGGCTTGAAGTACATACGTGACATTCTTTTTGGAGTGATCATTATCAAAGTGAAAGTAAATATTAAACAAGTAATGTTAGGGACGGCTGCTTTAGCTGGTTTGTTGGTAACTAGCCAAGCAGTTGCAAACGCTGATTCCATGACCATTAAGGCTGGGGATACCGTTTGGGCATACTCACAAAAGTACAATGTTTCAGTTAAAAAGATTGCTGAAGAAAATGGCTTAAGCAATCCTGGCTTAATCATTGCTGGTCAAAAGATCGATATTCCTGGTGTTAAGACTGGTTCAACCGTTACTAAGAAGGCTGCTACTAAGACAACCGCTGCTAGTGCAAGCAGTGCAACGTCAACTAGTGCCGCAACTTCAACTAGTAGCCAAGCAACTTCTGCAGCTGCCGTTAGCTCATCTGTTACTAGTGCAAGTAGCACGAGCCAAGCAGCTTCAAGCAGTTCCGTTGCAGCTCAATCAAGCAGTACCTCACAAGCTAGTGCAAGCAGCAGCGTTGCATCAAGCAGCTCCGTTGTTTCACAAGCTAGTTCAAGTGCCGTAACTAGTTCAGCAACGTCACAAAGCGCAACTTCACAGAGCTCACAAGCTCCTCAAAGTGCTGCAGCATCACAAAGTTCAGCTTCATCACAAGCTGATCAACCTGCTAAAGCTGCCTCATACGTTGCACCTAAGGCTACGACGACTGCCTCAACTGGTGGTGTTATCGGCGCAGCCAAGACTTTCTTAGGCACACCATACGAACAAATGGACTGCTCTGCATTTACGCAAGCTGCCTTTGCTAAGATTGGCCGTTCAATTGGCCGGACCACTTACGCCCAAGCAACCCTTGGCGCACACGTTTCATTTGGTTCAGCTCAAGCCGGCGACTTGGTCTTCTGGGGCTCTGACTCCGCACCTTACCACGTAGGGATCTACTTGGGCGGTGGCCAATACATCGCTTCACCTACTTACGGCGAAACGGTTTCAATCAAGAGCACTGCTTACTACACACCAAGCTTTGCTATCCACATGTAACATTTAAATCGTTAATTAGGGAGCTCGGGATAAAACCCGGGCTCTTTTTGTTTCTAAAAATGATGGACAAAGTACAAAAAAGCGAGCACTAGGCTCGCTTTTTGTGCTTATTTAGTTGATCGTAACCAGAGTAAATGACTTTCAAAGTCGTGTTTTGCAGGTGGAATCGTCAGACCAACTTGGTTCAGGACCTGACCACTGCGAGCTTGTCCGTGAACTAGGTAGCGACATTGGTCAGCTAGGTAATGCAAGGGGAGCTGTGTTGGGACTTTAACCGCCGAGCTTAAGCCGGTGGTATAAAAACAGAGTGCTTGTTGTTGGTCACGGGTCACTAGTAACCAGGCTTGGCAATCGGGCTGATCACGCCAATCAGTCAACCGGTAGAAGCGGGCGTCATTAAAAATTGGCTGCCACGTTTTGGTTTGCTTGATTTGAGCCGTGATGACTTTTTGTTCGTCAGTGTTCAATGTGTCTAGAGCCAGTTCAAACCCAAGGTTACCAATGGTCGCTAAGTTCAGCCGGGTCTGCAACGGTGTAATCCGCCCATTTTGATCGTTCGGCGACGCAGTTACGTGCGTACTGAAACAGGTGGGTGGAAACAGGTAGCTGAAACCGTTCTCGATTTTAGCCCGGTCAACTGGATCCGTGAGATCACTCAACCAAGTTTGATTAGTATAAGCGAGCATGCCGAAATCAAGGCGACCACCGCCAGCAGAACAGTTTTCAATTATCAATCTTGGAAAACGCGCGCGTAATTGTCTCAACAGGGCGTAGAGTCCTAAAATGTAACGAGTGTACAGTTCACCTTGCTGATTAGGAAGGGATTCATTGCCGACTTGTGTTAAATGGCGATTCATATCCCATTTTAAATAGTCTAATTGATTGGTTTCAATTAATGTCGTAATTGTTGTGAGCAAATGCTGCCGGACGACCGACCGTGATAAATCTAAAACCAATTGATGCCGTGCTGTGATTGGGGCGCGTTGTTGGTAATGTAAGGCCCAATCAGGGTGTTCGTGGTAAAGGGTGCTATTCGTTGTAATCATCTCTGGTTCAATCCATAAGCCGAATTTGAGTCCCCGTTGATGCGCTTGATTGGATAAAGGACGTAATCCTTGGGGGAATTTAACAGGATCAACTTGCCAGTCGCCTAATTGGCCGCTTTCACTAGTTCTGTTGACGAACCAACCATCATCGACCACGACCATTTCGAGATCAAGGTCCGTGGCTTGTTCAATCAATCGGCTAACTTTGGTGGCATTGACGTCAAAGAAGTCACTCTCCCAAGTGTTGATGGCAATTGGACTTGTTGCTAAGGTCGGCTGGAGCTGATGACCAAAATCATGAAAAACTTGTGATAGGCCATTGAAACCAGCATTTGACCAAGCTAACACAGCTTCTGGAGACTGAAAACTAGTTTCAGCATCAAGTTGCCATTGAAACGTCGTTGGCTCGAGACCAATCGTGAGCCGTGAATGTGCGTATTGATCAACTTCGATTGCTGTCTGGAAATTACCACTCCAAACTAGGGCCGTGCCCAAAACCTCGCCACTAAATTCAGTTGTATTTGGTCGTGCAAGACCCATGAAAGGCTGTTGCTGGGGCCCACTGGTGCCACGGAGACTTCGTTGACATTGAATACCAGGACGTAACGGTCCCAAGGTTGGATTGGCCTCGTGCGCATGCGTTCCGCTAAATGTTAGGGCGTCATATTGATCATCAGCGAGATCCAGTTGCAGGCTATTGAGGGTCTTAACCGTCAGTGATTGTTGACCGGCATTAATTAGCGTTGTGCTACGTAAAATCAAGGCTGAGTGATCGAAAAGGGTGTAATTTAAGTCTAGTTTAAGCCCAGTGACCGTGTCGGCTAGGTGCAGCACGAGGGTGGTCACGTCAGTTTCCGCCGCAACCGTTGGCGGGAGCTGATCCGGATTGACGGGCTGATCAGTCACCTGCATCCCAACGTAGGTGAGGATGGGTAACAATTGGTTAGCCGGGGTTTCAATCAGGTAGCCGGGTTGCCGATAGTCACCACTTCCAATAGTCGAATATTCTAAGGGAAGTGAGGTGACCGAATAGGGAAAATCTGGCTGGATATCGGCGGCAAAAGCATGATTACCGGTCGGTAACGGTGCTAGTTCCGTGGCATCAGTCAAAACCGCGCCAAAGTAACGATGCACTGGATAACGGTTATTTAAAATTTGAATGACATAACTGATTTGATCATTAAAAAGGTTGATCAAACCCGTCTTTGGATCAACTTTAACTGGCATGGTCAACCTTCCTTAGTGTGTTAGAATGCGGCCGCAACGCCAGTCTGAGCTGGTTCAGTTAAAGCGACGATTTGGTCGCCAGCGGTCACTTGTTGTGTTTTGAGTCGTTCAACGTTCGCGTAATCAGCGGTATTCGTGATGACAAGCATTACGGTAGGGTCATAGTTAGCGGCTTTCAAAGCTTTAACATCGAAAGTTCCTAATAAATCGCCTTTGTGGACCGTGTCACCTTTTTTGACGTTGCTGGTAAAGTGTTCACCGTTCAAATTAACGGTATCGAGGCCTAAGTGAATCAGAATCTCAGCACCATCAGTTGTTTTGATTCCATATGCATGTTTGCTGTCATAAGTAACGGTAATGGTACCATCTGCGGGTGCTAGAACTTGGTCATCAGTTGGAACGAAGGCCGCTCCTTTACCCATAATTTCAGCAGAGAAGACCTGGTCGTTGACGTCGCGGAGACTTTCAACGGTCCCGCTAACGGGTGCAGCTAAAACTTCGTCGCTAACTAGGCTAACGGCAGGCGTAGTTGATGCAGGCGTAGTGGCAACTTGATCGCTATCGTCACCTAAAGTCCGTTTAGCATAAATGAAGGTTGGGATGAAGGCGATAACAAATGAAATCAAGGCACTTAACAAGAAAGCTGGAATTGATTTTGATGCAATTGAGATGAACCCGATTACGGAAGCAGGTCCCATGGCAACGGCTAAGACGTGGAATAAACCTAAGAAGACACAAGCAATCCCAGATGCAATTGCCCCAAAGACGAATGGAAACTTCATCTTTAAGTTGACCCCGAAAATAGCTGGTTCGGTAATTCCAAGTAAGGCTGAAAGGCCAGCTGATGAGGTCAAAGCTTTTTGTTTTTGACTCTTGGTGGCAAAGAAGATGGCTAAAGTTGCGGCCCCTTGACCAATGTTGGCCATGGATGCAACTGGGAAGATGAATGATCCACCGGTTTTGGCAACGTTTGCAAGTAACTGCGTTTCAATAGCTGGGAAGGTTTGGTGTAAGCCGGTAATGACAATGGCAGAGTATAAGAGACCAAAGATTCCCATACCGATCCAACCAGTTGTGTTGTAAAGACCAACTAAACCATTTGTTAAAGCGTCACTAACTGTCCGTAGCACTGGGCCGACAATTGTGAAAGTTAAGAAACCAGTAATGACAATTGAAAACATTGGGGTGAACGTGAAGTCGAAAGCCCCTTTGATATGTTTGTGGAAGAACTTTTCTAAAGTTGCCAAGATGAAGGCAACGGCTAAGACTGGCAAAACTTGACCTTGGTAGCCGGCTTGAGAAATATGCAATCCGAAGACGTTCCAGTAAGGCATTTTTCCTGCAGCCATGGTCGCGGCAACGCTGTACCCGTTGACCAAGTTTGGCAGAACCATGATCATACCCATGGCGGCCCCTAAGTAAGGATTTCCGCCGAAACGTTTTGTGGCTGAAAAGCCTAACAGAATTGGTAAGAACGTGAATGGTGCACCGGCCATGGCGTTGATCATTTCAGCAATTCCTTTTAAACCGGGATAAACTTCAACGACTGATTTTGCCATGAATAAATGTTCAGCGGTTAAAACGTTGTTTAATGCCATTAATAGACCACCAGCGACTAACGCTGGAATAATAGGAATAAAAATATCTGATAGCACTTTAAGAAAGTCCATTAATGGGTTACGTTTTTGACCAGCACTCGCGACTGCTTTAATATCGTCGGGAGTTGCTTCTTTAAGACCAGTTTCAGCAATGAGGGCATCGTAGACGTGATCGACATCGCCAGGGCCAATGATGATTTGATACTGACCATTCGTTTCAAAGGTTCCCTTTACGTCGGGATCGTCATCTAGAGCCTTTTGATTAATCTTTGATTCATCCTTGATGACCAATCGTAATCGGGTCGCACAGTGGGCGGCTGCTTGGATATTGTTTTTACCAATCGCAGCTAAGACGCGGTTCGCAACTTCTTGATGGTTCATTTAAGACCACTCCTTTTGAGTTTGGCTAATTTAAAATTTCTGTTTTGCAAGCGCTTTACAAAATTAATCATAACAAGTTTTAAATTTATGTCAAGCGTTTGCCACAAAAATATTTTGGCCTAAAAATCTATTAGTAGTGGTGGTTTAACAGAAAATATCAGGAAATTAGTATAAAAATGATAAACGTTTGACATAACATTGAAAGCGGTTTTATAATGACATTAACTTAAATTAACAACCAGAGGAGTTTTAAATGATGATTTGGAATCGTGAAACGAGATACACCCCTTACAGTGCTTGGCCTAAGTCAACTTTGCCGACTTTAACGGCTCAAGTGGCGCGGTCCAAATGGCGCTTACAACATCACCTTCAACCAGCTTCCGGACTTTTGAATGATCCAAATGGTTTCTCCTACTTTAACCATCAATGGCATTTATTTTATCAGGTTTTTCCATACGGTCCGGTTCATGGCTTGAAAGCCTGGCAACACGTTACTTCTAAAGACTTAATTCACTGGCACGATGAAGGCTTAGCAATTCAACCGGATTCTAAGTACGACTCACACGGTGCCTATACCGGAACAGCATTACCAGTCGGTGACCGTCTATTCATTATGTACACTGGTAACGTTAGAGATGCTGACTGGGAGCGACAATCCTATCAAATTGGGGCCTGGATGGATGAAAATAACCACGTTGAAAAAATGACGCCACCAATGATTACCGCTGCGCCAGAAGGATATACGACGTCATTTCGCGATCCCTACCTCTTTGAACGCAATGGTCAGTATTACGCCTTAATTGGCGCACAAACAACGGATGAGGTAGGAGCGGCATTGCTTTACCATAGTACTGACTTACAACGGTGGGACTTTCAGGGCGAACTTAATTTACCAGCCGACTTACGGGGCTATATGGTGGAATGTCCGAACGTCGTTGAAATTGATGGTCAACCCGTATTGATTTTCTGTCCTCAAGGGTTGCCACAATCGACACTAGCTTATGAAAATATTTATCCTGACGTTTATTTAGTGGGTAAGTCGTTTGACTTAAATCAAGTGGATTTCACTCCGGCGGGTAAGCCGACACAACTTGATGCTGGTTTTGACGTTTATGCGACCGAAGCATTCAACGCCCCGGACGGCCGGGCTTTGGCTGTGAGCTGGGTTGGTTTACCAGAAATTGACTATCCAACGGACGACGAAAATTGGGCCCATTGCCTGAGCTTAGTGAAGGAATTAACTTTAAAAGATAATCACCTATACCAGAACCCAGTAGCTGAAACTGAACAGTTACGAGCAACGCCACAACCGATTCAGGCTAAAGTCAACGATTTGACAGGGGCTTTTGAGACTGAATTAACTTTAGCGGCCGGTGAACAAGTTCGTTTAAAGGTCATGACTACTGATACCGACCACTATTTATTGGTCGACTTGGATGCCCAAACGGGAACGGTTACGATTGACCGTAGCCATACCGGTCATCCTTTTGGTGAAAAATACGGACAAACTCGGCGGACACAAGTCCAGCCACACACCGCCCTTAAAATCCGGCTCATCATAGATGTCTCAGTGTTTGAATGCTATATTAATAATGGCTATACAACAATGACGGGGCGCTTTTTCTTAGCAGCGGCGCCAACCCAGTTACAATTAGCTGGGAACGTTACGGCAGTGACCGGAACGGTCTGGAATTGGCTTAAATAAGGTGTTATTGGAGTGGTTTGAATGAAGCCAAAATTAAATGATGTCGCACAACTTGCTGGGGTTTCGGTGACGACTGTCTCACGAGTCATCAATGATCATGGGTACCTTAGTGAAAAGACGAAACAGAAAGTCTTTGCGGCGATGCGTGAGTTACATTATCAACCGAATAATATGGCACGGTCCTTACAAGGTAAAAATACGCAATTAGTTGGGCTAATTTTCTCGGATATTAGTAATCCTTTTTTTGGAGAACTAGTTTCGCGAATTGAAAAAATTCTTTTTGCTAAAAATTATAAAGTGATTTTGTGCAACAGTGCGGATGATCCGCAAAAAGAACGTGATTATTTGCAGATGCTAATGGCCAATCAAGTGGATGGCATCATTGCTGGGGCTCATAACCTCGGTATTGAAGAGTATCAACAGTATGGCTTGCCGATTATTTCGTTTGACCGGTACTTGTCCGATAACGTTCCCATCGTCAGCTCCGATAACTTTAATGGTGGTTGGCTGGCGGCTCAGACGTTACAGCAAGCTGGTGCGAATGAGATTGCTATCTTTACTGGTAAAAGTCATGCAGGGTCGCCTACAAATGGTCGGCGAGAAGGCTATGAAGCGTATTTAAAGCAAGCAGGTTTGACACCCCATGTTCATGAAGTTCCATTCGAATTATCACCAGCGTTAAAAACGATGGAAATTCGGACGATTTTAGAAACTCATGACTATAATGGCGTTTTTTGCAGTGACGATTTGACGGCGTTATTAACGGCCAATGTTGCACAACAATTAAAGCTGACGATTCCAACGGATTTACGGTTGGTCGGCTATGACGGCACGGCGTTAATCCGTAATTATCATCCTAACTTAACAACGATTGAACAACCATTGTCTGACATTAGCACACTGTTAGTTTCGTTGTTGTTGCAACGAATTGCGGATGCTAAGTGTGAGCTGGAAGCAAAGTACACGTTACCAGTGAAGTTGATCAAGGGGACGACTGCTTAACCGATCAATAGGGATGAAATTTCAGTAAACAAAATTAATCTTAGAATTCAAATTTGGTGCAAAAATAGATGAAAATTGGAGGAATCTGACGTGACGGAAGCAACAATCAAGTGGTGGCAACAAGCCGTTGTTTATCAAGTTTATCCACGGAGTTTTCAGGATACGAATCACGATGGAATTGGTGATATTCAAGGAATTATTGATCATCTAGATTATTTAAAGCAATTGGGTATTGATGTCATTTGGTTAAATCCGATTTATCAATCTCCGAATGATGATAATGGCTACGATATTAGCGACTACCAAAAGATTGCTAGTGAGTTTGGGACGATGGCAGACTTTGACCGACTCTTGGCGGCTGCGCATGACCGGGGGTTACGAATCATCATGGATCTGGTGGTTAACCATACCTCAGATGAGCACGCTTGGTTTAAGGAAAGTCGGACTAGTCGTGACAACGCTTATCGTGATTTTTATTTCTGGCGGGCCGGCAATGGTAAACAGGCGCCCAATAATTGGGACTCAGCCTTTGGTGGTTCAGCTTGGTAGTATGATGACGAGACACAGGAGTATTATTTACACATTTTTTCAAAAAAACAGCCTGATTTAAACTGGGAAAATCCACGTTTACGGCAAAGTATTTATGACATGATGACTTGGTGGTTAGATAAAGGAATTGATGGCTTTCGGATGGACGTCATCAACCAAATCTCGAAGTTGCCAGGATTACCAGACGGACCAGTTAAGCCCAATAGTGTCTATGGGGATTCACGAGTGACTAATGGACCACGCGTGCATGAATTTTTAAAAGAAATGCATCAAAAGGTTTTATCAAAATATGACATTATGACCGTTGGTGAGACCCATGGGGTGACCCCGGCGGACGCGCTGAAATATGCGGGGACGACGAGTCAGGAACTCGATATGGTCTTTGAATTTCAACACTTGAAACTGGACAATAGCCAACACGGTTTTGGTAAATGGAGTACCCGTAAAACGCCGCTAGTAGGATTGAAACGGGTCATCAATGAGTGGCAAACGGGACTACATGGTGCTGCTTGGAACAGCTTATTTTGGAATAACCATGATACACCCCGGGCCGTTTCCAGGTTTGGCAATGATACGCCACAATATCGCGAACGTTCCGCTAAAATGCTGGCAACCTGCCTACATTTATTGCAAGGAACACCCTATATTTATCAAGGGGAAGAAATTGGGATGACCAATGCGCATTTCAAGCAATTATCGGATTATCGAGATATTGAAACGTTGAATGCTTATCAAGAAATCGTGACGGACCAACACCGGCTTGCTGCACCAGATATGATGGCAAGAATCGAAGCGAATTCGCGGGATAATTCCCGGACGCCGATGCAATGGGATGAAACGACGAATGCTGGTTTTAGTGATGCTCAGCCGTGGCTTAAGGTGAACGCTAACTATTCAACTGTTAACGTCGAAGCAGCTTTGGCAGACCATCAATCAGTTTGGTATTACTATCAGAAGTTAATCGCTTTACGCCACGACAATCCGTTGGTCACGCTTGGAGATTTCAAGCTGTTACTACCAGATGATGAGGCCGTTTTTATGTATGAACGTCGGTGGCAAAATAAAACTTGGTTAGTTATTTGTAATTTTACGGCGGAAACGCTTGAGCGGGACTTATCAAAAGTTGTATCCGGGCAGTCAGAAGTCATCATTAGCAACTACGATGATGACGCAGGCAATCAGTTGCGGCCCTACGAAGCCAAAGTTTACGCACTGTAATTAGAATAGTGGTCATCAAGTTAGAAAAAATAATTCATGATACAAAACACCCCGCAGTCCAGCTGCGGGGTGTTTGTTTGTAAATAATTTAAAGGTTAAGCTTTAGCCTTACTGTTTATGAATTTCTTCAATAATTGTAGCTCTTCTTGTGTTGGTGTTACTTCACCGGATTTAATGTTGTGAATCCGTTCAACTGATAGTTGACTGCCAAAGGCCAGATCATTATCCGTGAAGTGGTGATCACGTTCAAACGCAATGATCTTTTCTGATAATTGACTTAATGGTAGTTCCATGCTCCTCACCCCGATTGTTAGAATTCGTAAAAGTTCAGTGCTCTGTAACTGATACTTTTATTATAACCTTAATTCATTTAAAACGGGGAATGAATGCCATCCGAGTTATGGTTTTACAAATTATTGGAGCAGTTGTTTATGAAGTTTCATCAAAACATCTGTGATTTCGTGTGGTAGTCGGTCGTTATTACTATGCTGATATTGATCGACGAAATTAGCCCGAATAGCTAAGCGCGCAGCGACTAATTTACGATAATCGCGATTGTCGTAGTCAACGGGAAAATCGGCCAACTTCAAGTTTTGCATGTGGTCTAAACCGGCAAAGGATTCCCACTCAGTGCTTTCATTGACGATTGCTTCCAAGGCGCCCAAGGTGATTTCCTTAGGAATCTTTTTATCGCCGAAGAAACCGGTGTTAAGGAGGTAACAATCAAGGTGCCGTTCTTCTAGTAAGGCTTTGAAATCGTGATAGTCTTCCGAAAGTGGGTAGACCCTAAATGGATTGGCAAATGGTTCAATGACTAGGGCGTCACGATCCACGTCGCCGATGATGTTTTCAGCGGTACTCCGCTTAGTGGCCAAAGTTACCCCGAACGTTGCGGCTAAGACCGGATCGTCCACTTTGATAACGGGTGGCAGGCTGTCGTCCTTCATAATCCAAAAGATGGCGTTAATTGGGGCATTTTCCTTATCAACCCGATTAGTGGAAGCGTAACGCGATTTGATGGTCCGGCCATTCCCGTTACGGAGGTCTTCAGTAACGAGAACTTTGCGGTTGTTAGCATCCAGCGTTACCCCAACGTTTTGAACGGTCATGAAATACTTAGTTTCGTTCGAAGTCATCGGGTAATCGTTGGTTTTATCAAAGTAAGACGGTTCCAAAGCAACGGAACGACCAGTCTTTCGGTTAATCACGAACGCATCGTCGTGTAAAACGGTGATGTCATACTTATAACCGTGTTTAGCGTGGGTCAGGGTCGATTTACCAGAACCCGACAGTCCAAACATTGCGAAGACTTGGTCCTGTTTGTCTTTAAAGTGGAAGGCTTTTAGGCCACCGTGGCAAGAAACGTAGCCGTGGCGGTGCGCAATTGACCAAGCGAGGGTCAACGTTGATTTCTTGAGCTCGCCAAAATAGGACATGCCTAAAATGGCCGCAACGTTATGTTTGGGATCGAAAATGGCTAAGCCGTCCGGGTAATCGGGATCGTGGTATGTTGGGTCGGCGTAGATATAAATGTCGCCTTCAGGATACGCCACGGAATCGGCAAACATCTTCTTGTAGGCATCTGTCAGTGGCTGAAAATTCAGCATGTAAGAGAGCAGGTTGTTGGCAAATCCTTCAGGAACGGCTAAGTGTGCCCGGACGATGAAGTCTTCGTCAAGACCGACAAAAACGTCGGTTTTAATGAACTGTTGTTGCCGACTGGCATAGATGGCTTGTCGCAGACGACCCGCCATGTCGGCTTCGTCCACCCCAGCGTTGCCGAGAATGCGGCGAGCTTGGGCCGTACGACCAACCACTTTACCGGTGTTGGCGACGAGCATCTTAGCGTCTTCAGGCAGGCCTAAATCAGTTGGTCGATAGATCGGTAAGTCGGTTTTGACCGTACCTGGGTCCTGGGTCGCTAACTCGTAGGCGGTGGCGACGTCAGTAATGTGGGTCATGTTGTTTCCATAGAGTGCCGTTTCAACCGTGGAACGAATTTGTGAAAAAATGGGGTTGCTACGGCCGATATCGGCTAGTGGGTATGAATTATTAGTGCTCATAGTAAGTGCCTCCCTGTCTCAGTTGATAGATTAATCTTATCACAAAAAAGCAGATGTGAAAGCGCTTTATTTATTATTATAGAAGACATTTGTTATGATCTAAAACCCGAAAAATCGCAAGTGGAAAACAGTTATTGACAAGTCAAAGATATGAATTTGAAAGATTGTGCAAAAGGTATTATATAATAATTTTATATCAATAATAAATTAAATTTTACGACAGCCCTTAAATAGTACTTGCGTTGAAAGCTATATTAGTATAGTTTATTTAGTGGACGTAATTATAAGGGTCATTTGATTTCTAATAACCAAATCGAAGATGATTGGGACTTGTTACGGCGGTGATGAGTGCTAATCATGATTGGAGATGTGCCATTCATGCCACGAAAACGGAATACGCAGCGGCGAATGGAAATTGTGAACGCTGCATTTCGATTATTTGCCGAGCAAGGCTACGATAATGTTCAGATGAAGGATATTGCAGATGAGTGTGATATCAGTAAATCACTGCTACAGCACTATTTTCCTAAGAAAATTGTCTTGCTAAGTACCATGCTGAATGAATTAATGCTTAGCGCGTTTGTTTACGGAAATGAGCAGCTGACGGCACTTTCAGCTGAACAACGGACCATGATCCAAATGGGATTTTTACTGCGGATGCTGGACGAGAACCCGACCATCGAACATTTTATTAAAGATGTGTTTGAAAGTCCGGAGCTGACGACCGAAATTGTCTTGGTGACCTTGGATTGGCTCGAAGCCATCGGGGTTGACGGTGAGACCTTGACGATTCGTTACGCCACCAATTTTGCCGTATCTGGTGGGATGGCTGTGTTCTTTAAGCGTAAGCTGCTTAGAGCTAGTGTCGAGGGGATTGCAGAGAATATTGATCACGCGTTCTACCTATTATTAGGTGAGGATTCACAAAAGATTAATCAGATCTACTTGAGTACGGCTAAGTATTGTACGGATCGGTATTATCAAGCGTTTATTACCAATTTACACGAACATTCCACGATTAATTTACGTGCTGAAATACAAATTTAATATTAAAAGTAACCTTAAAAACTTGTATTCCTTAAAATATACTAGTACACTTTAAAGCGGGGAAATGATAAACGACGCTTACTAATTTTTTAGAAAAAGCTATGGGGCGAATTATGAAGGGTTTGTTTGAGTAATAATTCGACTTTTAGATTGAAAGGGAGACTTGAAAATGAATGACGATATGGAATTTTTTAACCGATTTAGCCATATGTATTTACATGGCTTTAAAAACTTGTCGGATATGTTTGCAGAGCCAGCCACAGAACACGGGATTACGTTAGACGAATTTTACATCTTATACGATATTGCAGAAGCTAAGGGTAAAATTCGTTTGATGGATATCGCTGAAAGTCATGGCGTAACTCGGTCAGCTATCTCACGGTTAATTGGCCGCTTATTACGCAAAGACTACTTATACCAAGAAGCCGAAGATCATGATCGGCGTAACAAGGTATTGAAGTTAACGCCAGAAGGGGCACGGGTTGAACACGAAGTCTTTACTGAACTGTTACAACGGAACCGTGAATGGCGTCAGTCTTTCAATTTAGCTAAGCAGTACCAAACATTAGACTTAGTTGATGAATTCATGGACAAGTTTGTTAACGAAAACGCTAGCAAACAAACCAAGAAGACGACTTATACAGACATTAAACGCGCAGAAGCGTAATGCATTTAAAATGGCTCAGCAATTTGTTGCTGGGCCATTTTTTTAGGTTCGGGGCACCGGTTGATTCGCAGTAGTGAACACGGTGACCAAATTAGGTTCAATCAAAATTGAATTGCTAATTTTAAAGTGTTTTAATAAAAATGTAAATCAATCTATTTAAAAGGGGTTCACAAAAATGCGGAAGGGTATCATTATTGCGGTCAGTGTCTTAAGCGGTTTACTGGCGGCTTGTAGCAATCAGGGGAGCACGTCGTCGCAGCCTAAGTCCAGTTCATCATCGAAGGTGGCCAAAAGTAAGTCGTCGTCCGATGGTAAGTTAGCTGCGCGGCCATCAGTATCGAACGAGCACAGCACTAGCCAGAAGAGCGGTCCTTGGAACGATGAGAAGAGCCAACAATTGTCTTCCTTCATGGATAGCTGGGGAACAACGATGAAGCAAGAATACGACAGCTACGGTCCGAATAATAACACGGACTTTTATGGGTTGAAGTATCCGGCTCAATTTAAGAAAGACAATTTAATGGCTAATAACCAGGCTGCGACTTTTGCTTGGTCAGATAATGGGAAGGGCCCGGTTGATTACGAAGTTGTGGCGATCTATTCGGACTCAGAGCATGAAAATTCAATGGGCTCACACCTCTACCTGTTTACTTTGCATAAGGGGGAGCCAGTGGTTTTGATCACTGAACAAAACCAGGGTAATGAAGAAAATAAAGTTTACTTTAAAACTACAGAAAATACGGATTTAGCTGACGGGTTCAGCAAAATTGTGAATGGTCAGTCAGCAACGACTCCGACTAAGAGTCAGAAGACGACGACTAAGGACAGTAGCAGTGATAGTAACAAGCCCAAGCCGTACGACATCAGTTCGGCAATGCAGGGGACGTGGTACTCAGTTGGCGAAGATGGTCAGATGAGCAAGGTGACATTTACAGCCCACACAATGGTAAGCGAGTTTGATGGTGACAAGTCGTCCACGAGTACTTGGTATCATGATGATGGAAGTGATCCTGATGATAAGTCTAATATTCATAATGACTGGACTCGAGTTACAAATGGAACAATAAATCGGGATGGGACAAAGTTAGTCAACATGCGTGGGTGGAATCAAACTGCGGGTGCCGGTGCATATTACGGTGTTAAGCAAGAGACGGTTAACGGCAAATCGACTAGTGTACTGATTGTTGCTAGTGGTGCTGGTGCCTGGAGTGATGGTGTATATTATCGTACTGCGGCAATGGCAAAGCAACAGGGTACCAAAAAGTTTGATGATATTACCTATGACTAAACACATCTAGGATTGATGTAATTGTTTTAGTCTTTATTCTGTATTAAAAATTTGAACGATGAAAAAATAGACGTACAGCCAAAATATGGTTGTACGTCTATTTTCAGTTATAAGGATCAGTTACCCAAAAATGGATTTAAAAATCGAACTGAAGAAGTTCACAATTGCGTCCCAAATCTTTTGGAGTAAGTTTTGATTTTCTTTGGTATTGAGTTTACTAAAAACACCCTTAGCGTTGGACTGGATGTTTTTCATGAGGGAGCTCGCTTGGTTCTTGAAACTCGATGAATCTAACGCACCCGAGTCTCTGACCTTAACTAGTAAATTAATAATTTGGGTCTTTTGATTGTTAGTAATGACATTAGTTAAGTTATTATTGGTGATTTGTTGGTTAACAATCGTTGTAATCTCGTTTTTAGTGACGTTGCTACCCTTTTTAGCCATTTCTTGCTTGGCACCAGCCACCGCGTTGTTTAACTGCGCATCGGTATAGCCGTCTTTATCTTTATTGTCCTTCGTAATCCCACTCAGTGTCCCCAATTCGTCTTGGGCGGCACTGACTTGTTTGGCATTTAAACTATTGCCGTTCTTAGCGTAGGCGGCGTAAATCCCGGCAAGGGCACCCGAACCATCAATCGGCGTAGCGGACGTGATGTAAATATTGGCATCCTCAATCCCCGCGGTTAACGCCGCGTTCTTATATTGATCAGCCGTAATAGTCGTAATGTTGTTACTTCCATTGTAGTCGAGAATTTTAACGTTGATCCCCGAACCAGAACTGGTCTTTTCAATCATCGCACTGGACCAAACACCCGAACTACTCGTGAAACTTTCGCCGGCCGGGTTCAAGTATTTGACCAAGGTGTCCCCGTTGACGGTTAAAGTTTGGTAGTTGTCGGCATTGCTTAAAGCACTCGTTAACGTCTTGATGGTGCCTGATTTTTGACTACTGGTTAAGCTACTTCCCAGCGTGACAATCGGTTCGTCGCTGGTATCGTCGGCGTGCGCCATGGCCTGCCAGCTGCCTAAACTAAATACTAGGGTGGCGAGTAACGCGACCCATTTAAAGTTAAAACTAATTCGTTTCGCCATGATAATTTCCTCCGCATCTTAACTAATGCGCCTTAATTATAGCAGATTCACCCAATGTCTTTTGAGTCGGGCAACGAAATTTGAGAGACTTCTAACCTTTTTAAGTTATCTTTATCATTTGCGAGTGGTGGGCGGGTTCGCTATACTCGGATTAAAAGGGATGAAGAGGGGTTTAATAATGACCAATAATCGCGTCATTAATAGTTTAAGCTATCTGAGTATTATCTTTTTACCCGTGCTGTTTCCACTAATCGTGTGGCTACTGACGGGGAACAATCCGGATGCGCACCGGGCTGCGGGTAAAGCGTTCTGGTTGCATTTATTACCGGTAGTAATGGGCATCATCTTTGTGATCATTCTCGGTGTGACGGGGATGGTCATGAATAACTTTGTCAATAGTGGTTGGCTAGCCGTTGTCTTAATGGCGGTCCTAGCCATTGCCGCGTTAGGCAGTTACTTATGGTCAATCGTGCGTGGCATTCAGTATTTAATTGCAGACTAAGTGATTGGAGGAATTTGAATGGCATCAGTAGAAACGACCGCTAAAACGGCGATGATGGTTCAATTTTGGCAAGCGGGTTATGGTCAAACGGCGGTTGCCGATTTGGTGACGGCTAGTGGGTTATCGCGCTCGCAATTTTACCGGCAGTATCATAGTAAGGCGGTGGCGTTGCGCCAGTGCTTACAGTTATACCAAACGACTTTAGATGCGCAACTCACGCAGTTGATCGAACGGGACCGTGCGCGGCAAACGCCATTATTTGCCGTGCTAGCGGACTGTTTATTGATGCCTTTTCAAAGTGAAGAGTGGCCAGCGGGCTGTCTGATGGTTAATTTGATGGCCGAAGTGGGGGCACGGGATGCGGTAGTGGCCGCCCAACTTCAAACGGTTTATACGAATTTACAATCGCGCTTAGCCGGTCTATTGGTGCCACGAGCCAACCAGTTGCCAGCAACGGCTGCCGAAGTAGCGGCGAGCTTGATGCAGGTTCGGAGTGGCCTCCAGCTGTTAGCTAAACAAAATCCGGGTGCCGCTCAACTGAAACGCCAGGCGCAAGTGAGCGTCCGGTTAATTTTAGGGGAGGCTTAAGCATGGTGACGATTAAAATTATTCATGGCGACATTACCAAAGTTGCGGTGGATGCCATCGTTAACGCGGCGAATACGAGTTTGCTAGGTGGTGGCGGTGTGGATGGCGCCATTCATCGTGCGGCTGGGCCCGAGTTACTGGAGGCTTGCCGCGCCCTCCATGGTTGTGAAACGGGTGAAGCGAAGCTGACGAAGGGTTACCAGCTGCCCGCCAAATACGTCGTGCACACGCCCGGTCCCATTTGGCGGGGCGGTCAGCATAACGAGGTGCCACTGTTAGCGAATAGTTACCGGAACAGCTTGAACGTCGCAGCTGCCCAAGGGTGTCAGACGGTGGCATTCCCATCGATCAGTACCGGGATTTATCGGTTTCCACTAGCGATTGCCGCTCCCTTAGCCTTGCAAACGTTGCAACAGACGACCGCAACTACTGCAAAAAGTGTTACGTTGATTGAGATTGTTTGTTTTGATGATCAAACTCAAGACGCCTTTGAATCAGCGTTGACAGCGCTATCTAAGTAATCTTTACGAAAAAGATACCCTTGAATGCTATTATCTCAGATAGTCGCTTGCTATAATGTGAATAAGCTGACAGTCAAAATGACTGCCAATTTAATCTGCGCGGTTTTAGTGAACCGGGCCTTTAAAAAGAAAGGAATTCGCTTGTGTTAGATATTTTTAAAGCGGTAATCTTGGGGATCGTTGAAGGGATTACTGAATTCTTACCAATTAGTTCGACGGGTCACTTGGTGTTAGTTGATGAATTCATCAAGATGCAACAGTCCACGCAATTTACGGACATGTTCAACGTGGTGATTCAATTAGGGGCCATCATGGCGGTCGTTGTCTTGTACTTCCATAAGTTGAATCCGTTGTCACCGCGTAAAGATCGTACTGAAAAGCGCGATACGTGGGTGTTATGGAGTAAAGTGATCCTTGCCGTGATTCCATCGGTGATCGTTGGGTTACCATTGAACGACTGGATGGATGAACATTTAATGAACTGGGGCGTGGTTTCCGCTGCCTTGATCGTTTATGGGATTCTCTTCATCGTAATTGAAAACCACAACAAGGCGTTAACACCACGGTTCGCTGACTTGAAGACGTTACCTTATACGACGGCTTTATTCATTGGATGTTTCCAACTCTTATCATTGGTACCGGGGACGTCACGTTCTGGGGCAACCATTTTAGGGGCTATCTTGATTGGAACGTCACGGTACGTTGCGACTGAATTCTCCTTCTTCATGGCGATTCCAACGATGTTTGGGGCGTCACTGTTGAAGTTAGTGAAATTCTTCGCTCACGGTGGTTCCTTAGCCGGCCTACAAGGCGTCGTCTTGGCCGTTGGGGTCATCGTCTCCTTCGTTGTGGCCTACTTAGCCATTCGCTTCTTGCTGGATTACATCAAGAAGAACGACTTCAAGATCTTCGGTTGGTACCGAATCGTCCTTGGGGTAGTTGTGATTGCTTACTTTGCCGTAAAGACTTTGATTTAGTATTAATATTTTAAAAATAGTGATTCACTAAAGAATCCCGTGAATGAACAACCTAAATTGGTTGCTTATTCACGGGATTTTTTTAGTCTGACTTATTTGTTTTGGCGGCGGGTTCCAGCAAGGCTGACCAAGCTTGTTAAGCTAATGATCAGGGCGCCAACAACGGTCCAACCGTTGCCTGGTCGCTCGTCGGTCTGTGGCAAGGTCGTTTCTGAGTTGTGTGCCGGTTTCTGGTCCGTCGTGTTCTGGCTCACGTGGTCGGTAGTAGCATGAACGGTCAAACCGTCATTCGACGACTTGGTGGCCTGTGACGAGGCAGTCGTTGGTTTATTCGCCGGCTTCTGGTCCGTCGCGGTCTGGCTCACGTGGTCGGTAGTAGTACGGACGGTCAAACCGTTATGCGACGACTTGGCGGCCTGTGGCGAGGCAGTTGCTGGTTTATTCGCCGGCTTCTGGGTCGTTGCGGGGTTTACGTGGTCAGTATCGGATTGAACAGTCGAGCCGTTATCAGACTTCTTAGTATTCTGTGGCAAGGTTGTTGCCGGCTTGTTAACTGTATTCTGGTGCACATCGTCGGTATTAGGATGAAACGTTGAACCGCTAGTCGCTGGTTTATTCACCGGTAGTTGGGCCGTGTTTCCAGGAGTCGGGTTACTGGTGTTCGGCTTAGTTGTTGCGGTCGGCGTTCCGGGCTTCACGGTGTGAGGATTGTCGTGGGTAGTCGTCGGGTGATCGCCGGTTCCTGGTTTATTGATCGTTCCGCCAGTGATGGAATTTTGACCGGTGACCGTAACGAGCGCAATCGTTGTGATGAGGTTACCCGCGGCGTCCGTGTAGTGATAAATGGCCTGATAATTGCCAGCGTGACTTGTATCCACGTTGTTGGTAACCGTAACCGATGCTAGCGCAACGGCTTTACCAGTCGCATCCGTCGCACTGACGAAGCTATCGGCCGCTGTCCAAGTTTGTCCAACTTTCAGCGTCAGGTTTTTAACGACGATGTCAGCTTTAGTGGCAACGACATGAACGAGGGCTGGCTTGGTGACTTGGTGGCCAAACGCGTCGGTGTAGCGGTAGTGGACCGTATACGTGCCAATTTGATGCGTGTTGACATCTTCAGCGCCCGTCACGGTGATGGCATTAAAGCTGACTGCGTTTCCATACGCGTCGGTGGCGCTCACAAAGTTATCACTTGGTTGCCACGTTGGGTTCACGCTGACCGTGATAGTTTGGTCAGTCACGTCGAGGGATGTTTGGGCAGCTAAGACGGTCACGGTTGATGCTTGTTGCGCCGCGTTGCCGTAACGATCTTGATAGCGGTAAGTCACCGTGTACTGACCGGCTTGGTCGGTGTTGACATTGCCCGTAACCGTGACGCCAGTCAGTGCCACGCTTTGACCTGTTGTATCGGTAGCGCTGATAAAGCCAGCTGCCGGTGTCCAGGTTTGCCCCTGCATGAGGGTGACGTCTTTAGCTTGGACTGCGGCTTTAGAGGCGACAATGGTGACCTTAATGGTTGCGGTTGCCGTCATGCCGTATTGGTCCGTGTAGGTATAGGTGACATTTTTAGTGCCGGGTTGACTGGAATCAACGGGCTCACCGCTGACGGTCAATTGCTTGAAGGCGAGTGGCTGACCATCGGCACCGAGAAATTGGTCGACAGGCGATTCGGGTTGCCAAGGCTGATTTTGGGTCAAAGTGACGTCGTGGGCAGTAATGGCAGTGCCGTCAACAACCACCATGTGCGTTGTCGTGGCATCGTTACCGAATTCGTCGGTGAACTGATAGGTGACGTAATAGCTACCAGCTTTAGTCGTATCAACGTTGTCGGCGACGGTAGCGGCATCTTTAGCAACTGTTTTTCCAGTAAAGTCGGTGATTTGATCTAGGTTGTCACTAGCTTGCCAAGGCGTGCCAACTTTGATGACACTGTCGTGACCAGTGACGTTAACTTTAGAGCCAATCACGGTTAGCGTTGCTTTGGCCGTAACGATTTTACCGATTGCGTCGACGTACGTGTAAACCAAGTGATAAGTCCCGGGTTTAGTCGTGGTTGGGGTAACTGAATTGTCGCTGTCATCCGTAGCGGTAACGACGATCAGACCGTCAGCGGGTAAGTCGTCCCCAAAAATATCGGTGGCTTGATCAAGGTTGGTCGCAGTCGTCCAGGCGTTAGCTGGTGTTTGGTTGACGGTGGCGTTTTTCGCTGTCAGGGTCGTCTTATCGGTTTGCCAAACGTAGGTATTGGCCATGGTTGCGCCGTCATAGTTAGCCATCAAGTCCTTGGAAGTGTAAATTTGTTTAGCAGTGTTGACCCAGTGACCATCGTACTGGTCATTGTCTGGCACGTCGTTGAGGTTGACGTTGGTGTCGGTACCGGTTAACCGGGCATTTTGCCCTAAAACTAACGTACTCAAAACGGGAGTGTTCGTCAGCATTGGCGCAACCGTGGTTAAGGCGCGCATGTCAAAGCTGGAAATATCTAAATCAGTTAGGGATTTATCGCTAGTAAACATGTTTCCCATATCGGTGACTTTGCTCGTATCCCAATTAGTAAAGGCGAGTTTGGTTAATGCATAATCGCGACTGAACATTTCGTAAGTATTCGTTAGGTTTGGTGTATGCCAATTAGCGACGTCCAGCGTTTTAATTGAAAAGTCATCATCAAACATGTCGCCGGCATCTGTCAGCTGAATGGGGTTCCAGTTGACCACATCTAATGTTTCTAGGGCATGATCATCAGCAAACATGGCATTGGCGTTTTGAAGATTGTTTAGTTGCCAGTTGGCGGTGTTTAAAGTACCTAAGGTGTTATCTCCATCGAACATCGCGAAGCCGTTTTGTAAGTTTGCCAAGTTCCAATTAGTGACGTCTAAGGCCGTTAATTTG
>CALFSK010000022.1 GCA_937916845.1 uncultured Lactobacillus sp. | reverse complement strand
TAGAGCACCTGGTTTGGGACCAGGGGGTCGCAGGTTCGAATCCTGTTTTCCCGATCGAAATTCACAGTCTTAGTTTTTTAACTAGGGCTTTTTATTTAATCTTTTAACGGGAAGTAGCTCAGCTTGGTAGAGCACTACGTTCGGGACGTAGGGGTCGCAGGTTCAAATCCTGTTTTCCCGATTACGACTAAACCAATTAACTCGGTCAATTCGTTGATTGAGTTTTTTTGTGCGCTCAAATGGATGATATATAATAGTACAAAATGACCTGACTACGAGCTACGTTGACGTGCTCACAATCAGGTCATTTGATATGTATTACCTTATCTCCACTGTTATTATACCATGGTCGTCACCCTAAAAAACAGACTATTAATTTTAAACAAAGCGTGTAAACTAGGTCGTCGGAGGTGTTGCTGATGACGACGGAACAAGCACATTTACAAGGATTGTATCATCAACTGACGACTGATATTACCGCCCTAACGGCCCAACTAGCAGCCTTGACGACGGAGGCTCGGACAGTTCAGCAACAATTAAGTACGGATGGTCATTTGGATTTGGGGTCTTATACGGAGACCCTGGATACGTTTGCCAGTATCGAAACTAATAGCCGCCAAATTGACACGTTGAACGCCCGTTACCATACGGCCGAGGTTCGGTTAGAACATGCGCAACTCTTATTACCGCAGGCTTACTTTGCTAAACTCGACCTCGATTACGGCGATGGTGAGCCAGACACGTTTTACTTGGGAAAAGTCGGTTACGTGGACGAACACGGGACTGATTTGGTCTACGATTGGCGTGCGCCCGTTGCTGACACTTATTACGCTAATCGGACGGGAGCGACGAGTTATCAAGCTAACGGCCGCACGATTCCGGTTACCGTTTTAAACCGGCAGCAGTTTATCATCGACCACGACCAGTTACACCAAGTAATCGCGACGCAAACGGCAATTGGTGACCCGTTGTTATTGGCCGTTTTAGCGACCGATCGCAGCGGTGGGCTACAAGAAATTACCGCCACGATTCAGCAATCACAAAACGCCATCATTCGTGAAGCACAGCACCGCGTCTTACTCGTTGACGGGGTCGCGGGGAGCGGTAAAACGTCCGTCTTACTACAACGCGTGGCTTACCAACTCTACCGTCATCGGCAGGATTGGACCCCAGCGGATATTTTGATTTTAACGCCAAACACGGCCTTTAGTCGCTATATTCGTGGGGTGTTACCAGCATTAGGCGAAGCGGAACCGCTCACGGCCACTTATTTTAAATTAATGCAGGCCGTGGGTAAACGGTTTGGCTTGACCATTACATCGTTAGCGGATAACCATTTGCCACAACTGGCTAAATTACTGGCGCAACCTTCGCAGGTAACCCCGGCCGGTTTAAATTCCACGGCTTATGCCCAAACCGCACCGACGGACAGTTTGAATAAGCGGCTGCAAGCAGCCTGGCGCTGGCTACAGGCCACCCGGCAACTGCCCGCAGACGTTGCAACTTGGTTAGACTGGGATCAATTGGCCAAACAGTGGCAGTTGTCTGGTTTAACGGCCTATGATCGGCTTTATTTACTGATTTGCATCACTAATTATCACCAAACGACGACCAAGGGACTGTTCATTGATGAGGCCCAAGACTATGATCCCGATGTCTGGTTGATGTTAACCAAACTATTCTCAGGCGTCCAAGTGACGATTGTCGGGGACCACCGTCAGCGTTTGACCGGGCAGACACCGGATATTGCGGTCTTCTTTGACGCGTCAGTGACCTTAACCCTCAATACCAGTTACCGGGCGACCGGTACCATTACGCAGTTCTTTGCGCAATTTGCGGGGGATTGGACCGACTTACAAGCGGTACAAGCAATCGGCGAGACACCGAAGACCATGCCGTTAGCCGATTTAGAAAACATTTTAGCAACCTTGCGCCCAACGACGCGTCAAAGCATTGGCTTGATTGCACCAACCTTAGCCGTGGCTGAAAAGCTAGCACATCGGTTTCCAGCGGCGCAACTACTAACGCCCGAAGCACCTAAAACAGTTCAACCTGGTTTGAACATTTTGCCGTTAGCCGTTGCCAAGGGGCTAGAATTTGATCATGCCGTTATTTATGATTGGAACGCGGCGTTTTACAGTGAGCCACGGGTGGGACAAAATCGCCGGTATGTCGCCGCTTCCCGGGGGACTAAAACGTTGACGCTATTGACGTAATACTGATTCTAATCGCAACGAAAAACAGATTAACATGACTTGACCATTTTTTTCGGATAAAACGGTGCTAAACCAGTCCAAACAATTGAAAGTAGGTAGTGAGCGTGCTATGCTGAAACAACCGTAGAGACCGCGGTAGTATGCGCTTTAAGTGAAATTCTTTGCTTTTTTCGATTATCCTCGTATAATAATAGTCAATATTAGTCAAAGATAACGAAAAGGGTGAAGCACATGCAAAGTCAAAATATCTCCGATATTATTGAGAAGTATTTAAAAAGTATTTTGGCGGACGCAGAGCACGTTGAAATCCGGCGTTCAGAAATTGCCGACCTTTTTAATGTGGTACCTTCCCAGATTAACTACGTCATTAAGACCCGGTTTACGATTCAAAATGGTTACTTAGTTGAAAGTAAACGCGGTGGCGGTGGCTATATTCGAATCGAAAAGGTTAATTTGTTGGATGATGCCGATGTTTTGGACACCCTCATTCAAGTGATTGGTGATTCAATAACACAACGGGATGCCTATGCGGTCGTGCAAAGCTTATATGAAGACAACGTGTTAAATCGCAGGGAAGCTCAGTTAATACTGGTTGCCACGGATCGTAATACCTTAGCGGTGGACGATCATGACTTGGAAAACAGTCTGCGAGCGCGTATTATCATTGGAATTTTAAATCATCTGCGTTACGAAAGTTAAAGAAAGCGAGGAATCGCAATGGATAACCTATTTACCCCAAGTGCCAAGAGTGTCCTAGTTTTAGCCCAAGAACAGGCGAAGTATTTTAAGCATCAGGCCGTTGGCACGGAACATTTATTGTTGGCTTTAGCCATTGAGAAGAATGGGATTGCTAATAAGGTTTTACAACAGTACGCCGTGAGTGAAGACGATATTCGTGAAGAAATCGAACGCTTTACGGGTTATGGCACTTTGAGCAATGTCGGCAAGGATACTTATTTGCCATATTCACCAAAGGCCAAAGAGATTTTGTCCGTTGCTGGTGATGAAGCCAAACGTTTAGGTGCCAACAAGATTGGGACGGAACATTTGCTACTGGCAATGTTATCCGATGAAAGCATCCTGTCCTCGCGAATCTTAATGAATTTGAACTTGGATTTAGCGCAAACGCGTAAGGTTGTTTTACGTAAGCTCGGTGTCAGTGACGCCATGGGCAAACGTAAGGGCAACGCGCAAGTGCGTGGCGGTGGTAAAAAGGCTGAAGGAACGCCAACTTTGGATTCCTTAGCCCGCGACCTCACACAATTAGCGAGTGAAAAGGAAATGGATCCCGTCGTTGGCCGCTCTAAAGAAGTCAAACGGGTCATCCAGATCCTATCACGGCGGACGAAAAACAACCCAGTTCTGATTGGGGAACCAGGGGTTGGTAAAACGGCGATTGCTGAGGGCTTAGCCCAAAAGATCGTAGCTGGGGATGTCCCTAGCGATATGGCGGACAAACGCCTAATGATGCTCGATATGGGGTCATTAGTGGCTGGGACCAAGTATCGTGGTGAATTCGAAGACCGTTTGAAGAAAGTGATCGACGAAATTTACAACGATGGTCACGTCATCCTATTTATTGATGAATTACACACGTTGATCGGTGCTGGTGGTGCTGAAGGGGCGATTGATGCTTCGAACATCTTGAAACCAGCGTTAGCCCGTGGCGAACTTCAAACCATTGGGGCCACAACGTTAAATGAATACCAAAAGTACATTGAATCAGACGCCGCCTTAGAACGGCGGTTTGCAACGGTCATGGTTAACGAACCAAGCGAAGACGAAGCTGTTGAAATTTTACAAGGCTTGCGTCCGCGCTACGAAGACCATCATCACGTTAATATCACCGATGAAGCCGTTGACCAAGCGGTGAAGTTGTCTAGCCGTTACATCAGCGACCGTTTCTTACCAGATAAGGCTATTGATTTAATGGACGAAGCGGCTGCTAAAGTTCGAATCGACCAAATGGACAAGCCAAACAAACTGACTAAGAATCAGGATAAATTGACTAAACTGCGGGCAGAAAAAGAAGCTGCGATTGAATCGCAAGACTTCGAAAAAGCCGCCGATATCCGTAAACAGGAAATGCAGTTGAAGACTAGGGTCGACAAGATCGAAGCTAACCGAGAAGAAGAAGCTGCTAAGGGGGATGGTCCTCGTTACAGCTTGAACGTCACGGGCGAAGATATTGCCCAAGTCGTTGCTGAGTGGACCGGTGTGCCACTGACCCAGTTGCAAAAATCAGAAAGTGACCGCTTGGTTAACTTGGAAAAGATTTTGCATGAACGGGTGGTTGGTCAACCAGAAGCCGTTTCCGCAGTTTCACGGGCCATTCGTCGGGCACGGAGTGGGTTGAAAGATCCAAGTCGGCCAATCGGTTCCTTTATGTTCTTAGGACCAACCGGGGTCGGGAAGACTGAACTTGCTAAGGCGTTAGCCGCCGCAATGTTTGGGTCGGAAGACAACATGATTCGGATTGATATGTCTGAATACATGGAACGTTACTCAACGAGCCGTCTGATTGGTTCAGCACCAGGTTACGTTGGTTACGACGAAGGTGGTCAATTAACTGAAAAGGTTCGTCAAAAGCCTTACTCAGTTGTTCTCTTTGATGAAGTTGAAAAAGCCCATCCAGACGTCTTTAACATTTTGCTACAGGTGTTGGATGATGGTTACCTAACAGATTCTAAGGGCCGTAAAGTTGATTTCCGGAACACCATTTTAATTATGACGTCTAACTTAGGGGCAACGACCTTGCGGGATGAAAAGTCCGTTGGGTTTGGTGCCACTGACCGGGCTAACGACTACAGTGCCGTAGCCGCTACGATCCGGGCAACCTTGAAGCAGACGTTCCGGCCAGAGTTCTTGAACCGAATCGATGAAACTATCGTGTTCCATTCATTGAATAAGGAACAACTCCACGAAATCGTGAAGTTGATGTCTAAGGAAATTGTTGACCGGGTTGCACAACAAGATATTCACTTGAAGATCACGCCAGCGGCAATTGATGTCGTCGCTAAAGCTGGCTTTGATCCAGAATACGGGGCACGGCCAATTCGCCGGGCACTGCAGACTGAAATCGAAGACCGCTTGAGTGAAGAACTATTAGCTGGTGACGTAAAGGCGACCGACGTTGTGACCATTGGTGCTTCAAAGGGTGCCATTACCATCAACGTTAAGAATCAGCCAAAAGAAGACGGCCGTTCAACGGTTTCTGCAAAATAGTAATTAATGAATGCGAGTCGGGGACTAAACCCTTGGCTCGCATTTTTATGCCTCACGGACTGCGCTAGTTTAGCCAGATTCAAAGCGTTCAATGAGACTTACTTTGTTTATAGCGGCTGATTGGTGTAAATTATAATAGATAAAAGAAAGTCGAAATAGGGGAAAGAAGATGATGGAATGGTGACGCGCGCAGAACAGTTGGCAAAAACCCACCAAGCAATTTTAGATACGTCACGGGAGCTGTTTTTAAAAAACGGCTACGCGGCGACGAGTACGCGGGATATTGCCAACGCAATTGGGATTACGCAGCCCGCTTTATATCATCATTTCAAAGATAAAGAAGTGATTTTTCTCGCGGTGATCAATACGGTTGGCGCAGAGATCAAAAGTGGCATCGAAGCGATCTTAAAAAGTCGTGAATCACCACTTGATCAATTGACGGACGTCTCGATGTTGCTGACGCATAAGCATCCAGCAGACGTCTTTACGCTGATCCATACGAGCTTTAAGGCGTTGTCGCGTGACCATATTCGGGAATTAGCGGGGGTCTTTGCCACCGACTATGCACGCCCGATTCAAGCCGTCTTTGAACAGCCCGGCATGCAGCTGCGTGCTGATGTGACGCCACAGATGGCCGCTAACTTTTATTTAACGAGCTTAAGCCCGTTATTTAACAGTTTTCACCGCATCGGGGATCCTAATGCTGATGAACGAACCCGGGTCCAGACGCTGCTGAAGATGATTCTTTACGGTGTTGCGCAATCCCCGGTAGATTAACTTGAAAATACGGTCCGCTAGCTTGACAATGCTGCCATCGAGCGGTATATTATAACTTGTCTGTAACCGTGAACTCGAACAACAGCGCAATCTATTGTCTGCGCGGTTCGTTAATAATATTCCAAAAATAGTTAACTTAAATGGCTATTTTTGGTTTTTTTATGCTCAAAATTCGATTAAAACTGCATTTGTAACACAAATGTAATATTTAATCGAGTGGCGACCGGGTTCCGGAATAATAAGAAGGGGTGAACAACTTGGCCGGACATTTAGTAAAATACGGTAAACACCGTACCCGTAGAAGTTATGCGCGTATCAAAGAAGTTCTTGATTTGCCTAACTTGATCGAAATCCAGACCGATTCATATCAATGGTTCTTGGATGAAGGTCTCCGGGAAATGTTTGAAGATATTATGCCAATCGACGATTTCGCAGGGAAACTTTCACTTGAATTTGTCGACTATCAACTATTAGAACCAAAGTACACCGTCGAAGAAGCTCGTGAACATGATGCCAACTACTCGGCACCATTGCATGTTACCTTACGTTTGACTAACCATGAAACTGGTGAAATCAAATCGCAAGACGTATTCTTCGGTGATTTTCCATTAATGACTGAACAAGGGACGTTCATTATTAACGGTGCCGAACGGGTCATTGTTTCACAATTGGTTCGTTCACCCGGCGTTTACTTCAATGAAGAATTAGATAAAAACGGCCGTCCAAGCTACGGTACCACTGTTATTCCTAACCGTGGGGCTTGGCTTGAATTAGAAACCGATGCTAAAAACATTGCGTACGTTCGGATCGACCGGACTCGGAAGATTCCTTTAACGGAATTAGTTCGGGCCTTAGGATTCGGTTCTGACGACGACATCATCGATATGTTGGGTGAAACTGACAGCTTGATGAACACGTTGGAAAAAGACGTGCACAAGAACACCGACGATTCCCGTGTCGAAGAATCCTTAAAGGATATCTACGAACGGCTACGTCCTGGTGAACCAAAGACCGCTGACAGTTCACGGAGTTTGTTAACTGCCCGCTTCTTTGATCCAAAGCGTTATGACTTTGCACCAGTTGGTCGTTACAAGGTTAACAAGAAGTTAAGTATGAAGACCCGTTTAACTGGTCTAACCTTAGCCGAAACCTTGGCCGATCCTGACACTGGTGAAGTTATTGCACAAAAGGGCGACGTCATTGACAAGAACGTCATGGCTAAGTTAGCACCATACTTGGAACGTGACGATTTCAAGACAATTACTTACACGCCTTCTGATGAATCAGTTGTGACTAACCCAATGGTCTTACAAGTGGTTAAAGTTTATTCACAAAATGATCCTGAAAAGGTGCTTAATGTGATTGGTAATGCCAACATTGATTTGAAGTTCAAGCACATTGTGCCTGCTGATATCATTGCTTCCATTAACTACTTCTTTAACTTACAAGAAGGCCTTGGAACGACTGATGATATTGATCACTTGGGTAACCGTCGGATTCGTTCTGTCGGTGAACTCTTGCAAAACCAATTCCGGATCGGGTTATCCCGGATGGAACGGGTTGTGCGTGAACGGATGTCCATTCAAGATGCTGCGACGGTAACGCCACAACAATTGATTAACATTCGTCCAGTGGTTGCCTCAATCAAAGAATTCTTTGGTTCATCACAATTGTCACAATTCATGGATCAAACTAACCCATTAGGTGAATTAACGCATAAGCGTCGTTTATCAGCCTTAGGACCTGGTGGTTTGACGCGTGATCGTGCCGGATATGAAGTTCGTGATGTGCACTATACCCACTACGGTCGGATGTGCCCAATCGAAACTCCTGAAGGCCCTAACATTGGTTTGATTAACAGTTTGGCTTCTTACGCCAAGGTTAACCGTTATGGGTTCATCGAAACGCCTTACCGTCGTGTCGATTGGACAACTCATAAAGTTACCGACAAGATCGATTATTTGGCAGCCGACGAAGAAGACCAATTTGTTATTGCGCAAGCGAACTCACCATTAAACGATGATGGTTCATTCGTTGATGACACTGTTTTGGCCCGTGAAAAGGAAGAAAACTTGGAAACGTCAATCGAAAATGTCGATTACATGGACGTTTCACCTAAACAAGTGGTTGCCGTCGCTACGGCATGTATTCCTTTCTTGGAAAACGATGACTCTAACCGTGCCTTAATGGGTGCCAACATGCAACGGCAAGCTGTTCCGCTGGTTGATCCACACGCGCCTTTAATCGGGACTGGGATCGAATATAAAGCGGCGCATGACTCTGGGATCGCTTTGATCTGTCGTCATGACGGGACTGTTGAATACGTTGATGCACGTGAAGTACGTGTTCGGCGTGACGATGGTTCATTAGACACTTACAAATTAATGAAGTTCCGCCGTTCAAACGGTGGTAAGAACTACAACCAACGGCCAATCGTTAAAGTCGGCGACCACGTTGACAATGACGAAGTCTTAGCCGATGGACCAGCCATGGAAGGCGGGGAATTAGCCTTAGGTCAAAACCCATTAGTTGCCTTCATGACTTGGAATGGTTACAACTTCGAAGATGCCATCATCATTAACGAACGTTTAGTTCGCGAAGATGTTTATACTTCAATTCATATTGAAGAATATGAATCAGAAGCACGGGACACGAAGCTTGGACCTGAAGAAATGACTCGCGAAATCCCTAACGTTGGGGAAGACGCTTTGAAGAACTTGGACGAAGATGGGATTATCCGGATCGGTGCCGAAGTTAAAGATGGCGACATTTTAGTTGGTAAGGTAACGCCTAAAGGGGTTACGGAATTATCAGCCGAAGAACGTTTGTTACACGCAATCTTTGGTGAAAAGGCTCGTGAAGTCCGTGACACCTCACTTCGGGTTCCTCATGGTGGTGGCGGAATTATCCAGGACGTTAAGATCTTCACTCGTGAAAACGGTGATGAACTTTCTCCTGGTGTTAACATGATGGTTCGGGTCTACATCGCGCAAAAACGTAAGATCCAAGTTGGTGACAAGATGGCCGGACGGCATGGTAATAAAGGGACCGTTTCAATCGTGGTTCCTCAAGAAGACATGCCTTACATGCCAGATGGTACGCCAATCGATATCATGTTGAGTCCCATGGGTGTGCCTTCACGTATGAACATTGGACAAGTTTTGGAATTGCATTTGGGGATGGCCGCACGTAAGCTCGGTATCCACATGGCAACCCCTGTCTTTGATGGGGCCCGCGATTCCGATATTTGGAAAGCTGTTCGTGAAGCCGGTGTCGATGAAGACGGTAAGTCAATCGTCTACGATGGTCGGACCGGTGAACCTTTCGACAAGCGAATTGCCGTTGGGGTCATGCACTATATGAAACTTAGCCACATGGTCGATGATAAGATCCATGCTCGTTCAATTGGACCTTACTCATTAGTTACGCAACAACCACTTGGTGGGAAAGCGCAATTTGGTGGGCAACGGTTTGGTGAAATGGAAGTTTGGGCACTTGAAGCGTACGGGGCAGCCTACACCCTTCAAGAAATCTTGACTTACAAGTCTGATGACGTGGTTGGTCGTGTTAAGACCTATGAAGCCATTGTTAAGGGCGAACCAATTCCTAAGCCAGGTGTGCCGGAATCATTCCGCGTGCTGGTTAAAGAATTACAAGCATTAGGCCTTGATATGAAGGTTCTGGATGCTGAAGATAAAGAAATCGAATTGCGTGACATGGACGATGACGATGATGAAGTCGTTAACGTGGATGCCTTAAGCAAATTCCAACAAGAACAACAACAAAAGGCCGCTGATAAGTCAGCTAAGACTGATGGTACAACGACTGAAGCGACAACGAACGCGCACCAGGATAATCAATAAAAAGGGAGGTCGGTCCTTTGATCGATGTCAACAAGTTTGAAAGCATGCAGATCGGTCTGGCATCACCAGACAAGATCCGCAGCTGGTCATATGGCGAAGTCAAAAAGCCGGAAACCATTAACTACCGGACATTGAAACCTGAAAAAGACGGTCTGTTTGACGAACGGATTTTCGGTCCTACTAAGGATTGGGAATGTGCTTGTGGTAAATACAAACGGATTCGTTATAAGGGTATCGTCTGTGACCGGTGTGGGGTCGAAGTAACCCGTTCTAAAGTTCGTCGTGAACGGATGGGTCATATCGAACTCGCCGCACCAGTAACACACATCTGGTACTTTAAGGGTATCCCTAGCCGGATGGGCTTAGTGTTAGACATGAGCCCCCGTGCACTTGAAGAAATCATTTACTTCGCTTCATACGTCGTTATCGAATCTGGTAATACGCCACTTGAAAAGAAGCAATTGCTTTCAGAACGTGAATACCGTGAAAAGAAAGCCCAATACGGCAATGAATTTGATGCTGAAATGGGTGCTGAAGCCATCAAGCGCTTATTAAACAACGTGGATCTTGAAAAAGAAGCGCGTGATTTAAAGGAAGCCTTGAAGGAAGCTTCAGGTCAAAAGCGTACTCGAGCCGTTCGTCGGCTTGATATCGTCGAAGCCTTCATTACGTCTGGTAATGAACCAGCTTGGATGGTAATGGATGCGATTCCGGTTATCCCACCGGATCTTCGGCCAATGGTTCAATTGGAAGGTGGGCGTTTCGCCACTTCTGACTTGAACGATTTGTACCGTCGGGTAATCAACCGTAACAACCGTTTGAAGCGTTTATTGGACTTAAATGCCCCTGGTATTATTGTTCAAAACGAAAAGCGGATGCTCCAAGAAGCCGTTGATGCCTTGATCGATAACGGTCGGCGTGGCCGTCCCGTTGCTGGTCCTGGTAACCGTCCATTGAAGTCTCTTTCACACATGTTGAAAGGGAAGCAAGGTCGATTCCGTCAAAACTTACTTGGTAAGCGGGTTGACTATTCTGGTCGTTCCGTTATCGACGTTGGTCCTTTCTTGAAGATGAACCAAATGGGTCTTCCTCGTCAAATGGCGTTGGAATTATTCAAACCGTTCATTATGAAAGAATTGGTTAAACGTGAATTAGCTTCTAACATCAAGAACGCTAAGCGTAAGATCGAACGGGCAGACGATGATGTTTGGGGCGTCTTAGAAGACGTCATCAAAGAACATCCCGTTCTGTTGAACCGGGCCCCTACGCTTCACCGTTTAGGGATTCAAGCGTTTGAACCCGTCTTGGTTAGTGGTAAAGCGATGCGGTTACATCCATTGGCTTGTGAAGCTTACAACGCCGATTTCGATGGGGACCAAATGGCCATTCACTTGCCTTTATCAGACGAAGCGCAAGCTGAAGCACGGTTATTGATGTTAGCTGCCCACCATATTTTGGCACCTAAGGACGGGAAACCCGTTGTTACGCCATCTCAAGATATGGTTATCGGTAACTACTACTTGACGACTGAAGAAGTTGGTCGTGAAGGCGAAGGCATGATCTTTAAAGACTTGAACGAAGCTCAAAAAGCTTACCAAGCTGGTTACGTGCACATGCACAGCCGGATTGGTCTTCAAGCTTCATCAATGCCTGAAAAGCCATTCACAGACGAACAAAAATCAGAAATCTTGGTAACGACTGTTGGTAAGGCAATCTTTAACAACATTTTGCCTAACAAGTTCCCTTACTTGAACGAACCAACTAACGATAACTTGATTGATGGAACTCCGGATCGGTACTTCTTGAAGCCTGGTGAAGATATTCATCAATTCTTAGATGGACAAGAACTTTTGATGCCATTTAAGAAGGGCTTCTTGGCTGATATTATCGCCGAAGTTTACAAACAATATCACGTGACGGCAACGTCACTCTTGCTTGACCGGATGAAGGACTTAGGTTACAACATTTCAACTAAGTCTGGTTTGACGGTTGGGGTTGCCGATATTACTGACTTGAAAGAAAAGCCAGCAATCATCGACGCTGCCCATAAGCAAGTTAACACGATTTCAAAACAGTTCCGTCGTGGTTTAATTACCGATGACGAACGTTATGAACGGGTCATTGGTGTCTGGAACGACGCTAAGGACCAAATTCAACAAAAACTGGTTGAAAGTTTCAGCCCAGATAACCCTATCTTCATGATGAGTGATTCTGGTGCCCGTGGTAACATCTCAAACTTTACTCAATTAGCCGGTATGCGTGGTTTGATGGCCGCCCCTAACGGGAAGATCATGGAATTGCCTATCTTGTCTAACTTCCGTGAAGGTTTGTCTGTCTTGGAAATGTTTATTTCTACCCATGGGGCTCGTAAAGGTATGACCGATACGGCCTTGAAGACTGCCAACTCAGGTTACTTGACTCGTCGTCTGGTCGACGTTGCCCAAGATGTTATCGTGCGTGAAAAGGATTGTGGGACTGACCGTGGTTTACGGATCAGTGCCATCATGGAAGGCAACGAAGTCATCGAACCATTGTACGACCGGATTTTAGGTCGTTACACGATGAAGACGGTCTTCGATCCTGAAACTCATGATGAAATCGTTGGCAACAACGTTATGATCGACGAAGAATTAGCCCAAAAGATCGTTGATGCTGGTGTGACTGAAGTAACAATTCGTTCAGCCTTTACTTGCAACACGAAACATGGGGTTTGTGAACACTGTTACGGCCGTAACATGGCTACTGGTGACGAAGTTGAAGTCGGCGAAGCCGTTGGTACGGTTGCCGCTCAATCAATCGGTGAACCCGGTACTCAACTTACCATGCGGACTTTCCATACTGGTGGGGTTGCCGGAGACGATATTACCCAAGGGTTACCACGTGTGCAAGAAATTGTTGAATCACGTAATCCTAAAGGTCGTGCCGAAATTACCGAAGTTACTGGGACAGTTCAATCGATCGAAGAAAACCCAGCTGAACGGACGAAGGAAGTTACGGTTAAGGGTGAAACTGATACCCGGACTTATACTTTACCGTTGACAGCACGGATGGCGGTTAGTGAAGGCGACTTTATTCACCGTGGTGCTGCCTTGAACGTTGGGTCAATCGATCCTAAACAATTGATTCAAGTACGCGACGTCTTATCAACTGAAAACTACTTGCTCCGTGAAGTCCAACGGGTTTACCGGATGCAAGGGGTTGAAATTGGCGATAAGCACGTTGAAATCATGATTCGTCAGATGTTACGTAAAGTTCGGGTCATGGATCCGGGCGATACCGACGTCTTGCCAGGGACCTTAATGGATATTGCAGACTTCAAGGACGAAAACTACAAGACCTTGATTGCCGGCGGTATTCCTGCAACGTCTCGTCCAGTTATCTTGGGGATTACTAAGGCTGCCCTTGAAACGAACAGTTTCTTATCAGCGGCTTCATTCCAAGAAACGACACGGGTCTTAACCGATGCTGCTATCCGCGGTAAGAACGATCCACTGATCGGTCTTAAGGAAAATGTTATCATTGGTAAGATTATTCCTGCCGGGACTGGTATGCCGATTTATCGTCATATCAAGCCTAAGGAAGTTGGCAACGTTGCTGATGGGGTTTACTCAATCAGTGATCTTGAAAAACAAATGCAAGAACAAGACACGAGCAAGTAATTGTGACGTCTTAAACCAAAAAGGGCGACCAGCGATGGTCGTCCTTTTTGAATACATAATTTAATTTAGGATTGATAACTTGTAAGCTAGTCCGGTTGCCACTGATGACATGTGGTCGTGGGACTGGGCCTAGCCTGAGGAGCGGTCTAGTCCCTCGCCCGGAACACTTGCAAAAGGCGCAATTGTCCCGGACCGTCCGTGGTGTAAGCTCGGCAAAAAAACGCCGCGCCAACACCACCTTCACGACCAATATCATCAGTGGCAACCTCCGATTATAAATCACAATAGTAAGTCTGTTTTGAGAGTAGTCGAGTAGCCGAGTTAGGTTTAAATGGTTATTAGTATTAGTAGTGATGTGACAACGTTCAAGCTTAAATTTGGTTTCGACCTCTGGAAGCATAAAAATTGTCATGACAGCAACTGGGTATAAAAAATAAATCCCCACGTGATAAACGGGACAAAGGGGAGGCGACCGGGGTGCCGCCGACACGTGAAGACGACCAGCGCCGCGACCGCCGCTAAAGTTAAACTGGTGATGACGGCGGTCGGTGGGGCGAGGCATGCAAGTAGGATGAGAACATCGACATCGCCCATGCCAAATTTATTAGTGAAACGTGCCAAGCAGAAGAGGGCCACGAGTAGGCCAATCAAGATTAGTAAGGGTACACTCATGATTGGTCGGTGATGGAGTAGGCCTAAGATACCGGGAAGTACTAAGGTATAAGGGTAAACGGCGAAGTTAAGCTGATCGGTGATGCTGTTGAATAGTAAGACCCCGTAGCCTAATAGGAGTGGGGTGCTGGTCCAGAAATCATGGGGGTAAGTCACAACGAGTAACCCGCCACAAAGAAGTTCCAAATAAGTTGAGCGAAGACTGATCGCGTGTTGGCAGTCAAAACAGCGTCCGCGTTGGATCAAGACGCCCAGTAGTGGAATGAGTTGCCAGGGGCGTAATCGGTGGTAACAGTGGGGACAAAATGAACGGTTGGTGTCGGGAACGGGTGCTAAGCGACAAGTCCGTTCTGCCATGCAAGTAATAAAAGACCCGATACAGGTACCCAAAATAAATAGAATACTATATAATAGAAGCATTGTTGTTTTCACCTCTGTCTAATTAGTAATTACGCAAGAGTGGAAACTCATCCGTGTGATTAAGCCGATTGCTTGCAAACCGTCACGGTGGGTGTGAAAATTGACAGATAACTTACATTTTGAGTTGACAGCGTCGGCATCTCCGTGTTACCTTAGTAAAGGTGCTTTTTGCAGACAGATTCCTGTATCAGGAATACAGACATGCTGACTGGTCGGCTTATCGCACAAGCGCCATCGTCCCGGGGTCATTTTTTATTTAAAAAAGAACCACCTGGATGTGTGGACTTAAACTCAGACAATTTTGGAAGGAGGACACTTTAGAATATGCCTACAATTAACCAATTAATTCGTAAAGGTCGTAAAACTAAAGTATCAAAATCAAATGCCCCAGCTTTAAACTTTGGGTATAACAGTTACAAGAAGGTTGCAACTAAGAACCCAGCACCACAAAAACGTGGGGTTGCTACTCGTGTCGGTACCATGACTCCTAAGAAGCCTAACTCGGCTTTACGGAAATACGCACGTGTACGTTTATCAAACTTAATCGAAGTTACAGCTTACATTCCTGGTATTGGTCATAACCTCCAAGAACATAGTGTTGTTTTAATTCGTGGTGGTCGTGTTAAGGATTTACCTGGTGTACGTTACCATGTTATCCGTGGTACTCTTGATACTGCTGGTGTCGAAGATCGTCGCCAAAGCCGTTCCAAGTACGGTACCAAAAAGCCAAAGAAATAATAAGGAGGTAAGTTAAATGCCAAGAAAAGGTGCACCAGCAAAGCGCGAAGTTTTGCCAGATCCAATGTATAATTCTAAGTTAGTAACGCGTTTAATTAACCACTTAATGTTAGATGGTAAACGTGGTACTGCATCAACCATCTTATACGATGCGTTTGATCAAATTAAAGAACAAACTGGTAACGAACCTTTAGATGTCTTCGAAGAAGCTATGAAGAACGTTATGCCAGTACTTGAAGTTAAAGCCCGCCGTGTTGGTGGTTCTAACTACCAAGTTCCAATCGAAGTTCGCCCAGATCGTAAAACGACTTTAGGCCTTCGTTGGATTACCCAATATGCTCGCTCACGTGGCGAACATACAATGTCCGACCGGTTAGCTCGTGAAATCATGGATGCTGCTAACAATACCGGTGCTTCCGTTAAGAAACGTGAAGATACTCACCGTATGGCAGAAGCCAACCGTGCCTTTGCACATTATCGTTGGTAATATTTCTGTGATTTGGTTAAAGCTCGCCTTTAACTAAAACGCAACAACAAGGTGGCTATTATATGTGAGCATATAGTAGTCATTTTTTGAAAAAAGTTTTATGCTTACCTATAAATTTAGGTTCTATTGTTAATTCTATTTAATATTGAGAGGAGTAACACATTTCTTATGGCTAACACACGAGAATTTTCACTCGATAAGACTCGTAACATTGGTATCATGGCCCATATTGATGCTGGTAAGACGACCACTACCGAACGTATCTTGTACTATACTGGTAAAATCCACAAAATTGGTGAAACCCATGATGGTGCTTCACAAATGGACTGGATGGCCCAAGAACAAGAACGTGGGATTACCATTACCTCTGCTGCAACGACTGCACAGTGGAAAAACCATCGGATTAACATCATCGATACCCCAGGACACGTTGACTTCACTGTTGAAGTTGAACGTTCACTTCGGGTTTTAGATGGTGCAATCGCCGTATTGGATGCCCAAGCTGGTGTTGAACCTCAAACTGAAACGGTTTGGCGTCAAGCCTCAACGTATAACGTTCCTCGGGTCGTTTTCGTTAACAAGATGGACAAAATCGGTGCGGACTTCAAGTACTCTGTAAGCACGATCCATGATCGTTTACAAGCTAACGCCCACGCTATCCAATTACCAATCGGTGCCGAAGATCATTTCGAAGGGGTCATTGACTTAATCGAAATGAAAGCTGATCTTTATGATGAAGATGAACTTGGTACGGAATGGGATACTGTTGACGTTCCTGACGAATACAAAGAAGAAGCCCAAGCTGCACGTGATGACTTGATCGAAGCCTTAGCTGACATCGATGACGGTATCATGGAAAAGTACCTTGGTGGTGAAGAGATTTCTAAAGACGAAATCAAAGCTGCTATCCGTAAGGGTACTTTAGCACTTGAATTCTTCCCAGTTCTTGCTGGTTCAGCTTTCAAGAACAAGGGTATTCAAATGTTAATGGATGCGACCGTGGATTACTTACCATCACCACTTGATGTTAAGCCATACAAGGCCACTGATCCTGAAACTGATGAAGAAGTTGACTTAATTGCCGGTGACGACAAGCCATTTGCTGCCTTAGCATTTAAGGTTGCTACCGACCCATTCGTTGGTCGTTTGACTTTCATCCGGGTTTACCAAGGAACTTTGGAATCTGGTTCATACGTCTTAAACGCAACTAAGGACAAGCGTGAACGTGTTGGTCGTTTGCTTCAAATGCATTCTAACCAACGTAAAGAAATCCCAGAAGTATTCTCTGGTGATATCGCCGCTGCCATTGGTTTGAAGAACACCACTACTGGTGACTCATTGACTTCTGTTGACCATCCATATCATTTGGAATCAATGGAATTCCCTGACCCAGTTATCCAGGTTGCCGTTGAACCTAAGACTAAGGCTGATCAAGATAAGATGAACGTTGCCTTACAAAAGCTTTCTGAAGAAGATCCTACTTTCAAGGCTGAAACTAACCCTGAAACTGGTGAAACTTTAATCGCTGGGATGGGTGAACTTCATTTGGACATCATTGTTGACCGGATGCGTCGTGAATTCAACGTTGAAGCAACTGTTGGTGCACCTCAAGTTTCATATCGTGAAACCTTCACCAAGGCCACTAAGGTCCAAGGTAAGTTCGTTCACCAATCTGGTGGTAAAGGTCAATATGGGGATGTTTGGGTTGAATTTACACCTAACGAAGAAGGTAAAGGCTTCGAATTCGAAGATGCCATCGTCGGTGGGGTTGTTCCTCGCGAATACATTCCTTCAGTTGAACAAGGTTTGAAGGAATCAATGGCCAACGGTGTCTTAGCTGGTTATCCTTTAGTTGACGTTAAGGCTAAATTGTATGATGGTTCTTACCATGATGTCGATTCTAGTGAAGCAGCCTTCAAGATTGCCGCTTCATTAGCCTTACGGAATGCTGCTAAGTCAGCTGGTCCTGTTATCCTTGAACCTATCATGAAGGTTGATATCGTTGCCCCAGAAGATTACTTAGGTGATGTTATGGGTCACGTTACTGCTCGTCGTGGTACTATCGATGGGATGGAAGAACGTGGGAACGCACAAGAAGTTCACGCATTCGTTCCTTTGGCTGAAATGTTTGGTTATGCAACTACCTTACGTTCATCAACCCAAGGCCGTGGGACCTTCACAATGACATTTGATCATTACGAAAAGGTACCAAAGTCTGTTCAAGAAGACATTATCAAGAAAAATGGCGGTACTCCTGCCGAATAAGCTTGATTAAAAAAATCGTTGAGCCTCGTGCTCAGCGGTTTTTTTGTACATATAAGCGCTTCGACAGGTAGGACGGGTCTGCTGCGGAGGACGGTTCCAGCCATAGTGCGGTCTGGAACCTCGATTTAAAGCCGATAAACCACGTCTTTAAATCGCCTAATAATATCAGTGGCTAGAAAACGCCGCTGATATTATCGACACAGCAGATCTGTCCTACCTGACTTCGCTAAACATAGCAGCTTAGCGTGGACGCATGGAAAGCATTAGCAATCCTATTGATAGGGTGATTTGTGTTTTAATCATTAATAGTGCATAGTTATTCGTTTCTATGTTGAATAGGCACGCAAATCACGCGTATATGACGTGAGCAGGATGGATATTTAGCTTTAAAATGTATATTTTTTATAAAGTGCATATCATCAATGGCTTAGAATGCCGATTTTAGGGCGTTTTAGCAACGCTTTGACTGCATACGATTAATTAACCACTATTAAGTGGTAACGCTAGTACGTGGACTGTGAGCCGTTTTCCGGATAGCACTAGATAAATAATTGAAGTAAAGGCGAGCGTCTGCTGTGAGTGGTCAGTCATGGCATGAACAGATTAAAAAAGATGTGCAACGACTTGCAATCAAATCCAAACCCGAGTATCATGCTTAATGTTGTCGTGCCGTAAAACTGATTAGTGATTGATCCAATTGGCTATTGAGAGTCACAGTAGATCAATCATCCAATGACGAGTACCAAGAAATGTGATGAGAAAAGCTAAATCTGAAAATAAAGGCTAAAAGGTCTACTATTTTCATCAGATTTATGTTACATTTATTGATGCTGGTTCAAAAAAGGTAACACGGTTTACAACGATGGTTTGAAAAAAGTGCGAAAGCACTTGCTATTACAAAGCTTTTCATTTATTATAGATTGTGCTTGGTATTTAGAAGGGGATAACTGTATCCCCCAGCATCAAGTAGTCGTAGTTAGCTTTGATGTGAAAGGTTGCGACACGCCCGGCCACATTGTCATGGGGCGCGGCGGTAATTTTCACGGAGCTAGTCTTATTTTCAAAATAGACGAAGGAGGTCACAACAATGGCAAAGCAAAAAATTCGTATCCGTTTAAAGGCATACGAACACCGTATTCTTGATCAGTCAGCTGACAAGATTGTCGAAACGGCAAAGAGAACTGGTGCTACTATTTCAGGTCCAATTCCTTTACCAACTGAACGGACTATTTACACCGTTCTACGTTCACCACATAAGTTTAAAGACTCACGTGAACAATTCGAAATGCGGACTCACAAGCGTTTAATCGATATCGTTAACCCAACGCCTAAGACAGTCGACTCATTAATGAAGTTAGACTTGCCTAGCGGTGTAGATATTGAAATCAAGCTTTAATTTTTAAAAAATAATATCAATTAATTGGAGGTGTACTCATGACCACTAAAGGAATCTTAGGGAAAAAGGTAGGAATGACGCAAGTCTTCACTGAAAACGGGGAATTAGTCCCAGTTA
This sequence comes from uncultured Lactobacillus sp., assembly GCA_937916845.1. Lineage (GTDB taxonomy): Bacteria > Bacillota > Bacilli > Lactobacillales > Lactobacillaceae > Lactiplantibacillus > Lactiplantibacillus paraxiangfangensis. The sequence goes on along the minus strand of CALFSK010000022.1, from coordinate 67,165 downwards.
CAGTTGTTGAAGTTCAACCTAACGTTGTGTTGCAAGTTAAGACTGTTGAAAACGACGGTTACGAAGCAATTCAATTAGGTGTTGACGACAAACGTGAAGTTTTGACGAACAAACCTGCTCAAGGTCATGCAGCAAAAGCAAAAACGACTCCTAAGCGCTTCATTCGTGAAATTCGTAATGTTGAGCTTGGAGATTACACAGTAGGTGACGAAGTCAAGGCTGATATTTTCGCAGCCGGTGACGCTGTCGATGTTACGGGTATCACTAAAGGTCATGGTTACCAAGGTAATATCCATAAAGACGGTCAAAGTCGCGGTCCTATGTCTCATGGGTCTCGTTACCACCGTCGTCCAGGTTCATTGGGTGCCATTATTAACCGGGTATTCAAGGGTAAGAAATTACCAGGCCGGATGGGTAATCATCAACGGACGATGCAAAACTTACAAATTGTTCGTGCCGACGTTGAAAACAACGTATTGTTAATCAAAGGGAATGTCCCTGGCGTAAACAAATCATTTGTAACGATTAAAACATCTGTAAAGAGTAAATAAGGAAGGAGGACATAATACATGACTAGCGTAGCATTATATAAACAAGACGGTACGCAGAATGGTGACGTTACTTTGAATGACGCTGTGTTTGGTATTGAACCAAACGAAAACGTTGTTTTTGACGCCATCTTGATGCAACGTGCATCTTTGCGTCAAGGAACTCACGCAGTTAAGAACCGTAGTGCTCGTCGCGGTGGTGGTCGTAAACCATGGCGTCAAAAGGGTACTGGTCGTGCGCGTCAAGGTTCTATCCGTTCGCCACAATGGCGTAAAGGTGGGATCGTCTTCGGACCAACTCCACGTTCATACAGCTACAAATTACCTAAGAAGGTTATGCGCTTAGCTTTGAAGTCTGTCCTTTCACAAAAGGTCTTAGACAACAGCTTAGTTGCAGTTGAAACTTTAGCTTTCGACGCACCAAAGACTAAGGAATTTGCTAACGTATTAAATAACCTCAACTTAGACACCAAGACTCTTGTTTTGGTTGAAGAGGACAATGAAAAGGCTGCTTTGGCAGGTCGTAACTTACCAAATGTTAAGATCCTAAAAGCCAAAGGTGTTAACGTCTTAGATGTCGCTAAAAGTGACAAATTAGTCGTTACTCAAAAAGCCCTCGATCAATTAGGGGAGGCGCTCGCATAATGGAAGCACGCGATGTAATTCTACGTCCTGTAGTTACTGAATCATCAATGGCTGACTTGGACGACAAGCGCTACACATTTGATGTCAACGTACAGGCGACAAAAACACAAGTTAAAAAAGCTATCGAAGAAATCTTCGATGTTAAGGTTGTTAAAGTTAACGTAATGAACGTTAAAGGCAAGCTTAAGCGTCAAGGTCGTTACGCCGGCTACACTAAGAAGCGTCGTAAGGCTATTGTTACCTTAAGTTCTGATTCTAACGAAATTAAGTTGTTCAACGACGACAACCAAAAATAATTCTAATTTAGGAGGTAACTCTAGTGGGTATTAAGAAGTATAAACCAACCACTAACGGCCGTCGTAATATGACTGGTTCTGATTTCGCCGAAATTACTAAGACAAAACCAGAAAAGTCATTATTAGACTCACAAAGTCATACAGCCGGTCGTAACAGTTATGGTCACATTACTGTTCGTCACCGTGGTGGCGGTCATAAGCAACAATACCGTTTGGTTGACTTTAAGCGGATCAAGGATGAACTTCCTGCAACCGTTAAAGCAATCGAATATGATCCTAACCGGACAGCTAACATCGCTTTAATTGTTTATGCTGACGGTGTGAAATCATACATTTTAGCACCAAAAGGTTTGGAAGTTGGCATGACGGTTCAATCAGGTGTCGAAGCTGATATCAAGATTGGTAACGCCTTACCATTAAACAACATTCCAGTTGGTACTATTATTCACAACATCGAATTGAAGCCAGGTAAGGGTGGCCAATTAGCTCGCTCTGCTGGTGCTTCAGCTCAATTGCTTGGTAAGGAAGGCAAGTACGCTATCGTACGTTTGTCTTCTGGCGAAGTTCGTTTAGTTCTTCTTACAAGCCGTGCCACTATTGGTACTGTTGGTAACGAACAACACGAATTAATCAATTCAGGTAAAGCCGGTCGTACTCGTTGGCAAGGTAAACGCCCAACAGTTCGTGGTTCTGTAATGAACCCTAACGATCACCCTCATGGTGGTGGTGAAGGTAAAGCGCCAATCGGTCATCCATCTCCAATGTCTCCATGGGGTAAGAAGACTCTTGGTAAGAAGACTCGTAACTCTAAAGCTCGTTCAAACAAGCTTATTGTTCGTGGTCGTCGTCCAGGTAAGCACTAATAAATTCTGAAATTACTGTAGCTCTCGAGAGGAGGTCACACGATGGGTCGTAGTTTAAAGAAGGGACCTTTCGCAGATTCGCATCTTTTAAAGAAGATCGATGCACAATCTGATTCTGACAAGAAATCTGTCATTAAGACGTGGTCACGTCGTTCAACAATTTTCCCAAGTTTTATTGGGTACACTATCGCTGTATATGATGGGCGCAAGCATGTCCCAGTTTATATCCAAGACGATATGGTAGGTCACAAGTTAGGCGAATTTGTTCCAACTCGTACTTTCCATGGTCATGGTACAGACGATAAGACAACTAAGTAGTAAGGAGGATATATAGAATGGCTGAACAAGTAACATCTGCACGTGCAACTGCAAAAACTGTTCGCATTGCCGCTCGTAAGGTCCGCCTAGTTGTCGATCTTATCAGAGGTAAAAGCGTTGCCGAAGCCTTAGCAACTTTGAAGTTCACTCCACGGGGTGCTTCTCCAGTAGTTGAAAAGGTATTGCTATCAGCAGTTGCTAACGCTGAAAATAACTTTGACTTAGATCGTGAAGATTTGGTCGTAAGCGAAGCTTTTGTAAACGAAGGACCAACCTTAAAACGGTTCCGTCCACGGGCAAAGGGTTCTGCTTCACCAATCAACAAGCGGACTAGCCACATTACGATCACAGTTACTGAAAAATAGGAGGGATAACGCGTGGGTCAAAAAGTAAATCCAACCGGATTACGTGTAGGGATCATTCGTGATTGGGACGCAAAATGGTACGCTGAAAAAGATTTTGCAGCCTATTTAAACGAAGATTTACGCATCCGTAAGTATATCGAACAACGACTTGCCGACGCTTCCGTCTCCACCGTTGAAATCGAACGCGCAGCAAACCGCGTGAACATTTCAATCCATACCGCTAAACCAGGAATGGTTATCGGTAAGGGTGGTTCTGAAGTTGAAGCACTTCGTAAAGAATTAAACAATTTAACTGGTAAACGAGTACACATCAACATCATCGAAATCAAGAAGCCTGATTTAGATGCTAAATTAGTTGGTGAAAGTATTGCGCGTCAACTTGAAGGCCGTGTTGCTTTCCGTCGTGCAATGCGTGGTGCTATGCAACGTACTATGCGTTCAGGCGCCAAAGGTATCAAGACACAAGTTGCTGGCCGTTTAAACGGTGCCGACATGTCTCGTGTTGAAGCTTATTCCGATGGTACGGTTCCGTTGCATACTTTGCGTGCGGATATCGATTATGCATGGGTTGAAGCTCGTACCACTTATGGTAAATTAGGTGTTAAGACCTGGATCTACCGTGGCGAAATCTTGCCAGAAAAGAAATCTGCAGCTAAAGGAGGAAAATAAACATGCTGGTACCTAAACGGGTTAAGTATCGTCGTGTTCACCGTGGTAAAATGCGCGGTGAAGCTAAAGGCGGTAAAACAGTTGCTTTTGGTGAATTCGGTTTACAAACACTCGAATCACACTGGATCAGTAACCGACAGATTGAAGCTGCTCGTGTTGCTATGAACCGTTACATGAAGCGTGGCGGTAAGGTATGGATTAAGATTTTTCCTCACAAATCCTACACTGAAAAAGGTGTTGGTGTGCGGATGGGTAATGGGAAAGGTACTCCTGCAGGTTGGGTTGCCCCAGTAAAACGTAACAAGATTATGTTTGAAGTCGGTGGCGTTTCCGAAGAAGTTGCTCGCGAAGCATTACGCTTGGCCGGCACTAAATTACCTGTTAGAACTAAAATTGTTAAGCGTGAGGAAGTAGGTGGCGAATCAGATGAAGGCTAAGGAAATTAAAGCATTGTCCACTACTGAAATGCTCGAAAAAGAAAAGTCTTACAAAGACGAACTTTTCAACTTGCGTTTTCAATTGGCCACTGGTCAGCTTGAAAACACCGCTCGTTTAAAACAAGTTCGTAAGAACATTGCGCGTATTAAAACTGCGTTGCGTGAACAAGAGTTAAACAAGTAGAGTATAAAGGAGGCAATCACGAATGAGTGAAGATACTCGTAACAGCCGTAAGGTTATCCAAGGACGCGTTGTTTCAGATAAGATGGACAAAACCATCGTTGTCATTGTCGAAACTTACAAGAACCATCCCGTTTACGGCAAGCGTGTTCGTTATTCAAAGAAATTCAAGGCTCATGATGAAAATAATGAAGCCAAGACTGGCGATATTGTTAAGATCATGGAAACTCGTCCTCTTTCAGCTACAAAGCGTTTCCGCTTAATTGAAGTTGTTCAAAAAGCTGTTATTATCTAGTTTATTAGCTGAAAAAAATTACATGAAGGGAGGACACTTACTGTGATCCAACAAGAAAGTCGTTTAAAAGTTGCTGACAACTCCGGTGCCCGTGAAATCCTTACTATTAAGGTATTAGGTGGTTCCGGTCGTAAAACTGCTAACATTGGTGATGTTATCGTCGCTACGGTCAAACAAGCAACACCCGGTGGTGTTGTCAAAGCTCATGATGTTGTTAAAGCCGTAATCGTTCGGACTAAATCTGGTGTTCACCGTGCAGACGGTTCATACATCAAGTTTGACGAAAATGCAGCAGTTATTATCCGTGATGACAAGACCCCTCAAGGTACTCGTATCTTTGGCCCTGTCGCTCGTGAATTACGTGATAAAGACTTCATGCGTATTGTTTCATTAGCGCCAGAAGTTCTGTAGTCACACACCGTAAATAAGGAGGTGCGCAACCTAATGTTGATTAAAACTGGTGATAAAGTTCGTGTAATCAGCGGTAAGGATCGTGGTCAAGAAGGTACTGTTAAAAAGGTACTTATTGCCAAGAACCGTGTCGTTGTTGAAGGTGTTAACAAGATCAAGAAACACCAAAAACCAACGAACGTTAACCCCCAAGGCGGGATCGTGGATATCGAAGCACCAATTGATATTTCGAACGTAATGTTCCTTGACCCATCGACCAACGAACCTACTCGTTTAGGTGTTCGTCGTGAAGATGATGGCAAGCGTGTCCGTTTTGCTAAAAAGTCTGGTAAAGACTTAGAAAATTAATACTGACTGAAAGGAGGAAGCAAGATTCATGGAAAACCGTTTAAAAGCTCAATATGAAAAAGAAATCGTCCCAGCCTTAGTTGACAAGTTCAATTACACTTCTGTAATGCAAGTTCCTAAGCTGGCAAAGATCGTTTTGAACATGGGTGTTGGTGATGCAGTTACCAACGCTAAAAACTTAGACGAAGCAGTTGAAGAATTGACTTTGATCGCCGGCCAAAAACCTTTGGTTACCCGGGCAAAGAAATCTATCGCTGGTTTCCGTCTTCGTGAAGGTATGGCAATTGGTGCCAAAGTTGACTTACGTGGTGAACGTATGTATGACTTCTTGGACAAGTTGATCAATGTTTCATTACCACGTGTTCGTGACTTCCATGGTGTAAGTACTCGTTCATTTGATGGTCGCGGTAACTACACATTGGGTGTCCGTGAACAATTGATCTTCCCAGAAATCAACTATGATAATGTTAACCGTGTTCGCGGTTTAGACATTGTAATCGTCACAACAGCTGATAGTGATGAAGAATCACGTGAGTTGTTAACTCAATTTGGCATGCCATTTGCTAAATAATCGAAGGGGGTTAATCGAAGTTGGCTAAAAAATCACAAATTGCTAAACAAAAACGTGGCGCAAAGTTTAATGTACAAAACTATACGCGTTGCGAACGTTGTGGTCGTCCACATTCAGTTTACCGTAAATTCCACTTGTGCCGTATCTGCTTACGCGACCTGGCCCACAAAGGTCAAATCCCTGGCATGAAAAAGGCCAGCTGGTAAAAAAGAACCCAAGTTAAAGGAGGTTAAACTTTCATGATGACTGATCCAATCGCAGATTTCTTGACTCGTATTCGTAACGCTAACATGGTACGTCACGATTCATTAGAAGTTCCTGCATCAAAAATCAAACGCAACATTGCTGAAATTTTAAAAAATGAAGGTTTTGTTCGCGACGTTGAATACATCGATGATGACAAACAGGGCATCATTCGTGTCTTCTTGAAGTATGGTAAAGACAACGAACGGGTTATCTCTGGTTTGAAGCGTATTTCAAAGCCAGGGTTACGTTCATACGTCAAAGCTGATTCTGTTCCTAAGGTTTTAAACGGTTTAGGAATTGCTATCATCTCAACTTCAGAAGGCGTTGTTACTGATAAAGAAGCTCGCGCTAAGAAGCTTGGCGGCGAAGTTTTAGCTTACGTTTGGTAATAAATAATTAAGACGGGAGGTGCAAGTAAGTGAGTCGTATTGGTTATAAAGTAATTGAACTACCTGCTGGGGTAGAAGTATCACAAGCTGGCGAAGTCGTTACGGTTAAGGGACCTAAAGGAACGTTAACGCGGAACATCGACAGTAAGATTACAATGTCAATTGAGGGTAATGAAGTTAAATTCACTCGCCCAACTGATGACTACAAAATGAAGGCATTACACGGTACTACCCGTGCTAATGTTAACAACATGGTTGATGGTGTTACTAAAGGCTTTACTAAGAACCTTCAATTGGTCGGTGTTGGTTACCGTGCCCAATTGCAAGGCAAGAAATTAGTATTAAGCGTTGGTTACTCACATCCTGTTGAATTTGAAACGCCTGAAAACTTAACTGTTGAAGTTCCTGACAACACGCACATCAATATCTCTGGTATTGGTAAGCAAGCTGTCGGTGACTTTGCTGCCGAAGTTCGGGCCGTTCGTTCACCTGAACCTTACAAAGGTAAAGGGATTCGTTACGTCGATGAATATGTTCGTCGTAAAGAAGGTAAAACTGGTAAATAATGCAGCTTAAAGCTGTCCATACTAATATATAGAGGTGACTATTGTGATTTCAAAACCAGATAAAAACAAAACACGTCAACGTCGTCACGCACGTGTTCGCGGTAAGATTTCTGGTACTGCTGAGCGCCCACGCTTAAATGTTTATCGTTCAAACAAAAACATCTACGCTCAAGTTATTGATGATGTAGAGGGTGTAACGCTCGCAAGTGCCTCAACTTTAGATAGCGAAGTTAAAGGTAACAACAAGACCGAAAAGGCAGCGTCCGTCGGTGAAGTTGTTGCTAAACGAGCTGCTGAAAAGAAGATCTCTGACGTAGTCTTTGATCGTGGCGGTTACTTATATCACGGTCGGGTTCAAGCCTTGGCTGAAGCCGCTCGTGAAAACGGACTTAAATTCTAACAAAGGAGGAATAATACCATATGACTTTCATTGATCCATCAAAATTAGATCTTGACGATAATGTTGTTGCCATCAACCGGATTACCAAAGTTGTTAAAGGTGGTCGTCGCCTACGTTTTGCTGCGTTAGTAATCGTTGGGGACCACAAAGGACACGTTGGTTTCGGTACTGGTAAGGCTCAAGAAGTTCCAGAAGCAATTCGGAAAGCTTCCGAAGCTGCTAAAAAGAACTTGATCACTGTACCAATGGTTGGTACCACCATTCCTCATCAAACGCTTGGTGTATTCGGCGGTGGCCGCATTTTGCTTAAGCCTGCCGTTGAAGGTTCCGGAGTTGCCGCTGGTGGCGCCGTTCGTGCCGTCATGGAATTAGCCGGTGTGGATGATGTTACTAGTAAACGACTTGGCTCAAACACGCCTGTTAACGTTGTTCGTGCAACGTTTGAAGGCTTGAAGAGCTTAAAGACTGCTGAACAAGTTGCTGCTTTACGTGGCGTTTCAGCTGACCATTTAGCTGAATAATAGGAGGACAAACAACATGGCTCAATTAAAGATCACTTTAGTTCGCAGCGCAGCTCATCGTCTTCCTAAGCAACGTAAAATTGTTAAGGAATTAGGACTTGGCCGGGTTAACAGCTCAGTTATCAAGCCTGATGACGCAGCAACTCGCGGACAAATCTTTCACATCGCTCACTTGATCGATGTTGAAATCGTTAAGTAATTAAAATTTTCAAAGAGGAGGTGCCTACTAAATGAAGTTACATGAATTAACTCCAAGTGAAGGCTCACGTTTTTCACGTCGTCGTATTGGTCGTGGTGAATCAAGTGGCCAAGGTAAGACTGCTGGACGTGGCCAAAAGGGTCAAAAGGCGCGTAGTAAAGTTCGTGTAGGTTTCGAAGGTGGCCAAATGCCATTGTACCGTCGGATTCCTAAACGTGGATTTACTAACATCAACCGTAAAGAATATGCGGTTGTTAACCTTGATAGCTTAAACCGTTTTGATGATGGTGCCGAAGTAACACCAGAATCATTAAAAGAAGCTGGCTTGGTTAAAAAGAGTTCTGCTGTTAAAGTTCTTGGTAATGGTAAACTCAACAAAAAGTTAACAGTTAAGGCAAGCAAGTTCTCCGCAACCGCTGTTGCGGCAATCGAAGCTGCTGGCGGTAAAACTGAGGTGATCTAATTTGCTGACTACCATGAAGAACGCTCTCAAAGTTAAGGATATTCGGAATAAACTTCTGTTCACATTGGGCGTTTTGATTGTATTTCGTCTTGGCTCTTATATCACAGTTCCTGGTGTTAATGCGCAAGCGCTCCAATCGGTTGCGTCATCAGGGCTGATAAGTATGTTGAATACATTCAGTGGTGGCGGTTTAACAAATTATTCCATCCTTGCTATGGGGGTATCCCCTTACATTACTGCACAAATCATTGTTCAATTGTTACAAATGGATATCGTTCCTAAGTTTGTTGAATGGGGCAAACAAGGTGAAGTTGGGCGACGGAAGCTTAATCAAGCGACCCGTTGGCTGACCATCGTCTTAGCGTTCATTCAATCGATTGGGATTACTGCTGGGTTTAACTCCCTGAGTCAACTTAAATTAGTTAACAACCCAAGTATTAGCACTTACCTCACAATTGGGATTATCCTAACTGGTGGGGCAATGTTAACCACTTGGATGGGGGATATGATTACGGACCGTGGGATTGGTAATGGGGTTTCCATTATTATCTTCGCCGGGATCATTGCCCGCGTCCCAACTTCGATTTACCAAATTTATCAAGAACAATTCGTTAACGTAGCCAAAGATCAATGGTGGCAAAGTGGGTTGTTTGTAGTAGGGTTATTATTGATTGTCTTGATTATCGTTATGTTTGTAACGTGGGTCGAACAAGCTAATGACCGTGTTCCAATTCAATACACTCGTCGTGCAGCTGGTGCACCTGACAGTAGTTATCTACCACTGAAGGTGAACGTTGCCGGGGTTATTCCCGTTATTTTCGCGAGTTCCTTCATTGCAACACCTCAAACGATTTTGCTAGGTTTCCAAGCCAGTCATGGTGACGAAACTTGGTACCAGATCATGAGTAACGTCTTTAATATGCAGTCTACGGTCGGTGCAATCCTATACACTGTACTGATTGTGCTCTTCACGTTCTTCTACGCGTTTGTTCAGGTTAACCCTGAAAAACTGTCCAAGAACTTGCAAAAGCAGGGCAGCTATATTCCTGGTGTTTGGCCAGGTAAAGATACTCAAGACTGGGTTTCAAAATTGTTGATGCGGTTAAGTACGGTTGGTTCCCTCTACCTTGGGTTAATTTCCTTGATTCCATTATTAGCTTCCGATATTTGGGGCTTAGATGAATCAATTGGTTTAGGTGGGACTAGTTTACTTATCGTTGTCGGGGTTGCCCTTGAAACTATTCGTCAAATTAAAGGATTAATGATGAAACGTGACTATGTCGGTTTCATCCGTTAATCAAGCGAATGTGTTGGGGAAACTCAGCACATTTGTACTTTTAGGAGGAAAAAAGCATGGGAACAATGAACCTGATTTTAATGGGTCTACCAGGTGCCGGTAAGGGTACTCAAGCTCAGAAGATCCTCGAAGATTTTGATATTCCGCATATTTCAACGGGGGACATCTTCCGAGCTGCCATTAAGAACGAAACCAAGATGGGCCTTGAAGCCAAAAAGTATATCGATGCTGGTAACTTGGTTCCAGACGAAGTCACAAATGGCATCGTCCGTGACCGGTTAGCAGAAGCGGATACGAAAAATGGTTTCTTGCTTGACGGTTATCCTCGTAATATTGATCAAGCACATGCCTTGAAGCAAATCGGTGAAGAACTCAACAAACCTTTGGACGGCGTGATTAATATTCACGTTGCACCAGAAGTTTTAGTTGAACGGCTTTCCGGTCGTTTCATTTGTCGGACTTGTGGCACAACTTACCACAAGATCTACAACAAGCCTAAAGTTGAAGGTACTTGCGACGTGTGTGGCGGTCATGATTTCTATCAACGTGAAGATGACAAGCCTGCAACCGTTAAAAATCGTTTGGATGTCAACGTTAAGTTGAACACACCATTAATCGATTTTTACGGAAAAGAAAACTTATTACACAATGTTGACGGTGACCGCGACATTGATGATGTTTACAAGGATATTAAAACCATTCTTGATAACCTTTAATAACTGGGTTCCTAAAGGGCGACGTTTGCTTTTCAAATGCCGTTGTGATAAACTTATTCAGGTTTAGCCGTTGACTGATTTAATACTTTTTTAATATTATGATTAGCAATGACTGGTTCGAAAAGCGAACCAAATACGTGGCAGCACGAAACCATATAATAAGGGAGGGACACATACTTGGCAAAGGAAGACGTCATCGAAATTCAAGGGACTATTAAAGAAACGTTGCCTAACGCAATGTTTAAAGTTGAACTTGAAAACGGCGCTGAAATCTTGGCACACGTTTCGGGTAAAATTCGGATGCATTACATTCGGATCTTACCTGGCGACAAGGTTACGGTCGAAATGTCACCTTATGATTTAACTAAGGGCCGGATTACCTACCGTTTCAAGTAGGACCGACACTTCGTACCTTATAGGAGGTAAAATTCATGAAAGTAAGACCATCTGTAAAGCCAATGTGCGAACACTGTAAAGTTATTCGCCGTAAAGGCCGCGTAATGGTTATTTGCTCTGCTAACCCAAAGCATAAGCAACGCCAAGGTAAATAATTCAAATAATTCGGAGGTGAAATATTAATGGCTCGTATTGAAGGGATTGACTTACCACGTGACAAGCGTATTGTCATTGGTTTGACTTATATCTACGGTATCGGTAACACTTCTGCACAGAAGATCCTTGCTGAAGCCGGTGTTTCAGAAGACGTTCGTGTACGTGACTTAACTCCTGATCAAGAAGATAAGATCCGTGCCGTCGTTGACGGTTACAAAACTGAAGGTGACTTACGTCGTGAAGTCAGCTTAAACATCAAGTTATTGCAAGAAATCGGTTCATACCGTGGGATGCGCCATCGTCGTGGTTTACCAGTTCGTGGTCAACACACGAAGAACAACGCCCGTACTCGTAAGGGTAAAAAGGTTAGCATCGCTGGACGTAAAAAATAATTATAAGGGAGGTTTTCGAATTTTATGGCAACTAGAAAGACAACCCGTCGTCGTCGGGTAAAGAAGAACATTGAATCCGGTGTGGCTCACATCCATTCAACGTTTAATAACACACTTGTTATGATCACTGATATGCAAGGGAACGCCATTGCATGGTCATCAGCTGGTTCATTAGGTTTCAAGGGCTCACGTAAGTCAACACCTTTTGCTGCTCAAATGGCCGCAGAAGCTGCTGCTAAGGCCTCAATGGAACATGGCATGAAGATTGTTGAAGTCGCTGTTAAGGGACCTGGTTCAGGTCGTGAAGCTGCTATCCGTGCTTTACAAGCTACTGGTTTGGAAGTTAGTGCAATTCGCGATGTTACCCCAGTTCCTCATAATGGTTCTCGTCCTCCAAAGCGTCGTCGTGTTTAATCTGTGACGTTCATTTTGAGGGCAAACTTCATTTTGTGCGCACAACTACTAAGCACCACGCGTTTTGAAAGGGGTAAAAGATAAGAATGATTGAATTTGAAAAACCTAACATTCATAAAATTGATGAAAACGACAACTATGGTAAGTTTGTTGTAGAACCACTTGAACGTGGTTATGGTACAACTTTAGGGAATTCACTTCGTCGGATTCTTCTTTCTTCTTTACCTGGCGCTGCTGTTACTAGTATTCAAATTGACGGTGTTCTCCACGAATTTTCAACGGTGGAAGGCGTAACCGAAGACGTTACGGCCATCATCTTGAATGTGAAGAAGATCGCGCTTAAGTTAAGTTCAGACGAAACCAAGACGTTGGAAATCGACGTTAAGGGTCCAGCGAACGTTACTGCCGGTGATATCATTGGTGATGCGGACGTTGAAGTCTTGAACCCTGATTTGGCAATTTGTACTGTAGCGGATGGTGCACACTTCCATATGCGTATGACCGCTAATACTGGTCGTGGTTATGTTTCCGCTGAGGATAACAAACATCGTGAAGATGATATGCCAATTGGCGTTTTAGCTGTTGATTCATTATATTCTCCAATCGAACGTGTCAACTACCAAGTTGAAAACACGCGGGTTGGTCAACGTGATGATTTCGATAAGTTAACCTTAGACGTTTGGACAAATGGTTCAATCACTCCAAGTGAAGCCATTAGTCTATCAGCCAAAATCCTGACTGATCACCTTTCAATCTTCGTAAATCTCACTGATGAAGCTAAAAACACTGACGTGATGGTTGAGAAGGAAGAAACGCATAAGGAAAAAATGTTAGAAATGACGATCGAAGAGTTAGACCTTTCCGTTCGTTCATACAATTGCTTGAAGCGTGCTGGTATCAACACGGTCCAAGAATTAACTAACAAAACTGAAGCTGATATGATGAAGGTTCGCAACCTTGGACGCAAGTCACTCGAAGAAGTTAAAGCAAAATTAGCTGATCTCGGGTTATCATTACGCAAAGAAGACTAATACAAGGGAGGATATCCGTTCATGAGTTACCGTAAATTACAACGTACAAGTTCACAACGTCGTGCCTTACTTCGTGATTTAACGACTTCATTAATCGTTAATGGTAAGATCGAAACTACCGAAGCACGTGCTAAGGAAGTTCGTTCAACTACCGACAAGATGATCACTTTGGCAAAGAAGGGTGATTTAAGCGCCCGTCGTCAAGCTGCTACGTTTATGCGTGACGTCGTTGCCGATGTTAAAGAAGATGGCGACAACGTGGCTGTACAAACCGCTTTGCAAAAGTTATTTAGTGACTTAGGTCCTCAATACACTGACCGCAATGGTGGGTACACACGAATTTACAAGACTATGCCTCGTCGTGGAGACGGTGCACAAATGGTAGTCTTGGAACTTGTTGACTAGTTAATTGTTTTACGGATCACTGGGATTGATGATTGACGGACGCTATGATGATGGTTACTCTTTGAGTTTCCAAGTCTAGTTCGGAAGTTATTTATGGTTAACATAGATGGCGTATCGCAATCTTAAGTGATTTTTTTTGGCGCTAGCCAACCAAAACCGTTAGTCCAACTCTATGTTGGGTTAACGGTTTTTTTGTACTGTTGATGTTTTTCGGCTGGAATGATTGGCAATTCCATCGTCATGGGAACCGGTTAGTGCCTGAGGAGCGGTCACTAACCTCATCATTGGGACTTGCATAAGAAGCACGCAAGTCCCAATGATGTTCCGTACAGTTAAATTGCAAGCCCACCAATTTAACCGTACCGCCACGACGATTCCATTGCCAATCATTCCCGCCTAACATGTGGCCTAACTATTATGAAAATCCAAATGTGACGGGGAGTTAGTCAACAATTTAAAGGTTGAAAATTATATTTAGGAATTGATTACTATTGCATCAGTATCTAGGTTAATACCTATTAGTGACTTGTCAGCTAGTTCGGTTATCTAGCAGTAATCAGAATAGTAAGTCTGAGCACATCAGGGCTACCCGACGGAGCGGGAGACTTTCTGTCAAAAAAAGCTGGCCTCAACGAAGAGGTCAGCTCAGATAGTGAAATGATTCGGCTAGTTATGCCGAGTTAATAATTGCGTGGTTAATTGAATCAGGTTGTCCTTTGCAGGCTTGTTAGGAAGCTTGTTCAAAAGGTGCAAGGCGTCTTTAGTGTACTTTTCAGCGAGCTGTTGCGCTTTGGTAACGCCGCCAGCATCAATGACCAGCTGCTGTAGTTCACGGCGCTGTGCGTCTGTAATGGCGCCCTGAAGCCGCATCAATGGCAGGATATCGTTCCGTGCGTCCGTCTGTAAGGCGAAAATCAGTGGGGACGTGTAAACCCCCTCAGCGACGTCTTCTAAGATTGGTTTACCGATCTCTTGACTGTCTTCTTGGTAATCGAGAATGTCGTCTAGAATTTGGAAAGCCATCCCAATCGCCATGCCAGTTTTACGGGCCCGTTGTGCGAAGAGGGTGCTTTGGCCAGATTCAAAGGCGCCTAAGAAACAACTGAGTGCAAAGAGTTCAGCCGTCTTGCCTTGAATTTGTTCCTTATATTGATCCATGGTGATGTCGATGTGGTAGTGGCGATCCTTTTGCTGAACTTCCCCGACTAAGATCTTTTCCATATTTTCAGAATTGACCTGAATACTTTTGAAACTACTTGAGTATTTAGCCAGAATTTTGAAAACGACGACAAATAGGTAGTCACCGGCGTAAACCGCAACGTCCTTACCAAAACGCTGCTGAATCGTCGCGCGGTGCCGACGTAGCTCGGAGTCGTCTAAGATATCGTCGTGGATCAAAGTTGCCGTGTGCAGCGTCTCTAAGGAGGCTGCGAGGGCGATCATGCGGTCGCGGTCCGTATCCTTAAACGATGAGAATAGTAAGCAGTACGCGGGCCGTAGTAATTTACCGCCACTGTGAATCATATCAATAATCGCGTCAGAAATGGCGCTGTCTTTAATGTTAATGTTATCGGTCATAAGCTGCATGACCTTGGTTAATTCCGGCTGCATGGCCGGGTAATCACGCCAAATTGGGTGTAATTGCGTTGCCGATTGCATAAAATGTTACTCCTTTGTTTTACTTGGGTGCCTTGTCCGCTTAAACCGCAAGTAGCTTAGAATTGTCACGTGTGTAAATAGGTAGTTCGCGGCAATCCCTAAGGCAATGCCGGCTGCGAGTCCGATGATTGACATGGCCGGGAGGTATAACATGACCGTCCACGTCTGGGCAATCAGACTCGCCACTAATAGTTGCCCAACGTTGTGCATCACGCCCCCAGTTGCAGAAATTCCAATGATGCTGACCCGTTTTGGTCCTAGTAACTTAACTAGGAGCATCGAAAACAGGCTCAGAAACGCCCCCCCAAAGCTGTACAGGAACGTTGACATTGTCCCACCCAGTAATGCGGTTAGGATCAACCGTAACCAGGTCAGCGTAATCACGTCGCGAAAGGATAATGTGAAGATGGCAACGATTGTGATTAGATTAGCTAACCCCAATTTGGCTCCCGGTGCGAAGGCGAACGGGAAGGGGATCATCCGCTCTAAAATCCCAATGATCACTCCTTGAGCAACTAGGAGGGCAATGTAAATATTTCGATGGGTCTTATTTGATTGTCCAAATGAATTATTCAATAGTTTTTACTCCGTAACTAGCCCATTACCGCCGGACTTAACGTGCCCGGACCCTGACTTGACTTCAACCAGGACTTTATGTGGTAAACAGACGATCGTTTGTCCTGGTTTATGAATCCAGCCGCGTCGAACGCAGACTTGATCACTGCAATTGGCCTTGGTGATGGCAACGCGCTTAGGCTCAAACGTGATGGTATTGTAGTGGCCATCCTTAGCGCGATAGGTATAGTGCTTCGTTTTGGTCAAGGTCGTCAAATTGACCCGCTTTAAAACGGTCCCGTTATGGGAAACGACCGCGGTATAATCCGTCCGACTTTTCTTGGACTGCCGTTTGGCAATTTGCTCAGCACGTTGGGCTTGTTGTTTTTGCTGATATGAAAAAACTACTATTGGGGTAAACGATAAAATAATTAAGGCAACAATAATAACAATGTCAAAAGGTCGGATCATGCCGCCGTAACGCCTTAGCACTCGTGCGGTCGCCCGTAATTTCTTCATCGCCAGCCCTCCTTTTTTCGTTGCATAAAAAATGGTTCAAGGGGAAAAAGCAACCCTTGAACCATCGGGAAACTATTCAATTAATTATAACGCATCTAGCGGGTTTTGACAGCATCGTAATGTGAACGAACGTTGCCGTACCACCAGTGCCCAAGATGTTTTTGCATCCACGGAACAACCCAGTAGTCCAAACCAAATGTCCGGCCGGAACCGTTCATTAAGGCAAGGGCGACGAAGACCATCCAAATGTTGACCCAGTAGAACATCCCTGACAAGCAGAAGACAACGACTAAACCAATTGTGATGGCGTTAGCTAACCAGCTAAAGAGGCCGAAGAAAATGCAAAGTGCAATAACGATTTCAACACAGGTCATGAATTTCTGGAAGAAAAGTGCCATGCCCATGTTTGGTACGAAGACCTTTGTAACGGATTCGAACCAGTGTGGCATCTTGTCAAAGACCATCAATGGTTCCTTACCGTACATGTAAGATAAACTGAAGACACCCTTGGCAGCTTTAGCAGTCGATGATGCAGCTTCGGAAGCGCCACTAGTTGCAGCGGCCTTAGTTGCTTGACTGGCACCACTAGTAGCGGCAGCTTGTAACCAGCTAAATGGTAAGCGGAGTTTATCAGTGAACCATGATTCAGAACCCTGAACCTTCGTCCAGCAATCCCACAGCCACATTGCGCCGTAGAAGAACCGAAGTGGCACACTCCACAAAACGTTACCAGCACGTGAAATCCAGCCACGTCCGAGGTTCCGACCATTGCGGGTCCGGAAGAATTCGTTCATGAAGTACTGGAAGAGGTAGTAGCCGGAGAAAATCTGGCAGTAGTACAACCAGTTGATGGCGTGTTTCAAAAGAACGGCGATGAAACCAGAAACGTTCCAGTTGTCCATCACTTGTGCAACGGCGTACTTGGAACCAATTGAATCAACGGAAGCTTGATAAGCACCCTTGAAAGGCTTGATTTCTTTGCTAGTACCGTCAACGTTCTTGATAATCCCTTCAACCGCTTTGGCAGCCGTTTCTTCGGCACCTTGGACGATTTGTGGGACGGGACGTGGTTGGTCAGGTTCTTGATAACTCGTTGAGTCCCCAGCCAAGAAGACGTTCTTGGTGTCCTTAGCTTGCATGAATTCGTTAGCAAGCAAACGGCCACCGCGAGGGTTCGTTTCAATACCAAAGTTCTTGACAACACTGTTGGCCCGCACACCGGCGGTCCAGATTAACGTATAGGTAGGAATTGGATCCTTGCCCTTTAAGTTAACGTGATCAGCAGCAACTTCGGTAATCATGGAGTTGGTCATAATATCAACGCCATGTTTAGTCATGTATGCTTCAGCTTTACCGGCTTGCGTCCGGTTGAGCATGTTGATAATGGTAGGTGCCGCTTCAACTAATTGAAGGGTGATTTCGCTAGGGTCTAGCTTGTTTTCTTTAGCTAAAACGTCGCGGTATTCAATCAATTCACCAATTAGTTCGGAACCGGTGAAACCAGAACCACAGACCGTAAATGTCAGCATTGCTTTACGCTTAGCTGGGTCTAATTCGGCAGCACCGCGACGAATAATCGCCGCCAAGTGTGCCCGTAAGGCCATCGCTTGTTCAAATGACCATAATTCGAATCCGTGTTCTTTAACACCAGGGGTGCCAAAGTCATTGGATTCCCCACCTAAACTAATGAGCAATTGATCATATTGATAACTGCCATTCTTAGTGGTAACAACCTGTTTCTCTTTATCGACACCCGTTACTGTATCAGTAACAAGGCGAACATTCTTCCGTCGTGCGAACAGCCGTTGCAAATCGTATTGGATATGCCCAGGCTCCACCCGTTCAGTGGCTACTTCATGTAGTTCGGTCATGTACGTGAAGTATGAATGTCGATCAATCAACGTAATCTCAACGTCTGCATTTTTTTTGAAATGCTTAGACAGTTTTTTGGTTGCGTAGACGCCGGCAAACCCCGCACCGACAACGACAATGTTTTTCTTTGCCATTGCGTAACAACTCCCTTGAATAATAATAGAAAATAATAATTCCACTAATAATTATAACGATAATGTAAGCGGTTGTCTATGGGTTGACGGTAAGAATGCATAATAAATCACATTGTTTAAGTGCGCCAAGAAATGGTTAAAGCGAAAATCAGTAAAACGCTGCCATTACCGCTACGGTTGCGTTAAAATACGATTATATTTATAAAATGGGATTGACTAATTGATTTTTAAACGTTAAGATTAATGTGAATTTTCATACAAAAAGGTTAGGAGTGGGATATTATGAAGTTTAAATCAGTTTCTGCAGTTGCATCAGTTGTCGCAATTTCAGCTTTAGTCTTAGCAGGTTGTGGGAGTAGTTCATCAAGTTCTAGTTCATCATCATCGTCTAAGAAGAGTGCTTCTTCAAGCTCTGCCAAGACAACCAAGGTTGCTAAGTTAACCGCTGGCGGTAAAATGAAAGCGGGTACTTACAAACTCGAAGAACAAAACTATTCTTATGGCTACCGTACTACGATGAGCATCACCGTCAACAGTAAGGGCAAAATCACTAAGTCCAGTTATGATCAAGTGAATAAGAAGGGTAAGTCCAAAGTTGACGATACTTCGTACAACAAACAAATGAAGAAGGGTTCAGGTACGAACCCTAAGGCTTACATTCCTAAGTTGAACAAGTCATTGACTGGCGCAGCCGCAACCGGTAACGTTGGCTCAATCGATGTTGTTACGGGTGCAACGGAATCTTCCAAGACTTTCCAAAACTACACGCAACAATTAGTTCAAGCCGCACAAGCTGGTGATACTGCTACCATCAAGATCAACAACGGTAAGAAGATGAAAGACGGGACTTATAACTTAGCTGAAAAGAACTACTCACATGGTTATAAAGTAACGTTTGGCATCACCGTTAAGAATGGTAAAATCACTAAGTCAGACTACAACCAAGTTAACAAGAATGGTAAGTCCAAGACTGATGATGCTTCATACAACAAGCAAATGAAGAAGATTGCTAAGACTGATCCAAAGACTTACCAACCAGCTTTGAACAAGTCATTAGTTAAGAGCAGTGACCCAACTAAGGTTGACGTTGTTACTGGTGCTACTGAATCATCAAACACCTTCGTTTTGTATGCTGAACAACTACAAAATGCCGCTCAAAATGGGAACACTAAGAAGATTACTGTCGATAACTTGATCTTCGCTGAATAACAATTAAGTACGTTTTAGTAAGGAGCCTGAGGCGAAAGCTGAGGGCTTTTTTTGTTAAAAGCTGTCTTTGACTAGTCATTAGGCCAAAGCGCAAAATAAAAATTAACTACTTGTAAGCTATTCCGGTTGCCACTGATGACATCGGTCGTGGGACCGGGTCAAGCCTGAGGAGCGGTCTTGCTCCTCGCTCGGAACAATTGCCAAAAACACAATTGTTCCGAACCGTCCGTGGTCTAAGGCCGGAAGTTCACCGGTCAAAGGCCACCTTCACGACCGATGCCATCAGTGGCAACCTCCGAGCATCCGATGGAAGTCACATTTATCATAGACAACTTCCAGCTATGTTGCGGTTGCTGACAAATTTAACCGGTTTGTTTTAAAGCAATCTTAGCGTAGCCGGCATAGTCAGCGGGCCGTGTCGGCACTGTTAGCTGGCGGTTTTTGCCAGGTTACAGTGCGGGCGACTTGAAAGACTCGTCCCTTGAGGCTTTCAAGCGAGGCGGAAGACCGTCGTTTGTCTGTAGCCGACCCCATGGCCCACTGATTCTGCCGGCGAAGCGCTGAAAATTGCTGATTTTCTAACAATAAGTAGTGCCATGGCAACGATTGAACTAGTTTTGGCACTTTCAATCATGTATTAGTTTACACAATGTTTCTGAAAGGGTTTTAAATTCAACACCACCGGTTCATAAAAATTTTGGTATAATTACGATTGAAATTATATATAGGGGAAGTTAACGACATGAAGCTAAGAAAATTAGTTCAGTTAGGTTTAATAGTGGCCATGGTAATTCCTTTGACCGCTTGTGGTGCAAATTCGAACAAGAGTGCGGCTAGCAGTAGCCGACCGAAACCCACTAAGGTGGTTCAGACACCATCCGAAGATACCCAGTTTATGATGGGGACCGTGGTGACCTTGCGGGTTTATAACAAGGGTAAGTCCAAAGTAATTGATGGGGCCTTTAGTTTATTGAAAAAAGAGGCCCGGGCAGTCACGGTCAACCAAAAGGGCTCTGAAATCGACAAGATCAACGCCGCCGCCGGGAAGAATCCGGTCAAGGTCAGCAAAAATCTCTACCCGATGCTCAAAGCAGCCTACTACTATAGTAAGAACTCCGATGAATCATTCGACATGGCCATCGGACCCATCACGCAATTGTGGCACATTGGATTCTCCGATGCTAAGGTCCCAACGCAAAAGGAAATCGATACTAACGTTAAGCTAGTCGACTACAAGAAGGTCAAGTTAAACGATCAGAAACGGACCGTGTACTTGGAACAAAAAGGGATGCAACTTGACTTAGGCGGAATCGCCAAGGGTTACATGGCTGACCAAGTGAAGACGTATTTCTTGAATCACGGCGTTTCAACCGCCATTATTGACTTGGGTGGGAACATCTACGTTCTCGGTGACAGTCCTAAGGGGACGAAGACCGGGAACTGGACCGTCGGCATTCAAGATCCTAAGGCTTCACGGGGGACCGCAATTGGGTCAGTACCCGTTAAGAACATGTCCGTGGTAACGTCTGGAATCTATGAACGTTACTTAAAGAAACACGGTAAGGTTTACAGTCATTTGATGGATCCTAAGACCGGGGCCCCATACCAAAATAATTTGATGGGTGTTTCGATTATTTCGAAGAAGTCCACGGATGGTGACGGGTTATCGACGGCCACCTTTGATAAGGGACTTAAAGATGGGATGAAGTATATCAATGGCAAAGCCGATAAAGGTATCGGTGCCATCTTTATTACGAAGGACAAAAAAGTCTACGTTTCAAATAACTTAAAGAAGAAGTTCTCGTTGTTTGGTGATAACGGGTATAAATACGGATCTGCTAGTGATTTGAAATAGTTAGGTATGTTATGATAAGAACCAGCAATTTATGGAAATGAGGGACCATGGTGAGGCCGATTATTGACGTTGAACATTTAAATTACCGCTACCCACAACAGGCCAAAGATCAGCTAACGTTACGCGACGTTTCATTTTCAGTCGATGCTGGTGAATGGGTCGCCATTGTCGGCCACAACGGTTCCGGAAAGTCGACGTTAGCTAAAAACCTTAACGGGCTGCTAGCGCCAGCTTCAGGAAGAATTACGGTGGATGGTGACGTCCTGTCAGAGAAGACCGTTTGGGAGATTCGCAAAAAAATAGGCATGGTTTTCCAAAATCCAGATAACCAGTTCGTTGGTGCAACCGTGGCCGATGACGTGGCGTTTGGCTTGGAAAATCAAGGCGTTGCGCGTGATGAGATGCTTCGCCGCGTTCCAGCCGCGCTCAAACTGGTCAACATGCAGGATTTTGCCACCCGTGAGCCTGCCCGCTTGTCGGGTGGACAAAAGCAACGGGTCGCGTTAGCAGGGATGATTGCGGCTCGTCCTCAGATTTTGATTTTAGACGAAGCGACCTCAATGTTGGATCCCCGCGGACGCGAAGAAGTGTTGGCGACGATTCGGCAGATGAAGGCCACGTCGGACTTAACGGTATTATCGATTACCCATGATATTGACGAAGCTGCGAGTGCCAACCGCATCCTAGTCGTTAATGATGGTGAAGTAAAAGAAGAGGGAACTCCAGCGGAAATTTTCCGTCACGGCGAAGCCCTCATTAAGATGGGACTGGACATGCCGTACGCGGAACGCTTAAAAGCAGCGTTGAAGCGCCGCAACGTCCAGGTGCCAGCAACTTATTTAACGGAGAAAGGGATGGCTGACTGGTTATGGCAATTACGTTCAAACAAGTAGATTTTACCTACCAACCGGGCACTCCTTTTGAGACGAAGGCGTTAACTGACATCAATGTCACGATTCCGGACGGGTCGTACACGGCGCTAATTGGGCACACCGGGAGTGGCAAGTCCACCCTGTTGCAGCACTTAAACGCGCTGTTAAAACCAACTAGCGGGACCGTCACGATTGGGGAACGGGTCATTACACCGTCAACCAACAATAAGGACTTAAAAAAGCTGCGCCAACACGTCGGCATTGTGTTTCAATTCCCAGAAAGTCAGTTGTTTGAGGAAACGGTTGAAAAAGACATCGCGTTTGGTCCGCAAAACTTCGGCGTCAGTGAAGCTGACGCGTTGAAGACGGCGGCTGAGATGTTGGACTTGGTCGGCTTGAATCAAGACTTACTTAAACGTTCGCCATTTGACCTCTCCGGGGGCCAAATGCGGCGGGTCGCAATTGCCGGGGTACTTGCGATGAAGCCCCAGGTGCTGGTTCTCGATGAACCGACTGCCGGGCTTGATCCGCAGGGCCGTTTAGACATGATGGAAATGTTTGCGCGGTTACGGCATGAACAGGATTTAACGGTCGTTCTTGTCACCCACCAAATGGACGACGTTGCGAACTATGCCGACAATGTCATCGTGATGGACGGGGGCCGCGTCGTTAAGACGGGCACCCCACGCGAGATTTTCAAAGAACCGCAGTGGCTAGTTGAACACCAACTTGGATTACCAAAGACGACGGCGTTTGCCCAACAGTTGATCGCGCGCGGTTGGCAGTTTGACCGCATGCCGTTAACGGAAGATGAATTGGCTGAAGACTTAATTGCCCAGCTACCGACAACGGCGTTTGGGGGTGCGACGACCCATGATGAATAAGTTGATTTTTGGGCGCTACATTCCGGGTGATTCGGTGATTCATCACATGGATCCCCGCGCCAAACTATTACTGAGTTTTTACTTTATTGGGATCATCTTTATTGCCAATAACTGGATGACGTACTTGCTATTATTTGCGTTTACTTTTTTGGCGATTACGATGTCAGGTGTGAAGTGGTCATTTTTCATCAACGGGGTTAAACCGCTGATTTGGCTGATTCTGTTTACGGTGGTCCTGCAAGTGCTCTTTAGCGCGAGTGGGGGACCGGTTTACTGGCACTGGGGTATTATCACCATTAGTCAGTTAGGGCTGATTAACGGGGCCTACATCTTTTGTCGGTTCGTGCTAATCATCTTTATGTCGACACTGTTGACGCTAACAACGCCACCGTTGGAACTTTCCGACGCCATTGAATACATCTTGATGCCACTAAAAGCCGTTCATTTTCCGGTCTACGAAGTGGCGTTGATGTTATCGATTGCACTGCGGTTTGTCCCGACATTGATGGATGAAACGGAAAAGATCATGAATGCGCAGCGTGCGCGGGGCGTTGATTTTGGGGAAGGGAACATCTTCCAACAAATGCGTGCCGTGGTCCCGTTGCTCATCCCACTGTTCGTCAGTTCGTTTAATCGTGCTGAGGACTTGGCAACCGCCATGGAAGCGCGGGGCTATCAGGGCGGTGAAGGCCGCAGTAAGTTCCGTATTCTGAAGTGGCACGCCCGTGATTCGTGGGCGACCGTGATTTTTGCCGTTTTGACGGTGGCACTGATTTTTCTAAGAGCATAAGGTTAAAGTTGGTACGGCCAGTTCGGCGCACCAACTTTTTGAATCATGGAGGACAATTTGACAACCAGATATAAAGTAGTTTTGGCCTATGATGGGACTAACTTTGCGGGGTTTCAGCGTCAACCCAATCAGCGGACCGTGGAGCAAGTCTTCAGTAAGGCCGTAAATAAAATGGCTAAGGATCCCGCTGAACCAATCATCGTTTACGGTGCTGGTCGGACCGATGCCGGAGTACACGCCTTTGGTCAGACAATTCACTTCGATTTACCATATGAGATTCGTGCGGAGGGTGTTCGGCGCGGATTAAATAGTCTGTTACCAATGGATACTTTGATTAAGTCCGTAGAGATCGTCCCGGCTGATTTTCACGCCCGCTATGACACGGTCGGTAAGCGGTACTGGTACCGAGCGTATCAAAATGAGTTTGTCGATCCGTTCAAACGGCACTACACTGGACACTTTAAGTTCCAAGCGGACATTGCGCGGATTCAGCAGGCGATTCCTGATTTGGTTGGCAAACATGACTTCTCGACCTTCGTGGCATCGGGCTCACAGGCGCATGACCACGTTCGTGAAATCTATTCCGCAAAGGCGTGGGCGTTGCCGGATGAAAGTGAAATTCAATTTGAATTTTGTGGCAGCGGCTTTTTATATAACCAGGTGCGCATCATGGTGGCCTTACTGATGGAAATCGGTCAGGGCCGGCGCGCCGTTGATTGTATTCCAGGGTTACTCGCTGCAAAGGACCGTGAACAAGCTCGCGGGACGGCGCCGGCTTCCGGGTTATACATGAAGCGGGTCTATTACGACCAAGCCGAGTTGGAACGGGATCTTGAACAAGAAAAGTAAAAAATTAAGCCGTCATTGGGAGACAAGTGGTCTTGAAAGTGGTAGACTAATAGCCTTGTATCTGGCGTGTCATTAGTAACGCTAGGTCTTTAAAAACCGAATTTGTCAACTAATAAAGGATTGACTTCTGAGGCCAAGTTAGGTAAACTGATTGTTGGTATTGTTTGCCCCACGATAAGCCCCGGAAATCTTATTGAGTGTCAAACAAACACAGAAAATGGAGGAACACAACGTGCGTACAACATATATGGCTAAACCAGGTGAAATTGATCGTAAATGGTATGTAGTTGATGCTACAGATGTCCCAATGGGTCGTCTTTCAACTGTCGTTGCATCAATCTTACGTGGTAAGAACAAGCCTGTATTTACACCTAATGTAGATACTGGTGACAACGTGATTATTATTAATGCAAGCAAGGTCGCTTTGACTGGGAAGAAAGCAGAAACGAAGATTTATTATCATCATACTGCTTATGCTGGTGGTTTAAAGGAACGGACTGCCGGTGACTTCTTGGCTAAGGAACCTACTAAATTAATTGAAACTTCAGTTAAGGGTATGCTTCCTCACAAC
Source organism: uncultured Lactobacillus sp. (assembly GCA_937916845.1). Lineage (GTDB taxonomy): Bacteria > Bacillota > Bacilli > Lactobacillales > Lactobacillaceae > Lactiplantibacillus > Lactiplantibacillus paraxiangfangensis. The sequence goes on along the minus strand of CALFSK010000022.1, from coordinate 41,858 downwards.
TCTTTGGGTCACAAAATGGGCTTGAAGTTGCATGTTTATGCTGGTGCAGAACATACGCAACAAGCACAAAAACCTGAAGTTTTGGACATTACTAACTTAATCTAAGGAGGAAACTACATTGGCTCAAGTACAATATCGCGGCACAGGCCGTCGTAAAGATTCAGTTGCCCGCGTACGTTTAGTACCAGGTACTGGTAAAATTGTTATGAATGACAAGTCAGTTGATGACTACATTCCATTTGCAGATATTCGTAAGGAATTGTTACAACCATTCGAAGTTACTGAAACCTCAGATCAATATGATGTTTTAGTAAACGTTAATGGTGGTGGCTTCCATGGTCAAGCCGGCGCAACCCGTCATGGGATTGCTCGTGCTTTGCTCGAAGTTGATCCTGATTTCCGTACTCCTTTGAAGCGCGCGGGTCTCTTAACTCGTGATGCTCGTATGAAGGAACGTAAGAAGCCAGGTTTGAAGAAAGCCCGTAAAGCTTCACAATTCTCAAAGCGTTAATATTTTTAGAAAAAGCGTTGCATTATCAACATTTTCTGAATCCAAAAAAGAGTGTTCGTCCTTTGGGCGGATGCTTTTTTTGTTGGTAATTAGTCTGACTAATGCCTAACTAACAGACCGTTACCTGGCTTGTTAGGCAAGTAAATCGATCTATTGGAGGTTTTTAAATGAAAATATTTATTACTGGTTCTTCCACCGGACTCGGGGCGTTAACGGCTAAGCGCTTGTTAGCACAAGGCCATGAAGTGGTTTTACACGCCCGTAATGCGCAGCGAGCACAGGCGGCGTTGGAATTTAATCCGCAAGCATCGCACGTGGTGATCGGTGACTTGGCGGATGCCGAGGCGGTCAAAATGATGGCTAAGCAAGTCAATCAACTAGGTCCCTTTGACGCGATTATTCATAATGCGGGCGTTTATACCAATGATTATGCGCAGACCTTAGCAGTTAATTTAGTTGCGCCGTACCTGCTGACGAATTTGATTACTTTGCCCAAAAGATTGATTTATGTTTCATCAGGGATGCACGTTGGTGCGACGATTGACTTGCTGACACTAAAAAAGCTTAATTATTCTGCTTCCAAGCTGGCGATTTTAATGTTAGCCAAGGCAGTTGCCCAGAAGCATCCGGAGGTTATCGTTAACTCGGTTGATCCTGGTTGGGTCCCAACGCGAATGGGTGGGGCAGGTGCCGATGATAGTTTGGCCGATGGTTACGCTGGCCAAGTCTGGTTAGCGAGTGGTCAAGATCAGGCCGCATTGGCGTCGGGGCATTATTATTACCACCGGCAATTAGCAAAATATGATGAACGGGTTGATGATCCTAACCAACGGAAGCAACTGATTGAGACGTTAGCGCATCAGACGGGCGTCAAGTTAAAGTGAGTTAGAGGAAAACTTACTGAAATCCGGAAATAAATAAAATTATATTCTTATTGATAATCCCCTTATCGTTTGATAAGATTAGCCTCGTTAAGTGGTTTGGATAGATGGGCTTCAGGGGACTGATTTAACGGCACATTTTTGCAAACGCTTTAACGATTACTTAGCTGACGACCGCCTAAGTCGCCAACTTCAATTGGAGGAATCAATATGAAAGCAAGTAAGCTAATTGTGTCGACGATTACGGTTTTGAGTATTGCAACCATGGGCGCGGCGACGTTACCAACTGGTTCGACCACTGCTTTAGCGAAAACTAAGGCTGCTAAGGTCGTTAAAACGACTAAGTATAAGTCGAAGCACAAGGTCCACGTTCGGGGCGGATGGATGTATTCTAGTGCTAAGTTAACCCATAAGAATCACCATATGACGAAGTACTTGTATACCAAGTTTTACGCGACTAAAAAAGTTCAAGTACGCAAGTCTAACGGTAAGACGGTCACCTTAAAGTACATCAAGTCCAAAAATGGTAAGGTCAAGGGCTACGTGGCTTCGACCTACGTTTGGAACCAGTGGGGCTACGGTAAGTACAGTGTCAAAGCTTATCGGAAGAGTGCGCTGGCCGCGGTTAACAAGGATCGGCGTGCTAACGGCCTCAAACCGTTGAAAGAAACGGCTAAGTTGGACAAGGTTGCACAAAAGAATAGTGACCAGATGCTTAAAAAAGGAAAAAAGTTCAAATTAAACGTTAAGGGGGTCACGCACGCTGGTTGGGTGACTGACGCTTACGTTGCGCCTAAGAACAATCCTATCGTCCACTATGAAAATGGCGAACAATGGGGACGTGGCATGATCGACGCCTTTATGGGGCGGACCAATCTAAATATCAATTATGGGGCGAAGCCGTACTTACTCAGCAAGAACCACACACAGATTGGTTTTGGTGGCACGCAGCACGGCGAAGCAATCTATGAAGTGTTGTTGCTCTCACATAAATAATTAAATAAAGTTTCGTTAATAACGGATAACGTCCCCCAGAATGGTCAAATTTCTGCGGGGCGTTTTTTAGTCCAGCCGGGTTAACGGTGACTGGTGTAGAATAAGGAAGGATACTGATGTTATCAGTGAGTGGAGGAATCAATGTGAAAAGATGGTTAACGGATTACTTATTAGGGTTGCCGGGATACATACTCAGTTTGTACTTAGTGAGCCCGCTACACGCGACTACTTGGTGGGTGCTAATCTTGTACCTATCAGCGAGTTACTGGGTAGCGTACCCGGTTTTACTACGGATGCAACCCACGTTAGGTCTGGTTCGGAGTATGAGTACTTATGAGCCGCCGTACGTCAAACAGTTGACGGACCCAGATAAACGCGCGCCCCGTGAACCGGTCACGGCGCCGAGTTCCTTAGGCGAAGTTTCCCATGAGGTCGATGGTTTTGGTTGGCTCTCCGTGGGGTTAAAGCGGTGGGGACTATCAATCTTAGCGTTACCATGGATTGGCGTGCTAGCTTTGATGCGCGCTAAAAAGTGATTGGATTAAGTAAGATCGTGCCGGCTGGGTACGGTCTTTTTTGATCAGTAAAAAATTCATATAAAAGTATTATAAAGTTAACGTCACCTAACAATTATTTGCATAAAAGATAATAATCCGTTATGATGGGTCAAGATACAAGATTACCGACAACCGCGATGAACGGAGGAAACTTTTATGCTAAAAGTACAAAACCTCACCGTGGCATACAGTGACACACCAGTCTTTGCTGATGTAGCCGTTAACTTTAACGCCGGCAAGATTACTGGAATCATTGGCCCCAACGGTGCGGGAAAATCAACACTTATCAAAGCCATGCTTGGCTTGATCAAGTCACAAACTGGAACGGTCAGCTTTAATGGTCATGCGTTGAAACAATTTCAAAAACAAATTGCTTACGTGGAGCAGCGAAAAGATTTAGATTTGACCTTTCCAATTAGTGTTTTTGACGTCGTTTTGACTGGGACCTACGGCAAGCTCGGCCTGTTTCGCCAACCGAGCAAAGCTGACTGCCAGCGGTGCTTGGAAGCACTGGAACAAGTTGACTTAGTAGAATTTGCTAGCCGTCAAATTGGCCAGCTTTCGGGCGGCCAGTTGCAACGGGTCTTCGTGGCCCGGGCTATTTTACAAGATGCACAACTCATTATTTTGGATGAACCCTTTGTTGGGATTGACCTACAAAGTGAGACGGCTATCATGGCGATCTTGCACCAGTGGCGTGATGAAGGCAAAACGATTATCGTGGTCCATCACGATTTAAATAAAGTCTCACACTACTTTGACGACTTAGTGATTTTAAATCACGGGATCGTTGATTACGGGCCGGTGGACGACGTCTATACGCCCGCCAATATTGAACGAACGTTTAGTGCCGATCTCTCGGCAGTGTTATTTGCTAAGGGAGGTGTGCAATAATGCAATCAGTAATGACTTTTATTAGTGCTTTAGGGAAGTACGATTTCTTGCAGAGTGCCCTCATTACCGCCATCATGGTTGGCGTGATGTCCGGTATGATTGGAAGCTTTATTATCTTACGCGGGATGTCGATGATGGGGGATGCCATCTCACACGCCGTCTTACCGGGTGTCGCCGTCGCCTACATGTTAGGCATCAACGTGATGATTGGGGCGTCAGTCTTCGGCATCTTAGCCGCGGGGCTGATTGGATTAGTAGCTAGCAAAAGTAAAATCAAGACCGATACGTCGATTGGGATCGTGTTTAGTGCCTTTTACGCGTTAGGCTTTATCCTGATTTCACTGGCGGAAAGCTCGACTAACCTGCACCATATCTTGTTTGGGAATATTTTAGCCGTCAGCGATACCGATATGATGACGACAACGGTCGTGTTAGGATTAGTCATTTTGTTCGTTGTTTTCTTTTATAAAGAATTATTGATTACGTCGTTTGACCCGACCTTCGCTCAGACGTACGGCTTTCGGGTTCAAATTCTGCACTACGCGTTAATGTTAGTGCTAACGCTAGTTACCGTTTCAGCCTTACAAACGGTTGGGATTATTCTCGTGGTGGCAATGCTAATTACGCCAGCCGCGACCGCCTTTCTTTGGACGGACCGCTTGGGCGTCATGTTAGGGTTAGCCGCGACAATCGGGGCGGTGGCGTCAATTGTTGGGTTATACTTCAGTTATACCTTTAACTGGGCGTCGGGTCCGGCAATCGTGTTAGTGGCCGCCGTACTATTTGGGATTTCCTTCGTGATTTCACCAAAACAGGCCTTGTTACCAACATTATTTAAGGGGAAGGCGCAGTTACGACGCCGGGTCACCGCATGAAAAAGAATTTAATCGCACTCGTGAGCGTGGTCGCAATGATTACCGGGATGGCCGTTTTCTTGGACCAGCGTCAAAACGTTGAAGCGGAGACGACGACCAGCGAAAAGCTCCGGGTCGTCAGTACCAATTCCATTATTGATGACATGGTCCAAAACGTCGGTGGCAAATACGTCGCAAATTACAGTATTGTTCAGCGGGGAACTGATCCGCATGAATACGAACCCCGACCGACAGACATTGCGGCGACCGCTGAAGCCGACGTGGTCTTCTATAACGGGCTCAACTTAGAAACGGGGGGCAACGGCTGGTTTAAAAAGCTAGTTCAGTCCTCAAAAAAAGAATTTAATCGGGATGTCTTTGCCGTCAGCAAGGGCGTTAAGGTCAAATATTTAACGACCAATGTCAATGAACCCGACCCGCACGCGTGGTTGGACTTAGCTAACGGGATCAAATACGTGGAAAACATCAACCAGACTTTGCAGGCGAAGGACCCGCAACACGCGGCGGCGTACCAAAAGAATACGGACCGTTACGTGGCGCAGTTAACGAAATTGCATACGCAGGCTCAGACTAAGTTTAGGCAGATTCCAGCTGAACAGCGCCTGCTAGTGACTTCTGAAGGGGCCTTCAAGTACTTCTCTTCAGCCTATGATATTCCCGCAGCTTATATCTGGGAATTGAACACGGAGGCACAGGGGACGCCAGCACAGATGCGGGCAGTTTTGAAGAAGGTCAACCAGTCAAAGGTTAAAAGTTTGTTCGTTGAATCCTCGGTTTCACCAAAGTCGATGAATAAGGTGGCTCAGGAGACGGGCTTACCGGTTGCCAGCACGATTTTTACCGATTCGTTAGCGAATGAGGGTAAACCCGGTGACACTTACTACACCATGATGAAATGGAACCTTGATAAAATTTATGATGGCTTGAAATAAATATAAATGACTATAGAGTGTGACAAAAGGCGGTCAGTTTGTGAGCATTAACGTAAAATCAGCGATTATTCCTGGGTTTGGAATGGTCGCTGATTTTGGGTTAAGCGGAACAAATTGCCTTTTGTCACACGTTTCGACCATAGTAGTAAGGAGAGCCATTCAGAAATAGTTGATATTTCTGGATGGCTTTTTGAGTTTTGTCTCAGACTCTAGTCGTTTTAAAATCAGTCATTAAATAAAAAAAACGACCATCCTCAAGAGGATGATCGCGTGGTCGACTTCACAGACCTTCTGAACGCTTGCGCGCCGATCCGGAGCTGTCGACCGTGGTTTGGCACCGTCAAACATTATCACACGAATGACTAGTTGGCGTCAACCCTAATCTTTTTTTAGTGGTTGTTTGCATTCGGATGATGTTATTCGCGTTTGGTCTTGCCAAATGAAAAGACGGCAACGCACCCTAAGCCGGTGTGGCTAGAAATGGTGGGGCCAATATTAGACAATAAGATTTCGGCGTGCGGTAACTTTGCCAGAATCTTTTCACGGATGGCCTGGGCCGCGTCGTCCGCATCACTAGTTGCAATAATGATCCGCGGATTGTCCTGATTACGGAGATTCGTGATGGTGTTAGTTACCAGCGTGGTGAGTGATCGCCGCCGTGAACGAACTTTTTGGACGGGGCGTAAATGCCCAAGTGGGTCAACGTCCATCACGGGTTTAATCTGCAAGAGCGATCCAACCGTAGCGGATGTACGCGAGACGCGTCCACCATGGTAAAGATATTTCAAATCATCGACGGTGAACCATTGCTGATAATACAACCGGTTTTCAGTCAACCAATTAGCCAGTTGGCCAATTGGCATCCCCGCATCACGTTTGTCGACCGCGTCCAGTAGCATTAAGCCTTCTCCACAGCAAGCGGCTAACGAATCCACAAGGTAAATTTCGGCTTCGGGAAAGTCCTGCATGAGCATTTCTTTGGCTTGCCGAGCATTGTTAAAGGTGCCACTTAACCCGGATGAAAAGCCGAGGTATAAAATCGGCGTGTGGGCTTGCACGTATGGCTTGAAGAATTCAATAAATTGACCAATGTTGATTTGCGCGGTCGTCGGCATCACACCCTTGCCGATTTGGTGATAAAAATTAGCCAAATCAAAATGGTGGCCTAAATCGTCGGAAGATTCCTGGTTATCAATGGTGACGTTCATAGAAACGAAGTTAACGTTATTGTCTTTGAGCAGTTGATAAGGCAAATCCACGGTTGAGTCTGTTAATAGCTGATACATAATATTCTCCCTTAGTTGTACTTATGACTACATTCTACGCTTATTTGGGTGCGCGTGGGCGATTCAATTAATTTTAGCGTGTGGCGGCACTTAGTCTCAGTGGTGTAAGCTATCAAAAGTAAAACTAAGAAGCTGAGTAAGCAACCGGTATTTTATAAGGATAGCCTTCAAGGTATGGTGCAACTGTCAATTTCGTTATAAAATCGTTAGTATGATAAAGAGACGGTTACTGGTTTTGACGTTGGGTCACAGCGGGAATATCGATGAGTAATGAGTCAGATGGAGGAAATGTGTTGGAAACTACGGTTATTGTCAATCACGCGCTACGAGCGCTACTATACGAGGTGACGGTTAATCCGAAGCCGGGGCTAGTGGACCCCTTATCAGCCGGCCCACATCCGGATATGAACGCCTTCATGTTTATTGATAGCGCGCTAAGTTTGGAACCTTATTTTAAAGCCTGTGCATCGGCGGGCGCGACGTATACGGCTGACGATTTAACGGGATTGTTTCAAAAAATCCGGTCAATCGGCGTTGAGGCGGAGCGGACCATGTTTGCGGCGACCAACGGCGTTAACACGCATAAGGGCGCCGTATTTTCACTGGGAATTTTGGTAACGGCTGCGGCCTATCATGCCCAGCAACCGACGCAAACGCTAATGACCATTGTGCAAGCAATGCTTAAAGGACTGACTGCCAATGATTTTAATGGCTTGGATACTAAGGACCCGGCGACGTTAACGGCCGGCGAACGTGAATACCTGACGTATGGTATTAAAGGGATTCGCGGAGAAGCCGAGGCGGGCTATCCGACCGTGATGACGGTGGCGTTACCAGCGTTGCAGCGGAGTCATGGGACGATTAATCAACGCTTGCTGGATACTTTGATGGCAATCGTTCAAGCAACCGTTGACACGAATTTAGTTAAGCGGGCCCGTGATCCGCACGTGGTTGATTGGGTCCACGAACAGGCACAACGCTACTTTGAGCTGGGGGGAAGTCGTACGGAAGCGGGGATGGCGTTCTTACGGGAGCTGAATCAAATCTTTGTGACCCGGAACTACAGCCTGGGCGGTTCAGCCGATTTATTGATTTTGACCATTTTTCTAGGATTAGAAATGCAACTGTTAGCCTAAGTTGGCGTTAATGAATAATAAAATTAAAAATGAGTCCGGAACTAAACTCAAAAACCATTCAGAAGTATCAAATTTCTGAATGGTTTTTCTTATTATTACGGTCGAAACGTGGACCAAAAGGCAGTTTTTTCCGCTTAACCCGAAATCAGCGACCATTCCAAACTCCGGAATAATCGCTGATTTCACGTTAATGCTCGCAAACTAACCGCCCCTTGTCCCACGCTGGGTTCTCAGTCTTCGGATTCAAATGATAATTCCGTCATAGAAAGTTCGAGATCATCAAGCACGTCATTTTCACTTAGGAATCGTGCCCAAGCAGCGGGGGTCTGTTCGCGTGTGTGGGGCGCAATTTTGCCATGGATATTGTCAATTACGCTGTCCAGCATTTTTTCAGCTTGACGGGTGATTTCTGCATCGTTATAGCGACGGGCGGGTGCGCGGTCGGCATTTTGACGATTCAGAAAATCAGTTGCTTTATCCATAAAAATCGTAATGACTTGGGAGTTATCAGCCAAATAGTTTTTTAAAGTTTCGTTATCCAAGTTAGTAATCCTTTCTTATGTTGAGTGTATGTCTAATATACCACGGCTAGCTTATTTTAACTGGATGAAGATACGACGTTTGGTTTTAGGTCGTCTGGAAAGGAAAAAGTGGGTTAAATAAGGTTGAAATGTAACCGGTTACGAAAAAGCCTTCACAAAACACCGCTTTTTAAATTGTTCACAAGCGAAATTATTTAAAAATACTGTTAAAACAAGCTTTATGGCCATAATTATGTTTAATTTTTTCAAAAAATAATTTATTTTTAAAAAAATAGAAAAAATGAAAGCATTTGCGTTATAATACTTGTGAGTTAGGTAACTAAGTTACAAACCTCCTAATTAAATAGACATTTTTGATGAAAGAAGGATATTAAAATGGATAAGAAACAACGTAAGGTCGTTATTGTTGGTGATGGTTCGGTAGGCTCATCATTTGCCTTTTCCCTTATTCAGAATTGTGCGCTTGACGAACTCGTCATTGTCGATTTGGTTAAAGAGCATGCGGAAGGGGACGTCAAGGATTTGGAAGACGTCGCTGCCTTCACGAATGCCACGAAGATTCACACTGGTGAGTACGCGGACGCCCACGATGCTGATATTGTAATCATTACGGCTGGCGTGCCACGTAAACCCGGTGAGAGTCGCCTGGATTTAATTAACCGCAATACAAAGATTCTGGAATCGATTGTTAAACCGGTCGTTGCCAGTGGCTTCAACGGTTGTTTCATTGTTTCAAGCAATCCGGTTGATATCCTGACTTCCATGACACAGCGGTTATCTGGGTTCCCTCGTAATCGGGTCATTGGTACTGGGACTTCGCTAGATACGGCACGGTTACGGGTCGCATTAGCTCAGAAATTGAACGTGCCAACGACTGCGGTTGATGCCGCTGTCCTTGGCGAACATGGTGATAGTTCAATTGTTAACTTTGATGAAATTATGATCAATGATCAACCACTTGCAGAAGTCACGCCGGTCGATGACCAGTTCAAAGCGGAAATCGAGCAAGCAGTTCGTGGCAAGGGTGGCCAGATTATTAAGCAAAAGGGCGCCACGTTCTACGGGGTTGCGGTTAGCTTAATGCAGATTTGCCGCGCCATTTTAAATGATGAAAATGCTGAATTGATTGTTTCCGCTGCGCTATCTGGGCAATACGGAATTAATGATTTGTACTTAGGGTCACCTGCAATTATTAATCGTAACGGGTTACAAAAAGTGATTGAAGCTGATCTTTCAGATGATGAACGTGCACGGATGCAACACTTCGCAACTAAAATGCTCGCAATGTTGAATGTGGCATAGTCACAAGAGGAAATAGTGGGGAGGAATTAAAATGACACTAAATAAGATCAATTATCGTAATTTTATTATACCGCTACTGGTGGGATTGATTATTTGGGTAAGCAGTCCCATTAAGCCAGCCAGCGTCTCGCTGAATGCTTGGCATATATTTGCTATTTTTGTGGCAACGATTATCGGTTGTATTACCCGACCATTACCAATTGCCGGGGTCGCCATCGTTGGATTGACGTTAACCGTATTGTTCGGCATCGTCCCAATGAAGACTGCGGTGTCCGGCTTTGGGAGTAGTACGGTATGGATGATTGCCATGGCTTACTTCATGTCACGGGGCTTCATCAATACTGGGCTAGGACGACGGGTTGCGTTGGTGTTTGTGCGACTGTTTGGTAAACGAACGCTAGGGTTAGCGTACGCGCTAATCGGGGTTGATTTAGTAACCGCACCGGCCACACCAAGTAACACGGCCCGTGCTGGTGGGATTGTATACCCAATCATCCAATCCTTAGCTGAAACGTTCCATTCAGATCCTAAAGATGGAACTCAGGGCAAAATTGGGTCATTCTTAGTATTTGCTGAATTTCACGGTGATTTAATTACTAGTACGATGTTTATGACAGCCATGGCACCAAACTTAGTGGCTGTGACGTTAGCCAAGAGCTTACATATCACCTTATCATGGATGCAGTGGTTCTTAGCAGGGGTCGTTCCCGGGATTATTTGTTTAGTGGTTGTGCCATATTTAATTTATAAGATGTATCCACCGGAAATCAAAGACACCCCTAACGCTAAGGCATGGGCAGACAGTGAGTTAGAGAAGATGGGTAAAATGAGCCTTCCTGAAAAAATCATGGGCGGCGTCTTCTTACTAGCTTTGGTCCTATGGATGATATCTAGCTTTATTGGTTTGGACGCTGCGTTGGTCGCCTTCATGGCTGTCTCACTTCTATTAGTTTGTGGGGTACTTTCAGTTGACGATATCTTGCATGAAACCGGTGCTTGGAACACGTTGGTTTGGTTCTCAATTTTGATTTTCATGGCCAATGAATTGAACGCTTTAGGATTTATTCCATGGCTTTCAGGTGCGATTGGTGGTGCACTGAAAGGCTTCAGTTGGGGCATTGTTTTAGCCGCATTGGCATTGTTCTACTTCTACAGTCATTATCTATTTGCTAGTGGGACCGCCCACGTTTCAGCAATGTACGCGGCGTTACTTGGTGTGGCTGTTTCAGCTGGTGCACCAGCAACCCTTTCTGCTTTGATGCTTGGCTTTGTCGGATCAATCTTCGCATCAACCACGCATTATGCGAATGGTCCAGCGAGCGTGCTCTTTGGCTCAGGCTATGTGAGTCAAGGCAAATGGTGGCAATTAAACTTCGTCTTAGGACTATTCTACCTAGTTGTTTGGGGCGGGATTGGTGCCCTTTGGATGAAAGTAATTGGTATCTGGTAGTGTGATTTAGACGAATTAAAAACAGGTGCCAAGCTGCCATAACTGGTCAGTGTCGGTACCTGTTTTAGAAGAAACGCTTATTAAGATTTAAATGGTAAAACTTGATCCTCTTGGAGGACCCGGTTGGCAACCGCCTCATCGATAATGATGTCGGTTAAGAGGCGACCACGGATGGCACCCAGCAAAGCTTTGCTCTTAAATTTACTTTTAACGATGGCAAAGCGCCGTGGCACGTTCAAAATGGTTGCGAGTTTGGCTCCGAATAATTTATCGTGATGTTCGTTGAGGACGTGACCATTGATATCGTATGGCCGGCCGTACAACAGGCCAACGACGTCTTCAGGGTTCGCACCACCTAAAATTTGCTGACGGTTTTGTTTCCAAACTGGAATCGAATCAATGGAAGCTAGCGTGCCAATTCCTGCGAATAACATATCCATACGGTCGAAATTTCTAATGGCAGGAACAATTGCAGGTTCCTGTGCGAGTGCTTGGTGCGCCTGATCGTTGAATAAGTATAAAGGCGCAGGGATGGTGACATATTTGGCCCCAAACTTGGCGGCGGCCTTTTGAACTAATGGAGTGGAACCGTTGGCTGCATTGGTTTTAAGGTTATCCCCCATAAATTGCGTGAAGAGCAGGTCATTACGGGTACTCGTTTGAAAATTGTCGATGACGCTCAATACAGTACCACCCCAAGCGACCCCGATGATTTGACTTTGCAAGATTTGGTGTTGAATTACTTCGGCACTAAATTCAATGACGTGGCGTTCATCATCGCTAGTCGTATCCGCATCTTTAATAATGTAGATGTGATCGATTGAAAACCGCTTTTTAAATTTAGTTTCAAGTTCGCCATTGCGTTCAATGGGCGTGTTGATGTTGATTTTAACTAAACCAGTAGCCATGGCTTCATCTAGATATTTAGAAATTAAGTACCGACTGACCTGATATTTCTTGGAAATTTCAGCAATGTTGATTTTAGATAAATAGTAATCATGTGAAATTCCAATCAGTAGTCGGCGATGATTCATGTCATCCATATCAATAACCTCTTCGTTTAAATATTAAGTTCATTATAACAGAAAACCGGTTTTTGAAAAATTTCAAAAAATAGACCGAAATTTGATATTTTTTAAAATCAGTCGTAGACTTAGATTAATGCAATGAACGGTATTTTAATGAGAAGAGAAGGCATGCCAATATGGTTGAACAAGATGAAATTTTAAAGTTACACGCGGCGCACACCGGGGTTTTGGATATCCATTCGGATTTAAAAGTGACGGACAAAGCAGAATTAGGAAAGGCGTATACGCCAGGCGTTGCGGTAATTTCCAAGCTGATTGCGGCGCACCCAGAGTTAAAAGCCAAATATACAATGAGCGGCAAGTTAGTCGCATTGATCACTGATGGTTCTGCCGTGTTGGGCCTCGGTAACATTGGTCCCGCCGGTGGTCTGCCAGTTGTTGAAGGTAAAGCCTTACTTTATAAAAACTTAGCCGGGATTAATGCCATTCCATTGGCGTTAAACCAGGTGAGTGTTCCTAAGATGGTTGAAACGATTAAGAATATGTCGTTATCATTTGCGGGAATTCACTTGGAAGATATTACGGCGCCAAAATGTTTTGAGTTGGAAGCCGCTTTAAAGGATGAACTGGACATTCCGGTTTACCACGATGACCAAGAAGGAACGGCAATTGTTGTTTTAGCTGGTTTGATCAATGCCGCACGGGTGGTCGGAAAGACGTTGCAACAAATGCGCATCGTCATCAACGGTGTCGGGGCTTCCGGACTGGCGACCGCACGATTACTAGCAGCGGTGGGTGTTAAAAAATTGACCTTAGTAGACGTGTATGGTGTTGTGACGGCGGATGATCGTCGGTATAACCAGTATCAACGTGATTTGGCTAAGCAGTTACAGACACCAGCCAGTCTTAAAGGGCAACCGTTAGCCAAAGTAATGGCCAATCAAGATGCATTCATTGGGTTATCGGACGCCAACGTCTTATCGGCTGGTGCGGTCCATCTAATGAATCATGACCCAATTATCTTTGCGCTGGCTAATCCGGTACCAGAAATTGATCCAGCGGTGGCTAAGAAGGCCGGGGCAACGATCATTGCAACTGGTTCTAGTCAGTATCCCAACCAAGTCAATAATATTTTGGCTTTTCCAGGGTTGTTCAAGGGTCTGCTGGATAACGGGGTCAAACAGGTTGATGATGAATTGCAGGTTCAGGTCGCACAAGCAATTGCCAAGACCGTGGAAAATCCAAGCGCAACCACCATTGTCCCGAGTGTCTTTGATCCCAGCGTTGTGCCAAATGTGACGGCAGCGGTTGCGGCCTACGCACATCAATCATAGGAGGTAGCTTTTAATGACAGCTCAGGTTGTTGAGATGCAGTTAAATAATCCCCATGATCGTGCTCAGTGGCAACACTTTCTAACGTCATTAGGTATTACCAATTTTAGTGCGCGGGAAGTTGACCAAATCGACACGACCCTTGGGTTGATTGAAGATGATCAACTCGTCGGTACGGGGTCGATCGCGGGAAACGTCCTCAAATACGTGGGTGTCTGTAATCAGAATAGCCAACCGGGCGCGCGGTTTAATCAAATTGTGAGTGCATTGGTGAGCCGATTATTTCAAGCAAATATTTTTCATATGATGGTCTTCACAAAGGCCAAGTATTCGTTAAGCTTTCAACACGTTGGGTTTAAAGAACTAGCCCATTCGGATGAAGCGGCGGTTTTGGAAAACGGCTTACCGGACGTCAATGACTTTGTCCGACAATTGCCGGGCATTACGAACCAGGACAATCAGCGCGTGAGTGCAATCGTGATGAATGCGAATCCGTTTACGCGCGGACACCGCTATTTGGTTGAACAGGCCGCGGCGGTTAGTGATTTAGTCTACGTGTTCGTGGTGGCAACGGATGCGAGCTTGTTCCGGACTGCTGAACGGGTTGAACTCGTTCAACAGGGAACGGCGGATTTACCAAACGTCCGGGTCGTCAGCGGAGGCGATTACCTTGTGAGTGCCGCAACTTTTCCGGCTTACTTTTTGGATTCAGCGGCCAGCGCGATTGAAGCACAGACCACGTTGGACGCGCGGATCTTTAAAACGCAGTTAGCACCGGCCTTGCACATTACAACCCGGTTTGTCGGGAGTGAACCAACGTCACGGACGACTGCGATTTATAATCAAGTTTTGCAGCGCGAACTGCCACCCGCCGTTAATGTCCAAGTCGTGCCGCGAACTGAAGTGGCGGATCAGCCAATTTCAGCGCGGACGGTTCGACAATGGATTCAAAGTGGCAACTTAACCAAGTTAAATCAACTAGTACCGCCGACAACGGCACAGTTTATAAAAAATAATTTATCAGTGTTACAAAGTCGCATTCAGGAAGGAATGAAAATTAATGGAAATTAAGACATCGGCTTTTGCCGGAACGTTGGAATCATCTGATATTCAAATCATGTTAATGGCGGGGGATAACGGCATTCAGATCGATTTAGAATCAGATGTCATTAAACAATTTGGTGCTCAAATCAAACACGTGATTACCACCACTTTGCAGCAATTAAATATTGATAATGTGCGGGTGCGTGCTGTCGATAAAGGGGCTTTAGACTGTGTCATTAAAGCACGGACGATTGCCGCTGCACAGCGGGCCCTCGAAACCACGACACCAGCATGGGAGGTATTATAATGGCTGAAAAAGAAGAACGATTACGTCGTACAATGATGTTTGTGCCAGGTAATAACCCCGCAATGGTCAAGGACGCGGGCATTTACGGTGCCGATTCCATTATGTTTGACCTGGAAGATGCCGTTTCGATGGCTGAAAAGGATGCCGCTCGTTTACTGGTGTATGAAGCCTTAAAGACCCAGGACTATGGTAATGCTGAACTCGTTGTTCGGGTTAATGGTTTGGATACTAAGTACTACGCGGATGACGTTAAAGCAATGGTTAAGGCGGGAATCGATGTTATTCGGTTGCCAAAAGTTGAATCCGCAGAAATGATGAAGACACTGGTCAAGGATGTGGCCGCTGCTGAAAAAGAATTTGGGATTCCTGTGGGAACGACCCATGTTATGGCGGCCATTGAAAGTGCTAAGGGTGTGTTAAACGCACCAGCAATCGCAGCGTCTTCCGACCGGATGATTGGGGTTGCCTTGTCTGCCGAAGATTATACGACCGATATGAAGACCCACCGTTATCCTGACGGTGCTGAATTAGAGTTTGCCCGTAACATGGTCTTGCATTCAGCACGGGCAGCTGGAATTGCAGCGTTTGATACGGTCTTTACGAATATGTCTGATCCCGAAGGCTTCTACCGTGAGACGCGTCACATTCATCAACTTGGTTTTGATGGCAAATCACTCGTTAACCCACGCCAAATTGCGATGGTCAACTCAGTCTACGAACCGACTAAGGATGAAGTCATCAAGGCACAAAAGGTAATCGCAGCGATTGAAGAAGCCCGGATTAAGGGTTCCGGTGTCATCTCGATGAACGGACAAATGGTCGACCGGCCCGTTGTCCTACGTGCACAGCGTGTGATGAAGCTAGCCAAAGTTTCCAACCTACTTGATGAGGAGGGCAATTACATTGAAAAATAGTGTAAATCGTGAATTACCAGCGGATTTAATGGAAAAGTTAAATTATCAAGGATTTGAATCGACCGAAATCGGTCACCCAGAGATTCAACGGGTGGCACCGAAAGTCCACGTTTCAACCGGGGACGATAAAGTCGTCGACTCCGTTGCGGACGTCGTTAAAGCAACGGTTAAAGATGGGATGACGATTTCATTTCACCATCATTTCAGAAATGGTGACTTCGTCTTTAACCAAGTGATGCGGGCAATTATTGATGCGGGCATTAAAAACTTAACGTTAGCACCTTCTTCATTGACGGGTGTGATGAACGATATGGTTATTGAAGCCATCAAAGCCGGCACCATTACCAACATCACGAGTTCCGGGATGCGGGGCTCGCTTGGCGACTTCGTTTCACACGGTGGCTTAGCCAACCCAGTGATTTTCCGGTCACATGGGAATCGTGCACGGGCCATTGAACACGGCGATATTAAAATTGACGTGGCCTTTCTCGGGGTGCCCAACGCCGATCGGTTAGGTAATGCTAATGGGATGGCTGGTAAGGCGGTCTTTGGTTCATTAGGTTATGCGTTAATGGATGCTCAGTATGCCAATCAGGTCGTGTTATTAACGGATAATTTAGTGGCTTACCCGAATACGCCAGCGTCAATTAAACAGACCCAGGTCGATTACGTGGTAAAAGTTGATCAAGTTGGTGATCCTGACAAGATTGGTTCCGGGGCAACCCGTTTCACCAAAGACCCTAAGGAATTGAAGATTGCGCAGACCGTTAATGATGTCATTGTGAACTCACCATACTTCAAAAATGGCTTTTCATTCCAAACTGGTTCTGGTGGTGCAGCGCTGGCCGTAACGCGTTACTTGCGCCAAGCAATGCTCGACAACCAGATCAAGGCGTCGTTTGCACTTGGTGGGATTACCAAGCCAACGACGGACTTGTTAGAAGAAGGTTTAGTCGGCAAGGTCATGGACGTTCAAGATTTCGATAAGGGCGCGGCAGCATCCATGCATGCTAACCCGAAGCAACAAGAAATTGACGCGTCATGGTATGCTGACCCTGATAATAAGGGCGCGATGGTTGACCAATTAGACGTTGCGATTCTGAGTGCTTTGGAAATTGACACGCACTTTAACGTCAACGTCATGTCCGGTTCAGATGGCGTGATTCGGGGTGCCATTGGTGGTCATCAGGATGCAGCGACAGCTAAGTTAACCATTATTTCTGCACCACTTGTTCGTGGACGGTTAGCGACGATTGTCCCAGAAGTGACGACCGTGGTCACACCTGGCGATTCAATTGACGTGGTCGTAACGGAATACGGGATTGCCATCAACCCACGTCGCCAAGACCTAGTTAAGGCGTTGAGCAACGTTCCTGGTGTGCCGGTCTACACCATCGAAGAGCTACAACAACTTGCTGAAAAGAAAGTCGGTCAACCACAACCACTTGAATTTACGGATCGCACGGTTGCTTTGATTGAATACCGTGACGGGACGATTATTGATAGTATCAAAGCGGTTAAAGATTAAGCTTAGCCGCGCTTGATTTAAAACATGAAACTTGAATAATAATAATTAAAACAACGTTGATACTTTTGTGTCAACGCTGTTTTAGGTTATGATGAAGCTAGCTAAAGATTGATAGTGCTAAAACTAGTTCGATCGTTGCCATAACACTACTTAACACTAGAAGATTAGCATTTTTCGGCGCTTCGCCGGCAGAATCAGTGGGCCATGGGGTCGGCTGCAGACAAAGGGCGGTCTTCCGCCTCGCTTGAAAGCCTCAAAGGACGAGTCTTTCAAGTCGTCCCACACTGTAACCTGGCAAACAACGCCAGCTAACAGTGCCGACATGGCCTGCTGGTTCTGCCGGCTACGCTAAGATTGCCTTAAAACAAACCGGTTAAGTTTGTCAGCAACCTCAACATAGTTGAAAGTTGTCTATGATAAATATGAATTTAATCGGATGCTCGGAGGCTGCCCCTGATGGCATCGGTCGTGAAGGTAGCCTTTGACCGGTGAATTTCCGGCCTTAGACCACGGACGGTCCAGGACAGCTGTCATCCAAAGAGTGTTCTGGGCGAGGGGCTAGACTGTTCCTCAGGCTAGCCCTGGTCCCGCGACCGCATTTCATCACTGGCAACCGAACTAACTCACAAGTAATCAATCCTTAAATTTAATTTTCAAGCTTTAGAAAGCTAGCTAAAAGTCGTCTATTTTGAACAGGGAAGACGATCGTGATTCAAAGTTAATGATGAAACTATGTGAATAAATAAACATTTTTGGGAGAGGTGATTGTTGAACAGAAATTATAGCTCTAATCGTTGTCATATCAACCTCATAACTAATACTTATAGCTAAAACTGAGTTTGACTATAGTCATATCGAGGCACTAGAATTAAATCATAAATTAAATGTTATTTTTTTCACACATTTAGTAAGCGCTTACTACTATATTAATTGGAGGTCATCAACATGACAGAATATCGAGTAGAATCAGATACGTTAGGCGAAGTTAAAATTCCAGTAACCGCACTATGGGGTGCGCAAACTGAACGCAGTCGTCATAATTTCCCGACTGGAACAAAAATGCCACTAGAAATGATTCGGGCACTGCTTCAAATTAAGCGGGCAGCCGCAATTGCAAACAAGGAAGTTGAAGCAATGACTGCTGAAAAGGCTGATTTGATTGTGGCCGCCATTGATAAGCTGTTAGCGTTAGATGACGAAGATTTACGTAAAGACTTCCCACTGGTTGTTTATCAAACTGGTTCCGGGACGCAAACGAACATGAACGTTAATGAAGTTGTTGCGCATATGGCTGGCAAAATTAACCCAGACATTGAAATCTTGCCAAATGACGACGTAAACCATGGGCAAAGTTCCAATGATATCTTCCCAACGGCAATGAATATTACGGCTGCCGTTGCAGTGGATAAATTGATTGCCGCTGCGGAACACTTATTAGCCGAATTAAAGCTCAAGCAAAAGAAGTACTGGCGCGTCGTTAAAATCGGCCGGACACATCTTCAAGATGCGACACCATTAACATTCGGTCAAGAAGTTAGTGGTTGGGCCAGTGCCATTGAACATGATATTAACTACTTAAAGCAATTGAATCCAACCTTGAGTGAACTTGCCATGGGCGGAACGGCCGTTGGGACCGGCTTAAACGCTGCGCCTCACTTTGCTGAAAATATTGCAGCGGAAATGAGCAAGCTTTATGGGATCGAATTTACAGCGGATTCCAACAAATTTTATGGCTTAGCCCATCATTCTGGCTTGAACGTGGTTCACGGTGCCATTAAGACGTTGGCTGCTGATCTGATGAAGATTGCTAACGATGTTCGCTTCTTGGCTAGCGGTCCCCGTGCCGGTTACGATGAATTGAATATTCCAGCTAATGAACCCGGCTCATCAATTATGCCTGGTAAAGTTAACCCAACCCAAGCTGAAGCCATTACGATGGCGGCTGTACGGGTCATGGGTAACGACGTGGTCGTGGACTTAGCATCGAGCCAAGGTAACTTTGAAATGAACGTTTACAAGACGGTCTTAATTGATGCCTTCTTACAATCAGCTGAATTATTGGCTGGGACCATTACTGGATTCACAGACCGGATGATTGCCGGATTGACCGTTAACCAGGATCGGATGGCTGAATTAGTCGACAGTTCATTGATGACCGTTACGGCCCTTTCACCACACATTGGCTACCATGACAGTGCGATGATTGCCCAAGCAGCTGAAAAAGCTGGAACGACTTTACGTGAAGCTGCAATTAAGTCCGGAAAAGTCACGGCGGAACAATTCGATGAATGGATGGTTCCACTAGACATGACGAATATTGATGATTAAAGTAAGATGGGCTGGATTTTTTTCAGCCCATTTCATGATGTAAGATGAAGTGAGAGGGGTAATTTGATGGCTGACAAATTTACGTTTACACCAACTGCATTAACGAATTTAAAAACAAACTATGACGTGGTCATTATTGGGTCTGGTGGTGCCGGATTAACGGCTGCCATTCAAGCGCACGAATTAGGCTTGAAGCCAGTGATTTTAGAAAAGATGCCGAAAATCGGTGGTAATACCAACCGAGCATCTTCTGGGATGAATGCGGCGGAAACCAATGTGCAATTGCATCATCATATCGTTGACAGTTTTGAAGGCTTCTACGACGAAACCTTCAAAGGTGGTGGCGGGATGAACAATCAGGCCTTGTTGAAGTTCTTTACAGAACACAGTGCCTTAGCAATTGACTGGTTAGCTGACCACGACATCAAACTGGATGATTTGACCATTACTGGTGGGATGAGTGTCATGCGGACCCACCGGCCGAGTTCAATGGCCCCAATCGGTGGTTTCTTAGTAACCGAATTGTTAAAGCAAGTCGCAGCTGCCAAATTACCGTTATTTACAGACGTTAAGGTTGATCAATTACTTGTGACGGCTGGAAAAATCAGTGGTGTCCAAGCAACGACTCCTGACGGTGCAGTCACGATTACGGCGGGTGCCGTGTTACTAGCAACGGGTGGCTTTGGTGCCAACAAAGCTTTGCTGGGCAAGTATCGTGATGATCTCAAAGGTTATCAGACGACCAACCAACCGGGTGCGACCGGTGATGGGATTCTCCTAGCAGAAGCAGTCGGCGCAAAAGTAGTTGATATGGATCAAGTTCAAGTCCATCCAACTGTTCAGCAAGATACTGATCACGTTTACTTGATTGGTGAAGCCGTTCGGGGTGAAGGCGCAATTTTGGTCAATAAACAGGGTGCTCGGTTCGTAAATGAACTGGACACACGGAAAAACGTCACGGCCGCCATTGACCAACTCGGTGGCACGGGTGCTTATCTGATTTTTGACCGGGGAATTCGTGACCGGGTTAAAGCGGTTGAATTTTACGACCATGTCGGTTTAGTAAAGAATGGTGCTGACTTAACCACGTTGGCGACTGAAACTGGATTAGACGGTGCTACGCTTGAAAAGACGGTCGCTGACTGGAATCAAGCGGTTGCCGACCACAAAGACACGGCTTTTAACCGGACAACCGGGATGGATCGCGACATTGCGAGTGGACCGTTTTATTCAATTCATATTGCACCCGCTGTTCATTACACGATGGGTGGGATTGCCATTAATCCTGCAACCCAAGTGCTAGACAAAAATGATCAGCCAATCGTTGGTTTGTTTGCGGCTGGTGAAGTCGTTGGCGGGCTTCATGGGAATAACCGGATTGGTGGCAACTCGATTGCTGAAACGGTGATCTTTGGTCGGCAAGCCGGTCAACAAATGTTCAAATATTTACAATAATCTTTTTGAAATGATAAGACTTAATCGACCGTACGACCGCAACTAGTCGCACGGTCGATTTTTTGTAACTTATAAGCTAGTCCGGTTGCCACTGATGACATGCGGTCGTGGGACCGGGAGAAGCCAAAGAGCGGTCTTCTCCCTCGACTGGAACAGTTGCAAAATGCGCAATTGTTCCAGTCCGTCCGTAGTTTAAGCCCGGAAAAATCACCGGCCTAAGACCACCTTCACGACCGATGTCATCAGTGGCAACCTCCGATCATCTGACGGTAATAACAATAGTAGAGCTAATTTAGCGCAGTCGGACAGAGTTGGTGTGCTGTGTCGGCAAGATTGGCAGGTGTTTCTTATCTGCCAATCTTGCGGGGCAATTCAAAGAGGTGAATTATCGGCTTTGAATTGGGGTGCCAGACCGTACTTTGGCTGGAACCCGTCCCCCATAGCACCCGACTCTGTCCGACGGAGCGGATGGATAATTTAGAAATAACGATTATTGTTACGGTGTTGGTGGCAGTTTTAAACTTTAGTCGTGGCAATAAATTAAGCGATAAATAGCTTGAAAATTAGTGGGGTTCAGTTAAGCTGAGAGTATAAGTAATCATTATAGGAAGAAAGTGACAAGCATGGCAACGATTTTTACGACGGGAGCGTCACAAACGATTGCTGATATGCTCGCGGCACGGGATCAACGTGTCGCGTATCAGCAAAAGTTAATGGCAGCCAATCCCCAAGCAACAATTGCGGCAATTAAGTTGAATATTCCGGGACCGATTAAGAATAACGATGCACTACGCCGATTGTTTTTGGCCGGGACGCAACGATTTGAAGCGCAGTTGTCGACATATACGGTGGCTGCCGACTGGAATCACCCGGCAGGCAATGAACGGTTCTTGATTTTAAATACCGACTTTGCAACGAGCAAGCGGACTGCCGTGGTTTTTGAAGAACAAGATCCACTCGGTCGCCTGTATGACATTGACATCTTGCAGGCGGGATCACAACGAGCGATGTCGCGTACCGACTTGGGGTTGCCAAAGCGGCGCTGTTTATTGTGCAATCGTGAGGCTAAGGATTGCGCCCGGTCGCGGCGGCATTCAGTGGCGGAACTTCAGCGAAAGATTGCCGATATGTACGCGACAGAATTTGGTGACCGTGCATGAATACGCGTGATTTAGATTACTTTCGGGCGTTAGTGGATTGCCAAAACTACACCATGGTCGCAAAACAGTTTGCTGTCTCACAACCGGCGGTGACCCAGGCAATTCAGCGATTAGAAAAAGAATTCGCAGTCAAACTGGTTATTCAAGATCGCCGTCATCAGCAGACTCACATTACTCGTACTGGGTTATTGCTTTATAAAAATGCCCAACAAATTCAAGCGAGTTTGAAATTAGCGCATCAGGAGATTAAAAGTGCCCAGCAGACGGATATTAGGTTTGGCTTACCGCCAATTATTGGGACGCTGTATTTTCCACAAATTGCGGAAAAGTTGTTACAAAATGGCTTGTTGCAACAATTAAAAATCACTGAAACGGGTTCGGATGAACTGTTGCGCAAATTGGTGCATGGTGAAATCAATATTGCGCTGTTAGGGTCGTACCTGCCATTTGATTTGCCGACAGTTCATGCGGTTCGTTTAGGGGCTCGCCCGTTTAGTATTATCGTGAGCCCGCAAAACAGTTTGGCGAAGCAAACGGCGGTTAATTTCAAAGACTTAGGACAAGCGCAGTTTATTGGGCTCGATGGTAAATACGTGCATCCGCAGGCCTTTCAAGCGTATTGTGATTTTGCGGGTGTTCATCCAGAGGTCATATATCGGACGCCAGATATTTCGTGGGTGAAAGCTTTGGTTAAGGCCAATATGGGCATCAGCTTGCTGGTTCGTGATGTCGTCAAGGCGGATGATGGGGTGGTCTGTCTAGATATTAATGATCAGTTACCAGTCAGTTTTAATATTTCAGTTGTCACGCGAGCAGGCTATATCCCAACGGCAGATGAACAACGGTTTATTGATCAGCTGCTTACAATGCAAGTCTAGAAGGATGGGGCGACTGTTTATTTAATCGTAATTGAAACGCTGTTTAAGTTCTAAATTTAGGGCTTAGTCACTGTTTGTAAAGGCGTGCTTAGTGATACCATCAGTGACAAACTCTGATTATTCGACAGTAATAACAATAGTAAGATTATTTTGAGCGCAGTCGGCCAGCCTTGGGGCGCTGTGTCGGCAAGATTGGCAGGTGGTTTTGGCTGCTAATCTTGCGGGGCGATTCGAAGACGTGGATTATCGGCTTTGAATCGAGGCCACAGACCGTACTTTGGCTGGGGCCATCCCCCACAGCATACCAAGGCTGGCCGACGGAGCGGCGTATTTAGAAATAACTGTCTTTATGATTTGATTATAGGAACTAAAAAAACACTTTCAGAATAAAATTCTGAAGGTGTTTTTTTGATTTAATCGTCAATTGTCAAAGTTTCGTGCAAGATCGTGAGTAATTGTTGTTGCGCGGGTGTTAGGATGTGCGTGGTGCGGTACACGATACTGGTAATGAATTCGGGGGGCTCGATGTCCATCAAGTCTAACCGGACGACATCCTTACGGTAATGGTCAACGATACTAGTGAAGAAGCCGATACCGACATTTTGACCAATTAGCTTCATTAAGACGTGCGTGTCGTTAGAACGGAAAACGATGTTGGGGCGGAAATGGTTTCGACGGGTGAGCTTGTTGAACGCCGTGTTGTGAATAAAGTTACTGTTGAAAAAGACGAAATTTTCATGACGGAGTTCACTAAAATAAATCCGTTTACGCTGAGCAAGCGGGTGATGTTTAGAGACGTAGATGCAAAATGGTTGGCGATCGAATTCTTCTGCGACCAAGGTCTGGTAGGCGAGGGGTTCGATTGAACCAAGTAGTGTCATGTCAACCCGACCGTCGCGGACGGCGTTGCGTAGCCAAATTGAGCCACCTTCGACCGTTTCGAGACCGGATAGGAGACCTGCTGACGCTAACCGGGCACCAATCGTCGGAAAATAATGATTCTCAATAATTGGTGGTAACCCCAAAGTTAAACGATTCTGCGATAAGTTATCAATTTCTTGATGAGCAAGTTGGAGTTCGTGCAAGACGATCTTAGTGTGCTCAGCTAATTGAGCACCACTAGCCGTCACGTGTAAGGTGTTTTGTGTTCGGTCACGAATGACGAGTGGTGCCCCAAATTCAGTTTCGAGTCGTTTGATGGCGGTCGTGATGGTAGGCTGACTGACATTGAAAATTTTTGCGACTTTTGAAAAACTTTTTTCAGAAATTAATTTATCAAAATAAGCTAAGTCTTTTGTGTTCATTTCTATCACCCTTTAAATCAGCGTTTTTAGTTACCTTATTTAATATATTTATATCATATCACGGATTTGACTATAAGATTTCCTCGAGATTAAACTTACGAATGTAAATTGATAAGCGCGTTGCGGTGATTTCATCCGGGCGCATTCGCTAACCGATGAATTTAATAAGGTTAGTTCGTAAAATTAATTAATATAACATGGAGGAATTAAACATGACTCAAACTGCTGATAGTATTTTAAATAACCCATTTTTAAATAAAGGTACTGCGTTTACGAAAGCTGAACGGCAAGCTTTAGGTTTGACCGGGACGTTACCAAGCAATGTTCAAACGATCGATGAACAGACGACCCAAGCTTATGCACAGTTCCAAAGCAAGGCAACGCGTTTGGAAAAACGGATCTTCTTGATGAACCTTTTCAATGAAAACCGGACGTTGTTCTACCATTTGATGGACGAACACGTGGTTGAATTTATGCCAGTCGTGTACGATCCAGTCGTTGCGGATTCCATCGAACAATACAACGAATTGTTCTTGAATCCTCAAAACGCCGCTTTCGTTTCAGTTGATGCACCGGAAGACGTTGAAGCAACGCTGCGTAACGCTGCGGAAGGCCGCGACATTCGTTTAGTTGTTGTGACTGACGCTGAAGGAATTCTTGGTATGGGTGACTGGGGTGTTAACGGTGTCGACATCGCCGTGGGTAAATTAATGGTTTACACCGCCGCTGCCGGAATCGACCCATCACAAGTTTTACCCGTAAGCATTGACGCCGGAACGAATAACCAAAAATTATTGGATGACCCGTTGTACTTAGGTAACCGTCACAAGCGTGTTTACGGCGACCAGTACTACGACGTGATCGACAAGTTCGTTGAAGCGGAACAAAAGTTGTTCCCAGACTCACTCTTACATTGGGAAGACTTTGGCCGTTCAAACGCCCAAGTCATCTTAGACAAGTACAAGGATAAGATTGCGACTTTCAATGATGATATTCAAGGAACTGGGATGGTTGTTTTAGCTGGTATCCTTGGCGCCTTAAACATCTCAAAGGAAAGCATTAAGGATCAAAAAATCTTATCATTTGGTGCTGGTACTGCCGGGATGGGGATTGCCAACCAAATCATGGATGAATTGATGCAAGCTGGTTTGACTGAAGAAGAAGCTAAGCAACACTTCTACGCTGTCGACAAACAAGGGCTGTTATTCGATGACACCGAAGACTTAACACCAGCGCAAAAGGCCTTCACGCGTCAACGGAGCGAATTCAGCAACGCTGACGAATTGACCAACTTAGAAGCCGTTGTTAAGGCTGTTCACCCAACGGTTATGATTGGGACGTCAACGCAACCAGGAACCTTTACGGAAAGCATCATTAAGGAAATGGCTGCGCACACGGATCGGCCAATTATCTTCCCATTATCAAACCCAACTAAGTTAGCTGAAGCAAAAGCTGAAGACTTGATCAAGTGGACGGATGGCCGTGCCTTGATTGCGACTGGGATTCCAGCTGACGACGTTGAATACAAGGGTGTAACTTACCAAATCGGTCAAGGAAACAACGCCTTGATGTACCCCGGTTTAGGTTTTGGATTGATTGCCGCAACTGCGAAGGTCTTGAACAGTGAAACCTTATCCGCTGCTTGCCATGCATTAGGTGGAATCGTTGATACGACTAAGCCAGGTGCCGCGGTCTTACCTCCAGTTTCAAAGATTACGGCTTTCTCCCAAACTTTGGCAGAAGTCGTTGCGCAAAGTGTTATCGACCAGAAATTGAACAAGGAACCAATCAGTGATGCTAAAAAGGCCGTTGCTGACATGAAGTGGGTTCCTGAATACAAAACGATTAAGTAACAAAGTGGTTGGCTTTTAGAGAGAGCAATAACAACTAGTTTCAATAGGATACATTAAAAATTGTAGGAAATGGGGACAAAAAACTCATGACTGTTTTATGGAATTCGATTCAAAGCGTCCTAGTGGTCGTTTTGATCATGATCTTAGGGTACGTACTACGCCGGACCGGCTGGTTTGATGACCAGTTTGCGGGAACTATCTCGAAATTTATCAAGAACATCGCACTGCCCGCTTCAATCTTCGTTTCGGTGTTAGGACGCCTAACCCGGGGGCAATTAGCCTCATTTGCCGGTTACTTGGCCTACGCCTTTGTGGCCGTCATCATTGGCTATTTGATTGCGTTCGCGCTAGTTCGGATTATGAAGATCCGTCCTGGTCGTAAAGGAATCTTTATCAACGCAATCGTTAACGCCAACACGATCTTCATTGGACTACCATTAAACATGGCACTGTTCGGTGAAAAGAGTATGACGTACTTCCTGGTTTACTACGTGGTTAACACGGTTTCAACTTGGGCCTTCGGGGTATTCTTGATCTCTAATGATGACCCAACGAAGCCTAAGGAAAAGACGCACAACAAGATTGACTGGAAAAAGGTGATTCCAATGCCATTGGTTGGTTTTCTGGTTGCCTTAGTCTTCTTATTGTTAGACGTTAACCCAACGAAGATTTCCTTCATTGGTTCAACGTTAACTTACGTTGGTAACTTGGTTACACCACTATCCTTGATCTATATCGGGATCGTGTTAGCTGACGCCGGCTTAAAGAGTATTCGGTTCGATCGTGATACGATCGTCGCTTTAATTGGCCGGTTCATCTTATCACCAGTCGTGATGATCTTAGTTCTCATGGCCGTTGGTAACATGGGCGTTTCGATGCCAACCTTAGCTTCACAAACGTTGATCGTACAATCCGCGACACCGATGTTGGCCGTCTTGCCAATCTTGGCTAACGAAGCGCACGGGGACGTTGAATACGCAACGAACATTGTGACAACTAGTACCGTACTGTTCATTGTCGTTGTGCCAGTTCTGATGACATTAATTCAATATATCTAATTCATAAAAAAGCAATCTAAGCCGCTACTTAGATTGCTTTTTTTGCTGATAAATTGTGAACAACTAAAAGTAAAAAAATTTAAGTTCAAGTATTAAGTTTTCCATAAATTAATCTTTTATTATGTTAAAGTATTATTAGGAAATGCTGGGTCAATCGCTAGTTTGAGCCGGTTTCCAGTAAGGGTATTAGGAATTCAAAAAATGGAAGGGAAGTTTTTAGGGGGATGTTTGAGACACAGCGCACGTATGCGGCTGCTGATGATCATCAGGCGGGCGTGTTTTGTCCAAATTGTGGCCATTCAGTAACCGCTGGGGCAAAGTTTTGTCAACATTGTGGTTATGATCTAACGAGCGTCACGACGAGTCGACAAACACAACCGAAACGGCGGGTTTCACGTTGGAAGTGGATTACTTTGGGGATCGTGGTAGTCGCTTTGGGCGGTGCTTACGGCTATGGTCGTAGTTACTTTGCGCCTGATAAGCAGCTTGACCGTGCCATTACCGCCATTAGGGGCAACCAGAAGACGGTGGCACAACAGTTTACTAGTTCGGATTCATCATTGAAGTTATCAGCGACGACGCTTAAACCGTTGTTGACACACTTTAAGACGAAGCAAGCGGATTTAGCGCGGTTCCAAGAACAATTGAAAAATCAGTCATTCACTAATGATGGTAACTTTCAATACGTTAAGACGGGGCGGACCTGGTTATTATTTGATAAATATCAGATTCAAGTTAAGCCACTTCATGTAAGTTTAACGACCAATCATAAAAACGTGCAGCTTAGCATGGACGGCAAACAAGTCGGAATCGCCGACAGTGACGATTACGACCAAAAAGTTGGGCCGCTAGTGCCAGGGGACTACACGCTTAGTTCAAGTGGTGTCGTGGGTGGCCACCGGCTTAAAAATAGCGCGACTTACTACCTTAAGGATAACGCCAAAAGTTATGATTTAGGCTTGCGCACGATCTCGTTTAACGTGATTGGGGCACCGGGAACGGTCGTTTATTTGAACCATCAGTCAGAGGGGACGATTGGTGATGACGGGACGTTAGCTGTGAAAGACGCAGCCTGGTCCAGTAATCTTGAACTGACTGGCAAGTATCCGGTAGGCAAGACCATGGTGGCGTCCAGCCCAACTAGAATTAGTGACGGGGATGCGGATAGCGACGTTACGGTCGATTTTCCTAGTTTGATGTCTAAGTCGGATGCGGATGATTACATCACGCAACTCTTTACGGCAATTAGTAATTACACTCGAAGCGGAGAAATCGATGACGCGACTGACGATAACAACAAAGCGTTATCAGATTACTTCGTTGATGGCACCGCTAACCGTGACTATCAAGAATTTATTGATATGGCAAAGGGGTATTACAAAAATGACGATGTCATGAGCGTGGATTACGATCCAAGCGTCAGTTTGTCCGTACCCGCAACTAAGGGTCGCAGCCAGGTGACGTATGACGTTAAGTATCACTTTTCAAATACGAAGGACGACCGGGAACAAGTCTTTCGCTATACAGCAACGATTCAAAAAAATGGTGAGGACTACCAGATCGTTAAAATTAGTCCCGCACAGAAAATTCGTGCACACACAACTAACACCGATGAAGATGACGATTAACAGGAGGAGTTATAAATTATGAAATTTTGTCCAAACTGCGGGGAACAGGTCGATGGGGACACCCGTTTTTGTACGCACTGTGGGTATGATTTAAGTCAAGCTGCTGAAACGGAAAATGGTCAGCCAGCAGCCAGTCAAGCACCAATCGAACAGCCCGCAGGCCAACCTGACAATCAGGCCGCCTCAACGGACCGGGTTGCACAGTTGCAATCATTATCTAAAAACTACTTTAAGTGGTTTGTTGATTCAATCAAACGGCCCAATGAAGAAGTCGAAGCGCAAAAGTATTTTGGCCTTGTGTCCATGCTGATTAGCGCGTTGTTGCTGACCTTTGCCATTGTCGCAGCAATCAATCGCTTCATCAAGCAAGCTGCCGAAGCCACCAATAGCACGGTACCAATGAAGAGCATTTCTTTTGGATTAGATTTTAAATTATTTATTTTAGTTGTTATTGGAATTTTGTTCTACGTCATCATTGGTTTTGGGGCCAGTGCGCTGGGCAACAAAGACGGCGGCGTTAACTTCTTTGACTATGTGAACCGCTTTGGTCATTTAACCAACGTGGCAATGATCTTGAACGTGATCCTCATTTTGTCCGTTTATACGATTACGTTTACTTCGGGCACATCGCTGACGTTTATTAAGCAATTGGGCTTTACGTTGATGGTCTTGACTGCCATCAGTTTGATTTGGCAAGTCGGATATATTCTATCCATTAACCAATCGCTTCACGCACCACGATTCGATAAGTTTTACGTGATTGTCTTAGCTTTAATTGTCTTAGCACTAGCCTTTTACATCTTTGGGCGGGTCGAATGGGAGAACCTTGCCTTGGACTTCTCGTCTGAATTTTTACAGTCTAACAGTGGTTTAGGTAGCCTTTTCTAAGACAATGAATAATGGGGGATTAACAATGTTTTGTTCAAATTGCGGTCAGAAGGTTCCAGCGGATACGAAGTTTTGTCCACACTGTGGGGCGGATTTACAGGCAGCCAAGGCAACGGCGCAGCCACAAAAAGCGACGGTTAACAAGACAACGACGACACCTCAAACGGGCCATGGTCGGTTGAGTGGTTTAGTTAACTGGTATCACGGTTTGCAACGGCCGTGGTTAGTTTGGTTAGTCGCCTTATTAGTCGTTGCTGGCGTCGGTGGTGGAATTTACCACTACCGCAGTTTCCAGGTAGAAGTTGGTCGGCATAACCCGTGGTATTTATTAAATACCAATCAGCTAGATGGTAAGACGGCTGCCATGAAGCTCAGCTTTAATGATAGCGGTCGTGTGACGCTTAATAATAACAGCGATGCTGAAACCTTCGCTGCATCACTAAACGATTCCTTAGTTGATGGTGGTAGCTGGCACGGCGATCGTAAAAAGGTTGTTATCAATTTGAATAAAGATGTGTACGGACAAAAAATCACTTTGACCAAGATGGATAAGGTTTCGAAAACCATCGATGGCCATACGTACAAGGGGTATTTTGTTCAGACTGAACTAAACGCAAACGGGGGAAAGAGTAGCGTGAACATGTACTTGTTACACAGGTAGAATGGATTCTTGGAGGAAACGATATGCAACTTAATCACAAACGCTATCAGGCGGCCGATGACCGTGGCGGTAGCGATACCATGTTCTGTCCAAACTGTGGTCAGAAAGTAAAAACAACGGATGAATTTTGCGGCAACTGTGGCTATAATTTAAAAGAGTATAGGGCGCAGGAAGCTAGTGATAGTGCGGCAGCACAACCGACGACACCAGCAAGCGCACAATCAACCAAGGCGCCAGTAAGTGCACAACCAAGCAAGGCCCAACCAAGTAGTAGTCAAGCGCAGCAGCCTAAGTCTAGTGCAACCACGGCAAACGAAAAGGCCAGCGTAGCGCCTAAGGCAAACGATACGCAAACGACTAGGCCAACCCGTGAAGACACGGTCCATGCGACCCGAAGTCGGAGCGAACACGTAGCAATAAGCAAGCCCGCTGGCACTAATGGAAATGGTAAGGAAACACCCAAGTGGGTTTGGAGCGTCATCGCGCTGGTTGTTATTGTACTGGGTGGCGGATACTTATTTGGGAAGAACTACTACTCACGCACCGCACAACTGAACCGGGCCGTAACGGCCGTCAAAAACGGTGACAAGGGTGTTGCGGGATACTTTAGTTCAGCCGATCCTAACTTGAAGTTGAGTGACGCTAAGATCAAGCCGTTAACGAAACACTTCAAGTCCAAGCCAGCAGCGTTGGCGAGCTTTAAGCGTCAGCTAAATAATGGGCAAACGAATGATGAACGTTTCACGTACCAATTGAGTGGTAAGCACTGGTTGCTCTTTGATAAGTACACCATTCACGTTAAACCAATCTACCCAACGGCAACCACTAACCGGGACGGTGCTAAGATTACGTTAGACGGCAAACAAGTGGCAACGTCTAACAGCACGACCTATTCTAAGCAATTAGGGCCGTTGGTTCCTGGTGACTACAAGATTGCTTCTAACGGGACGGTCAACGGTTCGAAGATGACCAACAGTGGGACCTACTTTATTGATAAAGCGGGTCAAAGTGTTGATTTAGCATTACGGACGATCTCCTTTACGGTTCAAACGTCTCCAAAGACGGCCGTTTACGTGAATGACAAGAAGGTCGGAACTGCGGATTCAACTGGTGACTTGAGCGTTAGTGAATTACCGTGGTCTGGTAACATGGAAGTTACTGGTAAATACGGTAGCGGGTCTTCAACGGTGACCTCTAAAGCTTATAAAGTGACGACCGACAATGAAAACGTCACGCTAGAATTTGACGGTGTGATGAGCATGGACGATGCGAAGTCGTACATGGACGAATACTGGACGGCTATCAGCAACGTGACGTCAACGGGTGACGAAAGCGATGCGTCTGATGATAACAGCAAGGATTTGAGTGAGTACTTTACTGATGGCACTGAAAATCCTCAGTACAAGGAAATGATTCGGATGTCGAAGAGTTATCATAGTGCCGACGACATTTACGGGGTTAGTTATGACTGTGATGTCCGTTCGGTAGTGCCAACTGGCAAAGATAAGTTTACGATCACTTATTACCTGACTTATACGTTTGAATTGGAAGATACCAACCATATCCAAGAATTCAGCTATGATGCACACATGCAAAAGACGGGGAATGACGACTATAAGGTCGTTAAAGTTACGGGTGGTCAAAAGCTTCGTGACACGCACGAAGATTAATTAATTACGATGGTAAAGCGAGGAAAAATTGATGTTAAATGAACGTTATCGAGTTTGCCCTAATTGTCAGTACGAAAATTTACAAGATGCAAACTTTTGTTTGAATTGTGGCAATAAGTTATCCACAGCGGATGAAAAGCTACGGTTACCAAACTCTGGTGATCAACACTTCTTACACCCCGGTGTACAACTTGATGAGAGCGAACAAGCTATCGTTGATCAGTTAGTGATTACAAATGGGACGGTTCCTAACGGTTATACCCGGGTCACAGCGGTTTTTGCGACTGGCGATAATCAGGGTGAACGGGGCTATAAAGGTGCTTGGGAAGACTTAAACGTCAACCTATGGCGGCTATGCGTCGGTAACCACTACGATGGGGTAGCGAACTTAAAGATCGTCCCAACGGTTCAAGGGGAACGTGTTCAACTGTTCGGTTATGCAGACGGGCTAAAGAAAGCCTAAATAGCCATTGAACTGATAAAACCAAGATAGGACTTAAGCAACGAGAAAAGTTGTTTAAGTCCTATCTTTTTTGTTGTAAAAATTAGAATATAATTAATTTTAATTGGACGATAAGTTTGAATATTGAAGACCTGATGAGAATAATCAATTGGATTGTATAAAATAACCAATCCTGATGAAACCGCTTATTTATGGCGTTTATAGAATAAATCAGTCAAAAAAATCGAGTTTTACTTGACACTTTGGGTGAAAATTAATAAAATTAAAAACGTTGTATTAATAAGAATTTGATTAGGAGGCAGCGATAAATGAAAGAATCACGGCGGTTATTGGTCAAAAAGCCGGTAAATCCAGCTAGTTTTAATAAAAGTGGCCTCGCAAAAACGTTAAATGCGTTTAGTTTAACGATGATGGGGGTAGGCGCGATCGTTGGCTCCGGTATTTTTATCACCCCCGGAATTATTGCGGCCAAGTATGCCGGTCCGGCTGCCATGCTTTCCTTTGTGATTGCTGCCGCGGTTTGTTCGTTAGCTGCCTTGTGTTATGCAGAATTTGCATCAACCATCCCGTTAGCGGGGAGTGCCTATACTTACGTCTATACGGTTTTTGGTGAATTTTTAGCGTGGATCTTAGGTTGGTCTTTGATTTCAGAATACCTATTTGCGGTTTCTTCGGTGGCGGTCAGTTGGTCGTCATACTTCCAGAACCTACTGAGTGGGTTTGGGATTAAAATTCCCGCATTCTGGTCGGCGGCCGCTGGTACGGCTGGCGCGCCACACGCTGGTTTTAATATTATTGCTTTTATTGTTGTGTTAGCCATTTCGTTACTGTTAGTCGGGGGGGTGCAAGAATCGACCCGGGTCAATTCAATTATGGTGATTGTTAAAATCTTAGTCATCGTGTTGTTTATTGCCGTAGCCATCTTCTTCATTCGGCCCGCTAACTTCCACCCATTCATGCCTCACGGGGTGCACGGATTAGTCAAAGGGGCGTCGTTGGCCTTTTACGCTTACATTGGGTTTGACGCCGTCTCAACGGCCTCTGAAGAAGTGAAAAATCCGAAACGCGATATGCCGATTGGGATTATTGGGTCACTAGTCGTTGCCTCCATTTTATACGTTGCAATGGCCGCCGTTTTAGTTGGGGTCGTTCATTACACTAAGTTAAACGTTGGGGATCCGGTTGCGTACGCGTTGGCTGTCATTCATCAAAATTGGGCAGCGGGGATTGTTTCCCTAGGTGCCGTTGTCGGAATGACGACCGTGCTGATTGTAATGCTTTACGGTGGGACCCGGTTGTTATTCGCAATTAGTCGGGATGGGTTACTACCGAAAGCATTTCGGACGTTGAACCCCCGGACAAAGGTCCCAGTGAAGAGTACCTGGATTTTTGGAATCATTGCCAGCATCTTTGCGGCGGTCATTCCGTTGGACAAGATTGCCGAATTAGTGAATATCGGAACGCTATTCGCATTCGCGATGGTTTCCATCGGGGTCGTCTTTTTACGCAAACATGAAACGCTACAACAAATTAATAGTTCGTTCAAAGTGCCGTTCTACCCGGTACTACCAGTTGTATCGTTTCTAGCATGTATTTATTTAATGATTAACTTACAAGCGTTCACGTGGCACATGTTTGCCATTTGGATCACGATTGGGATTATTATCTACTTCCTATACAGCTACCGGCATTCACGGATTCGGGCCAATTTACGTGAAAACGATAAGTAGGGATAAACGACGGGGTGTATATAACACCTGTTGATAATTGATGAATTTAAATAACGGGTTGAGTTAAGGACAAAACTCAGAAGGCCAATCAGAAAATTTCTGGTTGGCTTTTCCTATCGCTATGGTCGAAACGTGGGCCAAAAGGCAGTTCGTTCCGCTTAACCCGAAATCAGCGACTATTCCAAACCCAGGAATAATCGCTGATTTCACGTTAATGCTCGCAAACTAATCGCCTTTTGGCCCACTCTCAGCCCGTTTCCTATTTTACTAGTAGCGTGAAATCGGCAATGTTATAATGATTTGTATCTTAAATTCAGAGATTGGGGTGGCAAGTATGCAGCGGCGGTCAAACGCTTACCACATAAGTGTATTAGCAGTATTAATGGCAATTATTATTATCCAAAATGTTGTCCCATTTTTGGGCTACATTCCATTGGTGGGCCTTAGTATCACAACGATTCATATCACGGTAATTATCGCGGCTGTCATACTTGGACCACGTGACGGGGCGTTAGTTGGTGGTATTTGGGGGATGATCGATTGGATTCGGGCGTTTGTGGCACCGACCAGCCCGTTGGCCCCGATGGTGTTTACTAACCCGTTAGTTTCGGTCTTACCACGAATCTTAATCGGCGTCGTTGCTGGTTGGGTATTCATTTGGTTCAACCGCCGGCACAAAGCTGAATTAGGCTTGACCTTGGCGGGAATCGCCGGGTCACTGACGAACACAATCTTAGTTTTGGGCCTGATTGGCACGTTGTATCAGCACCAGGCGGCTGGTTTTTACCAGGTTGACTTGAGTAAATTGATGCCGTATTTATTAACGATTGTCGGGACAAACGGGGTGCCAGAAGCAATTTTAGCTGGGGTTTTAACGCCGTTGATTGGGACCGCGTTATTACGGTTTAAACATAAATAGTAAGTGGGTTATCAAAGTAATACTAATATCCAGAACGACATTTTTAGTGATAACGTCTGAGTATTTAATGTAAGTAGGATTGATAACAATAATAAACATGAGTTTAAGCGCAGGCGGGCAGGATTGGTGTGCAGTGGCGGCAACATTAGGCGGTGGTTCTTAGCCGACTGATGTTGCGGGGCGCTTTAAAGACGTGGGTTATCGGCTTTAAAGTGAGGGAGCAGACCGCACTGTGGCTGCGACCGTCCCTCACAGCACACTGATTCTGCCTGCCGGAGCGGAAACGCATGGTTATAAATAAAAGAAACGCGATCTTCGTCTTGAAGATCGCGTTTCTTTTATTGAACGGCTTGAACTTGTTTTTGACTAATGACCACTTTGTCGTGATATTTGTCGACAATTTCAGCGTCCGTACTTTCAAATTCGATTAAGAAAGAGTTGGTATACACTTTGGCAATGGTGCCAGTAAATGGTTTACCTTCTAGTTGAAACTTAACTTGTGTGCCGATTTCCATGGTTAACCCTCTTCTCGTGGATCCTGTCGCTAAATATAACACGGAATGCCAATTGAAGATAGCTAATTAACGGTTAAACCGACGACGTAAACTAGCCCAGAGGCCGGTTGCTAAGGCAGCTAAGCTTGCACCTAACGCAGCAAGCCATGTTTGTGGCTTGTCAGAAGTATGTGGCAGGGTGTCCGCTTTTGCGGCAGCCGGAGTTTCTGAAGCGACACTGTGGTCGACCAATTGAGTTGGTGTCGCAGTAGTTGTATCAGATGCTTCTGCCGTATGAGTTGGCACACTAGCAACTGTAAAGCTTGATGCACTTACTTGGGTACTATCGTCATGTTTAAGGCTAGCCGTGACGACGGAACCACTCTGATCTTCATCAATAAGGTCGTTTGCGTTTAAGTTCAACAATGGTTTGGTCGTAACGTTAGTTGATGCGGCTAAGCTGGCGGCACTAACGGGACTGTCCGTTGTTGCGGTTAAGACTTTAAGGTTAACGTTGTTAGCTTGAGAATCATTTTTCGAATCAGCCTTTGAATCAGTCTTAGTCGCAGTTGGGTCTAACGTCACTGGATTAGTTTGATCAACATCTTCAGGCTTGGCCTGGTTGAGCGTTGTTTGTCCCTTAGCGTTATCGCTTGAATCCAAATGAGTGTCCTGACCTGAATTCGAATCGGTAGTTGGTTGTTCAACCAACTCATCTTCAGGATCAACCGTGATTGTCCCAGAATCGGTACCATTATCGGTTTGGTCAGACGTATCAGGTAGCGTTTCCGGAGTAGAGGTCCCACTATCAGTTTGATCAGACGTATCAGTCGTCGGTTCTGGAGTAGAGGTGATGATTTCAGTATCTTCTGGGTCAACGGCTTCGCCGGTATCAACGTCCGTTGCCGTAGCGGTTGCTTCAGCCAGGAAGTCTTTAATGTGTTGCGTGTATTGAAGCACTGCGTTATTTGCCCCGGCGTGACCACCAACTTCGCCTGGTAAAATCCAAACAGTTTTAATCTTGGAATTATTAGCGGCGGCCAGTTCCAATGATTGTGTATACGGAATAAAGGCATCGTCTTCAGTGTGAATGAGCATCAGCGGTACCGTTACTTTGCTGGCAGCACTCACGCCGGAAATGTCATCAACACTGAAGCCTTGTTGTTTCATCAGGCGGTTGTTGATGACGGCTAGGACTTGGTCATACGACAAGAATGGAATGCTCGTAATTGCGGGTAGACCGATTGACGTTAATTTAGATGAAATTGCCGTAACGGCCTTGTTATATAGCGAACTTCCTAGTTCGGGCAAGGTTGCGTAACCAGCATCGGCAATGACTGCCTTAACTGATTTTGAAAGACCTGGCACGGAAGCGGCTTCGATGACGGTGTCGGCGCCTAGTGATTGACCGTAAAAGACGACCTCACTGTTTTTACCGTTGCGTTCGTCGACTAAGCGAACCCAGTTTAACCAGTCGTACTTATCTTGGTAACCAAAGGTCATGTCGTTACCATCACTTAAAAATTGGCCCCGTTGGCTTGGCATCAAAATGTTGTAACCCATGTCGTACCAAATCTTAGAAACGTAGCCGATCCAGTCCGGACGTTCAGTCCAGCCTTGACCAATGACAACGGTCTTGGTGGAATCACCATTCTGAATATAAGTCGCCCGAACATTTTGTGTTGGGTCGTTATATTCTGGTAGTGACCAAGTTTCTTTGGCAACGTTGTTATACCAAGTTACGGCTGCTGGGTAATACGTTTCGGCGGCTTCGCGGTCAGCGGCGTAGGCCACTGGATCAAGACCGGTCCAAGTGTTGGAAATCTGATAACGGGTTGGATCAAGCGTAGTCCGGAAATTGGATAGGGCTTGAGAGCCAGATCCAGTAAAGATCATTTGATAGAGCAAGTTCCCAACGAGTTGGCTAGCAACCTTGCTTGGTAGGGCCTTTAACTGGGCAACCATTTCCTCATACTTAGCCTTTGCTGCGGCCAATTTATCCGTATTGCCAGTCGTGTCATTGATCGTTTTGATCAGGTTAACAAAATCGCTGGCATCGAGGGTAACGGTCTTGGTTTCCGTCTGGTTAGTCGTGGAAACTTCTTTCCAGGTAATGGCGTAAGGCCCGGTTTGTTCAATGGTGATTTTGCCTTGGTGGTCCAACGTTTTATCGTCAGTCGTGTAGACGGGACCGTGGGAAGCATCCTCGGCTAAACGGGCATCGGAAAGAACGGGTGAGACGGATTGGTCCTTATCAGGCGTCGGTGTTTCAGCTGCTGGTTGTTTAGATCCATCCGAAACAGCGTTTGAAGTCACGTGACTATCAGCGGATGAGTCAACTGATTGCGCGTCGCTATCGCCTGATGGGGTTCCTTCAGAACCGTCTGACGTGCCACTATTCACAGCGGAACTACCAGTTTCTGACTGGGTTGCATCGCTACCTTGTGAACCTTGGCCCGAAGCATCACTACCAGAATTGTCGCCATCCACTTGTGAGCCTTTATTATCAGTGCCTGGAAGGCCAGTCGGTTGGTCTTGTAACGATTGCTCGTTATTAGTTTCTTTGTTTTCGGTACCGGCCGGAGCAGCGGCCCCATTCGCTGCTCCAGCAGTCTCTTCAGTTGCTATGGTTGGCTGTGCAGCAATGGCTGCGGTTGGTGCATCGGAGCCATTATTTGTGTCGGCTGCTTGAGCGTTGGTCGTCATTAATAGCGTTGTCCCCACACTAGCTAATGTGATTCCCGCGTATACCCAATGCTTACCGTACTTAAACATCTTATATCGGTCAATGACCGGTTTGGTTTGCGGTTTTCTGTTCATTATTTACTCCTCGCAATGATTTAATCTATTTCGTATTACGAATATACCATGTATAAACGGTTTTGTTAGCGGTTATTAATTTTATAATGAGCAAATGGGGCGTCTTTTAGATGATATGGGTATATGTTCATACTATAAAATGATTTAATACGCTGATTAGTTGGATTGTAAAGCGAGTTTACAAGCACAAACCGCGCTGCTTTAGTCTTTTAAACCAATTTGAGTAGGGTGGAAAACCGCTAAAAAGCTGGTAAAGTAATCATTATCGAAATAGCAACCGACTTTGAAAATTAAAGCAGTTGACTATTTTAGGATTAAAAGTTGAGATTGATTGAAATTTCACTTATCAGTTGATATGATAAGGATGAATCATTGTTTCCGCTTTCTTTGATGGGTTAGTGGGGGCGACAATTTAATAAAAAAGGGGGGACCATTATGAATCTCGGATTAAGTATTGTATCCTTAGCGCGTTTTCAATTTGCAATGACTACGGTGTTTCATTTCTTCTTTGTGCCATTATCGATTGGATTAGCCTTCGTAGTTGCAGTTATGGAAACAATTTACGTGGTTAAAAAAGACGTAATGTACAAACATATGGCGCAGTTTTGGGGTCGAATTTTCCTACTTAGCTTTGCAGTTGGGGTAGTGACGGGGATAATTCAAGAATTTCAATTTGGGATGAATTGGTCTGAATATTCACGGTTCATGGGTGACATTTTTGGCGCACCGTTGGCGATTGAAGCCTTGGTTGCGTTCTTCATGGAATCCACGTTTATTGGTTTATGGATGTTTGGTTGGGATCGGTTTAACGCCGGTATCCACTGCGCATTTATTTGGTTAACTTCCATTGGGACGATGATTTCCGCAATGTGGATCTTAGCAGCCAATAGCTTCATGCAAAACCCAGTTGGTTTCATGATCAACGCTAAAACTGGGCGGGCACAAATGACGAGCTTCAGCGCTGTCATCAAGAACCCGCAGTTATGGTATGAATTACCACACGTTTTGTTTGGGGCGTTTGTGACGGGGTCATTCGTTGTTGCAGGGATGGCCGCGTTCGCACTCTTAAAGAAGAAGAATGTACAGTTCTTCCGCAAGTCAATCAAAGTTAGTCTGATCATCGGTCTGTTGGCAACGGTTGGCGTTGTTGGTATGGGGGACGTTCAAACCCGTGCCATCATCAAAGAACAACCAATGAAGTTTGCCGCAACCGAAGGGCTGTACAAGGACTCCGGTTCGCCAGCAGCTTGGGCGATCGTTTCGGGTATGGATACTAAGAACCATAAGACGAATTGGTCGATCGAAGTACCATACGTCTTGGACATCTTAAGCTACCACAAGCTTCAAGGTAACGTTAAGGGTCAAAATGCAATCAATAAAGAATTGCATGCTAAGTACGATAAGAAGTTTGGTAAGGATATGAATTACTACGTTCCAACGAAGACCTTGTTCTGGAGCTTCCGGACAATGGCCTTCTCCGGCGGTCTCTTTGCGTTGATTGCCATTGTTGGGTTGATCTTTAACCGAGCAAACTCAACGCTGATTGAACGGCAACGTTGGTTCCTGTGGGTTCTTGGAATCTGCACGTTCCTACCATTTGTTGCTAACACGGCTGGTTGGTTCATTACGGAATTGGGTCGTTATCCATGGGTTGTTTATGGATTGTTAACGATTGCCGACGCCGTTTCACCAAATGTCAGTGTGGCTTCGTTATTAACTTCAAATATTATTTACTTCTGCCTGTTTAGTGGATTAGGTATTGTGATGATTGTCTTATCACGGCGTGCACTCCATCATGGTCCGGACGACTTGTTGAATACGCCTGATGACGCACCATACGATCCTTATGGTAAGGAGGCGTTCAGCCATGAGTAATTTACAATTTTTATGGTTTGTTCTGGTTGGCGTTTTGTTTAGTGGCTTCTTCTTCCTAGAAGGATTTGACTTCGGGGTTGGGATGGCCATTAAAAGTTTGGCGCAGACGCGTGAAGAACGCGACGTCGTTATTCATACGATTGGTCCGCACTGGGATGCCAATGAAGTTTGGTTGATTACTGCTGGTGGGGCGATGTTTGCTTCGTTTCCAATGTGGTACGCATCTTTGTTCTCAGGGTTCTATTTAATCCTATTGTTGATTCTAGTGGCCTTGATTATGCGGGGCGTCTCCTTCGAATTTCGGAGCCGGATGGAAAGTGATGCCGGTCGGAATTTCTGGGAATGGGCCGCAGCCATCGGTAGTGGTTGTGCCGCGTTCTTATTCGGGATGATGTTTACCGCCATGGTCAAAGGGATGCCAATCAACGCCAATGGCGACATGACGGCACACTTTACTGACTACGTGAACTTGTTCTCAATCGTTGGTGGGGTTGCGGTTACGTTACTCTGCTACTTGCACGGTCTGAACTTTATCCGCTTAAAGACGACCGGGACGTTACGTGAACGGGCACTCAAGTGGGCTAAACCACTCTATTGGGTTCTGTTTGCCGGTGAAGTGGTTTTCGCCATCCTGCTCTTCTTCAGCACGGATTTCTTCACGAAGAAACCAATTTCAACGTTGATTCTAGTCGTTGCCTTAGTCGTGCTGACTTGTTTAGCCACTTACGGGGTCTACGGGAACCACGAATGGTTATCCTTTATTAGTAGTGGGTTGTCGTTGATCGACGTGGTCGTCCTGTTATTTAACGGGCTCTTCCCACGGGTGATGGTTGCAAACAACGCCGCTAACAGTATTTTGATTAAGAACGCTTCGAATTCACCATATACGTTGCACTTGATGACGGTCATTGCGTTGTCGGTATTACCGATTATGCTGGTCTACTTCATTTGGAGCTACTGGGTCTTCTATAAGCGCTTGGCTTCTTAAAGCAGTGTATTTTAACCGTGTGCCGCATCGTGCGGTGGTACAATTACTTTAATAGCACGATAGGGTCGTGGCGTTGGCGCACTGGCCACTGACGGGCCGTTGAAATTTTTTTAGGGGGGGGGGGGAAAAGGGGGGGGGGGTTTTTGTGTGGGGGGGGGCGGAGGGGGGCCG
>CALFSK010000021.1 GCA_937916845.1 uncultured Lactobacillus sp. | reverse complement strand
TTTCTATACAATTCAGAAATCTTTTATGCATTTACACAAGATATTTTACGCTCTCCCAAATCTTTAAAAGTGAGTTGGCCGTTGGCATCGGTCGTGCCTGTTGCTGCCACATTACCTGACGCATCCTTCAGTTCAAAGGTCGCATCAGCTAATTTAGCACCAGTCACACGATCAACTTTAGTAATGGTTAATTGGCCCTTAATCGCATCATCCGCAACCTTCTGTTCCTGGCTAGCTTGTTCAGCAGAAATCACAATTTCTTGTGAGGTCGTATTGATTTGGTAACCAGCAGGCGCAGACGTTTCAACCAAGGTGTACGTGCCAAGGGCTAAATTATCAAAAACAAGTTGGCCATTAGTATCGGTCGTGCCAGTTACCACGTTATCTGACGCATCCTTTAATTCAAAGGTCGCACCAGCTAATTTGGTTCCAGTCACACGATCAACTTTAGTAATAGTTAATTGGCCCTTAATCGCATCATCCGCAACTGTTTGTGTCTGGTCAGGACTATCTGCGGAAATCACAATTGCTTGTGACTTAGCACTGATTTGATAACCAGCTGGCGCAG
This sequence comes from uncultured Lactobacillus sp., assembly GCA_937916845.1. Taxonomy (GTDB): domain Bacteria; phylum Bacillota; class Bacilli; order Lactobacillales; family Lactobacillaceae; genus Lactiplantibacillus; species Lactiplantibacillus paraxiangfangensis. The sequence goes on along the minus strand of CALFSK010000021.1, from coordinate 90,965 downwards.
TTGTTTCAACCAAGGTGTATGTGCCAAGGGATAAATCACCAAAAACAAGTTGGCCATTGGCATCAGTTGTACCTGTTGCCACGTTACCCGCTGCATCCTTTAATTCAAAGGTCGCACCAGCTAATTTGGTTCCAGTCACACGATCAACTTTAGTAATAGTTAATTGGCCCTTAATCGCATCATCCGCAACTGTTTGTGTCTGGTCAGGACTATCTGCGGAAATCACAATTGCTTGTGACTTAGCACTGATTTGATAACCAGCTGGCGCAGACGTTTCGACTAAAGTGTACGTGCCTAAGGCTAAATCCTTAAAGGTGAGTTGACCATTAACATCCGTCGTACCAGTTTCTACCACTTTACCCGCTGCATTCTTCAATTCAAAGGTCGCACCAGCTAACTTAGCACCAGTTACGCTATCAACTTTGGTAATGGTTAACTGACCCTTAATCGCATCATCCGTAACTGTTTGCGTCTGGTCAGAACTATCTGCGGAAATCACAATGTCTTGTGATTTCGTATTAAGTTGATAACCAGCAGGCGCAGACGTTTCAACCAAGATGTACGTGCCAAGGGCTAAATTATCAAAAACAAGTTGGCCGTTAGCATCAGTCGTGCCTGTTACCACGTTACCTGCTGCATCCTTTAGTTCAAAGGTTGCACCAACTAACTTAGTCTTCGTCGCACTATCAACTTTGATCACCTTAAGACTGCCTTTAATCTCAGCATCAGTAAATGTCACTGTTTGATTGTTAACTTGACTATCTAAAGTAACGTTCTTAATGTCAGAATTCACGGTATAGCCTGCAGGTGCTGTAGTTTCTTGGACCTGATAAGTACCTTGTTTTAGATTAGCAAATACAACTTGACCATTTTCGTCAGTTGTTTGCTGATCAACCTGCTTGCCATCAGCATCCGTCAGCGTAAAGATTGCACCAGCTAACTTATGACCAGACTCATCAGTCTTATTGACTGTAATCGTCCGATAAGTGTTCGTTAGTGTAACCGTATTGCCGGCCGTAGCTTGACTGCCTTCATAACCATCCAATGCGGATTCCTGCACCGTGTAGGTATAAGGCGTACCGTAAGCATCACTAGTTAGCAAGTTATCGAATGACCCTTGATATTTATTTTCAGGCGTCAAAGTCAAAGTTTGTGTGGTTGGATTACCATTCAGATACAAAGTCACTGTGACATTTGGTGTCACTACTGAGGCCCATGGAACAATGTCCCAAACTTTCTTAACCGTCAGACTAGTCGTTGGAATTGGTACATCAGTGACTTTTTGTGTAACGCGATTGGTAACGACACCGTCAACCGTCGCTGTTTCATCATTAATCTCAATTGGAGGTTCAGATTTATCTAACAAGTAACCTTCAGGCGCAGCTGTTTCAACCAATGAATACGTTCCGGCAGCCAAGTTTGCAAACACCACTTGACCATTTTGGTCTGTCTTTAAACCAGTTTGCAAAACAACACCAGTAGCTGTTTGTAATTCATAAACAGCATCCGGTACTGCAGCCCCGGTTGTACTATCAGTCTTATAGACAATCAGATCATAAGTCTTCCAATCTGCTGAACCTTCAGCACCATAATGAACTGAATTATTCGATTTAACAGTTGGACCAGTAGGGGTTTCACCACTACCACTATCACCATCGCCGTCACCAGGAGTGGTAGTTCCGCCATCTCCTGGATCAGTCGTACCGGCTGCTGTATACGTAGCACTTACGTTATTGGTATAATTCTGGTCAGGCACAATTGAAACCCCATAAAATATATTAATAGCGCTTGTAATATTTCCCAACTGAATGGTCATCTGGTTGCCATCTGTTGTCACACTTATAGCTGTGGCTGATATACCATCAACAGGTGTAAATTTTTTATCCTTAAAACTGTAGGTACCAAGTTTACCCTGATCTCCAACAGCTTTATTTGCCCAAAATTTTCCATCAGCATAGTATCCACTTTCAAAGGTAATATCATTAGAAGAATCATCACCATGTGTCTGGTACTGTCCCAGTTGATCAACAACCGTAACATTGTTCCACGCTTCACTACCAATATTCACAACTATTTGCCATTCCACGCCAGTTACATTCTTATCACTATCAGTGAGTGTCCAACCAATTTTATTGATTTTGGCATTATCATCACCGATACTAGCGTCAGTCCCAGTCACGTTGAATTTTAAGGTTCCTTGCCGACCAGACACATTATTTAATTCAAAATAATTGTTAAACTTCAGTGTCCCTTTTTGGGTACCTGCCTCAGCAGAAAAAGTCCCTATCTGCTGACCGTTACTGCCCATCACCTTTACTGCTGTCGTTCCGGCAGTAAACAATACATTGCTCGGTAGTGATAGTGTCGCCGAATCACCAGCTTTGACTGGTACACCATTATCAATCGACCATACATAGCTCGCAACGTAGCTCTCGTAAAGACCGAGCGCATCACTCGCACTATAGACTTTCCCATCACTATCCGTCACAGTAGCGTCATCCGCTGAGATTCCTTTAACTGGGATCTCAGCTTGGGCTGCCAAAGCAGCGAGGTTACTGTCACTTAATTTCATTAAACTAGCTTTGGGTAGAATATTAAGCGACCCTTTTTGACTAGTCGTGACGGGCGAATATTGTTGCGTCACCGTCTGGCGCTTACTATTTTCAGCATTATCTGATTTAGCTTTAGCTTGCACTTTAATCGGATCACTTTTGCTATCCTGAGGTGCGGAACTGCTGCTGGAAGATTGTTCCTTATCCAACGTATCAGACGAAGTTGAACTTGAGCTTGCAGCACTGCTACTAGAAGAGCTCGCTTTACCCGTCGTATCGGATGAAGTTGAACTCGAGTTTGCAGAACTGCTGCTCTGACTAGTCGACACTGGCGTTGAAGAACTGCTTGACGTTGCACTACTTTTAGTAGAACTACGCGTTGACAGAACAACTTTCTTTGCTGGTGTCGTTGACTTTTCACTTGAAACTGATGCTGCATCGACAGTTGATTCAGCGGCAGTTGTGGCCGTTGAGTCTGCTTTAGCGGCGGTGGCGTTGGTTGCTAACAAAGTCAGCAACGTTGCCGTCCCCGCTAAAAAAGCTTTAAAGCGTTGATTCGTATTATTTAATTTCATCATTTTCCCTCCCTTCTATAATGAGATTGAAGGTTAAGGTCAATTGGAGGTTAACCTAACTAACCAATTATAATCCAATTTGCATGAGCATAACAACGATTGAAATAGAATATTGTCAATCCAATCAACTGTTATTTTGACGACCACATCCGGAAAACCCGTTTACAGGATGTCCAAACAGTTGACAAGTTTCGAACCAACTTATACATTGAGGACTAAGAAAACCCAACTGCGGGTTCTCTATCTCAGTGTGACCACTTAGGAGGATTTTTTATGCCATCGAAACAAGCCTTACTAATCATCGATTACACCAATGACTTTGTCGCTGGCCAAGGCGCGCTTACTTGTGGACAACCGGGGCAACTGCTTGCAACGCCCATCGTGACGCTAGCCGAACAAATGCGTACGGCGGGTGACTGGGTCCTATTGCCAACCGACGTCCATACGCCCAACGATCCGTACCATCCCGAAAGCAAGCTATTCCCGCCCCATAACGTTCGTGACACTTGGGGACGTGAGCTATACGGGCCTTTGAAAGACTGGTACGCCGAACACCAAAATGAAGCAACCGTTTGGCAATTCGACAAGACCCGTTACAGTTCGTTTGCCGGAACTGATCTTGACCTGCGTTTACGGGAACGCCACGTTGACACCCTACACTTAGTTGGGGTCTGCACAGATATTTGTGTTTTACATACCGCCGTCGACGCCTACAACTTAGGCTATCAACTCGTTATCCATGAAAATGCCGTGGCGAGTTTTGACGCCGCCGGACACGATTGGGCACTGCGCCACTTTAAGAACACGCTCGGAGCCACCATCGTTTAAGCCTAATAAAAATAAGGATTCAGAAATTTTAGAATTTCTGAATCCTTATTTTTATTTAACGGGGGTCAACCCGCGCATTAAGACTTCCACTGCTTCCTGACTAGCCTTATCAGCGTCAAAGTCAGCCGTTGGTGCGAAGAAGACCTGTGGGAAAACGTAGCTACCGAGAATACCCACCAAATAACGAATGATACGCATGTTGGGCCAATCTACCAATTCACCGCGATCTTTAAACTGCTGTAACACCTCGCCGACTTGCCCATTCACGACCGCTTCCACCTTACCCGACAAGTCCGTAATAATTTTAGGATTACGCAAAATTTCTTGGGCGAAGACCTTAATTTGTTGCCGATTTCCAACCGCAAACACCATCCGGTCCCGAATAGCATACTGTAAGAAGGACTTTAAATCGACTAAATTATTGGTCTTAAGTTCATCGAGAAATTCAGTCGCCACCATCGGTACTACGTGGGCTATAATCGGATCTAAGATGGCTTTTAAAATGCCCTCTTTGGTCTTAAATTGCTTAAAGACCGTCCCTTCTGAAACGCCGGCAGCCTTAGCAATTTCACTAGTACTCGTCCGGTCAAATCCCTGTTCAGCGAATAAATTCAGGCTGACTTGCAAGACCGCCTGTTGCTTAGCGGACAGGTCCGACTCCCGCAACGTCTTTTTAAATAAGGTTTCAACATTATTGACTTGCATCTAAATCCCTCACGTTCATTTTACCCTTTCGTCCAGTATACGGCATGCTGGCAACCACGCCAACCAACAATCTACCATGATACTTTTCAAACCAACACTTAAACTTTCCGATACCGTTTTAACCCTACGATGTTTAAGAACGTTAAGACGACTAGGAAAATCAACAGGATACCAATATCAAAGCCTAAATCAAAGATTGAGGTCCCACGCATAATAATATCGCTAACGGCATCACCAGCATATTTGATTGGAATAATGTAAGAAATATCCTTAACCCAAGCCGCCATTGAATCCAACGGAATAATCCCGGAGAAGAAAACTTGCGGCACGATGACTAATGGAATGAACTGCATCATTTGAAATTCGGAGTTGGCGAAAGTAGATAACAGAATCCCAAAAGCCAACGCGACTAACGCTAAAATTAAGTTAATGACGATCACACTCGCCATATTTCCCACAACTTCAATTCCGAGCATCCAAACAGTGACTAAAACAATTAAAATCGTTTGAATGATTGCTAAGACGCCGTAGCTCAACATGTACCCAAAGACGATGGAAGCGCGTCTAACTGGCGTTGCTAACAACCGATCTAAAGTTCCAGTCGTCCGCTCTTTTAATAGGGCCATCCCAGAAATCAAGAAAACGAAGAAGAACACGAAGAAGCCCATTAAGATTGGTAACATCTTAGCAAAGTAACCGGTATCCTTATCACCATAAACATAGTGGTTCGTAATCTTAGGCGTCTTTTGACTGGTCGACTTAGTCGCGGTCGTCGTGGAAGTGGCTTTCGTCGAAGCTGCCTGCTTAGCCGCTACTGCACTGCCACCGGCCTTAGCCGTGGCCGCTGCTTGTTGTTTTTGAATGGCTTGCAACTGAGCCTGCATCTTAACCGTTGCCTTAGTACTCTTCTTCAAAGCTGACTTCAACTGGTTAATGCTCGTTGCAGTCAACGCGTTCTTAAAGGCTAATTTCACGGTCGCCGTCTTCGTCGAGTCCGTATTAGCGTACGTTAAGCTGTAATTGTTGCCATTTTTCTTAACGATTGCGTCAATATTTTCTTTAGCCAACGCCTTTTTAGCGGCGCTCTTAGTGTCATACGTTTTCACAGTAACATGCTTAATATCATCCATTTGTTTGTTCAAACTGTGACTGACTGAGACGGTCCCAACCGTCACATCAGTTGATGAATTAGTATTAAAAATAACACTCATCAGTAACATAATTAAAATTGGTGCGATAAACATCAAGGCTAACGTCCGCTTGTCACGGAAGAGTTCCTTCAGCACCCGGTTCATAATTGCAATTGTTCGCATTATTCAACACCCTCCGCCTTCAAAAAGACATCTTCAATCGTTGCCACTTGATATTGTTGTTCCAGAGCAGTCGGCGCATCAAACGCCATCACTTTACCATCCAATAACAAGGCCACCCGTCCACATAATTCCGCTTCATCCATCACATGGGTCGTAATCAAAATACTGCGACCTTCATCACGAATCCGACCAAGTTCGGCCCAAATCTGTCGCCGCAAAGCGGGATCAATCCCAACGGTTGGTTCATCTAAAATTAACAAGTCGGGCTTTCCCATCAGCGCAATTGCTAAGGATAACCGGCGCATCATCCCACCAGAATACCCAGCAACCCGCTTATCCAAGTCCTTAGTCAGATCAACGACTTTCGCCACGTAGTCAACTTCTGACTTAATGTCTTGCTTAGCGATGCCCTTCATCAGACCGTAAAACTTCAAATTTTCACGTCCAGATAACGCGTCGTATAACGCATCCGTTTGGGCCATGTACCCGATGCGGCCAAGTAATTCCCGGTTAGGCATCGTTGTATCAAAAACTTTGGCCGAACCGCCACTAGCGACTTCCATTCCTAGCGTTACCTTAATAACGGTCGATTTGCCGGCCCCTGATGGTCCAATCAGCCCAACAATTTCACCCGGATTAACCGTTAAATTAATATCTTTTAAAACCGTTTGATTGCCAAACTTCTTGGCCAGATGTTGTAAATCAATAATTGCTTGACCCATAGTGTTACCTCCCAATAAATTCAATCTGTTTACTTTTGTTATGTCATAAGTGAGTGAGTGATTACTTACTAACAAAATCTATTATAGTGAGTTGTCACTCATTGTCAATCTTTTTATCAACATTTATCACGAGAGCTAACAAAAAAACAGTAACTAAATGCGCCATTAAGCGAATTTAGTTACTGCTAACAAGTACAATATTCTAATAACTGCCGGTACTAATCTAATTTAGGTTCGACCCATTTTGAGAGAATCCAGACGTTTAACGCCCCTTCGATTAAGGTCACAAGCACCATCACGGCGATGCCTACCCACATGTTATCAATCACACCGCCATTGATTGCCTGACTCGAAAGAAAGCTAAGCCCACCAATTAAGGCGCTAACAAGTCGAATGGCAATTGCCATGACAATGATGTAAATAATCACATTCACGACGTTCTGACGAAAACGTGGTAAGAAGCTGCTGGCAGCGTTCGTCACAAAGTGAACCAAACTGATCGTACTCCAAATTAGTAAGAGCGACAGGATACCGACTACGATCGCTGTCAATCCAAATTGGACTAAATTGACCTCACTATTCAGCTGGCCGAGCCCTTCTGGTACACCGTTAAAGACTTTTTCCAAACTATTGTGGCCAATCAGGAGCGTTATGCCGAACAGAATACCTTGAACTAACCACAAGTAGATTTGGTTAGCCAATGACGCCCCTAGGTTAAGCAAATAAAGCTTCCAGTCACTGATAGGAATTAACCGGTACGTTTCCGTCATGGTCGTCCGCTCATTTTTAACAGCTAACATGACTAGGCTAACCACCAAAGGAATCATCATAAACCCGCAGAGTGTAAAGAACGGCGTATAGGCGTGGAAGTCACCCCTAATAGCCTGCCAGAGGCCTGAAATGACGAGCATCAACAGTTCAAATGCCACCACCCAGTTCATTAAAACAAACCGCGGCCAACTTAATTTCTTAAATAATGCCCAACTCTTAGTCATTGTCAGTCCCCCCTTCGTATAATTGCTCATAGTACGTTTCAATATCCATATGATTGTGATCCCGAATCGTCTCAGTTGCTTCATGCACCGCAATCGTTTGATCCTTAACCACGACGATTTCATCTAAGATGGGCGCAATTTCTGAAACGTAATGGTCACTCACTAGTAGCGTTGCCGTGTCTGGTAACCAGCGAATAATACTATTAATGATCTTCTTACGACTCATACTGTCGATGCCACTAAATGGTTCATCCAGTAAGTACAGGTCAACTTGGCGACTTAACGTCAAGGCAATAATCAATTTTTCGCGGGTCCCTTTTGATAAGGCGGCTAATTTTTGCTGCCCATCTAAGCCTAAGAACTGTGCCAATTCTTGATAGCGCTGACTGTCAAAATCTGGATAAACCGCAGCGTAAAACTGTTCAATGCGACTAATCTTTTGACTAGGTGAAAATCCCTTCAAGTGATCCGTAAAACTAACGTGCTGCTTCCGGCCAACCGGTGTACTGGTTCCACTGACCGTAATAGTCCCGGCCCCCTTCGCACTTCCGGTGATTAACCGCATCAAGGTCGTCTTACCGGCACCGTTTGCACCTAATAAACCGACTACTTTTCCACCCGCCAGCGTCAACTGCACATCATGCAAAATATGACGCTGATTACGGTTATATTTTAAATTTTCAATCGTTAATATGGCTGTCATCTTGATTTCCCCTTTGCTGGACGTACTGTTGAACGCTGGTGATAATCTCATCATCGCTCAAATTTAAAGCGTGGAGCTCGTGATAAACCGTTACGAGCTGGTCTTGTACCAATTGTTGCTTCAACGTCGCTATCTTTTGTTGGTCCTCGGTCACAAAGTTTCCGCGACCCCGCTGTGAAACTAAGAACCCTTCCTCAATCATCGTACCGAGTGCCCGTTGGACCGTATTCACGTTTACCGTGAGATCCAGTGCCAACTGCCGAACTGCGGGGAGCTGATCACCCGGCTTTAACTTGCCCGTCACCATTTCATGGTAGATGACTTGCTTAATCTGTAAATAAATTGGGACTTTATCGTCAAATTCCACTGACTTCCGCCTCCCTAGTGTTCTATTTAACTATTACAATATAACACTAGTTCAATTTTTGTGCAATCAAAAAATCATCATCTTTCGTGACAGCGCTTTCATTTCTGACTTGATTGTTTCCCAGACAGCGCTATACTGGCACTAAGGGGATGAGCACATGCTTAAAAATGAAAATGCGATTGCTTTGACCACTGCGATTGACGTTGCCTACAACGATGCCGCAGTTCAAGCAGTCCCAGAATTGGTTCAGCTATTATCAAAAGCAGCTCAAGCTCTCGACTGTGTGGCTGATCACCACCAAGTCGCTAGTCAACTCAATCACGACTTAGCCACTTGGGGACGCGCCCACACTAGCGGTCCCGCAGCTTTAGATGCGCTCTACTTGGAAACGCTCAAAGATAGTACCGGATTGGCCTATCAAATGCCTTACCAACAAGCGTAATCATGATTGATCTAAAAAGGTTCGGTCCACTGATGTCAGTGAGCCGAACCTTTTTAGTTAATTCACGTATTGGGCTAAGAAACTAGCCACGTGCTGTTTATAGTTTTGATAATTTTGGGTAATCGCCGTCGTGTGTCCGGCGCCCTTAACGAGCCACAATTTTTTGGGCTGATGCGCGTTACGATACAGCGTTTTCCCCATACGGGGTGGCACAAAGTCGTCCTTAGTTCCACTAATGATCATAATTGGTAACCGGTTCTTTTTGATTGCGGCGACCGCGTCAGCTTCTCTGAAGTTATAGCCCGCGCGCAACTGGGTCACCATGCTCGTCACGTCAACTAATGGGAAGGCCGGCAGATGATACATCTGCTTGGCTTGGTAACTGATGATGGCTTGCGCACTCGTAAAGGGACTGTCGACCACGTACGCCTTAATTTGGGGAACCTGGTGCTCACCACTAGCCATGGTCATTCCGGCTGCGCCCATACTGATGCCACTCATCACGATCTGCGTCGTCTGGGTACGCTTAACGACCGTCTTAGCCCATTGCAGATCATCGCGACGTTCCAGCCAGCCGTAACCCACGGCCTGCCCCTGACTATCACCGGACGCCCGGGAATCAGGAACCAGCACATTGTAGCCCAGCTCGTGATACATTCCCGCCCAAGCGCCCATTAAGGATTTATTTCCCGCAAAGCCGTGGGCCAAAACGACCGTTTTACGCGCGTCTTTTTTGGGAACGTACCAAGCGACTAACTTTAAATGGTCAGGCGTTTCAATTTTCCAAGTTTGTTTTTTAGCGTGTAAGTACCAATATTTTTCTCGGTAGACCGCACTCTTTTTCGATAAACGCGTGCTCTGAGTAATGAATCCTTTATCACCACGGGCAATCGCCACGTGATAAAAATAACTGCCGGCACCAATCAGGCCACCACCAACGATAACGATGATAATACCTAACGTTATCCACAACTTTTTCACTTGCGCTCCCCCACTTTCATCCTTAAATGAAGATTCACGAATTTACAACGTGATATTCGATGAATTTTCGCCACACCCATAATAATAACGTTTATAATTGAAGATAACTAGACCAGATTAGGGGGTCCAAAAAATGCATTATTCAGAAACATGGGATTTAGACCAAATTTTTCCGGGTGGTATCACCTCACCAAAGCTTCAAGCGAAAATCACCAAAATTACGCAGCACCTCGCTGAAGCTAGAACTGCGCTGACTAATTGGCGCACTGACGCTGACACACCCGATAACGACTGGTTCGTTCTCATCGTTAATGACTTACAGAAGATTCAAGCTGGCCTCGCCCAGTGTGAAGTTTTCGTTGTCGCGGTCCAATCCGCTGACGCCAAAAACACTCAGGCTGGGACCATCTTAAACCAACTCTATCAACTCGATAACCAGTTAGATAACCTGCTGAATCGGTTCAAAAAGGGATTGGTTAATCTTGACGACTCAACGTTCAAAGCCATTTTAACGCAGCCAGCATTAAAAGCCGTTGCCTTCAACCTAACAGAGATGCGTGAGCAGGGGCGCGATCTCTTAGCTGATTCAACTGAGGCACTGATCAATAACTTGTCCTTAGACGGTTTTCAAGCTTGGAGTGACCACTACGATACCCTTGTTAATCAGCTCAAGATCAACTATACCGACGAACACGGGCAGACCCACCAATTGTCTGCCGGCCAGGCTCAAAACATGCTGGCGGCGGCAATGCCTAATGCGCAACGCGCCCAGTTAATGCAAAATTGGGAAGCGACTTGGCAAGCAAACGCCGCCCCCTTCGCCGATACCTTGAACCACCTAGCTGGCTTTCGGCTGACCAACTATCAAGCACACGGCCTGACGAACTTTTTGCAAAAGCCGCTGGAACTTAACCGCATGAGCCAAGCGACCCTCGATGCGATGTATCAGGTCGTAGCGGAAGATAAGGGCTTGCTGCTTCACTACCTCCAACGTAAAGCAGCGTTGTTGGGTAAATCACAACTTGATTGGCAAGACGTGGAAGCCCCACTCGACTTGGGTGGCCACCCCACTAGTCAAACTTATGACCAAGCGGCTGACTTCGTGATTACGAACTTCCAGAAGTTTAGTCCTAAGATGGCCCATCTCGCTAAGTACGCCCTCGAGCATCGCTGGGTTGAAGCGGAGAATCGCCCCAACAAGCGGCCCGGCGGTTACATGGACAACTTGCCGGAAACCCAAGAATCACGCATCTTTATGACCTTCACGGGCTCGCCAAATGATACCGCAACGTTGGCCCACGAACTAGGTCATGCTTTTCACGCCGACGTTATCAAAGACTTGCCTCTCTGGCGGCAGGATTACGCGATGAACGTTGCCGAAACCGCATCGACTTTTTCAGAGTTAATCGTGGCGGACGCCAGTGTCAAAGCGGCTCACGATCCTAAAACTAAGTTACAACTATTGGATACTAAAATGCAGAATCCATTGGCGATGTTCTTAGATATTCGGGCGCGCTTCCTCTTTGAGACCCGCTTTTACGACGCACGCAAACGGGGCATTGTCACCCCTGACGAGTTATCCGCGCTGATGCTCGCCGCACAAAAGGAAGCTTACGGGAACGCCTTAACCACTTACCATCCCATGTTTTGGGCTAGCAAGTTGCATTTCTACCTTTCAGACGTGCCGTTCTATAACTTCCCGTACACGTTTGGTTATTTATTTAGCCTCGGGATTTACGCACAAGCTAAGCAGCAACCTGACTTTGAGGAGCGCTACATTGCGTTACTCCGCGACACTGCCAACATGACTACTGAAGAACTCGCGCAAAAACACCTCGGAGTCGATTTGACTAAACCGGCCTTTTGGCAAGCGGGGGTTGCATTAATCAAACGCGATATCGATGAATTTATGGCGTTATCCGCGCCACTACTATAAGAAATGGAAGTGATCACATGTTTCCTGAACGTTTAAGAGCCCTCCGACGGGGACAAAAAATGACACTGGCCGAATTGGCCACCGCCTTAAATGACCAACCCGACGCTGACATTACGACCCGTCAAAATACGGCGGCCCAAATTGGGAACTGGGAACGGAATTTACGGACCCCTTCCTACTTGGAAGTTCGCAAGTTAGCCGAGTATTTTAACGTCACAACGGACTACCTATCTGGTCGCGCCGACCAGGAAGAATACGATCTCGGTCGCATCTTTCTCTCCGGTAAACCACTGACTTTTAACGCTGAAAAGCTCACCAGCGAAGACCGTTACGAGCTATTTCAGCTGATGAACGGTTATCTTCACGGTCGCCAACAACGTCCAGCGCCCGATACGACCGGGCAAGAAGAACTGGACCTTCACTTTGATGATTAGGAGTTTACATGAATCCCAAAAAATTAAAACAATTAAAAAAACGGGTTAAACAACAAGCCACCCCGCCTTACATTGAACAGATGCAACGTTACCGAACGCTTTTCAAAGATGATCCCAAAATTTTAGTCATGATCAATAACGTTTTGGAAAGTGACCGGTTGTTAGCGGCCGGCCTGCCACCGCAACAATTGCCCGTCCTACAAGTGCCTGACCACTTCCAAGACGAGCTCTTTGCCCGGATCAATCAGAGCTACGCTATCGGGGACCCTGCCGGCGACGCCGAATGGGAACGCCTTTCCGACGCCCTTCCAAAAGTGGATAAGTTACTGCGCGACTTTCGGGACTACGTCGAGGATAAATACGGCATGTGGGCTTACATCAGTGCCCCATTCTTAAAAGATCTGGCTGACTTTGTCGGGGATGCCCCCGTTTTGGAAGTGATGGCTGGCAACGGCTACGTTTCTAAGGGACTCCGCCGTTTACATCCTTCACAGACCATCTACACGACGGATTCTAAAGCTTGGACGCACGAGGCACATAATCAGACCGGCCGTCAGCCAGTAACCGCAATCGAGCCGTTAGATGCCATCAGCGCCTTCAAAAAATACGCCGACGAAGTCAAATTTGTCATCATGGCGTGGTCACCGGATAAATTGACCATCGACTGGGAGTTGCTCCAAGCCATTCGGGCTAGTGAGACTGACATCACGTTGATTTGTATCGGTGAAAAGTACGGGGCCACGGGTTCCAAACAATTTTGGGATCACGCGGATTATCAATCCGGCGAGACCGTTGAACAACTTAACCGCCACTACCGGCCATTCGACCTGATTCACGACCAAGTGTATCTCATTCATTAGTTCATCGTAAAAAACGTGCCACAGAAATCAAAATTCTGTGGCACGTTTTTTACATTCTAAGTTATAACGTTTTAATGACCCGGGCAGGAACCCCTGCCACTACGGTATTGGCCGCCACGGATTTAGTTACAACGGCACCGGCACCCACGATAGCATTTTCACCAATGGTCACCCCTGGTAAAATCAAAGCCTTGGCGCCAATCCAGGCACGTTTTCCGACCTGAATGGGTTTCAAGTCCAAATCGTGGCGATGTTCTGGATCAGATTGATGATTGACCGTAATTAGGCTGGCACCGGGACCAATCAAGACATCGTCGGCCAGCGTGATCCCACCCAAATCGGTAAACATCACGTTATTGCTAACGTAGACCCGTTTTCCCATCTTGATATTGGCACCAAAGTCGGTATAAAACGGTAGCCGAATCTCGACCGATTCATCTAATGATTGCCCCGTAATCTCACTCACTAGCGCCCGTGTTTCCGCGACATCGTGTGGCTGATCATTGAGTTCCTGAACGAGCCGTTGATTACGTATTGACCGCTGATGCCGCTGCGCATCTATTTGTGGTGCAAACATGTTTGTCCATCCCCTATAAGTTTTGAATTCAGTATAAGGGGCGCCCACAACAATGTAAAATGCCTATCTTTCATAGGAATTAATAGCTTTTTGGTATAAACGAAGTCCACGAATCAGTTCAATTCGTGGACTTCGTTATTAACATTTTTTAAGTTTACCTAATCCAACAAATGCGTCGCCAAAAAATCAACGGCCGCTTCATGCATCCGGTGAGGCACGTGATGCACGCCACCATCCGCACGCTTAAACACCGTCTGTGCTAAGGCAGCGTCATCTTGATACCGTTCCTGAAAATCAGCCACGTACTTATACGGCACCATCTGATCCGCCGTGCCGTTAAAGAAGAACATCGGGCGACCGTTCAACCGGTCCACGTGTTGTGACAGGTCAAATTGGCCAATCTGATCATAGGTTTTCGTTAATAGGTCCGCTGGTAATTGGGCTTTTAACTCGGCCGGAATCTGCGCCACTTGGTCCTTCGCAAAGGCGACTGGCTCTGGTGACCCAATTAAGGAAACACCAGCCGTAACGTTGGCCTGAGTGGCCATGATGCCGGCAGCGGTAATCCCACCCATGGACGTTCCCATCACACCGACCTTTTCAGGATCAGTAATACCCGCTTTTACCAGTGCATCGACCAATGTGGGAAACTCTGCGACTGAGTGGCCAACAATTGACCAAAAATGTTCTGGGTGTCGATCTAAGTCAACCCCATCGTTACGACTGCCGTGCAGGTAAGCCGTGGGCAAAATCACGCGAAACCCGCGCCGCACTAAATCATAACTTGCGACCAATTCAGATGACGTCTGCGTTGTCCACCCGTGATAGTCAATAACGGTTGGTAGCTTAGTTTGGGCCTGACTAGCCGCAAACACGTGTAATACCGGTAAATCCGCAATTTTCGTGGTCCGAACGATCACGTCTTCAAATACATTGGTTGTCATGTTTATCACCATTTTCAAGATTAATAGTTCATATTCTAGCAGAGAACGACTTGCAAACCAATCAAAAAACGTTAATTACCGGTTCACTTCCCGATAATTAACGCTTTGTTAAACCTTACTTTTCTAGTGTATCTAAGAAATCTTCAACTTGTTTCTGGGTCTTACGGAACTTGTCGACGTAACGACCAGTTTCTTGACCATCTTCAATACCGACAAAACTAGGAATCCCCATGACACCCATATCTTGTGCGATTTCAATATTAGCATCGCGGTCAACCGTGATCCAATCATATTGATCATATTTAGCTTCGATTTGAGGCATCACTGGCTTGATAAAGGCGCAATCCGGGCACCAATCCGCCGTGAAAAATAACATGTGTTTGCCAGTTTTAATGCGTTCGCGGATTTCCGCGTCACTTAAAGTTGCTGTTGCCATTTCAATGCCTCCAATTTAATTATTAACCATAGTTTAACACATACTAAAAGTAAGTAAAGTGTTTTGGCTTACTTTTGTGCTTTTTCAAGCGCCTGCTGTAAATCGGCTTGAAGGTCCGCTACGTTTTCAATTCCAACTGACAGCCGCAATAAGTTCGCTGTAATGCCCTTAGCCGCCCGTTGTTCTGGACTTAGATCCGCGTGCGTCTGAACCCGCTGGCACCGTGACCAAACTCTCGACACCACCTAAGCTTTCGGCAAATGAGACGACCTTTAATGCTTGCAAGAACTGATCAACATCGGTCCCCGCCGCTAAGTAAAAGCTGATCATGCCGCCCCGTCCAGGGTACAAGACCCGTTCCACGTACTGATTAGCCGTTAAAAATTTGACCAATGCCTGCGCATTCGCTTCGTGTTGGTGTAAGCGCAGCGGCAACGTCTTAAGGCTTCTTAATAGTAGCCAAGCATCGAACGGATCAAGTACGGCCCCCGTCGTAACTAGGTTAAATTCTAATTGTTTGGCGTCCTCTTCATGTTTAGCGACCACCGCGCCCGCCAAAATATCGTTATGCCCAGCAAGGTACTTTGTCGCTGAATGAACCACGATATCGGCACCTAAATCCAGGGGCTTTTGAATTAGCGGCGTGTAAAAAGTGTTATCCACAATGAGCTTAATGTGGTGTGCGTGCGTTGTCGCCGCGGTTTTTTTAAGATCAATGACCTTCATCGTGGGATTGGAAGGTGTTTCTAACCAGAGTGCGACCGTATGATCATCAATCAACGCCGCCAGTTCACCCTGATCCTGTCCATCCCAAACCGCAAACGTCAAATGGTAGTGATCATGCAATAAGTCAAAGAACCGGTAGGACCCACCGTACAAATCATCTGAAATAATAATTTTATCCCCACTATGAAATAACGTAAAGACTAGTTGAATAGCAGCCATCCCGGAACTCAATGCGTAAGCCGCTACCCCGTGTTCCATTTGTGCTAACGTTGTTTCCAATACGCCGCGTGTCGGTTGCGCTTCCCTTGGATAATCAAAGCCCGTCGACTGCCCTAATCCAGCATGGCGGTACGCGGTGGATAAGTAAATTGGGGCAGAAATTGCCCCCGTTTTGACGTCATCCGTTCGGTTTCCAGCTTGTGCTAACAACGTTTCAATGTGCCATTTTTCATTAGATTTTGTCATATCAATCACCCTCGCTCAGTTTTCTCTTACGGTTTTTAGTTCATTAAAATCGGCTCATCCAAATCCCCAGCTACACAAAAAAAGCCCCCGTCCTTCATGGGACGACGGCTTCGTGTGACCACCCAAGTTCAATAGCGGGTCACCCCACTAAACTCACTAAGTTGTTTCCAACTTACTGGGGTATCGGCCAGTGCCGCTAGCGCAGCCCAACGACCGCCACTAGGCATTCCGAGTTCATCTTCGCAAAAATCCAACCGACCGTTTTCCACTTAACACGGCTCCCTGTGCGATTATCTTTAAGCTACTCTTCTCATCAACATGTATTTTAATTATATTCTCATTCTACTCTAATTATAAATGAGGCGTCAAGCATGACCACTGCTTTATTTTTCATTATTGATCATAACGTTCTAAAGCTGCCGCACGAATTAACGTCCACGCACTGTTGGTCTGAAATTGGGTCGGGTGAACGTCAACCTGGCTTAAGGCTTCCGCGTCATTGGCGAGTTGCCACGCCCGCGAACGCCCACCCGCATGGCACGCATCCAGTGCGTTTGCTTGGTCTAATAAATACTGCAGTAAGGTCGTTAAGGGTTTAGGTGCTGCTACTAATTGTAACGAAGTGACTTGCGCGGCCATCAACCAGCATCGCGCTTGATCCGCCAATCCCCGTAAGCGAACTGCGCTGGGATGATAACTGGCAGTTTCAGGTTTGAGGGCCTGAACCGTTAAACTCAATAAGGCCGCCGCTACGTTAATTAACGATGCGTGTTCCAACACGGCTAAATCACCTACCAAGTACCATTGCCGGCGCAGTCCCGGTGTGATTTGAAGGCCTTGCTGGTTTGCGACCCGGGCAATCTGATCAAGTAACCGCGAATAAGCCGTATGGGCTAGCCGGTCGCTTAACGCCGCCAACGTTTCCTGTGGATAAATCTCACACGTCTCGTCATCCGGGTCCCAGACCAGCAAGTCGTAATCCGCACTACTCTGAACCGTCGCTACGGCCGCTGTGGGATCTAATTGCCACGTTTCCGCTGGTTCGAAATCACGCCCCGTCAGTTGTACTGTGTATTTACGCACCGTTATCCCTCCCTCAAGTTTACAGCCCAGCTTAACACCTTACGGTAACTGTAAGGCAACCTAAAAAGTTCAACCTTTTTTACTATTCATACGGGCAAATCTGTTTACAACCAAAGTGTTGATGATTAGACTAACAATAACGATTCAATTTAAATTGACAATCAAAAAGTTGATTGTCACCCTTAGGAGGAAATTAAATTGTCTTATACAATTCAAGAAGTTGCTAAAAAATGGCAATTTCTACTTACAGTATCCGGTACTACCATGACCATGGCATGCTCCCCTTCGTCAAGCGCGACGAAAACAACAACCGGGTCTTTGAAGACGTCGATCTCGAATGGTTAAACCTGATTATTTGCCTGCGTTCCACTGGTATGCCCGTCGAACGGATTCAACACTACTTAAAGCTTGTTCAGGAAGGTGAACAGACAGTTCCTGAACGCTATGAAATGATGAAAGTCCAGCAGCGTCGGACCTTAGACGAGATCAATGATCTCCAAAATCATCTCAAAACCATCAATCACAAGGTCGATCACTACGCTGACGTTTTGATTAACCATAAAGTCGATACGATTGTGCCTTCCAATATGGAAGAAGCTGAAAAACACGAAGTTTACCAGGAAAATCCGTCGTAAATTTAAGCATTCAAAAAGGACTTGAGAACGTTCACTGACGTTACTCAAGTCCTTTTCTAATTTACATCTAGCTTAGAAATGAATGTACTTAATAATCACGAGGAAGTACACCAATATAACTACCGCGAGTCCGAGCGTTTCTAGTAAGGCAATCCACTGACCACCCGCAGTTCGGCCCCGTGGTCCAAAACACAAGTAACCCCCACCACACAATACAGCTAGCGTGCCAAGGTCTAAGCCCCAACTATGATTGAACATATAAACAAACGGGCCAATAATGGCTGCAACTAAGGCGACCCACTTAAAAATAACTAGAATTCGGCGTCCGAGACGCTTATCTTTTTCATCATATATTTCATGTTTAACTTTCTTTTTCTCCGCTGCCATTCCAACGCACCTCAATTTCACGTTCAATTAGATTAACCATTCTAGTATGCCGTAATTAGAGGTACTTTTCAAGAAGG
The DNA here is from genome assembly GCA_937916845.1 of uncultured Lactobacillus sp. GTDB lineage: Bacteria > Bacillota > Bacilli > Lactobacillales > Lactobacillaceae > Lactiplantibacillus > Lactiplantibacillus paraxiangfangensis. The sequence goes on along the minus strand of CALFSK010000021.1, from coordinate 72,222 downwards.
CGCTTACCGGAACTCATTACAAAGAACGTCCCGGCTATGTGGGACGTTCTGATTGCCGAAGGACTCCTTAACCTCAAAGAGCCTTCACGATTTCTTTAATTAGACGGACTGGTTGCGACCACGCGCCAAGTGCTGCCATTTGAGAGGGATTGTTGTTCCAAACTTCCCTGCGCGTTGACACGGAACCGCCCGGCTAAATGATCCGCTTCAGTACTACTATTTTCATAAACGTCAACGTAAACTAAGCCTGAACGTTGGTATTGTTGGAAAAGAAAATCATCTTTAGTGACACTAGCACCTTGGTACTGCTTCTCAACTTGTGCCCAGGCCCAATTATTGACCTGCGTCGTTGTTAAATTACGCCCAGCCGTTGAACTAGTTGCCGTAGTACCGGATTGTGACGAACTCGTCGCTGCCGTTGAAGCTGACTTACCAGAGGCAGTGGTTGCGGATTTACTTTCACTACTAGTGCTTTCCTCACTGCTAGTCTTGGATTTTTCCGTGCTACTACTATCACTGGCTTCCGAACTATCTTTTTCAGCCGCAGTCTTGCTGCTAGCTTTACTACTAGTCACAACCGATGAACTCACCGCTGACTGTGACGAAGAAACGTGATCACTCTTAGGCCAGAGGTACGCACCGCCGCCTATAACAGCGAGGCCAGCGACCACGATACTGCTAACTAACACCTTTTTCATAACTAATCAACTCCCCAAAAATTAATAGTTTTGATGCTAACTTAACAATACGCTATCCGTGGTCATTTTACCAACGATTACCTGAGTTAAACAAAAAACTTAACATTTCAGCACAACAAAAAAAGCGTCCGAAAATTAATCCGAACGCTTCATCACGGCACTGGTAAACCAGTGGGGGTGACATTCCACAATATCAGTGACCCAAGCACTCTGAAATACGTCAGAGAAACGTGCCCCGCTATCAATAATTAGTCACTAGCCGCTCGCGCGGAACTTCCATTGCTGGAAATCTGACTTTATCGACTCATCGCATTCACTACCCTATCATCTTTGGTCACCAATTGCAAGCTAATCAAAAAAATCGCCACCTCATTAGCACGCAGCTAATTGGGTGACGACCATCAGGCACAATGATTTGGCTTGGCTCCATATCATGAAGCTATCATACCGAATCACTGTAAAGATATCATTGATATTTTGTAAAACTTTCACCTAGGCATCCGCTTCGGTGATTTGGTTTAATCGTTCAATTTGTGAGTCAAGCCACGTTGTCAATAACTTGGCAGCGCCGTCCTGATCGGCCAAGACGTCATCAGCCGTACCGAGCTCATCAATTCGTAATCCTGAAGGCAATGCTTCCGATTCCGCAATCATGTATAGCCGGATTGGCATCGTTTCGTCAGCATCCGTTACTTTGCCGATTTCCGTCAAGTTAGCCAAAGGAAGGTTAATAACACTCGTCTCTAAGCGAAAGCTCACAGCGGGCTCGTGAGTGGTCGTCAGCGTTGCTTGTGCAAGCTGATCAGCGGCCACATCCTTCAAAAAGTTTGTCAGCCACGGTTGCACCTGCTTCGTCAACGTCTCATATTTTCCTTCCAGAGTCGTTACACTTAGCTTCTCAGCAGTGACATCATCAATAAATGCTTGTACGTTTCGTTGCATGCTATCCCTCGTTTAGTTAGTTTTATGTCGCCAGCGTGTCAATAAGACGAGCGTGTAGAAATTAATCCCCAACCCAATCGCGCCAATAACTTCCAATAACAACTTAATTTCCATTCCAGCCGTACTTTGATACCCCGACATTAGGGCATTGACTAGCCCCAATGAGTAAATCAGGATAACGATTCCGAGGACGTAAAAACCGAGCATTCGGTTTAAATACACTGCTAAAATTCCCACAAAATAGAGGACTAACGCAATTAAGAGTCCCTGCCACATTTCTGGTAAAGAAATTAGTTTAGCTTGTAAGTGAAAATGGCTGGTCGACATCATCCAATTGACGATACCGTAACAAAAAAAGGAAACAAACGCAAATGCGACTAAGCGAGTCAGTTTCAACAAATCACTCCCGTTATTGGGCGATTAAATCAATAATGTCTGTCCGGGGAATACCGGTAAAGTACTGGTTCAAATCAAGCGCTGCCATCTTTTCAGCAATCACATCATGATCATACCGGACTCCGGTCAACGCCTCTTCAACGTCGTGGACATCCCCACTACCGAAGAAATCACCGTAAAATTTTATGTTCTGAATACGCCCATCGTGCACTGACAAGCGGGCATCAATTGTCCCCATGTCAAAATGCTTACGGCGCTTGACGGAGAATTCGGGTGATTTTCCGTAAACCCAATCCCAATTAGCATAATAGTCTTCGTAAATTTTATCAATAGCCTTTTGTTGTTCAGGCGTGACGTGGTATTCCTTATCAGCAATCTGATCGAGTGAATCCACGTGGAAAAGTTCTTTCAATAAAGCATCTTGAAATTCTGGAACGGTGATTGCTTGATACTCAGGCCCCAAGTACGGCCGTAGATTGGTGACCCGACTCCGAACAGACTTAATGCCCTTTGACGCAATCTTATCAGTTGGGACAGTCAAAGCTTGGGGGACAACGTCTAAGTCCACGTTGAGCATCAACGTTCCGTGTGAGAACGTCTTGCCATTTCTGGAATACATCGCATTGCCGGAAAACTTTTTGCCGTCAACTAATAGGTCATTACGCCCACTGACCGTCGCAGTAGTTGCGCCCATGTCGTGCAACGCATCAATGATTGGCTTCGTAAACGTCTTAAAATCACCAAATTCTTGGCTATCACTATCAACGACAAAGCTAAAGCAAAGGTTACCGAGGTCTTGGTACACCGCACCCCCACCAGATAATCGCCGGGTCACTTGAATGTGATGGTCACGCACATAGTCCGCGTTAATTTCTTCCAACGTATTTTGATTACGCCCAACAATAATGCAAGGTTCTTCGTAATAAAACAAAACTAACGGTTCATCAAAATCAACATTGTTCATTAAATACTGTTCGGTGGCTAAGTTGCGACCGATTTCGTGATCCTTCATTGCAACGTAATACATAGACTCAGCTCCTCAGCTTTAAATTACCCTAATCATACAACAAGGCATAAAAAAGGACCCACAATGTGAGCCCCGTTTTGGAAGAATCATTCAAAATTTCGTGTGGAATTCTTCATTCCTCAAACACCATTGATCCACAATCCACATCCATGAACGTTCTGATTGGCGGCAACCCGCTCTCCGTGGATAATCCGTGCCATCAATAGATGGAGTTTGGCCAGCCAGTTATCCGAAATTAGCGGAAACGCTGTATACTGCACTAGCTATCACTTGACGGGTTTGTTACAACAATAGGGTAACGTTTGATACTGACCTGAGATTCTTCCGATAAGCCCAATATAGCACACAATGTAAGCGATTGCAACGACGGCCAAAAAACAACCCGGCCAGCACATGCCAACCAGGTTGCCTGAAGTTAATGGCGGTCGTAATCGCCATCTATCTTACTATCTAAATTATAAAACCACCGGACGGATAAGACAACTTACTTGCTTACCGGATAACTGCGACATAGTGAATCGCACCACTACGGCTCAAGTATCGTAACCAAGTGTATCCTTCGGCTTTAACGGTACCGTCATAATAGACGACGTCACCCGTGAAATACTCACCGACAATTCCTGCCCGCGTCGTTGGTGCCGTGCGGATATTAGTCGTTGTGGTAAACCGGAAACTGCCCTTTTGTGGCGTAATCCGATCTGCCTGACTCGTTACCGCACCGACCTCAACGTAGTGGCTAGCACCAGAATAAGATTGATACCGTAACCAGGTCTGACCATTAGCGGTGACCTTAGCATTGTAATAAACCGTGTCACCAGCGTAATACGTTCCAACCGTTGCTGAATTGCGATCTGCCGCATTCTTAATGGCAGTCGTTTGCTTAAAGTGGTAAGCCCCCGTTGCGGGCGTTACAACGGCCTGACTAAGGTTGGGGCCAACGTTTGCTGGCGTGACTTGAACATAGTGCGTTGCACCTGAATAAGCAACGTAGCGTAACCAAGTTTGACCACCGACCGTGACTTTAGCGTTGTAATAAACGCGTTCACCAGCACCGTAAGTGCCAACTGTGTTGGAATTGTTATCTGCCGCACTCTTAATTGCTGTATTTTGCGTAAATTGGTAAAAACCAGAAACGTTTTGAACTTCTGGCTTTGGTGCTGCAACCACGTCATCCCCACTGGTTGCTACGTAATGCGTCGCACCAGAGTAAGAAACGTAGCGTAACCAAGTCAGCCCATCAGCTTGCACGGTGCCGTTATAGTTAACCTTTTGCCCTGCGTCATAGTGTCCAGCAATCGCCGCACCCTTTGAAGCACCGTTACGAATATTAGTATTAACCGTAAAGGTGTAAGAACCAGTGCTTGGTACCGGATTGCTTGGCGTCGTTGGTGCAACTGGACCTGGAGCTGGTGCCGGCGCAGGTGCTGGAGTGGCGTCCTTAATCATGACATAATGGTTCATGCCCGAATAAGATAAGTATTGTAGCCACGTTTGCCCATTTGTGTTCACTTTAGCGTTGTAATAAACGGAGTCGCCCGCCTCGTAGGTTCCCACTACGGCCGAATTCTTATCGGTCGTGTTGTGAATAGGCGTTGCTTGTGTAAACGTATAACGCCCACTTTCAGGCGTAACTTGACCCTGGTTGCCATTATTTTGACCAGGCTGACCGCCTAGTGCTTCGCTATCCCAATCTTGTAAATAATTGCTGTGAATGATGCTGATTAATTGACTAGCATAATGTGGGTCCGTTGCGTAACCATCTTGTTGTAATAACGCTGTTACACGCCGATAATCCGTGACACCTAATAAGTTCTTGTAACGTGGATTTTCAACCAAGAAGGCCCCGTGATCTTCAACACTAGCTGACCAATTTGGATACTTTCGGAAGGCAGCTCTGACCGTAATGTATTGATGGCCATCCCATTCTTGCGTATAAAAGTCAATCGATTGGCCGTGGTATGAGCCTTTGATGCCAAACAGGTTATTCCCATCTTGCGCTAATCTTGAACCACCCCAGCCACTTTCCAAAATCGCTTGGGCAGCGGTAACTGAAGGTAACACTTGATATTTATGCCAACCTGCAATAGCGCCAGCTTTAATTTCATCTAAAAAATATTGCTGTGGACTGACCCGGGCCGTCACCCGATCAGCTTCAGCCACAAAAACTTCTGGTTGTGGTGCTGGCTTAGCGGCCGCTGGTGCCGTAACCAAAGTTTCAGCTTCTGGTACTACCGCATGACTGGCAACACTAGCGACGGCGCTTTCAGTTGCCACGGCACTGTTTGCATTTGCCACACTAGCAGCACTGGCTGCGACGCTAGCTGCTGTACTTGCCGCTGCGCTTGCTTCCTTACTTGCCTTTTCACTAGCCGCTGTACTTACCGCTGCGGCACTAGCCGCCGTGCTTGCTGTGGCGCTCGCTGCTAAGCTTTCAGCGTTGTTAGCCAAACTAGTTGGTGCCGAAGCTTTAATTTGAGTATCGCTACCAGCAGCTGCCTCTGATTTACTTACGGAACTGGAACTAACCTGACTAGCTGGCGTCTCTGCACTAGTTGCACTGGTTGCACTAGCTTGACTAGTTCCCTCAGCACTTTTGGCAACGTTCGACTGTGTTTCGCTAGTAGCTTGACTACTTGCTTGTGAACCAGTCGTTTGCTGGCCTAGCGTAGTGGTTACAAGACGTGTTTGGTTGGCCGTTCCAGTAGCCGTGGATTCATGAGTTGTTTCTGTTACCGGCTCAACCGTTTCTTGATTATTTACCGGTTTAGTCGTCGTATCCGCTTTACTGAGCATCGCTGGCAGTAAGGCAGTGCTTAACATAAGAGAAGCAACAATTTTAGTCATTCCCATTTTCAATTCTAAGTCCCCAAACTTTCTGTAAAATCTGACTTTCCCAACAACAGTTAACTTTAAAACCCAAACCTGTTAAACCCTTTTTAGTACAATCCCTAAACTACACCGTTATGGTATCATTCTAACTTATCATCTTCAAACCACATATTTACATATTGTTTTATTTATATTACATTTTTTACATTTGTTAACACCGTGTCTATAATGTCATTAGCTAAAAATTAATATCATTCGTTTATCGGTTTATTGATATTCTAAAAATATGCGCTTATTAGTAAGAAATCAGCTAGTTTCTTTATATAATTTATTTGATATAATCGATTTTAAAAATATTACAGTCCTTTTAAAAATAGTTGAGTAGGCACAATTATTTGTAACCAAAAAGTTAAATTAGATCTCAAAAATAAAATTACTAGTTATAAATTTTCATATTTTTTATGCTAGTTTACAGAATCTCTGGTCTAAAAGACTTACAGGCATCCGATTTAATGCTAAAATAAATGTAATATTAGCCATATCAAACGGGGGTAACCATAATGCTACAACAATATCAAAATATCTTGGTACCAGTTGATGGCTCCAAAGCCACTGAAGAAGTTTTAAGACGCGGCATTGAAGTTGCGAAACGGAACAAGACCCATCTCGACATTCTCAACGTGCTAGAAGTCAACCAGTTCAGTGACACGTACGGTGGCGCGGTGAGTGGCGACGTTATTTACAAATTATCTGAAGACGTACAGAAGCGGTTAGAAGAACTAAAACAACGCGCAATCGATGCCGGTGTCACCGATGTTGACATGCACATTCGTTTTGGTAATCCTAAGACGGTTATCGCGCGGGAATTCCCAGCTGATCATCATAATCAGCTCATCATGATTGGTTCAACTGGGCTTTCAGCGGTTGAACGCTTAATGGTCGGTTCAGTCACGACTTACGTTAGCCGTAATGCGGTTTGTGACGTTTTAATCGTTAAACCAGCCCAAGCATAATTATGTTAATAAAAACATCAAAAAAAGTTTGAGACACCCGTCTCAAACTTTTTTTCTAGTATCAAACATAAGCCTAATTTTCGAAAGAAAGGTCGATTGCCAATGCACTGGACTTTTAATCTAATAATTCCGGCTAATTTAGCCCACCAGACTGTTCGTGACTGTCTAAAGGCCTGGCTGATTCCGAAACGGATTCAGGGACAGCTGCGTCAAAATCGGCGGATTTGGCTGAATGGAACGGCCGCTTCCGTTGCGAGTCCCGTCGACTTAGGAGACCAACTGCGACTCGATTTTGTCCCTAGCGACTTTCGAACGCCCGTCTCAAGCTACTTGCCAGACACATCCCGTGTGGTTGATATTTTATTTCAAAACCACGACCTACTCGTCGTTAATAAACCCGCAGGCATCAAATCACATCCTAATCAACCTGGTGAAGTTGGCTCCTTACTCAATTTTCTAGCAGCCATGCTCCCTGAAGAAACGGGCGCACCTTACATGGTCCACCGATTAGACCAGATGACCTCCGGCGCAATGATTGTTGCGCTAAACCCGGTGGTCGTGCCAATCTTGGACCGCTTAATTAGTGAAAAACAGATTCACCGCACTTACTTAGCTTGGGTCCGGGGACACTTTGATTCCCCCTCTGGTCATTTCACAGCACCAATCGGCCGTGATCAAACGGACAAGCGCAAACGCTGGGTCAATACCCCGGATGCCCAGCCCGCTTTGACTGACTACCAAGTCTTGCAAACAACGGCTCACCAGTCCCTAGTTCAGCTTGAGCTCCATACTGGTCGGACCCACCAATTACGGGTGCACCTCGCGGCCAGTCAGCATCCCATTATTGGCGATCCACTATACGACGCACAAACCGCCAGTGCACCCCGATTACTGTTACACGCCATTAAAATCCACTTAGTCTTACCGTTTGATGGCCGGCAAGTGAGCGTCGTCGCACCGCGACCAACGGAGTTTGATCAGGCGGATGAAATTGATACCTTTTGACCGCTATAAGAACGTCATAACTAAGGCTAACCACACTAAAACTCGTAGCTACTAGTAAAACAATTAAAGACCGAACGATAAATTTTGATATTACTTATCGTTATACATTAAGACAAATATAAGCTAAGCTATTCCGGTTATTCGACAGGAATAGCAAAGTTACTCCTAGTGACGTCGGGTAGTGCTGGTGTGCCGTGTCGGTAAGATTGGCGGAAGAATCTACGCCAATCTTACGGGGCGATTCAAAGACACGGTCTATCGGCGTTGAATCGAGGCTCCAGACCGCAGTATGGCTGGAACCGTCCCCCATGGCACACCAGTGCTGCCCGGCGGAACGACTAATTTAATACAACCAAAAACAGGCGCTTTAGCGGAATTCAATTCCACTAAAGCGCCTGTTTTATGATGACTTAATTAAAGTAACTGCTTATTTCAAGCCGTGCCATTGCCAATCGTTAACTTCTGGCAAATCAGTCCCGGCATCACGAATGTAAGCATTGTGTTTTGCTAACATGTTGTCCATGTCTTGTACAAAGGAAGCGCCCTTGTCGACCATTTCTGGTTGAACGGCAATTGCTGACTTCGCAATGTCAAAGCGATCCATTTGGTTCATCACACGTACGTCAAATGGCGTTGTGATGTCCCCGTTTTCACGGTAACCATGAACGTATAAATTATGGTTGTGACGATCGAAGAAGATATCCCGTACTAAGTCTTCATAGCCGTGGAATGCAAAGACAACTGGCTTATTCTTAGTAAAGTAATGGTCAAATTCTTCATCAGATAACCCACGAGGATCCTTCTTAGGACTACGTAACTTCAAGATATCGATAACGTTGATAAACCGAATCTTCATATCTGGGAAGTTGTCATGCAATAACTGAATCGCAGCCAAAGTTTCCAACGTTGGTTCCGTACCAGCCGCCGCAAAGACGATGTCTGGTTCACTACCTTGGTCAGTACTTGCCCAGTCGATGATACCTAAGCCATTGTCAACCAACTGCTTAGCTTCATCAATACTGAACCATTGCTGACGAGGATGCTTGGACGTGACAACGTAGTTAATCTTTTCTTGGCTACGTAAGACAACGTCCCCAACAGCTAACAGACTGTTAGCATCGGCTGGCAAGTATTCGCGGATGTATTCCGGTTTCTTTTCAGCCAAATGGGTCAAGGCACCTGGATCTTGGTGGGTGTAACCGTTATGGTCTTGCTGGAATACGGTTGAAGCCGCAATGATGTTAAGTGACGGGTACTTTTTACGCCAGTCAAGTTCATTGGCTTTCCGCAACCACTTGAAGTGTTGGGTCAACATTGAATCCACGACCCGTAAGAACGCTTCGTAACTTGCAAACAAACCGTGCCGACCAGTTAAGACGTAACCTTCTAACCAACCTTCAGCTTGATGTTCGGATAATTGCGCATCCAAAATCCGACCTGCTGGTGCTTCGTATTGGTCACTGTCTGGGTGAATGTCTTCCAACCATTGACGGTTAGTTGCTTCAAAAATCCCATACAACCGGTTAGACATCGTTTCGTCAGGTCCGAACAACCGGAAGTTATCTGGGTTCTTCTTGATAACGTCACGTAAATAGTCTGACCAGACGATCATATCTTGCTTAACGTTTGCGCCGCGTTTCGTTGTATCAACAGCGTAATCGCGGAAATCTGGTAAGTTCAAGGCCTTAGGGTCAACCCCACCATTGGTGATTGGGTTAGCAGCCATTCGACTTTGACCTTGTGGGATGATGGCTTTGATATCATCCTTCAAAGTCCCATCTTCGTTAAATAATTCTTCTGGCTTGTAAGACTTCAACCAGTCGACTAAGGCGTCAGCGTGTTCCATGTCGTTTTGATCGACAGGAATTGGAATTTGGTGCGCACGGAATGAACCTTCGATCTTTTCGCCATCCCATGATTTAGGACCAGTCCAACCCTTAGGTGCGCGGAAGACGATCATTGGCCACATTGGTAAAGTTGGGTCATTGTTTTCACGTGCGTTCTTTTGAATTGCTTTGATCTTTTCAATCGCTTCATCCATTGCTTTAGCTAATACTGGGTGAACCTTTTCAGGATCGTCGCCTTCAACAAAGATTGGTTCCCAGTTCATGCTTTCGAAGTATTGCTTGATCTTGGCGTCAGAAGTCCGGCCAAAGATGGTTGGGTTAGAAATCTTAAACCCATTTAAGTTCAAGATTGGTAAGACGGCCCCATCGTTGATTGGGTTGATGAACTTCGTTGATTGCCATGAAGTTGCTAATGGACCAGTTTCGGATTCCCCATCACCAACAACGACGGCGGCAATTTCATCTGGGTTATCTAAAATCGCACCAGTACCGTGTGAAATTGAATAACCGAGTTCGCCACCTTCGTGGATTGAACCTGGTGTTTCAGGTGCGGCATGTGAAGCAACCCCACCTGGGAATGAGAATTGTTTGAAGAGTTTTTGCATCCCTTCAAGGTCTTGTGTCATTTCAGGGTAGATGTCGGTATAAGTACCGTCCAAGTATGAGTTAGAAACCATAACTTGGCCACCATGACCGGGACCTTCGACGTAGAACATCTTTAAGTTGTACTTATTGATAACCCGGTTTAAATGGGCGTAAATAAAGTTTTGACCCGCAATTGTACCCCAATGGCCAATTGGATGGACCTTAACGTCACTTGCCTTTAAAGGCTGTTGTAATAGTGGATTATTTTTTAGGTAAAGTTGACCAACTGAGAGGTAGTTTGCTGCCCGCCAGTACTTGTCTACTTCTTGCAAATATGCTGGTGATGAGTAATCTGTTGCCATTTCAAAACACTCCTTAATTTGCGATTTAATCGATTTCCATGAGTAACTGTTATCGTTTACAGGTTCTATTCTACCAACTTATTTTAAAAAATCAACCTTTTTGTTAATTGGGACGGTCCAATTTTAAAATTTGGCTAAAAAAAACGAGCCCGACCCTTGATGGTGACCCGTTTTAACGTATAATGATTTTTTAAAAATTTAGTTTAATTGCGATTTAGCCATCGTTGTCCTTAGCCATTCGTTGAGACAAAGGTCGTATACTTCATATAACGGTAGTGCAACCGCATGTTTGAGACCTCAAACGGTGTCCCGTCATCTAAAAAGAAGATCCCACTCATCACTCCCACGGGTTCAACTGGCTTCAAATTCAATAACTGCTGATCCTCCGCATTTGAACTATCCGCAGCTATCGACAGAAACGATTTCGTTACGGCCGAGTGCAAAGTCTTTTGGACATAGTTGAAAATTGAGCCACTGACAACTTGCCGATTCAATTCTGGGACTAGCTTGATGGGAATGTAGCCCGTTTCGATCATGAACGCCTGATCATCAAGCAACCGTAATCGTTTAATTTCATACACAAACTCGTCTGGCGCCAAAAACAAGTCTTGTTGCAACTCTGGACTTGCAGGAATGACTTGAAAGTCTAATAATTGAATACTAGGCTTAGCTCCTTCCGTATTCAAACTATCCGTAATTCCTAAATTTGTGCCTTCATACTTAAATGAAGATTGATTTTTAAGATATAATGGATTAATGAACGTTCCTGATCCACGTTTTTTGAAGATCAGGCCCTGGTTCGCCAGCACGTTTAAAGCACGTTTGATGGAACTTCGGCTAACCTGATATTGCTCACTAAGACTCCGTTCATCTGGTAACTTTTTATCGCTAAATTCGTTGGCCATAATGCGTTTATTGAGGTCGGTAATAACTTGTTGGTAGACTAAATCTGCCATCATAATCCCCCCTTATCGTAAATTCATTGCCTTCAGTATAGCAGAGTTTTAGGGCTTTGGGTAAATTGCACCGGTCCATTTTTAAAATTGGGTCGCATTTTATAATTAAGAGGGATAGATATGTCAAAAAAAAGTAAGAAAAAAGATCAATTAGGTAAGACACTCGTCGAGAAAATTCTCGACAAAGCTAATATTAGTTACCAGCAATACGAATTTCCAACCGAAACTGAGGGCGACGTTGAACAATTACAAGTTGACCATCTCGGTGTCGATGAACACCACATTTACAAGACGCTGGCGCTAATTGGCAATAAAACAGGGCCCCTTGTTGGCGTACTTCCTATAGATGAACACCTGAGCTACAAAAAATTAGCAAAACTCTCTGGGAATAAAAAAGTGGGCATGATTCCTTTAAAAGACCTTGAACGCACAACTGGCTACCAACACGGCGCCAATACACCCGTTGGTATTTGGGAAACTAAAAAATTCCCGATTTTTATCAACGATGGGGCCAAACAGCAGGGCCACATTTTGGTCTCTTCTGGCAAGATTGGTCGTTCAATTGAAATTGATGCCAACGATTTACGCAAACTCGTTCATGGCACCTTTGGTGAAATAACGGAGTGATCATGTGAAAGAACTTGTTGAAAACAACTTATTGGTCCTCCTAATTACCCTTGGCATTCCCGGTGGTTTCGCCGGACTGCTAACATTCATTAATCGCCGTAGCAAGGCGAATCTCGTCAACCATTTTGGAATTAATAGTCAAGTTTACTGTGGCTTTTTAGGGATCATGCTTCATGAAATCAGCCACCTCATTTTGGCCATTATTTTCAGGCACGGTATTCAGTCGGTGCAGTTGCTCAAACGACCACACCTCCACCCAAATACCGATGATGATGACGATCTCGCACTTGGCTACGTCAACCATACTTGGAACCGTCACGACCCTTATCAGGTCATTGGTAACCTGTTTATTGGAATTGCGCCGATCTTTGGCTGTACCGCAGCATTGCTCGGCCTTGATCTCTGGTTAGCGCCGGGACTTGCTCAAGCCATCTTGAAGCTGGCAGAGACCCCGTCACGACCGGATTGGTCCGGCAGCTGGCAAGCCTTAGTGTCAACACCCGTTGGTTGGTGGCAAGCGTTACTGCTACTCTTCTTAACCGTCACAATTGTGTTGGGCGGGTTCGACCTTAGTCCGGCCGACTATGAAAACAGTGCCGTTGGCCTATACAGTACGTTCGGCGTCATCGTCGTGGTGACGACCATTTTGACGTTACTTGGCATTACTAGCTGGATTCAAGTCCTCGTTTCTTGGGGATTCACCCTCGCAATTATTTTATGTTACTCCTTAATCGTGTCACTGTTCGTCATGTTGATTACTCAGATTTTGACTAACCGTGCTTAACTAAAAAAGGTATTTCAGAAATTTCTGAAATACCTTTTTTAGTTAAATAATCATTGATTTACTCGTCATCCGCCGTCCATTCAGCTTTAAATTGATCCACAAACGCGTGCATTACGGCCGTTCGCCGTTGCGCCAACGCCTGAGCTGCCGGAGTATTCATCAAATCCGCCAGTTTGAACAGTTTTTCATAAAAATGGTTGATGGCTGTTCCTGGTTGGTTGCGATATTGTTCTTTAGTCATGTGCAGGCGTGGTGCCACCTCTGGATCATAAATCTTTTCACCAACGTGGCCGGAATAGTAGAGTGCTCGGGCAATCCCAATGGCCCCAATCGCATCTAACCGGTCCGCATCCTGCACAATTTGACCTTCCAAGCTCAGTTTTTGAAGACCGCCGAACGATTTACTAAAGGACATGTGGTCAATGATATCAAAAATCGCCGTTTGAGCCTCATCGGATACCGCCAACGTCGTTAACTCTTCTGCAAGCGCCGCGTGAGCCTTTTTAGGATCAGCCATTAACTTATCGTCGATCACATCGTGCACCCAAGCCGCCGCTAGGGTAAGATTTAAATCCGCCCCTTCTGCAACTGCTAACCGGCGTGCAAGCTGATTGACCCGTTGCAGGTGATCAGTTCCGTGACCACTGTGGTCTTGCGCTAGTCGGTCTAACGCGTACGCTTTTATTGCTGTTAACTGTGTATCCGAAATCATTTTATCATCCTATTCTTGAGTTTGATAATAAGCCCGTAACTTCTTGATTGTGCCACGGCTAAATGACAAACAATCCCCATTGAGCATGCTGATATGCCCCTTATTAAAGTCAACGGTCACCACTTTTTCCAAGTTTAACGCGTAACTTTGGAAGTCATTAAAAAATCGTGCGGTGGTCAACTGGGCTTTAATCGTATTTAAATTCTTATGCACGACGTAGGCCTGACTATCAGTCACAATGCGCGTCGTCCGGAGACCGTGGATTTTCTCACAATAGAGAATATCCGCAAGCTTTATCGTTAATAATAACGCGCCACTATGAACCGTCAACGTCGGTTCCGGGATGGCCTGTAGCTTTACCAGCCGTTTTTTGATGACCTGCAGCACTTGGCGGACTTGCGGAATGAACTGGTCACGGTCAAACATGTTTGCCTTAGAAATAAAACCCGTGGGCGTCGTCATCGCACTCAACGTCTCCGGCATCATGTCATCACGAATCGTGACGTAAACAATGAACCCATCCGGATCGTAGTCACGGATTTTAGAGGCTAACTGAATCCCATTAATTTCACGCTGAAGCACGATATCTAAAAAGTAAATGTTTGGACCAGTACTCGCTTTAACGGTTGCCAACACATCGGCCGGCTGCCAAGCAGACGCTATCTCGTAGTTAAAATGTAAGTCATCTAACTGCGCTGCGATGATGTCGTTTAACCAGAGACGCTGCGGTTCCTGATCGTCGCTGATAAACACCTTCATTAATATCACTCTTTCTCATCGTTAGATTATTTTCCGAACGTATTAGGCGCCTAATACGTTTAATTAAATAATCTTTTAGATTGTTTGCAATTGTCTTTTTTACTCTTTAATCATACTAAAGCAGTCTGCTGACGGCAACTGAAAACGGAACGTCGACTGAATTATTGCTTCATCAGTCACCCCGTTCCGCTGCAAAAAACTATTTTTCAATTTGTTGTGGTCGAACTTGAGCTTGATTGATCCGTAATAGTTCGTCAGTTCGCAATTTGTTGACAATTAACTGTGCCGCGGCAACGGTTAATCCCCCACTAGGATCCTGATCAGAAATTGATACCGGTGCATCTAGATGGTGCAATTGAGCAGTTAAAGCCGTGATAAAGCTATCATACGCCCGCTTAGGATAGCCGGTAGCCGTTACTTGATCGATTCCCTGACGAATCTTATCTAACGGATAACTTGGCTTCAACAGACTAATCACGATAATGTCTGCCAGCTGCATGATTTGGTACTTTTTCTTGATCGGTGACAAGATGACTTTGTGTTTCACGTAATTATTGATCATCGCCGCAGTCACCGGATCAACACCTAATGGTTGTAACGTTTCATTGATCAATAATAATACTTGGTCCATATACAAATCAAAATTAGGTAACTCCGTCCACTTAGGTAAAATTACCTTTTGCATGCGCGCTTGCCAATTCGCGTAAGTCCGTTCATTTGCCATCCGAACCCCTCCTAACATATTAGTATTATTATATACAGATTATCTAGTCTTGTAAACTAGGTGAGCTTCAAAACCAGTTCTTATTAAGAATATGGTATTATTTATGGGTTGCAACAAATAATTAGAAAAGTAGGTCCGATTTAATATGTACGAAATGACAAAGAAACTCCGCGTTGGTGACGATGTTAAGGAACGAATTCCTCAAGCTGTAATTGCCGGTTTATGGGACCGACTAAAAGCCATGCGCTCAGAAAAGTTATTGATTGATTCGACGATGGCCGTTATGTTTAGTGATGACTATGAAGATGATAAGATCTTTTTCATGACCCTACAAAAGGCTGGTTCATTTGCCAACGAATATGAAATGGCCTATGACGGCCCCAAAAACTTCCTTGGTAAGGGCACGATCATTATCTTTAAAGACCGTCCCCGGACCATTCAAATGAGCATCTCAGATGCCAACAAGGAAGCTGACAAAGCAACTGACGACAGCGACACCACTGCAAAAGACTAACACAAGCGATATCAATAAAATGCGACTAAAAAACAGCCATCAAAAATACTGATGACTGTTTTTTGACTGTTATTTTCAACTAGGGGTTACTGGATTTCGATTCGCCCGGCATCATCACTGACCTTTTTTGGTAAGGTCACGGTCAATAAACCGTCTTGATAATGGGCTTGAATCTGGTCCTTAATAATACCTTGAATACGGAATTGTCGTGTCAACGTAGTCGCTGTCCGTTCACGGTGAACAATGCGTTCATCGTCGTTACGGGCCGCGTCTTCGTGCGACTGGTTTGCGCTAATGGTTAACACGTTATCGTGGTATTTTACCGTAATGGCATCCTTATCAAAACCGGGTAATTCAGCCGTAACGGTATAATCATCATCGTGGGCCACAACGTCTGTCCGCATCACCAACCGAGCATTCAAGGCGTTTTCAACCTCATCGTGAGCTCGTTTTAAAATTTTCACTGGTAACAAATCGCGAATCTGACGTTCAAGATCGTATTGGCGCATGTTAACCCCTCCGTATCAATAATTTAGTAAGCCGTCTGATGAATGGCTCCTGCAAGTAATTGTAAGGCATGGTCACGCGTTCCAACTTGATCCATATCAAAGATGATTGAATCAATGTCGCCGCCCTTAAAATCAAATTGTTCAAAGTAGATGTATGGGTCTTCGCCATCAACCTTTAAAAAGGCGTCAGAAACCTTCTTATTGAAGCCTTCTGCCCAGTCTTCATCATCCATTTGGTTAAAGTCAGCACGGGTCACGTAACCATGGTCACGAATTAAATCCATCGCTTTTTTGACATCACTATCTTGATAAACCAATTTCTTCGAATCCTCATGAATCTTAGTTTTCGTTTCTACTGGCATCACAAAAGATCTCCCTTTACTTGGTATACTCTTAGTTTAGCACCATTAACGGTAAACGTTAAACATCTTTCATCGATTGCAAAATATCTCAACTATCCTTATAATATTAGCTACTTCGCGTTATACTTAGAGTAACTATATAAATGAAATGAGGAATGTTTCTTTGGACTCAATGGACAATGGCCAGATAATTTTTAATTTAGTCATTATTGTCATCACATTTTGTGTTGCCGCCTTCTTTGTGGCCTGTGAATTTGCGCTAGTTCAGACGCGCCCTAGTGCCTTAGAAGAAGAACAAAAGAAGCGCGATAAACCTTCTAAGCGGATTGCAACCTCCCTCCACATGGTCCACAACTTAAATGAATACCTGTCAACGACCCAAGTTGGGGTTTCCTTAGCTGGGATCATCTTAGGGTGGATTGGTGAGCAAACTACGGAACACTTTGTCCTGCAGCTGCTCGCCCTCTTCAACCTTTCAATCGCCACTTCCGTTTTACGGGCAATTAGTATTATCCTTGGGGTTTTCATCCTAACTTACTTAGAAGTGGTGTTAACGGAAATCGTACCGAAAAATATTGCGATTGATATGCCACTAAAAGTTATGGCTGTCATCACCACACCATTGCGGTGGTTCCACGTTATCTTTTACCCATTCGTCTGGTTATTAAACGTCTCCTCCTCCGGTGTTGTTAAAATGTTGGGGATTCCGGTTGCTAACGAAGACAACGATGTCTACTCACAGGCTGAAATTCTCAACCTCTCCCGGAATGCCGTTTCTGGCGGTGAATTGGAACGTGACGATTACCTTTATATGGAACGGGCGTTTGAATTTAACGACAAGATTGCTAAGGATATTATGATTGACCGGACACAATTGGTTGTGATTGATATCAATGACACGGTTAAACAGGCAATTCGAGTTTACTTACAAAAGCGTTTCAGCCGACTTCCCGTTGTCGCCAATAATGATAAAGATAAGATTTTAGGTTACGTTTATAACTATGACTTGATTCGTCAAGGCGAAGTTGATGACGATATTCGGGTCAATAAGGTTTTACGTAACATCATTACGATTCCTGAAACGACGCCCATCCAAGCCATCTTACAAAAGATGATCGACAAACAGACGCCAATCGTCGTCGTTGTTGATGAATACGGTGGGACTAGTGGGATCGTTACTGATAAAGATATCTATGAAGAATTATTCGGAACGGTCAACGATGAAATCGACAACGTTTCGAATGAATACATTGATAAGCAAGCCAATGGGACTTACCGAATCAGTGGTAAGATGACCATTTACGATTTTGAACGGTACTTCAAAACTGACTTACAAGAATTTGAGGACTCCGACGTGGTGACCTTAACTGGTTATATTTTGGATAACTTCCCTAAAATTCAAGCTGGCGATACCATTCAAATCGGTGACTTTAACTTTAAGGCATTGGACTTTGAAAATGCCTACATCAATTGGTTCGAAGTCAGTGAAAAACAACCAACCGTTGCGGCAAGTTCTGACGATGAATCTCATCAAGATAAACAGTAATCCTTTAGGCGTTTGAGATAACTATCTCAGGCGCCTTTTTGATTGTCAAAAAGATGAGGCCTTCAATCGACATCATCAATTGTTAGAAGCGTTTACAGTTAATCATCGAAGTTGTTTGCAAATCAACTACCCACAGCGTAAACTGAGGATAAATGTTTAACAGAAATGAGGAACTGACCGTGAGTGAATCAACAATCAACATTATTTTTATTTCAATTGAAGGTAACACCCGTTCGTTCGTAACGGGTATGCAAGATTACGCCAAGACTCAGCACGCTGCTGACGAAAGTAATCCTTTAATCACCCTCAAGGAAATCAGTGAACAATCAGAATTTGAAATTGAAACCAAGCCCTACTTCGCATTCGTCCCAACTTATTTAGATGGCGGTAACGGTATCGATAACGGGGTCAAAGAGTTAATGACAAACGTTTTGGGTGAATACCTGAACTACGATCAAAATCCTGACTTCTGCTTAGGGGTAGTCGGTAGTGGTAACCGTAACTTCAACGATCAGTATTGCTTAACGGCCCGCCGTTATGCGGAACAATTAGATACTGATTTCATTGCCGATTATGAATTACGAGGTACTTCCGTCGATACTGAACGAATCTACAACGTCATGAAGGAACGGCTCACTGCTTACACAAAATAAAATCCAATTAAAAATACCACTCAGAAATATTGCCTGTTTCTGAGTGGTATTTTTAGTTATACACTGAAGATTGAAAGTTAAATTTAGCGAAGGCGGACAGAATTGATGTGCTGTGTCGGCAATGGTAGCCGATGATTTTTGTCGACTACCATTGCGGGGCGATTCAAAGACGTGGGCTGGCGGCTTTGAATCGAGGTCGCAGACCGCACTTCGGCTGGGGCCGGCCCCCATAGCACATCAGTTGTGTCCGCCGAAGCGGATAAATTTAGGGTGGAGAAAGCCCAATTTACGCCGCTTAACCCACGCTTTATTTTAACCGTTCAACAGTTTCTCCCGCTTTGCGCGCAGTAAGACTAACGCCAAGGTCCCAAGCATTAGGACGGTAACCGTCATGAACAGGACGGAATAACTGAACTGCGCCACCATCATCCCACCAAATAACGGCCCAATTGCACGTCCTAGTGACAACGCCATGTTATAGCGACCCTGATACTTACCACGCTGGTCGTTGGCAGCCATATCATCAACCCAGGCCGGCGCAATTGGCAACCCGATGACTTCCCCAATGGTCAAAACGACCATAATAATAATGAAATCGATGTATTGCCGGGCAAAAACCAACCCGAGAAACGAGAGCGCAAACAGCGTAATCCCAACCCCAACTTGCGTGCCAATTTTGAAGTGTTCGTTAAATAACGAAACGATTGGCTGACTAACAATGATCAGCAACCCATTGATGGTCCAGACTTCGCTGTAATTTTTAAATGGAATCCCCAGGTTCGTCATGTGCACGGAGAGAAGACTTTCCCATAAGGCATAACTCATATAAATCGTAAAAATCATCAGTGCAATCAGCCAAATCAATTGCCGGTGACTCTTTGGTGTCGTGTCTTGCCCCCGTGCGGTTTGCTTTGACTCATGGCTCATTGTCGCTGGCGCCACGTTGAACGTACTTAAAACAATCGTAATCAACCCTAAATAGCAAATGGTTGTCACAGTGAAAATGACACTGATACCTAAATCCAGTAAGTAACCAACCAGTAACGTCCCGATAACGACCCCTACGTTTAAGGCCATGTAGAGCATGTTGAAAACGTAACGGTTAGACTTAGTTGTGACGGTCGCCGCGTAAGAATTAACGACGGTCATGCTGATACCATCCCCGAACCCAACAATGATCAACCCCGCAGCGTACGGCCACAAGCTATGCCAAAAAATCAAGGTTGCTAAGGTCAAGGTCGAAATTGTCGCCCCTAAAATCGCTGTCCAGTAAGGCCGCCAGCGATCAAATAACCGACCCCCGACGTAATTTCCCCCAATCATCGCCATCGACATGATAAACAGGACAACCCCTGAAAAGGTCAGGCTCTGCTTCAAATAATTATGCATGTAAATCGTTGTTAACGGCCACATGAATGCGGCCCCCGCGTTATTTAGTAGGTTAGCTAAAAACAGCCACCGTAACTGTACTTCTTTTTGCATTCATATCACCAATTTTTTCTATGATTTCCAATCGAGATTAGTCCTTTTTAAAAAATCGACCCACTGATCAAAGTCCACCGTCATAGCTTGCTACCAATAACTAATATGTACAATCAGTTTCAATTATCACGGTCAACCTACAGTATACGCTCACGAACCCCTTTCGCCTATCCTGACGACCGGTCATTCTGCTTGAATATAACACCCTTAATTTTTTAAAACTAGCTACCTATTAATTAATAAAAAAATGATTTTTAAATCTTCGTTTTTTAAACCGGAATGTCGACTAGCGCCCCCGATGATTGTTATAATAAGTTTATGTACTTGGTTAATTTAAAAAACGAGGTGACAGTATGTCGACAAATAGCTTTGGCTTAGCAGCTGGCTTTTTAGTCATTTTAATCATCTGGATCTATCAACGCATTCGCATGCCCAAGATGCGTTCACTAGCAGGATACATGTCCCGCCGTGCCATCAAGAACGAAGAAACTTGGCGATTTGCTCAACAATTTTATTCCATGTTTGGCATTGAAATCTTCACCATTCTTTTCGTCGGCGCCGTTGCGGGCGGACTACTGAACATCGCGTGGTTACAAAGTTTTAATGTACAAGCAATTGCCTTAGGTCTGGGATTAATCATTCAAAACGTTGCTACCGAACGAGAACTCCGGCATGCTTTTCCGAATGACACCACTCACTAGGTCAACTAAGGTTAACCTTAATAATGCTTTATAATTGACCGATGATGCTAATTGCTTAATATTAGTAATGGTAGCTTTTACATTTAACTTCAACTAAGCGTCACTTTATAAATAATATTTTAGTAAAGAAGGTACATTGATGAGTAAAGAAAAAATTGCCTTATTCACCATTTTTGGTGGTACTGGTGACTTGGCCCAACGGAAGCTTTATCCTTCCCTATTCAAACTTTATCAGAAGGGCTATTTGCAGGAACACTTCGCCGTAATTGGTACTGCTCGGCGACCATGGACTGATGAACACTATCACGGTGTCATTACCGATTCCTTGGCTAGTCTCAACGCAGATCCTGCAATGGTTGCTAAGTTTGCAGACCACTTTTATTACCAGTCACACGATGTGACCGACGCTCAACATTACGTCACTTTAAAGAAGCTATCCGAAAAATTGGATGCGCAATACGGTCTCCAAGGAAACCGGATCTTTTATTTGGCAATGGCACCTAACTTCTTTGGCACCATTGCCCAACACTTACGTTCTGAAAATATCTTAACCCCCAACGGCTTTAACCGGGTCATCATCGAAAAACCATTTGGTCACGACTTTGAAAGTGCCAAGGAATTGAATGATCAATTGACAGCCACTTTCAACGAAGACCAAATCTATCGGATCGACCATTACTTAGGTAAGGAAATGATTCAAAATATTTCGGCCATTCGTTTTGGCAATAATATTTGGGAATCGTTATGGAACAACCGTTACATTTCTAACATTCAGGTCACTTTAAGTGAAAAGTTGGGTGTTGAGGAACGGGCCGTTTACTACGACAACAGTGGGGCTCTCCGTGACATGGTTCAAAACCACATCTTACAAATTTTGAGTCTCTTAACGATGGATCAACCCGTCGAATTTACTGAAAAAGATATCGACGTGGAAAAGGTCAAGGCTTTACGGAGCTTGCGGCCACTCAAACCAGAAGAAGTTGCCACTAACTTTGTCCGTGGTCAATACGGTGCTGATGGTGACGTTCAAGCTTACCGGAATGAAGATAAAATTAACCCAGATTCCAATACGGATTCCTTTGTCGCCGGCAAGATCATGATCGACAACTTCCGCTGGTCAGGTGTCCCATTCTACGTTCGGACCGGGAAGCGTTTAGCTGATAAATTCACCCGGATCGACGTGGTCTTCAAACGCCCAATCGTCAATATTTTCAATCATGACGATGTCCGTGCCAATGACGATGCTGACGCCCATTTGGTCCCTAACGTTTTAACGATTAACGTTGAACCTACTGAGGGTGTTGAACTTCAAATGAACGCCAAAAACGTTGGCCAAGGGTTTGCAACGACCCCGGTTAAGTTGAACTTTGCACACGATTCTGCAGCAACGGCTAATAGTCCTGAAGCTTACGAGCGCCTATTACACGATGCTTTAAATGGTGACGCAACCAACTTTACTCATTGGAAAGAAGTTGCCTATTCTTGGAAGTTTGTCGACGTTATTCAGAAGTATTGGGATGAACATACCCCAGACTTCCCTAACTATCGGCCTGGTTCCATGGGTCCAGCCGCATCTGACGAATTACTCGCAAAAGATGGTCACGAATGGGTCTATAAAGCCTAACGTTACCGAAATGACAAAGATGTTTAAGCCATTACCAATTAGGCTGGCTTAAAAAATCCTCCGAATGAAAAATTTCATTCGGAGGATTTTTTTATTAATTTTCCTATCAGATCAGAAACAGGGTCATTGATTAATATCACAAACCTGAACTAGTTGTTTGAGACCGGCCTCAAGGGTTGCCAACCCAAGGCCAGCAAATCCGAGCAAGTAATAATCATGACTAGGCATCCCCGCCCAATTCGAATCCAAAGGGTAGATTCGAACATCTCGTTTGGCTAATTGTTGTAATAAAGATGTCTGGTCAACCTTGGGGATACGAATGACCATGTGGATTCCCGCACCCGTTGCAATGGGTTGAATGCTGGTTGTTCGTGCCAATTGGTCACAAACTAACCGGTACTTTTGCCGGTTAGTCGCACGGCTCCGACTTAGGTGTCGATAATACGCCCCATTTTCAAAATAGTTCACCATCGCCTGTTGCAATAATCCGGCTACCATCCCCGAACGGTATTGATATAAATGGTGGTACGCAGGCACCAAGTGCTCGGGCAAGACTAAGTACCCCATGCGCAGTGTCGGGTCGATGCCACGCGAGAAGGTTCCCAAGTATGCCACCCGGTCGCCGGTGTCTAGCGATTGCAACGCCGGTAACGGGTGCGCGTTATACCGGTATTCGCTATCGTAATCATCTTCAATAATCAACCGCTGATGATCCGCGGCCCAGTTCAACAAGGCTAGCCGTTTGGAAATTGGTAAAACATACCCCAACGGAAACTGGTGCGATGGTGTCGTGTAGACGACGTCGGGCGCTACTTGCGCAACCGCATCCAAATCAATCCCCTGATCAGTCACGGGTATCGCCGTTGTGGTGTGCCCATAACTAGCTGCTAACCTTGTGAGTCCCCGGTAGCCCGGGTTTTCGATGCCGACCGTTCCGCGCGGTAACACGCTAAGTAATAAACTGAGCCCAGCTTTGGACCCATTCGTAATCACGATCTGATCAGCCGTGCAGTGGACCCCCCGGCTGGTTTTTAAGTAAGTCACTAAGTGTTCACGCAACGCTAACGATCCTTGTGCATCGGGGGTCACCGCGGTCGGCCCCTGTTCTAGTTGACGCAAGGCTTCCCTGACAGCCTTTTTCCAAGCATTCCAGCTCGGCTTTAACAACTGGCTGACACCATAACGAAAATCATACTGACAAGGCTTAACAGGAGTAGCCTGCTGGTGTGGCGTATCCTTTGTCGCGGTTCTAGGCCAATGCTGAATATCATTATAAAAATAGCCGCTTCCCGGAACCGTATACACGTAACCTTCAGCTAATAACTGCTCATAAGCTTGTTCGACCGTTGTCTTAGAGACGCCCAAGTTTTGCGCCATCTTACGAATTGACCACAGCCGTTGATGGGCTGATTGTTGTGGATCATAATCATCACGTAATTGGTGATATAACTGTAAGTATAATGGAACTGGTGATTGACGATCGAGTGGCATGTTTCAACTGTCCTTTCATTTTTATTAAAATTGTCTATTTTAAGTATGACAGTTTTCTCTTATTATAGTCGGTAATCATAACGAGAGGAAGTTCATCTTATGGACACTAATCAAATCATTCAACAAATTCAAGTTTCTGGCATTCGGCGCTTTGATGAAGCTATTTCAGACGTGCCTAACATGATTAAACTAACCGTCGGCGAACCGGACCTCCCGACACCAGAACACGTCAAAAAGGCTGGGATTCAAGCAATCCGTGATGATTGGACCCATTACTCACCACTAATGGGATTTAGTGCCTTACAGCGTGCCGCTAGTCAATACTTCGCCCAGAAGTACGGCTTGAGCTACGCCCCTAGCGAAATCATCGCCACGGTCGGTGCCACCGAAGCGGTCGCCACCAGCTTGCTCACCCTCTTGAATCCAGGAGACGGCGTGCTGCTCCCAACACCCGCCTATACTAGTTACGAACCAATCGTTCAAATGGCGCACGCAAACTTGATTCCCATTGATACGACTAATACCGGCTATAAATTAACCCCCGCAACGCTCCAACAAGTTATTCAGAGCCATGCGGGTGAACCCCTAAAGGCTTTAATTTTAAACTATCCCACCAATCCAACCGGCGTGACTTATACACAAGCGGAATTAACCGCCCTGCTAGCCGTGATCAAACGGGCCAACTTGTACGTCATCAGCGATGAAATCTACAGTGAGCTCACGTACGAACAGCCCCACGTTGCCTTTGCGACGCTCTATCCCGAGAAGACCATTACGATCAACGGACTATCGAAGTCACACGCCATGACCGGCTGGCGGCTTGGTTTTATTATGGCGCCTCAAGCCCTGATCAATGAAATGAAAAAAGCGCACCAATACCTCGTCACCTCGACTAGTTCCATCAGTCAAGCGGCCGGGATTGAGGCCCTTACCCATGGCTTGGACGACGGTGTAAAAATGCGTGCCATTTATCAAGAACGCCGCGACTACTTAGTCAAGCGGCTCAGTGAGATTGGCATTAACTACGTCTATCCAACTGGCGCCTTTTACATTTTTGCACAGGTTCCTACCGACTTTGATGGTAACAGTTGGCAATTTGCAACGCGTTTAGCACAGGAAGCACAGGTTGCAGTCATTCCCGGATCGTCTTTCGGTGCATCCGGTGAAGGCTGGTTTCGGATTAGCTACGCGGCTAGCCAGAAAGCCTTACGCGAAAGTATGAATCGTTTGGCACTATGGCGCACTCAAAACCAAGAGGAGATTAAATAATGACACTTAAAAATGCACACCTCGTTACAGCAATGGTCACCCCATTTAACGACCAGCTCCAAGTTGACAACGCCCGGTTAGCCGCTCTGATCGAGCACTTACTGGCACATCACACGGAGGGGATTCTTGTTGGCGGCACAACTGGCGAGGGCCCGACGTTAAGCTTAACTGAAAAACTTGCGCTGTATGAAAAAACCGCCGAACTCGTTAACGGCCGCGTTCCAGTGATTGCCAATACCGGTTCCAACAATACCGCCGCAACCATTCAGTTCACCGAAGCCGTCAGCCAAATTAAGGGGATTGACGCAGCGTTAGTCGTCGTTCCGCCTTATAACAAACCCGATCAAGCCGGGATGATTGCCCATTTTACCGCCATCGCGGATCAAGGGAAGCTTCCAATTATCATTTATAACATCCCCGGACGGACCGTCGTTAAAATGAATGTGGCGACCGTTCTGGAACTAGCTCAAAATCCCAATATTATCGGAATCAAGCAGTGTGGCGATGACAGCGAATTAGCCGCCATTATTGACCAAGCACCAAGTGATTTCTACGTTTATACCGGTGAGGACGCCCAAACCTTAACCGCCCAGGTTTTAGGTGGACACGGCGTGATTTCCGTTGCGAGCCACCTCTTTGGCGATCAACTATTTGCCATGGACACGGCCCTTCAATCTGGAGATTGGCACACGGCAGGGAAAATCCAGCGGCAGTTAATGCCTAAGATGGCAGCCCTATTCAGTGCCCCGTCACCCGCACCAACCAAAGCCGCTTTGAATGCCGAACACATTCTAGTCGGAACACCACGTTTGCCCATCCTGCCGTTAACGGCTGACCAACAAGCCACTTTGATGACTAAATTAAGCCTTTGAATAGCAAAATAATTATCATTTCAAATTTAAAAACTTCTGGTAATTTATTTACCGGATTTTTTTTGCATCAAGTTTTAATAACCATTACATTTCTAACTCCCGAAGCATCACCAGATTGTGGTATGATGATTAAATAAATTAATTAATTTGCTATTAAAGTACGGGAGCGTCATCAGATTTTTTAGAAACCATTACCGATTAAACTCCCCGTTAAAATAAATATTTTCATTGCTATTAAAGGAGTTTTTTTCTGTGTTTTGGTTACCCATTACTTTATCGTTGATTTTAATTGCGGTTCAGCTTGTCTTTCGACGGGCATTCGCAATTTCATTTGATATGACAATCTTATTCAACACGCTTGAAGATACGATGTGGCGCGATGCCCCTAGTGAAATTCGGGCCGTCATTCGCCGCTGCACCCGGGACCTTCAGCGCTTAAATCTACTTTCACTCACGAGTTGCGTCGGTTTAATGGTGTTAATCTTCGCGATTATTACGAGCTATCACGCCGACCCGTACCAGTCCTCAATCATCATCATTATTTGTGCCATCGATACGTATGGCTATTTCTTTTTATTCCGACGGCTTTTCATTAAGTTTTATGCCCGGCATCAGTACCCCCGCTTAAAATCAGCCATTCATTACTTACTGACCTTTACGCGATAAAAAAAGTTCCTTCAGAAAAACTTCTGAAAGGAACTTTTTTATTGCCCACTTAATTAATCATTATTTTTGATTGACCGCATCACTGATTGGCGTCGAACCATTGATGATTGCAATGGTTTTACCAATCGTTGCGGGAGCGTTTAACGCTTGCACGGTAAAGGTTGCAACGTCATCGCGGGTGATTTCACCACCGACTTGCGGGTTAACGGTAACCTTACCAGTGCCGGCATCATTAACGAGCGTTCCGGGTTGCAAGATGGTGTAGTCTAAGCGCGTCCGGGTCTTGAGCCATTCATCGGCGTAGTACTTGGCGACATAGTACGGCTGCAAGGCGCGTGGCCAGCGTGACCGGTCCGCTGTGAATTCTGCACTAATAATAACGTAACGCTTAACGTGCGCAATTTCTGCAGCTTGCATCGACTTAACCGCACCGTCTAGATCGATCATCAGCGTCATATCATACCCAGTTTGACCGCCGGAACCCGCAGCAAATACGACGGCATCCATGCCTTGGAACGCTAGTGCTAAGTCTTCAGGTTGCGCCATTAAGTTGAATTGAACTGGTTCCGCACCAGCGTCTTCAAAGGCTTCAGCCTGTTCTGGTTGCCGAATTCCTGCAAAGACTTGATCACCTTCTGCAACTAATTTGGAGACGATTTTCTTACCAATTTGGCCATGTGCACCAATGACAAAGATTTTCATAACTGGTCACTCCTATGTTTTAATAATTCCTATTATAAACAGAAACTGAACAAAACCCTACGATTCTGTTTTAACTTCTGGACAGGTTGCCCTATAATATTAACTATTAATTTAAGAGAGTAAGTGATGTTCATGACAAAGTACGTCCGTTTAGCAACTAGTCAAGACCGGGACGCAATGATGAAAATTATCAACGAAGGGAAACAAGCCCTTGCCGCCGATCAAATTCCACAGTGGCAGGACGGTTATCCCCAAGCAAGTGACCTGCAAAAAGACATTGATGCTCAAAATGCCTGGCTGCTGATCGTGGATGGCCAAGTTGCGGGAACCGCGACCCTGCTGACCCATCCCGACCCGAACTACGCGCGCATTTATGATGGTAGCTGGTCAGCCGCGAGTGACGACCACTACACGTCGATTCACCGCATTGCCATTGCGAGCGGCTACCACGGCCAACACTTAGCTGATTTTTATTTCAGCAATTTAATGACGCTCAGTTACCAACTCGGATTTAAGCAGATCCGGATCGACACCCACGCAAAAAACACGCGGATGCAACACGTTATCAAAAAAGCTGGGTTTACGTATCGCGGCATCGTTTATATGGCTGACGACGCAACTGACCTACGAAACGCCTATCAGATTACCTTATCCTAGTTGAAATTCAAACAGCTATTTAAAAAATGTGCTCATCGTAATTGACTTGCGATGAGCACATTTTTTAAGTCCTATTTTTTCTTCGTTACCGGGACAAACGTCCGCTGTGGCAACGAGTACAAGTACTGTTGGACAACTGGCCGTTGATACATTGAACGCAACGCGGCGCCGTATAGCTCAACTTGTCCTGCGTACCGAGTCAATAGATCTTGGGGCTGCTTAACGTGGTCAGTCTTGTAATCAAACAAGATTAACCCATCCGCTGTTTCTAAGTAGCCATCAATAATTCCGTGAATCAAAACTTTAGCATGCTCGTGTTCGTCCAACTCATCAAATAATTGGCGCGCTGGTAATAATAATGAAAACGGCACTTCACGGTGAACCTTGGTAGGATCCGCTAGAATCGTTTGTCCCAAGTCACTGGCATAGAATCCGACAATCGCATCAACCTTGATCAATTGGGCGACCTCACTAGTCAGCACTTGTTTAGCTACTAAGTCATCAATCGTTGCTTGTACGGTAGTCTCATCAATCGCTTGGGTCAAGTCTAACTGTTCCAAGACCAAGTGGGTCGCACTCCCCACTTCAGCGCTCGTCGGCTCCTGCGTCGTTTGCAAAAATTGTGGCATTGCTAAGTCGCCAGTCACGAACCGACTGGTTGGCTTGGCGTGTTGCGCACTAACGGTTGGATTCGTATTCATCTGTGCGTCATCGGGATCTTCAAACAACCGTTTAACTTCTGAAACGGACTGGTAGGCCGTGGTTACCGTGGATGCTTGATGCACGTACTTGAAATTCAATAAATTGGTCAATTCATCGCGGGTCATCTGGTCGACATCAACGTCAACGGTCTGTTCCACTTGATCAACCGAACTGAGTTGTTCATCAGTTCCAGCAACCTGCTTACGCTGCCCAATCGAGCTGGCATCCCCCAGTTCCAAAGTAAACTTGGTCTGATCGCCTTCCAGCGAATAGGTGGGCCACTCGTCCCCCCAATACGCCTTCATCAAAGGATGCCGCATCAAAGCCATGCCGACCCAGTCGAGCTGATTATTCGTGCTGACCCGCGCTAACGTACTTAGCACGCGCCCGTCACTACTAAAGCCCTGACGCCACTTTTCGGTAGCCGCATCAATTGACGTAATCGTCCCAACTAGGAACAACTGTTGTTGAGCACGCGTGATTGCCACGTATAGCTTTCGCATTTCTTCCGCCCGGAGCTTTTGACTCACGACTTGTTGAATTACTAACCGTGGTAGCGTCGGGTACTTGACCCGATGCTCTGGGTCTAAGTAGTTGATTCCAATCCCGGCATCCCGATCCATTAGCGCATTAGCCCTGGTATCGGTCTGGTTAAACCGCTTGTCCATATCCATTAAAAAGATAACTGGGTATTCCAGCCCCTTACTCCCATGGATCGTCATGACACTAACGGCCTCGGTGTCGGTTTCAGCGACCGCTGAAGCTAAGTCTTGATCCTTTTCTTGCATGCGTTTGATAAACCGCACAAATTGGAATAAGCCTTTAAAGCTTCCTTGTTCATACGTATAGGCCCGTTCGTATAAGGCGTGCAAGTTGGCTTGGCGTTGTTGACCAGCGGGCATTCCGCCAACGTAGTCGAGAAAGCCCGTTTGCTCATAAATTTGCCAGATCAACGTCACAATCTGATTGCGCCGCGCTAAGTCCCGAAACGCCGTCAATTGCTGCATGAAAACTTCAATCTTTGCGTATAACTGGTCCCCATACGCGCTAGGATTGCCCTTTGTTGGATACGTTTGGTAAAAGTCGCGGAGCGCTTGGAAATAATCACTCGTCTTATTTTGAATCCGTAAGTACACTAACTGGTTTTCATCCAACCCAACGATCGGTGAACGCAACACCGCTACCAACGGGATATCCTGATAAGGATTATCAATAATACTTAATAAGGCCATCATGATTCGAATTTCAGTAGTCTGGAAATAATTCTGAGCATCGTTAACGACGATTGGAATATGATACTGTTTGAAAATATCAATAATCGTTAAATTATGGTTACGAGTTGGCACCAACAACGCTGCGTCACTGTAGTGAAATGGCCGGTATTTTCCGGTTGAGCGGTCGAAGATTGGGTGGTCCATTTTTTTCAGGGCCAGAATCTTTTGGGCAACCATCGTAATACTCCCAATCGACGGATCATCAATGGAAAAATTGCTTTCCTCATCATCATTATCCGGCTGGGGGCCATGCGCTGGCGTCTCCGCCGGCTGATCATCGTCCGTCTGGTATAGGAGTAAGCTCGTCGTTTGTGGCATATCAGCCGGATAATCTTTGGGTCCGTACTTCAAATACGCAGCTTGATCATATTCGATTTGCCCGACTGGTGCGTCCATCAACTGGCTAAAAATCAGGTTCGTTAAGCGGTCCACGTTTTCAACGGACCGGAAGTTTTCCGCCAAAACGATTCGTTCCCCGTGTTCCGGATGGGTTCCAAAATCACGGTACTTTGCCAAAAATAGTAACGGATCAGCTAAACGGAACTGATAGATTGACTGCTTCACATCCCCTACCATGAACATATTGCCGGGTGTTTTGCGAGCTAATAGTTGAAGGATACTTTCCTGTAAACTGTTGATATCTTGGTACTCATCAACCATAACTTCTTCAAACTGCGCCCGTAATTGCGTTAGCGCGCCCTGACCGCTCTCACTCGTATTCGTCAAAATCGCCAAGGTCAAATGTTCCAAATCAGAAAAATCTAAAACGTGCCGCCGACGTTTTTCTTTAGCAAACGCCTCTTTAAAACATAGGGTCGCCCGGACTAATTCCTGCACAATGGCAGCGGCTCCCGCCATCACGTCTAAGACTTGTTGCTCATCAGCCGCAAAATAGGTCTCACCAATACTCCCCATTTGCTTTTTCACACCGTCGACAAGGGTTCCCATCGCTTTGGCGCGGGCCGTTTTTTCAAGGTCATCCTTATAAGTCTTAGTTAGACGACCAACTTTAAAACTAGCCGTGGCCGCCCGCAACGCATTCCAATCCGTAGTATCCAAATCACTGGTCATGGTGCCCAGATCACGTTGCGCCACTTGCAATGCTTCAATCGTCTTCGGTGCTAAATCCGCCTCAGTTGCGATTTTTACGGCTTGATCCATTCGATTGACCATCGTTTCAAATTCAGTTTTTAATAACGGTA
Source organism: uncultured Lactobacillus sp. (assembly GCA_937916845.1). GTDB lineage: Bacteria > Bacillota > Bacilli > Lactobacillales > Lactobacillaceae > Lactiplantibacillus > Lactiplantibacillus paraxiangfangensis. The sequence continues at coordinate 40,730 of CALFSK010000021.1, read as the reverse complement.
ATAACTTTTCCTGGTAAAACGGCGTTGCAGTTAGTGATTCGCCTTGCAACTGATAATTGGTCACCAGCTGGTTGAGCCAAGCTTCAGGGTCCGGTGTCGACTGTGCAAAGTCAAACAGTCGGAAAACAAGCTGACCAAGACCGTCATCACTCCGGTCATTAGAGAAGTTGGCTGTCAGCAGGTCGAATAACTCGCCGTCTTTTTCGTAGAGACTTTCCCTAACCGTGTCCCAAACTTGGTCCCGAATCAGCAATCCCTCAGTGTTATCCGTCAGTAACCGGAACACGGGATCTAAATCAATCACGTAGTAGTAGCGCTGAATCACGCGTAAACAAAACGCATCGAGCGTACTAATATTTGCGACCCCGAGTAAGTTTAATTGTTGCCGTAATTGCCGTACTTCCGGTGAAGCCGTTGTTTGGTCTGGATGATCAGTCAAAAACCGAGAGATCCGTTTATTGAGTTGGGATTCTAGCTTTTGTTTCATGTGTTTGGCAGCCAGATTTGTAAAGGTCACGACCAGTAACTGATCGATATTGGTTCCCGCCATGATTTTGCGCATAATTCGCTCAATCAAGACGGTCGTTTTACCCGAACCAGCGGAAGCAGAAACTAGCAAGTTATTCCCTTGCTGACTAATCACTGCCTTTTGGCTATCAGTGTATTGTGTTTTGGTTTCCATTAGTTTTCTTCCCCCAATTCGGCTTTTAACTTAGCCAGAACTTCAGCAGGCTTCAAAGGCTGCAAATCATTGTAATTATTTTCAGGTAGCATGGCATCAAACTGCATGATAGCTAGATACGGCGAATATTGTAAGGCGGTCGTTTTATCATTCAACCGGATTGGATTCAAATCAATTTTTCCATCAAAGATGTCTTTGGCTGCCGAAACGATCAACTGACTATTATGCTTTAAAAGTCGCTCCAGTTGCGCATTCGTCACTAATGACTGACTAATGCCACCACTATACGTCCCGTCCTTTTTACGTCTAAATGGATAGACCTTGGACGTTCCGGTCGTCGTCTGTAACTCACTATCCAAATGGTCTAGCAACGTCGGGTCATCAACCAGAATTCCTCGGTACTTATTTTCTTTGAGGAGGGCTTCTTCAAATCCGGCGTTAACGTCCTTAGGTTTCAAGACCGGATTTTTAATGTGCATATAAAGTGCCCCTGCTAACTGGATAGCCGCGTCCTGATCACCAACAATAGCCGTCTCGTTATGCAAAACCGCATCGAGGTACGTTAACATCTGCATGGCTAGCCCATAGTAAGCCTCACCAAAGTTAAACTTATGCTGAGACGACTTATAGTCGACGATTCCGAGGTAGCGCTGGTCAGCAACCTGAATCTCATCAAGGCGGTCAATTTTCCCACGAACATGTACACTGTGGGTGGCATCAATTTGAAAGTCGAGTGCTTTTAGACCGTGTTCCTTACCTACGTTACCAAACAAGACTTCGGTCTGTACTGGTTGCGCAGCCGACTGCTTACTCTGGTTACGAATCGCAAACGCAATCTGACGAACCGTACTGATCAATTGACGTTGAATATAAGCCATCCGGTTTGAACTTGTTAAAATGGTAAATTGGGGTTGATCTAAGACCCGCTTCGTCACCGTTTCAAGGTATTGTCCAAGTTCCTGATCAGCCACACTGGCTAGTGGGACTTGATCCGCACGAATGGCCTTAATTAGGCCATCCAGTACGGCGTGGAAAAATTCGCCGGTACTAGCAGCGGATAACTCGAACACGTCACGCTCACGTAACTTTAGTCCGTACTTCAAGAAATAGGCATAGCGGTTGCGATAAAACTCCTCGAGTTTCGAGATTGAGGTGTAAATTTGATTGCCATACAGCGCAGTCACGTTTTCTTCCGTTAAGTTGACGGGCAAGTTGCGGTAGCTTAATCCCGCTAACAACCGTTCGGCTAACGGACCAAATTCAGGATCCCGTGTTAATTGTCGGCGTAGCCAGACCCAAACGGGCGCTGGTTTAATTAAAGCTGCCCCCGTTTGGTTATGGTCCGCATTAGTCGTTAACACGTCACGATAAACCTGAATGACGTGGCTGATCGTTCGGCGCTTGGTGCCAACGAATGGTCGAACCTCTTCACTTTCCGGGTCAGGCGCTGTTAAATAAGTTTGTTCATTCAGTTTGAAGTGCCGGGTTATTCGGACCACGTAGTTTGACCAATTTAAGTCAGTTTCCTGATCATCCTTTAACGGCGCACTAAAGAACAGGTGCTTCCGGGCACTCAGAAAGGCAGTGTAGTTTAAAAAGTTTTCATTTCCTAACTGGACAACCGCTGAGTCGGTCAGAAAATGGTCACTGCCCAATTCGTTTAACGCCGGTTGCATCGTCGCTTTATCCACGTCACTCAATAAGTTATTAGTCATAATTCGGTCCGGCATGACCAGGTCCGTCGAACCAATCATAAAGACGACTTTACGATCCTGGCTTTGTACCATTCCGCTTTCAGATACTAAGACCTGATCTAACGTTGATGGAATCTGTGAATAACTAGCCCCTTCAAACCCCGCTTGTAGTAAGGCTAAGAAGTCCTCCGACGCAAACGGTTCATCACCTAAAATCGCCACGTATTCATCCAACATCTGACAAAAAGTCTGCCACGTTTGTTCCGGTTCGGCAGCGGCCGCCACGTCTTGACGATCTAACGCTGCGTCCCGCCAAGCAAGTAATTGTTGCGTCACCCCTTGACGCGTTAAGAAGTTGACAAGTACGGTTGCGGCGGCCCGACCATCGTTAGCCGCACTTAGGGCTTTGAAAAACGGTGGGAACGTCTTTGCAACGAACTGATGAATTAAATTAATCTGCTTAGCAATGCCAGCGTTTTTATCCGTCTCGACCCCGGCGTCGCCTTCAGTCAGCTCGAAGTATTGCCAATCCGCACGTTGCGTCCAGCGCCGGCCACTGTACCCACTCTTCAAAACAAAGTTTTCGGTCAGATCAACGGCTTGCCGGTAAGCTTTACGGTCCATCGGCTTGCCATCAACCAGCGGTAAAATTAATTCAGTTTTCAAAATTCGCATAATATCACGATATTGATACTGGTTTTCTTCTAGTTCAAACAACGCCCCAATCAGTTCAACCAACGGATGATCCGCCATCGAACGCTGTAAATCAACGAAATAAGGGATTTCAAGTTGCTGGAGCATCGGGGCTAACATTGTTTTATAACTATCTAAGTGGCGCGTCATAATAAGAAAGTCCCGGTAATGGTAGTCATCCGCGGTATTCTCGTGCTTTGTCGCAACCATCGCACGAATCTTCCGACCCACTTGTGCTAACTCATTTTGTCGACTATCAGCGCGCATGACGTGCACGTTCCGGTTGGGTTGTTCCTGTCCATCACCTGCTTGTGGTTCGCCACGCCAATAGTCGTCCAGAGCAGCTAAGCCGGCACTCACGCGTACCGTTTTGGCGTATAAATCATTCAAGACTGGAATCTGCCGTGCCCGCGCATACTGGTACAGGCGATAATACAGTCGACCTGACTGATAAAAAAGCGTCCCATTTTCAGGAACTTGGTCCGTGACCTTGTGATCGAGCACGAGGCTGATTGTGACGTTCGCGCCCCGTTCCAGCATGGTCGTAATCAGGCCCTGCTCCTGTGATGACAGCTGTGTGAACTGTTCCAAATAAATATGCGTGCCGTGTAAATCTTGGTGACGCAAATAGGCGTTCAATTGGGCTAACAAGTCAGCTGGCTTTAAATATTTCCCCGCCGTGGCTTCAATAAAGTCCGCGTAAACAATGGCTAAATCGTGTAATTTAGCTTGTAAATCGCCCACGGTCGTCGTTTCAGCTAAATGAGCGACATCTTCCGGTTGCAGATTAGCCACTTGTAACTCGTTCACTTCTTTAGCCAACTGAGTGATAAACCCGGTTTGAGAAACTTCGCCCCCAAACAGCCGCAATTCATCCTGATGGCGTCGTAAGATTCGATACAACAGCATATCAATCCCCGCAGCTGAGAGCCGTGGTACTTGATAGGCGGCTTCATTTTTCATTAGGTACCAAGCCAACCGGGTAAATGAAAAAATCTGCACCTGACTCTGTGCGTATAAATCCGGTTGCGCAAATTCCCGCGATAACCGGTTCAGCACATCCACTTCCGTGTCAAATTTCACATGGTTAGGAACTAAGTAAAAAAATTGCGCCTGGGGTTGAGCCGTCATCGCTTTAACTAGCTGACGCACCATCATCTCCCGGTGATCAACTTTCGCCGAACCCAGTACAAATTGTAAGCTCACCGTAAATTCCTCCTCAAATATGAACAAACGTTCTCTTTAATTTAGTTTAATTATCGCACAACTTTCACGACAAAAAAACACTTCACCCGCAGGTTAAGTGTTTCTTTTAGTACCGATAATTTATTTCGATTCGTTCATTCCAGAAATGGTAATTTAGCATCATTTTCTAACAGATCGGAGGCTGGCGCTGATAGCATCGGTCGTGATGGTGGTCTTAGGGCGGTGATTTTTCTGCCCTTAAACCACGGACGGTCTGGGACAAGACGTTTCTCAGGCTTGACCCGGTCCCACGACCGCATGTTATCAGCGCCAACCGGACTTCATAGATAACTAACTACAGTTTATTTTGACAATTAAGCCTGTGGATTCCAGTGTTGCGGATCTTGACGCCAAGTGTGCAATGAAGCGAGCTCGGCATCATTAATATCACCGTGTTCCCGTGCAACTTTGATCAGTGTCGTATAGTTGGACAAACTGAATAGCGGCAAGTGAGCTGCTTCAAAATTAACCGTTGCAGCATCCAGGCCATAACTGAAGATCGATCCCACTGCTAGAATATCGCCACCATCGGCCTGCACTGCTTTGGCTGCCTGCAGCACGCTGCCACCAGTTGAGATTAAATCATCTAACATAACGACCTTGGCCCCTGGTTTCAAAACGCCTTCAATCTGACGACCAGCACCATGGTCCTTCGGTTTGGAGCGGACGTAAATCAATGGCAAGTCCAATAGTTGCGCCACCCACGCGGCGTGCGGAATCCCGGCTGTCGCCACCCCAGCAATGACTTCTGCTTCTGGATAGTCCCGTTTAATAATATCCGCGATTCCCGCCGCAATGTGTTGGCGAACTTTGGGATAAGAAATCGTCAGGCGATTATCCGTATAAATTGGGCTGTGAATCCCACTCGCCCACGTAAATGGTTCATTGGGCCGTAACGTTACGGCCTGAATTGATAGTAGGTCACTCGCGATAGTTGCTGCAATTTCAGTCATTATTGGCCACTCCATTCTTTTACAATTTGTTGGTACGCGACAACTGGATCAGCGGCCTGGGTGATTGGCCGTCCCACAACGAGTCCGTTGCTCCCCGCTTTTGCGGCGGCTTGTGGAGTCATCACGCGTTGCTGATCATCCGCTTGCGCACGCTTCGGCCGAATTCCTGGTGTAATGCCCAAAAAGTCCGCCCCGACCGCTTCATGAATGGCAGCCACTTCCTGTGCAGAACAAATGACCCCGTCACAGTTGCTTGCTTTTGCCAAATCAGCGTAGTGGACCACGCTTTGTTGAACCGTTCCCATGATTTGCTGGTCATCATTCAAGATACTCTGATCAGTTGACGTTAACTGCGTAATTGCGAGTAACTTAGGCGCTGGTAGTCCTTGTGCCGCTGCGCCAGCGACTAATCCGCGCTTAGCCGCAGCCAACATCACGTGACCACCCGCCGCATGGACCGTCGTGTAAGTCACGCCTAACTGGCCAATCACGCGCATCGCGGCTTCTACCGTATTCGGAATATCATGGAGCTTTAGGTCTAGGAAAACGGCGTGCCCCCGCTCCTGAACAGCTTTTACAATGGCCGGACCAGCCGCATAAAACAATTCCATTCCAATTTTAACGGTGACGTGTAGTTCCTCTGGAAATTGGTCTAAAAAGCTTAACGCCCGTTCTGCCGTTGGAAAATCCAACGCAATAATCACTGGTCGGCTCATCCTTGTACCTCCGAAATCAGTGTCTGAAGACTACTAATACCGTACTTATCCATCGCTGCGGGTAGGCCCGCAATAATATCAGTACAAGCCGTTGGGTGACCGTACGTCGCTGCCCCTACTTGTACGGCGTTTGCGCCCGCCAGATAAAATTCCAAAACGTCGTCCGGCGTGAAGACCCCGCCAACCCCAATAATCGGTAACTTGGTCTGCTGACGAACTTGGTGAATCATTCGGACCGCCAGCGGGTGAATGGCTTTACCAGATAGGCCACCGGTACCGTTGGCCAGAATTGGCTTGCGGGTCGCTAAGTCGATTCCCATTCCTGTTAACGTATTGATCATGGTTAACCCGTTGGCACCACCAGCTTCAGCGGCCTGTGCAACTGGTACAATATCCGTCACATTCGGTGTTAACTTCATGAAAACTGGCTTATCCACGACATCCACAATTTGACGCGTCAACTTTTCAACCGTCGCTGGATCCGTTCCAAACGCTAGCCCACCATGAGCCACGTTTGGACACGAAATATTGATTTCTAGTAATTTGACATTGGGTGCCGTTGCCATCTTTTTAGCAACCGCCACGTACTCGTCAAAACTGCCACCAGCCACACTCCCAATAATTGGTAATTCGGGATAATTCGTTGCCAGCCATGGTAACTTTTCGGCTAAAACGTTGTCAATACCAGGGTTTTTCAACCCAATGGCATTCAACCAACCAGCAGTTGTTTCGGCCGTTGTCGGTCGGGGATTGCCCACCTTGGGTTCGGCGGTCGTTGATTTGATCACAAGTCCACCTAACGCACTTAAGTCTAACTGCGTCGCCATACTCTGACCGTACGCAGCCGTTCCGCTCGCCGGCATGACTGGATTTTTTAACGTGACCCCCGCTAAATCTACTGTTAACCGTCCCATGTATAAGCCCTCCTATAATGCCTGCGTGACAAATGATTGTGATTCGCGAACTTGTAAAATCGCTGCGACCGTGTCTAACGACGTAAATAACGGAATCCCATGTTCAATCGACGTATTCCGAATTAGCGTCCCATCGTCGGCCGCATGTTCTTCGTCAGAAACCGTGTTGACAACGGCTTGAACTTGACCGGCTTCCATTTGGTGAAGTAAATCATCTTCACCGCTGTCGATCTTTTTAACCACCGTCACTGGTAACCCGTTATCAGTTAAGTAGCTCGCCGTGCCCGTTGTTGCCAATAACTGATAACCCAGCGCGTGGAACCGTTGCGCCAACTTGAAGGCTTCCGGCTTGTCATCATCACGAACCGTGAACAAGATATTTCCATTACTTGGTACGTGTAGTTTAGCGGCTTCAAATGCCTTGTATAATGCCTTAGCCATCGTTCGGTCAGACCCCATAACTTCACCGGTCGACTTCATTTCTGGTCCTAGCAAACTATCCACACGGTTGAGTTTCGAGAAGGAGAAGACCGGCGCCTTAACGTGCACCATGTCGCCCGCTTTCACTAAGCCCGTTTGATACCCTTGCTCCTTGAGTGATTGCCCTAGGATGACCCTAGTTGCAACTTGCGCCATTGGAATGTCGGTGACCTTACTCAAAAATGGCACCGTCCGGCTCGCCCGTGGATTAACTTCAATCACGTAAACTTGTTCTTCGTGAATCACAAACTGAATGTTCATCATCCCGACACAGTTCAACGCGACGGCCAGTTGTTCCGTATATTTAATGATTTGCGCTTGCACGTCCGTGGATAGCGATTGTGGTGGGTAAACGGCCATTGAGTCACCAGAATGGACCCCGGCACGTTCAATGTGTTCCATAATTCCTGGAATAACCACGGTCTCACCATCACAGATGGCATCCACTTCACACTCTTTACCGACTAAGTACCGGTCAACCAACACCGGATGGTCGTGTGAAACTTTGACGGCGTTATGCATGTAGTGATCCAAATCCGCACGTTTCTTAACGATTTCCATTGCCCGACCACCTAAGACGTAACTTGGTCGAACGAGAACCGGATAGCCGAGTCGATCGGCAATTGCTAAGGCCGTGGCTTCATCACTGGCCGTATCTCCGGCTGGTTGTGGAATTTGTAACGATTTAATGACCTTATCGAACTCATCCCGGTCTTCAGCGCGGTTGACATCCGCCACGCTCGTTCCTAAAATTTTAACGCCGCGGTCAGCAAGGGGTTGCGCTAAGTTAATCGCCGTTTGGCCCCCAAATTGTACGATGACACCGCGGGGTTGTTCTAATTCGATGACGTTTAACACGTCTTCAAGGGTCAGCGGTTCAAAGTACAACTTATCGGAGACTGAGAAGTCCGTCGAAACCGTTTCGGGATTACTGTTCATAATAATCGCTTCGTAACCCGCTTTTTGAATCGCTTTGACTGAATGCACCGTGGCGTAATCAAACTCGACCCCTTGGCCAATTCGAATCGGACCAGAGCCTAGGACGAGGACCGACGGCTTTTTGTCCACGATACTTTCGTTTTCAAATTCATAAGTGCCGTAATAGTACGGCGTCGTCGACTCAAATTCACCCGCACAAGTATCAACCATCTTATAAACCGGTTTTAACTGATGACTTTCACGGAACTGCCGAACTGCGTCAGCACTTTCATGCCAGAAGTCTGCCACCGCTTGGTCAGCAAAGCCGTTTCGTTTAGCCGTTGTTAAAATGTCCAAATCGTCCACGTTAGTCTTTAACGCCCGTTCAATTTCAACGATGTGTAATAACTTGTCTAAGAAAAAGACGTTGATCTTCGTTAATTCGGCTAAATCTTCAATCGTATAACCGCGCCGGATGGCTTCTGCCAAATAGAACAAGCGGTCATCCTGAGCATGAATTAATTTATCGCTTAATTCGTCGTCATCCACACTTGCTAGTGCGGGTTCTTCAACGTGGTGAACCCCAATTTCTAAGGAACGTACCGCCTTTAAAGTGGCTTCTTCGATGTTACGACCAATGGCCATAACTTCACCGGTCGCCTTCATCTGCGTCCCGAGACGCCGGTCCGCCTTCGTGAACTTATCGAATGGCCAGCGTGGAATTTTGCAAACCACGTAGTCTAAAGCCGGTTCAAATTCGGCGTAGGTCGTTCCCGTAACTGGGTTTTTAATCTCATCGAGGTGCAAGCCCACCGCAATTTTAGCCGCCATCTTTGCGATCGGATACCCGGTTGCCTTAGACGCTAACGCTGAAGAACGACTGACCCGGGGGTTAACTTCAATGATGTAATACTTGAAGCTATCCGGATCAAGGGCGAGCTGAACGTTACAGCCTCCTTCGATTTTCAGTGCGCGAATAATTTTTAATGACGCATCCCGTAGCATTTGGACTTCGCGGTCCGCCAACGTTTGAACGGGCGCGTAAACAATGGAATCCCCGGTATGAATACCGACCGGGTCAAAGTTTTCCATGTTGCAGACGACCATCGCGTTATCGGCGGCGTCACGCATCACTTCAAACTCAATTTCCTTATAGCCCGCAATACTTTGTTCAATCAACACTTGGGTCACGGGTGAAAGTGACAGGCCATTTTCAGCGATGTCGTGTAATTCCTTAGCCGTCTCCGCAATCCCACCACCGGTACCGCCCATGGTGAATGCGGGCCGTACGATGACTGGGTAACCGGATTTTTCAGCGAAAGCTAGTGCTTCTTCAACCGTGTGCGCAATCCCAGAAGCTGGCACTGGTTCACCGAGTTCTTCCATCAAGTCTTTAAATTGTTCCCGGTCTTCAGCTTGGTCAATCGCCGTTAGCTTGGTTCCAAGGAGTTCAATCTTAAGTTCTTTCAAAATTCCAGACTTTGATAGCTCCATCGCCATGTTCAGGCCTTGTTGCCCCCCTAAAGTTGGTAAGATGGCATCGGGACGTTCCTTGCGCAGAATCTGCGACACAAACTCTAAGGTAATGGGCTCCAAGTAAACTTGGTCAGCAATTTCTTTATCCGTCATAATGGTCGCCGGATTTGAGTTAACTAAGACGACTTCATAGTCGAGTTCCTTTAAGGCTAAGCAAGCCTGCGTGCCAGAATAATCAAATTCAGCCGCTTGGCCAATAATAATCGGGCCAGAACCAATCACCATGATCTTATGAATATCTGTGCGTTTAGGCATTGAACTTGCTTCCTTTCCGGGCCACTTGATGGGCCGCCATTAAGTCAATGAATTCGTCAAAAATATGGTCTGCATCGTGAGGACCCGGTGCAGCGTCCGGATGATACTGCACGGAAAAGGCGGCGTAATCGCGGTGCCGTACCCCTTCGACAGTGTCATCATTAATTTCTTCGTGGGTAATCATCAGGTCAGTCTTCGCTAAGGATTCGCGCGAAACCGCGTAACCGTGGTTTTGTGACGTAAAATCAATCCGACCAGTCGCAATTTCACGGACCGGGTGATTGAACCCACGGTGACCAAATTTCATCTTAAAGGTGTCCGCACCGTTTGCTAAGGCGAATAACTGGTGACCTAAACAAATTCCAAACAACGGAATGTGCTTTTCCACTTCCCGAATCATCGGTAGCGCGCTTGGTACGTCTTTCGGGTCGCCAGGGCCGTTTGTGAGCATTACCCCATCTGGGTTCAATGCCATAATTTCAGAAGCCGTCGTGTTGTACGGTAAGACCGTAACGTTACAGTGCCGCTTGGCTAACTCACGTAAAATTGAGTGTTTTAAGCCAAAGTCGACCACGACCACGTTTGGCCCCGTTGCCGGGTTAGGATAAGCATTGGTTGTCGAACTTTCCGCAACCACGGCTTTTCCAAGTTCCGTCACGCGTAGCCGCTCCACCGTATCTGGTAAAACTTCGTCCACGATGGTGGCTTTCATCGAACCCTTTTCACGAATGTGTTTTGTGACCGCCCGCGTATCAATATCGGTAATTCCTGGAATTTGATTTTGTTTTAAATAGTCATCTAGTGACATTTCGCTGCGCCAATTGCTGGCCCGCCGTGCAACTTCGTGAACCACGACCCCTTTACAAGTCGGCTTAATCGATTCATGGTCGTCGCGGTTAATACCATAATTTCCAATTAATGGGTAAGTAAACATCAAGATTTCGCCGTTATATGACTGATCAGTAATGGATTCTTGGTACCCACTCATCCCAGTGCTAAAAACCAGTTCGCCAACTGTGGCCGCCGGTGCGCCAAACCCGGTGCCCGGATAAATCGTGCCATCGGCTAGTACTAAGTATCGTTTCATTTTTGCTGGTCCTTTCCGTAAACCACTTGGCCGTCCACTAAGGTCATCAGCACGTTACCGTACACGTGCCAGCCGATAAATGGTGAATTATGTCCTTTAGATAACATCTGTTCCGCTTTAATTTCGTACTCATGGTCAAGGTCGATGATTGCTAAATCAGCCGGTGCCCCAACTTTTAACTGTCCAGCGTCTTTTAAACCAAATAACTGCGCAGGCTTCGTACTCATCAATTCAATTAATTGTCCTAAACTCAGTAACCGCGTCTTAACCAAAGCGGTGTACATGGTTGCAAAGGCCGTTTCGATGCCGGTAATGCCAAACGCCGCCGTTTTCATGCTCCCCTGCTTTTCAGCGTCGGTATGTGGGGCGTGGTCCGTCGCAATAAAGTCAATCGTGCCATCCAACAAGCCGGCGACTAACGCTGACCGGTCTTTAGGCGACCGCAGCGGTGGGTTCATCTTGAGCATTGGATTATCCATCGTGATATCTTCATCCGTTAATAACAAGTGATGGGGGGAAACTTCACAGGTCACGTTGATGCCAGCTTCTTTTGCATGCCGAATCACCCGGACGCTTTCCGCCGTCGAAACATGGCAGACGTGGTAGTGCACGCCGCTTGCCTCTGCAAGCATCACGTCCCGTGCGACTTGGGCCGCTTCCGAAACATTATTAATGCCCGGTAACCCTAACCGTTCAGCGGTTGGTCCGGCATTCATGACGCCGCCTTGATACAAGGAATCGTCTTCCACGTGGGCAGCCAATGGTAGTCCAGCCTTAGCAGCACCACACATTGCTTGATACATCGTTCCCGCCGTTTGGACCCCGGAGCCGTCATTGCTGACCGCAAAGGCACCAGCGCGTTTGACACCTTCAAAATCAACAAGTTCTTCGCTCGTCCGCCCCGTCGTAATACTTGCATACTGAGCAACGTGGACGTGGGCCTTTGCTTGGTTCGCTGCGACCATCGCCGCAACCCGTTCTGGCGTATCGGGTACCGGGTCAACGTTTGGCATGGCCCCGACCGTTGTGAAACCACCGTGAGCCGCCGCCAACGTCCCGGTTTCAATCGTTTCCTTCGCAGTTTGACCAGGGTCGCGTAAATGAACGTGCACGTCCACCAATCCAGGACTCACAAAATGCTTGTCGGCACAAATCACTTGGTCAGCGGCGCCATACTGTTCGTTAAGTTGGTGACCAATTGCTTTGATTCGGCCATCTTCAATCAAAAGGTCGTTTAATTCTAAGTGATGATTCACCAAAATCTGCGCGTTTTTAATTAAAGTTGTCATCGTTAATCCTCCAATTGTGCGGGCCGCAATAACCCTTGGTGTACAAGTACGTTTGAAATCATTGCCATGCGGACAAAGACACCGTTCGTCATCTGTTGAAAAATTCGTGATTGGGGTGCTTCAACTAAGTCGCTGGCTAATTCGACCCCACGGTTGACCGGTGCCGGGTGCATGATGATGGCACTTGGCTTCATTTGAGCACCCCGGGCCATCGTCAGCCCGTATTGTTGGTGATACGCTTCGGCGTCAAACGTTTCATCACTGGATTCATTTAGCCGTTCGTGTTGAACCCGCAGTAACATCATGACGTCCATGCTGCCAACTAATTCATCAATCGGTAAGTACTCACCGTACGCCGCAAATTCAGCGTTATACCAAACTTTAGGACCGCTGAAGTAGACCGTTGCCCCAAGCTGCGTCAGGAGTTCCATGTTCGAACGTGCGACCCGTGAATGTGCTAAGTCCCCGATAATGGCGATCTTTAACCCGTCAAAGTGACCAAACTCTTCATAGATCGTCATCATATCAAGTAAGGATTGCGAAGGATGTTGACCACTCCCATCGCCGGCATTGATCAAACTCATTGACAAGTTCGCATCGACCAGTGGTTCATAATAGCGGTCGTGCGGATGCCGGATAACCGCTAAGTCAACGCCAATCGCTTGAACCGTTTTTAGCGTATCAAGCAAACTTTCACCCTTAGTCACGGAACTCGTCTTCGGGTCGAACGGGATAACTTGCATCCCCAATCGCCGTTCCGCCATTTCAAAACTCGTGTGCGTCCGCGTACTATTTTCAAAAAAGAGGTTCATCGCATAACTTGGACGTTCAAGTTGAATCGTTTTACCCGCCTTAAATTGTTGTGCTAATTTGATGAAAGCCATTACTTCTTCATTATTAAATTGGTCAACGCTGACCAGGTTATTACTCGTTTGCATGCTCTTTTGCCGTCTCCTATCTTGATTTAAGAAAAAAAGTCTAGCTCCTGCAAAAATTATTCGCAAAGAGGCTAGACTCCGATTAAGCGGCCACGCATGGCCAAACCGTTTCGTTCCTCTCTGGAAACAATTAAATGGTTAGTTATTCAATTTATTCATCCAATTTTTCAATCGTAATGCCGTCATGACCATCGTGTTCTTCCAACGCGACGTTGACTTGTTCATCCAAAGCAGTTGGAATGTTCTTCCCAATAAAGTCCGGACGAATTGGTAATTCGCGGTGTCCACGATCAACTAATACGGCTAACGAAATCTTGGCGGGACGTCCTTGGTCCATCAGGGCATCTAATGCCGCCCGCACTGTCCGACCTGTAAAAAGCACGTCATCAACTAAGATGATGTGTTTGCCGTTAATATCAACGGGAATATCCGCACCGTTCAGCTTGGCCTGACCCGCAACATCGATTGCATGGTGATCATCGCGGTAAAGTGTAATATCTAAAGAACCAACCGGCACATCGACGCCTTCTAACTGCTTTAACCGTTGCGCCAAACGTTCAGCTAAATAAATGCCCCGCGTTTTAATCCCAATAAATACTAAGTTACCGACACCCTTGTTCTGTTCGATAATTTCATAAGTGATCCGCGTTAGCGCGCGGCGCATTGTCATTGCATCAACGACTTCTCGTGCCATGTCTCAGTCAGCTCCATTCTTTTTAATTCACCTGAGGATACAAAAAAGGTCTCCCGTTTTCCTGCAAAAACCGTGGGAGACCCTCAGATACCGTTCCCCTTGTTAGCCTCACAGGACTAAGTTAAAGGTGCTTGTTTAATTGCAATAAGTGTAACCAACTCTAGTAGCAGTGTCAAGTTTGTTTTAACATCAATTTCGTTATTTCTCAGATTATTTATTAAAGTCTGAAAAATTTAGACTTGCTGTCAACACTGTAACAATCGTAATTGCTATCCCTAAATTAGTCGCTCCGTCAGACAGAGTTGGGTGCTATGGGGGAACGGCCGCAGCCACACTGCGGTCTGCGGCCCTGATTCAAAGCCGGTAGCCCACGTCTTTGAATCACCCCGCAAGATTAGCAGCTAAAAACCGCCTGCTAATTTTGCCGACACAGCACCCAACTCTGCCCGACTGCGCTCAAAATAGTCTTACTATTATTATTACTGTTGAATCATCGGAGGTTGCCACTGATGGCATCGGTCGTGAAGGTGGCTTTTGACCGGTGATTTTCCGGTCTTAGGCCACGGACGGCCCGGGACAGCTGTCATTTAAAGAGTGTTCCGGGCGAGGGTTAAGACCGCTCCTCAGGCTTAACCCGGTCCCACGACCGCATGTCACCAGTGGCAACCGGAATAATTTATAAGTAGCTAATTTTTATTACTCCAGATACTAATACAGTAGCAATTAATTTTTGAATTGAGATTTCAACCTTTAGTTAATTAACAAATGTCCATCTAAATTTATCTAATTTTAATGTTTCTTTCATTTTATTATAGTCAAACTGCCAAATTATCGGTATACTACTTGTGAAAGATAACTAATTTTAGGGGGATCCGCCATGCGTTTACAAACATTACTAGAGACACCATCTATGCAGCATATGCGAGTTATTGCGGGTAAACGCGGCCTTAAACGGGAAATCAACAATATCGGAATGATCGAATCACCCGACATTGCGGACTTTCTAAAAGCAGATCAATTTTTGATTACAAATGGCTATCCCTTTATTAATACAACAACCAACCCAACCGCGCTCATCAAAGCGATGCACGCGGCTAATTGTGCTGGCCTAGGATTTAAAGACCACCGCTACGTTGACCATTTGCCAAAGGAAGTCCTGGCACTCGCCGACGAACTTGCTTTCCCTATTATTATTACCCCAGGCGACGAGTTAATTTCAGAAACGATGCGCAAGATGCTCAGCGTTATTCTGAAATCCCAAACCGATGAGTTGAGCCGAATCGTTCAGGCTAACCAATCCCTCGCCGACTTATTATTGAAAGATCCGACCCACACCACGGTTTTAAACAAGTGTAGCGAGATTCTCAACCACGCGCTTTTTTTGATGGATAGCCATTTTCGGGTCGTGAGCGCGTCTCAAAGTTTACCGGTGACTCAAAGTACCCTGACCGATTTTCTGCGTAACCAGACTAACATTGATTATTTTAACTTACATACTCGCATCACTGTTGCCTATCAACAACTGAGTTTGACCATCACGCCCTTATTTTCAGCCTATAAAGAAAACAAGGCCTTCGTTGGCATCATCGACCTAGATCCGGGTAACTCGACCGATCAGATGTTAACGCAAGTCGTTTTAAATACCCTAAGTTTCGTTAATAGCCGTGTCGACATGCTTAACGAATCGGCCTTCCGTAATCAAAGTGGGTTCTACCTTAACGTGATGGACGGTGGTATCTCAAACGACCTCGTCAATAAGACCTTGAAGACCCAAAACATTGAGCCAAGCACGAAGTTTCGGTGTGCGACCATCCTTGTCACGACCAATCACCAAACGTTACTGAGTAACCACCTACTCGAACAAGTTCAACAACTAACGTTATGGTTTATTAAAGAATATCAGGCACCCGTGATTACTTTCTCCCTCAAACAGCAACTCGTTCTTCTTATTAAGGATGAGCAAAACGCGCAACACTTTTTAACCGCCCTAGTGGATTTTATTCAACCAAAATTAGATAAGTCCGCCCGGTTAATTATTGGTTACAGCTACTCGACCTTGCCACTGACCGAACTCGCAACCACTTATAACGAAGCGGCCGAGGCACTGGCGCTCAGTAAGAATAGTCCCCACGCCATCACCATCTACCGGCCAAAATACGTCAAAGAACTCATTTCACTGATTCCAGAAAACGAGGCCAAGTCCTTTGTGGAACGCGTGTTAGGTGGCCTGGTAAGTGGTATCAGCGCCCACGAACAACAAAACCTGCTCAATACTTTGTACGGCTATTTTTATTATCATCAAAATATTGCCGAAGTCGCCGGTCACTTAGAAATTCACCGGAACACCGTTATTTATCGGTTAAAAAAGGTCGAAAAAATGTTAACACTCAATCTTGATGACCCTGAGCAAACCCAAACCTTAGAGATGGCCGTCCTCCTCTGGCATAATCAAGAAACACAAAAGTGAACGTTTTCATTTTCAAAAAGCTGATTTATGCTGATTTTGCGAACATTAAATCATCCGGATTCATTTGTATTCGTTTTTTTAGTGTGTTAGAATTATCTTCATTCAAATACGAGTTTATTGCCTATATAATGTCATGATATGGTTGACGAGTTTCTACCCAATCCCGTAAAGATTGGACTATAAGCAAACGAGGACACCCCGTTTGCCGGGGTGTCCCTTTTTGTCTACCGCAGAACCCCGGGGCTAAACGACTAAAATGAGGAGGAAGATTGGTTTGAAGGAAGTTTCTGCAACACCTAAGATTTCAAGTGTCAAAGCTGCCATTTTAGGCTTTCAACACTTATTAGCAATGTATTCTGGTGACGTGCTCGTGCCGCTATTAATCGGTGCCGCACTACATTTCACCACGGAACAATTGACTTATTTAGTTTCCATCGATATTTTCATGTGTGGGATCGCCACGTTTTTACAATTAAAACGCACCCCACTCACTGGGATCGGACTCCCCGTCGTTTTAGGCTGTGCCGTTCAAGCGGTCAACCCACTGATTCAAATTGGCAAAACGTACGGCCTTGGAACCATGTACGGGTCAATTATCGGTGCCGGTATTTTTATTTTCTTGATTGCCGGACTATTTTCTAAAATCAAGCACCTCTTTCCACCAGTCGTTACGGGTTCACTAATTACCATTATTGGATTTACCTTAATTCCCGTCGCATTCCAAAACCTCGGTGGCGGCGATGCCACCGCTAAAGATTTCGGCAGCTTACCAGCCCTCGGAATTGGCTTTTTGACCATTGCCATTATTTTACTGATCAGCGTCTTTGCGAAGGGCTTCATGAAGTCCGTTTCAATCCTAATTGGAATCTTAGTCGGCACACTCGTTGCCGGCGCCATGGGCATGGTTTCCTTGAAACCAGTCGCCGAAGCAAGCTGGTTCCACTTACCAACACTCTTTTACTTCGGTACCCCCCGCTTTGAATGGTCATCAATTTTGACCATGATTCTTGTTTCATTAACCACGATGGTTGAATCCACCGGGGTCTTCTTCGCACTTGGTGACATCACCGGTCGTAAAATCGAAAGTGATGATTTGAAACGGGGCTACCGTGCCGAAGGAATCGCCGTCATTTTAGGTGGTTTGTTCAATACGTTCCCTTACTCAACCTTCTCTGAAAACGTTGGGGTCGTTCAATTATCAGGTGTTAAAACCCGTAAGCCAATTTACTTCTCAGCCGCATTCTTAGTGGTGTTAGGGCTCTTGCCTAAAATTGGCGCACTCGCAACCGTCATTCCCGACCCCGTCCTCGGTGGTGCAATGGTCGTGATGTTCGGAATCGTGGGGATTCAAGGGATTCGAATGCTCGCACAAGTCGACTTCCGTAACAACAATAATTTGCTGGTTTCCGCCGTCTCAATTGGTTTAGGACTTGGCGTTACCGTTCAAACCAATATCTTCCAATTTCTTCCGAACGCCTTACAAATTATGTTAAGCAACGGGGTCGTCGTTGGTAGTTTAGCCGCCGTCTTACTCAACTTATTATTCAACCGGCACGCCGCTGAAAATACGGTCGATGACGAATCAGTCGGACTGAACAAAAACGACTAACACTAGCCCTTCTCAATTAAGTAGGGTATCCAAAAGCACTTCAGAAAAGTTAGACTTTTCTGAAGTGCTTTTTTATGTCTAAATAAAAATCCTTACCGATTACGTCGCTTTCAACAATCATCATTATTACTAAATTAATTCTCACTTACCAGATAACTAGCGGGATTTGTGCGCACCCCTTTTTCACGTAAAACCGGTATGTTATACTGGATAATTGTGTGATTGTTAACTTTTTATCAATTTAGGAGTGAGTGCAATTTTAGAACAACTATTTCATTTACGGGAAAACCGAACGTCGATCCGCCGCGAATTCATCGGTGGTTTAACGACTTTTCTCGCCATGTCTTATATTTTAGCCGTTAATCCCGAACTACTCGGGAGTACCGGCATGAGCAAAACGGCGGTCTTCACGGCCACCGTTCTTGCCGCCATCGTCGGCTGTTTGTTGATGGGGCTAGTCGCCAATTTCCCAGTTGCCTTAGCACCGGGGATGGGCCTAAACGCCTTCTTCACTTACACGGTCGTTCAGGAATGGCATATTCCGTGGCAAACCGCGTTAGCCGGGGTCTTCGTTGCTGGGATTCTCTTCATCCTATTAACGTTATCTAAGTTACGCGATAAGCTTATCAACATGATTCCCAGTGCGTTAAAATACGCCGTTTCTGCCGGAATTGGTTTGTTTATCGCCTTTTCTGGACTACAAACTTCGGGTATCATCGTTGCCAGCAAGTCCAACGCTGTCGCATTGGGTAACTTGCACAACCCCACCGTCCTACTCGCAATCTTTGGGATCATCGTGGGCGTTATGCTGGTCACCGCAAATGTCACCGGGGGAATCTTCTGGGGCATGTTCATTACCGCAGTCGCTGGAATGATCTTTGGGATTATCCCGCTGCCAACTGGTATTATCAGTGGCGTGCCGAGCGTTCAACCAATTTTTGGTCAAGCCTTGACCCACATCACGGATATTAATTCGTTCCAAATGATTATCGTTATCCTGACCTTCTTCATCATTGGTTTGTTTGATACTTCGGGTACCTTAGTCGGTGTCGCAACCGAAGCCGGTATGGTGAACCACAAAACTGGTGAAGTTAAGGGTGTTGGTAAGGCCCTCTTTAGTGGCGCCTTGGCAACAACGATTGGGGCCATCTTCGGGACGTCACCAACCACGGCCTACGTCGAATCAACTTCCGGCGTCGCGGTTGGTGCCCGTACCGGGTTATCCTCCGTCTTCGTCGCAATCTTATTTGCAGTTGCTGCCTTCTTCTCACCAATCTTAACGGTGATTACCTCGGCTGTAACGGCTTCTGCCTTAATCATTGTCGGCATTTTGATGCTTTCAAACGTGCAATACATCGACTGGACGAAATTTGAGATTGCGGTTCCCGCTTTCTTTACCATGATTATGATGTTACTAACGTACAGTATTTCCGAAGGACTGGCCGTTGGGTTCATCTTCTACCCAATCACGATGAGTGTGAAGGGCCGTTGGCGTGAAGTTAACGCCCTCATGTGGGTCATGATGATCGTCTTCATCTTGTACTTTGCATTCGTGGCTTAATTAACAACTATCAAAACATAAAAATTCCCGCCATAACATTGGTTTAATCATTGTTATGGCGGGAATTTTTATGTATATTTTCATGCAACTAGTTAGGATTTACCTCGCTTAACTAAGCCACTTATTATGCTTAGCCACACTAACGGCTTCAAACCGATTATGTACACCGAGCTTGCTAAATATTGCCGACAGATAATTACGAACCGTTCCAGCAGATAAGAATAGCTCGCTCGCAATCGCTTTAGTGGGCAGTCCCTGGTCCGCCGCTTTTAAAACGGCCAGTTCGCGGGCAGTTAACGGATTTTGGTCAGCGGATAACATATTCACCACTAGCTCTGGTGCGTAAATCGTCTGGCCGCTCATCACTTTTCGAATCGCCGCAATCAGATCATCACTAGGGCTATCCTTCAATAAATATCCAGCCACCTGCGCTTTAACCGCCCGTTCAAAGTAGGCCTTTTGGGCAAAAGTGGTTAAGATAATGACCTTAGCCGTGAACTCACTATTTTGAATCCGGTCGGCGACGTCTAAACCGGATAGACCTGGCATTTCAATATCCAAAATTGCGACTTGGGGTTGTAATCGTTGCAACTCATCCCAGGCAGTTTGCCCATCGCCACTCGATCCCACCACGTGCAAGTCGTCTTCTAATTCTAATAATTGCGTCAAAGCAGAATTCAGCATACTCTGATCTTCTGCCAAATAGATTGTAATCATCGCAAATCCCCCCCCTTAGGTAACGTTAAAATCAGCTGGGTTCCACGACCGGCCTGTCCAATTTCAAACGTACCCTGTGCCTCCAACAAACGCCCCCGCATTCCCGTAATGCCATTCGCGCCCGCACGTTCTAAAGAACCACCCCGACCGTCATCTTGAACCACAACTTGATACTGTGCGGCCGTTTCACTAAAGTCCAACTGTACTTGATGAGCATGTGCATGCCGAATCACATTGGTCAGTGCTTCAACCAACGTCGCCGCAAACACACCCTGAATCGTCGTTGGCCACTGAATCGCTTGCTTTTCGCCAGTGGTCACCAACCAAACATTGGCCGCCAAGAGATTCCGATTTTGTTCAAGTAAGACTTCACTAATCGACTTCTGATGAAGGTCATTCACAATTGAGCGGACCAATTGTAAATTTTCCCGACTAGTCCGGGCAATGTCGTCAAGTTCAGGACTAACCTTCTCTGGTGCTTTGACCAGTAACTTTTTAACCAGTTCCGTTTTCAATGTAATCATCGAAAAACTTTGACCAAGTGTATCGTGTAGGTCCCGAGCAATCCGTTCACGTTCATCCCGTTGGACAACCGACTCTAACCGCCGATTGGTTTGCCGGAGTTGCCGCTGTCGAACAATCGACCGAGAAAACGTGTAGGCCATTAATGGTGATAGGAGTGGGAACACTAATCCCATAACTTCAATGTTATGCCAACTAGGATTCGCTTGATAGACTTCAATTATACTGGTTAAAATCAGCCCATAATAACCGGTCAAGAACCAATAGAAATACTTTTTAGGATATTGCACCAAAATAAATGAAATTTGCCAGCCTGGAAAAATAATCAAATAATTATTTCCCCCAAAGACTGAAAACAAGCCAGTGATAAGTAACTCCAGCGGGATTGTCACTGGTCGCCAAGCCTCTTTTTCGACAACCAAAATATACAAAATTAGGAAAACGGCCAATAAGCTTAGCCAAAACCAGGCTTGGATCGTTTTGGCAGGTAAATAAATTGCGACTGAATAGGGTAAATAACCGAGCCAAATATAACTGTTCCATTCAAGATTCTTAACGCGAGCCATCCACTTAGGCTTTGACAACCCCATCCCCCCGTTTAAGCAACTGGTGGGTTCCCACAATCACGAGGATTAACAAGATTCCAATCCAAGCGCCCACACCAATCACAGTTGTTATTTCAAGCGTCGCATGGGTCGCCACTGCACCCAACCAATTATTCACGAAATAAGTTGGCATCAACTTACCAATCGGTTGTAGCCAACTTGGTAGCATCGCCATCGGCCACCATAGCCCACTTATAATCGCCATCGGAAACGTAATGAGGTTACTAACGATACTTAACGTTTCGAGGCGATTGAGAAACGATAACAGAACCCCCAGCAGTAACGTTGGAATTTGACCAACCAATGTAACCCCCGCCATCACTAGCCATTGATCAATTGTTAGGCTCACGTGATTGACACTAACGGCAAGCACGCCCAACACCACGATTGCAATACCATTCATCGCCATACTCCAAAATCCTACTGATAGATAGTACGGTTGAACTCCCGATGGCGTCAGCTGATACCATTGTAGTAACCCCTTTTCACGGTCAAGCATTAAAATTGACGCAATCCCAAATAAGGCGTTAATCGTTCCACTATACACAATCATGCTCGCCATGTACTTCAAGCTAAAACTCACTGGGACTGTTCCAGATACCATCACTTTGGTAAATAACAAATAAAAGCCCGCTGGCATCAGGATTGAAAAAAATTGAAAGGAAAAATTGCGTAAAATCAACCGCCGACTGTCAAACTTTAATTGTGCTAAAAATGGTTTCATCTTCAGGCCTCCTTGGTTAAATGAACAAAAATAGTCGCCAATGATTCTCGATTAAGGGTCACTTGGTGCAATTGTGACAAATACGGTCCCAGTGCCTGGAGGGTCTGGTCACCATCCGTGCTACTAATTTTGACAACGTGCTTAACTTGAGTTACCGCCGTCACCCCAGCTAATGGTTCAAAGGTCGTCAATGCTAACGAGGTTTGAAAGCTAATCTCGACTTGTTGGTACTGCCGCTGTAACTCGGCAAACGTTCCTTTGAAGGCCAGCCGCCCACCTTGTAGTAAAAATATTCGATCGGCAACTTGTTCAATTTCAGGTAAATAATGGGTCGTTATAATGACCGTCTTGCCTTGCGCTTTTAACGCCTTGACGCGTACCCAAAAGGCCTGCTGGGCATTGGTATCCATTCCGACCGTTGGCTCATCCAAAAATAAAAGTTTGGGATTGCCGATTAAAGCTAACGCAAAGGTGACCCGTCGTAGCTGCCCACCTGACAAATTTGTCAATCGGCGGTGCGCCAATTCGGTCAACGCTAAATCACGCATTAACTGATTCGGTTGTAACGCCGTCGCATAATGTGCCGCCGTCATGGTCAATAATTCCGCCACTGTAACCCCCCGAATCGGCAAATCACCCTGTAACATTGACCCAATATTTTGTTTAGATAACGGCCCACCCGGCACTTCATCGAACAGTGTCAAATGTCCACTATCTTTCGCCTGTATACCCAGCAATAAGTTCAAGAGTGTCGTTTTTCCAGCCCCATTTTTCCCAATTAAGCCAATGATTTCACCAGGATTGATGGTTAAACTAATATCTTTTAGAACGGTGTGTTTGCCATAACTAAACCTCACGTGTTCTGCTTGAATGATTGGTTGCATCTTCTCATCCCCCTTTGAATACTTTTAGGTTAACAGGATGGCGGTATGCCCGGTAGTTCGCTTTGTCATCAGTTTTAGGTGACAAATGTCACGTTTTAACTTTTGCGGTAATTGCTTGAAGCTGCTTGCCAAGCTTTATTTTCCTTTGATTAGCTTTTTAAACACTGTATAATAACTAACGGTTAACTATACTATTTGCAAGAAGTGAACAATTTATGCCCCGTGACCGCTATAAAGAACGTGATGTCCAAATTGATTTTATTCCTCACATCAATTTTCAAAATCTATCTGCAAATTGTCTTCAACTGATTTTTGTGACAACGGGCCTCGTTAAAGGTATCCTGAACCAGCGTCCCGTTAGTTTGAAGGCACCGGTCATCCTGTTTTTAACGCCCAATGACACGTGGCAACTAACGGAAAGTCGGCAACCGGCTGCTCAAGCATTCTGCTTTCAACCGGACTTTTTTGAGACCGTTCCGTATTCAAAATCACAGGAATACCAGATTAAGACGCCCTTGGCCGATTTAGCCCACTTCACTACGTCAGCGTCTCCGCTAAAAGTTTTTAACATTCAACGACCCTTATTCGAAAAGCTCCACCAAGCCTTCTTCATTTTAGGTGGTGAAGTCTTTGCGCAGAGTGACCATCTCTGGGTCTGCCGAATCAAAACGTACTTGATCAAAATTTTAAAAGTGCTCGAAGATTTGCATCCTGAACACGGAACGTCTAAGGTCGACAACGTCTTGGACTACATTTACGCAAACTATGACTCGAAGGTTACCTTAGACGACTTAGTTACCGCGGCCCACCTCAACCGCGTTGCTTTAAATCAGCAATTCAACGCACGGGTTGGGATGACCGCCATGGCCTACCTTGCCCACTACCGTTTAGAAGTAGCGGACGAACTACTGATTCACACTCGCATCAGTCTCGCAGATATCGCAGCGGCAGTTGGCTACGACTATGCGACTTATTTCATCAAGCAATTCAAACAGCAGCGTGGAATTTCACCAACGGCCTTTCGCCAACAATCGCGCGAACTAGCGCCGATTAGTTCACAACGCAATTCAAACGTGATTTAAAAATACACTTATAAAAGAAGTCCTGTGGATAAAACCTTTTATCCACAGGACTTCTTTTATACTATCCACTGATAACGCTAATGACTATTTGGATTGCAGCCCTTTCGCCCCAATATCGTGGCGGTAAACCAGTCGACCTAAATCTAAGGTTGCAAGCTGGTCATAAACTGCTTGCTTCGCTGCTGCCAAATCGGCTGCTTTCGCCGTGACCATCATGAGTCGACCACCCGCACTGACCAGTTGTCCGGCTTGACCAGCGACACTCGCATAATATGCGCCGGGAACGGTTGGCACTGGAACCCCTTTTTCCGTTGGTCCCGGGTAACCCGGCGCAGCCACGACCACGCCTAAATACGTTGCCCCGGTTTGCCAGTTGACCACCGGCTGGCGTTGCGCTAGTAAATCAACGATCACTTGGTAGAAGTCCCCGTCCAATTGCGGTAACAGCACTTGGGCTTCAGGGTCGCCCAACCGCAAGTTGTACTCAATGACTTGCGGCCCCGCCGGCGTTAGAATACCGCCCACGTAAATGACGCCTTCAAAGCTCAACCCATCCGCTTTTAAACCGGCCATGGTCGGTTCAACAATCGTCTGAATGGTCTGCTGAATAATCGCTGGGGTGATTTGTGAAACGGGCGAATAGGCCCCCATTCCCCCAGTATTTGGCCCCTGATCATCATCTTTGAGCCGTTTGTGGTCCTGCGCCGTTGGCAATAGAACGTAGTGGTCCCCACCAACTAAGACCATTTGCGAAAACTCAAAGCCGGCTACAAACGCTTCAATCAGTACCGTATCCGTCGTTTCAAACGCACTCGTCAGGGCGGCACTTGCCTGTTCATAACTGGTTGCCACGGTCACACCCTTACCCGCAGCTAAGCCGTCGACTTTAATCACTTGTGGAATGGGTTGCTCTTGGCTATACGCCAGCGCGTCCGCCAAGTTATGAAATAACCGGTAATCCGCCGTCGGAATATGATGGCGCGCCATAAATTCCTTGGCAAAGACCTTTGAACTTTCCAAGCGTGCTGCGGCTTGATGCGGCCCAAACACGGCCAAGCCCGCCGCCTGAAAATAATCCACGATACCAGCGGCAAGGGGCACTTCTGGCCCGACAAAGGTTAGACCAATCGCATTTTGACGTGCAAATTCAACTAACCCAGAAAAATCCATTTCATTAATTGCAACGGTCTGAATCTGATCCAACGGCATACCGGGATTTCCCGGTGCACAGTAGACCATTTCCACTTGGGGACTCGCCAGCATTGCTTTAGCGATGGCATGTTCCCGACCGCCACTTCCGACAACTAAAACTTTAGCCATGGTTTGCCACCTTTCAATTAATGACGGAAGTGCCGAACACCAGTCGTGACCATGGCGATCCCATAACGATCAGCCATGGCAACAGAATCTTTATCCCGAATACTGCCACCAGGTTGAACGATTGCCCGAATACCATGTTGCGCAGCGTATTCAACGCAGTCATCCATTGGGAAAAAGGCATCAGAAGCTAAAATTGCATTTTCATAACCCGGTTTGCTCATTGCTTTTTCAATCGCAATCTTGGTTGAATCGATCCGGTTCATCTGACCAGAGCCAACTCCCAAGGTCCGGTCAGCGGTCGTCACAACAATGGCGTTACTCTTGACGTGTTTAACGACTTGCTGGCCAAACGCCAAAGCACGGAGTTGAGCTTCCGTTGGCTGGGTCTTCGTAACCACGGTGAAGTCCGCGGGCGTTTCAAACGCGTTGTCTACTTCTTGGCGTAACATCCCGCCACCCACAGAAATGGTTTCAAACTTGTCCGCAGTGTGTGCTTGGTCAAAATCGACCGTCATTAAGCGGAGGTTCTTCTTTTTTGCCAATACGGCAAAGGCGTCGTCGTCAAAACTTGGCGCGATAATGATTTCCAAGAAGAGTTCGTGCATCTTTTCCGCCGTTGCTAAGTCAACTGGACGGTTCGACGCAATGATTCCACCAAAGATGGAAATTGAATCCGCCGCGTAAGCTTTATCCCAGGCCGCTTCAATCGTATCGCCTAAACCGACACCACACGGGTTCATGTGCTTCATCGCAACGATTGCGGGTTGGTCGTATTCACTGACCATCCGTAACGCTGCGTCCGCATCTTTGATGTTGTTGTAAGAAAGTTCCTTACCGTGCGACTGTTTGGCCGCCGTAATGGAGAAAGTAGTTGGCAATGCGTTTTCGTAGAAGGCCGCTTGTTGGTGGCTATTTTCACCGTAACGCAGTGACTGCTTCTTATCGTAAGTGAGTGTCAACTTGTCAGGGAACTCTTCCGTCGTCAAGTATTGGGCAATCAACGCATCATACGCCGCAGTGTGTTGGAACACCTTAGCAGCTAAACGTTTCCGCAATTCAGGCGTCACGTCATCATCTTGCAAGTCCACTAAGATTTGATCATAATCAGCGGGATCAACGATTGGTAAAACGGCCGCAAAGTTTTTAGCTGCGGAACGTAACATCGATGGTCCACCAATATCGATCTGTTCGATAGCATCGGCTTGGGTCACATCTGGTTTTTGAATCGTTTCCTTGAATGGGTAGAGGTTAACAACGACCATGTCGATTGGGGTAATGCCCGCTTCTTTTAATTGTGCCATGTGTGCAGGTAAATCCCGGCGTGCTAACAAGCCTGCATGAACCTTGGGATGCAAGGTCTTAACCCGACCGTCGAGCATTTCAGGAAATCCCGTGACTTCTTCAATTCCAATCACGGGAATGCCCGCAGCTTCCAGCGCCTTCTTAGTCCCACCAGTCGAAACCAGTTCGTAATCTAACGCCACTAAGCCCTTTGCGAAATCGGTCAAACCTTGTTTATCAGAAACACTTAACAATGCACGTTTTGTCATCTTAAATAGCTCCTTTAGTTATGAGTGTTTGTAGCACGTCGGGATAAAATTGATGTTCACAATCATGGATTCTAGTTGCTAAAGTATCCACCGTATCATTAGGTAAAACGGGGACGGCTCGTTGTTCAATAATCTGACCAGTATCAATACCAGCGTCAATATAGTGAATCGTTACACCGGTCTCACTGACCCCCGCAGCAAACGCATCTTCAATCCCGTGCCGGCCTGGAAAATGTGGTAACAAGGCCGGGTGAATGTTGATGATTTTATGCGGGTACGCGTTCAATAGCGTTGGCCCAATAATTCGCATATAGCCCGCTAAGAGGACGGCTTCAATTTGGTGTGCCTGCAACGCAGTTAAAATAATGTCTTCCGCCGCAGCCTTATTCTGGTAGTCACGAAAATTCACAATCAAGACGGGCACGTTGACCGCCTGCGCTTTTTTGATGACCGGCGCATCGGGCTGATCACAAACTAGCAACGCAACCGTAACTGGTAACTGTCGCGTCGTAATGGCTTGGTGTAACGCGTCAAAGTTAGTTCCCGTCCCTGAAGCAAAAATCGCAATTCTTTTAGTCATGTTCCGCCTCCTGGAAAACCACGGGATCCGTTCCCGGTGCCACGGTCCCTACTTGGTAAGCGGGTTGATCATTCGCGGCAAGGCTAGCGGTAACGGCGTCAACGTTTTCCGGATGAACGATCAAGACCATGCCTAATCCCAAGTTAAACGTTGACCGCACGTCGCTTTTAGTCAATTGTCCGAGTTGGGCTAAGAGTGGCATGATTGGTGGTACTGGCCAACTGCCCTCGTCAAACGTGGCACTTAGGCCTTGTGGTAAGGCCCGCGCCACGTTTTCAATCAAGCCACCACCCGTAATGTGGGCAATGCTAGCCACCGTTTGCCCTTTCAGAAGTGGCGCTACGGCGTCAACGTAAATTTTCGTTGGACGTAAGAGTTCCGTTTGTAAATCGTGACCCAGTTCGTCAAAAACGTGGTCCAAAGCAAACTGGTGCTGTTTGAATAAAATGTCGCGCACGAGACTGAAACCGTTGGAATGTAGCCCGTTAGAAGGCAAGCCAATCAGCACATCGCCCGCCCGCACATTTTCAGGCTTGAGGAGGGCTTGGCGATCAGCGATGCCCACCGCAAAGCCCGCTAGATCATAGTGTTCATCGCCGTACATGTCGGGCATTTCTGCCGTTTCTCCACCAATCAACTGGGTATGAGCCTGCTGACAACCCATAACCACACCCGCGAGGATATCCTTCACGCGCGCCTGGTCCGTGTGCCCCAGGCCTAAATAATCGAGGAAAAACTGTGGTAACGCGCCTTGCGCTAAGATGTCGTTCACGCACATCGCCACTAGGTCAATCCCAATCGTCGTATGTTGATTGGCCGCAATCGCAACCAACAATTTCGTACCAACGCCATCCGTTCCCGCAACTAAAACGGGATCGTTAGCCACGCTAGCCGCACTAAGTGGAAATAAACCGCCAAAGGCACCCAGTTGCGCGTTACCGCTCATTTTCTTGACCGTTTTTAAAACTTCGTAGCCGGCATTAATGTCGACACCCGCTTTTTTATACGCATCACTCACTGGATCACCCCTTATTCGCTTGTAGTTGTTTAATCTCTTCGTCGTATTCAGTTTGATAATCGTATAACGGGGTTGGGTAATCGCCGTTGAAATAGGCCATACATAGCCCGCCATACGGTGCATCCACCTTCAAACCAACCGCATCGATCACACCTTGTTCACTCAAGAATCCGAGTGAGTCTGCGCCAAACGTCCGACACATCTCTGGTAACGTCTCCTGCGCCGCAATCAATTCCCGGGTCGTTTGAATATCGATGCCATAAAAACAAGGATAGCGAAGTGGTGGTGACGCAATCCGCAGGTGAACGGACTTCGCGCCCGCATCCTTTAAGAGTTTGACGATGCGCTTACTAGTCGTTCCCCGCACGATCGAATCATCGATCAGGACGACCCGCTTACCATCGACCACCCCTTTAACGGCGGAGAGCTTCATCCGCACCCCTTGCTCCCGTAAGGCTTGGGTCGGTTGAATAAACGTCCGTGACGAGTATTGATTTTTAATCAAGCCCATTTCATAAGGTAACCCGCTGGCTTCAGCGTAACCGGTCGCGGCGGATAATGATGAATTGGGAACCCCAACCACGATATCCGCATCCACCGGCTGTTCCTTAGCAAGCTGTGCGCCCATCCGCTTGCGGGCAGAATGCACGTTTACACCGTGAATGTTGGAATCTGGGCGGGCAAAGTAGATGTATTCCATGGAACAAATGGCTAACTGGGTATCAGTGGTGTAATGGTCAATCGTCAAGCCATTATCGTCAATCGTCAGTAATTCTCCCGGTTGAACGTCTTGGATGAACGTTGCGCCAATGGCATCGAGCGCACACGTCTCACTACAAACCACGTAACCACCCGTTGGTAACTGTCCCACCACTAGTGGGCGTAAGCCGTTCGGATCCAGTGCCGCAAACAAGCGGTCGTTGGTTAGGAGTAAGTAGGCGAACCCACCGTGAATCTGACGTAAAGCGTCCTTGATCTGATCCGTTAAGGTTGCCGCGGGACTCCGGCGAATTAAATGCATCAAAATCTCACTGTCGGAGCTAGCGTGAAAAATTGCGCCGTTCATTTCTAATCGGTGTCGTAACGTGATCGCATTTGTCAGGTTACCGTTATGTGCTAACGCAAACTGGCAGTCGCTGAAGTTAAACCCGAGTGGCTGAATATTTTCAAGGCCATGGTTTCCGGCCGTCGCGTACCGGACGTGCCCAACCGCAGCGGTCCCGTTCAACCGTTCTAATCGACGCGGGTCACGGAAAACGTCAGCTAGCAATCCCAGACCACGTTCTGACTTCAATGTCCCGTTATCGTTAGCCGTAATCCCGGCGCCTTCCTGTCCACGATGTTGTAAGGCGTGGAGCCCAAAATAAGTCAGTTGAGCGGCATCTGGTGATCCCCAAACGCCGAACACGCCACACTCTTCATTTAAACTTTTTACTTCAGTAGGCATGGTAAAGCCCCTTCCCAAAGTTGTTTTGCAAAACTGACTGGCAAATCAAAGGTTTGATCACTCGTCTGAACAAATAACCGGTCATCTGCCGTCGTTTGCCCCAAATAAGTGGCGTATGGTTCCATTAAACTTTCAAAGTCCGCACGGTATTCCGGTGTGACCGAAATCACAAAGCGGGACTGCGTCTCAGAGAAGAAATCCGCGGCGGGAATCTCGCTGGTTAGCTTGACCCCAATCCCGTTACCAAAGCAAGATTCGGCAATCGTCGTAATCAGACCGCCCTCAGAAACGTCGTGGGCACTGGCGACTAAGCCTTTTTGAATAGCCCGTAATAATAAGCGTTGGTTTTGATTTTCAGTGACGAGGTCAAAGTCGAATAGTTCGCCGGCAATGTCCCCCGTTAACATCTTCTGTAATTCACTACCATTGAAGTCCGAACCAGTTTCGCCTAAGACATAAACGGCATCGCCAGCGTGCTTGAAGTCTTGCGTCGTAATGTCTTTTTGATGCTTGATTAGGCCAACCATTCCAATCATTGGTGTCGGATAAATTGGTTCACCATTGGATTCATTGTTCAACGAAACGTTTCCTGAAATAACGGGTGTGTTGAACAACTGGCAAGCACGGGCAATGCCCATGGCCGATTCATCGAGGTCGTAGAACTGGTCGGGTTTTTCTGGATTACCGTAATTCAAGCAGTCCGTAATCCCTAGTGGTAGCCCGCCAGAAGCAACGATATTACGCGCTGCTTCCGCAACGGCAATTTCCCCACCGACCCGTGGATTCAAGTAAAGGTAACGGCCATTAACGTCGGTCGTCACAGCTAACGCCTTATCCGTGTGGCGAATACGAATGACCCCAGCGTCCGATCCCGGTTTCACAACGGTATTCGTCTGCACCTGTGAGTCGTAAGTTTCGTATAAAGATTTTTTAGACGCAATCGTCGGCTGCTGTAGCATCTTTTTCAACGTGCCAGTGGCATCCACAATGCGTGGCATGAACTGGTGATGGCTCTGATGGTTCAACCGGACCGGCCGTTTTTTATCCCGCTGGTAAACGGGCGCCTTCGTTGCTAACGCGTCGACTGGCACATCCGCGACTAACTTGCCGTGATGGAATAACTGGTATTGGTGCCCATCCGTTACTTTTCCAATCGTAACGGCATCTAAGCCGTACTTTTCAAAGACTTGATAAATTTCAGCTTCGGCACCGGCTTTAACACATAACAACATCCGTTCCTGTGATTCGGATAACATCAGTTCAAACGGCGTCATCCCGGCTTCCCGTTGCGGCACCAAATCAAGATTCAATTCCAAACCGCTACCAGCCTTAGAAGCCATTTCAGCGGATGATGACACTAATCCCGCAGCACCCATGTCTTGAATTCCAACCAAGATATCTCGATGGTCATGAATCACTTCTAGGCAAGCTTCCATCAATAACTTTTCCATAAAGGGATCGCCAACTTGAACAGCGGAACGTTGCGTATCCTTAGCATCATTAAATTCAGCGGAGGCAAATGACGCCCCGTTAATCCCGTCACGGCCAGTCTTGGCACCGACGTAGATCACGCTATTACCAAGCCCCGTTGCCTGCCCTTTTTGAATATCTTTTTGATTTAAAATCCCCACACACATCGCGTTGACTAACGGATTTTTATCGTAGCTTGCGTCAAAGACGGTATCGCCACCAATGGTTGGAATCCCGATACAGTTCCCGTAACCCCCGATCCCAGCAACCACTTGTGAGATCAAATACTTAGTATGAGCATCGTCGGGTTCACCAAACCGTAAACTATCAAGCAACGCAATGGGACGCGCGCCCATTGAGAAAATGTCGCGGATAATGCCACCAACCCCGGTTGCAGCCCCTTCATAGGGTTCTACGGCCGATGGGTGATTATGACTTTCCGCTTTAAAAACAACGGCCTGTCCATCACCAATATCAATAATCCCAGCGCCCTCACCAGGGCCCTCTAAAACTTGTTCACCTTGCGTCCAAAACTTCTTCAAGACGGGCTTGGAATTCTTGTAGGAGCAATGTTCGCTCCACATGCCAGAAAACAATCCAGCTTCCGTATAGTTTGGCAAGCGGCCAAGAACGTCATCCGTTAATAACTTGTATTCCGCATCCGTTAAGCCCCAATCACGATACGCCTTGGTATCACGTAGTTGCGTGGGCGTTAATTCAGTTTGCTTAAGCATGGGTGACCTCCTTATTAGCGGCAATCAGTGATTGGAAGATACCTAGACCATCAGTTGAACCAAGAATCGCTTCAACGGCCCGTTCTGGATGGGGCATCATCCCAAGTACGTTACCAGCTTGGTTCATCACACCCGCAATGTTAGCGGTGCTTCCGTTCGGATTATCAACGTATTCAAAGATGATCTGGTTGTGTTCCTGCAACGATGCTAACGTTGCGTCGTCACAGTAGTAGTTGCCTTCACCGTGTGCAATTGGCAACTGAATATGAGCTTGCGCTGCGTAGGCACTAGAGAATTGGGTCTGGTTATTCTTAACGATCAGTTCACTCGTTTTACAGATGAATTTCGAAGACCGGTTCGCTTGGAGCGCACCTGGTAATAGGCCCGCTTCAGTCAAAATTTGAAAGCCATTGCAGATGCCCATCACGGGTTTTCCTGCAGCGGCAAATGCTTTAACCGCAGTCATGACCGGGGCAAAACGTGCAATCGCGCCGCTCCGCAAATAGTCACCGTACGAAAAACCACCGGGTAAAATAACTGCGTCGTAACCAGTCAAAGTCGTTGTATCAGCGGAAACTAGGTCCGCTTCCATCTTTAAAATATCCCGTAACGCGTTGACCATGTCGTAGTCACAGTTGGAACCGGGAAATACAGGTACGGCAAATTTCATGGCTATAATGCCTCCATCTCGGTAATTTCGTAGCGGTAAGTTTCCATATTAACGTTTGCTAACAACTGATCACACATTTCGTCAACTTCCGTGGCTACTGGCCGCTTGTCGGCGTGCATCTTCACTTCAAAGTACTTCCCTAATTCAACTTCATCCACGTTGGTGTAGCCTAGCCGGTGCAAGGCATCGTGAACGGCTTCACCCTTGGGATCAAGAATGGATTGCTTGTAGGTCACATAAATTTTTACTAAGTACATTATTGTTGGCCCCCTTCAACGGTCGCTAAACGCTTCAAAACTTCTTGATAAACAGTCGTTAAATCACCCAAGTTCTTACGAAAGACGTCTTTATCCAATGATTGGTGAGTCGTTTTATCGACTAACCGGCAACTGTCAGGTGAAATCTCATCAGCTAACAAGACGTGGCCGTCCGCCGTTAATCCAAACTCAATTTTAAAATCAACGAGTTGCACGTTCATTTCTGCAAAGATCGTTTGTAACCGCGCATTAACTAACAATGCCTGACGCTTCATTTCAGCAACGGTCGACTCATCCGCAACTTTCAGCGCGGCGACTTGTGAGTCGTTGATAAAGGGATCATCCAAGGCATCGCTCTTATAAAAGAATTCTAGGACTGGTTGGTCAAAAGTCATTAAGTGGGGAACCGCAAACTTACGTTCAAAACTACCGGACGCAGCGTTACGCACAACGGTTTCCAGCGGAATCATTTTGACCCGCCGCACCAGTTGCACGTGGTCGGAAAGTTGTTCAATGAAGTGGTTTGGAATCCCATGCTTGGCAAGGTCCATGAAAATCAAACTAGAAATTCGGTTATTTAATAACCCCTTCTCATCTACGGCGACCTTCCGCTTACCATTCAACGCAGTGGCTTGATCCAAGTACTCCACCCATAAAACTTCTGGATCATCGGTTGCGTACATTTCTTTTGCTTTCCCGGTATATAATAATTCGCCCTTTTTAAACGTCGTTGTCATGCCTATTGTTCTCCCTTCAAGAGGTCCAAAGATGCTAGTGCCAAGTCAATATTTTGATTCAAGACGGTCACGTGTCCCATCTTACGTTGCGGTTTGATTTCCGCTTTCCCGTAGTCGTGAAAATGCCACTCGGGATGGTCCACTAAATGTTTGCGGGCAACCGTTAAATCCGTTCCTAACAAGTTACGCATCACGGCCGGTGCCGTTTGCACAACGGCTGGAATTGGTAACCCACAAATACTCCGAATGTGCGCCTCAAACTGTGAAATATTGCAGGCTTCAATCGTATAATGACCAGAATTATGTGGTCGGGGCGCTAATTCATTAACGAGTAACGTATCATCCGGTAGGACAAAGAACTCGATGCCCAAAACGCCACGTAATTCGAGTGCTTCCGCAATTGATACGGCAATTTTGCGGGCCGCTGCGTGAACCTTGTGCCGGACGTTTGCCGGGGCAATCGTGGTGTGTAAAATATGATGTTGGTGCCGATTTTCAACTAAGGGGAACGTGGTTACGACACCACTAGCGCTACGAGTGACCATGATTGAGACTTCCAGTTGGAACTCCTGACGCGCTTCTAAAATACATGGATGTTGTATGAGTGCTGTAGCTGCTGGCGTGACGACTGGTTGGTTCAGGTCCGTCTGACCATGGCCATCGTAGCCGCCCGCCACCGTTTTAAGAATGGCCGGTGTACCGACCCGGTTTAAAGCATAATTTAAGGATTGTTGATCGTGGACCGGGGCAAATGCCGTGACCGGAATACCGTGATCGTGTAAGAATTGTTTTTCGTTTAACCGGTTTCCGGTTATATGTAATAACGCGGTCCCCTGAGGTAATTGTGCAAATTGTTGGGCAGCTTCTAACGCTGCTTCATCAACATTTTCAAATTCATAGGTCAAGACATCGCTACGCTTTGCAAGTGTCATCAGCGCATCTTGGTCTTGGTAATCCGCTACGATTTGAAAATCTGAAACTTGAGCTGCCGGCGCTTGGGGCGTCGGGTCTAATACCCCGACGTGGTACCCCATCGCCTTGGCACTCAAAGCCATCATTTGACCGAGTTGACCACCGCCAACGATGCCAATCGTGGCTGGCGGTAAAATTGGTTGCCTAAAATTGGCGTTCACTTTGTTCAGCCTCCTGCCGTTGTTGGTCGCGAAAGTCGCTGACTGCACGTTGAATTCGTTGCTCCTGCAAGCCAAGAATTTGTGCGGCCATCAACGCCGCATTCTTAGCCCCAGCTTCACCGATTGCCATCGTCGCTACTGGAACGCCACCTGGCATCTGGACAATTGAAAGTAATGAATCGACACCATTCAGCGCCCGGGTCTTAATCGGCACACCAATGACGGGTAAAACCGTATTCGCTGCCAGCATCCCTGGTAAATGGGCCGCACCCCCGGCGCCCGCAATAATGACTTGAAGGCCACTTTGAACCGCGTTTTCACCGTATTCCTGTAACGTTTGCGGCATCCGGTGCGCCGAAATAACATGCCGTTCGTACGAAATTTCCATTGCTTCTAGTTGCTTGGCCGCCACCTGCATGGTCGGCCAATCGGAAATCGAACCCATGATCAAACCAACTTTTGCCATCTCGATCCCTCTTTCCTTGTTTTCACCCATAGTTTAGCAACCATCGTTCGGCCTGTCAACGAATTTCTTAACTTTATCGATAAATTAACTTTTAATTGTTCGTGTTTTTAGCCAAGAATATTAATCTTATTAACCAACAATCAGAGACTAAACAGTTGACCAGCACCGAAATATCGCCATATCATTGTCTACTAGGGGCTAAACAAATCAATTGGGCTATAAATATATTTATGAAGTGAAATACGAACATTGTCCTAACGCTGATTTACGAGTCTTCCAACAGTAGCTACAAAAAAAGCCACTCGCAATTTTGCGAGTGACTTTCTAAATTTTAAAATTTAATCGTTAGCCGATGCACCTGAAACTTCATCAACTGCTGGTGCTTCGCTCTTTTCGGCTGGTGCCTCATCGGTATCAGCTGAAGCCCCTGAAACTTCGTCAGGTTTAGACGTCGTTGCTTTGGCAGATGCACCTGAAACGGCATCAGTCTTAGCATTCGGGTCTTTAACTAACTTTTGGCCAGTTAAGCCAAGGTAGTACTTAACGATTGGTAAAATATCCAATACGAATTCGTTAACTCCTTGGAACTCGCCCTTATCATCGTGCATCGCTTGGTAATAGTGCATATCACACTTATCACCGTTGCTTGGTACGGGAAGCTTAAATAAGTCCGTCTTGCCCGTCCGTAAAACATGGATTGCTTGTTTAACGTGAGGAATGGCCCGCTTTGGATGGCAGTCAGCAAGCGGATTCCCAACTTGTGCTGGCTTCCGGGAAGCTGACATGTTCTTGGCGTCAGTCTGATGGTTATAGTATAAGAACTGGTTATTCGCATCCACGAAGGTCAATTCCATTGGCATTGAATTAAGGAAGTAATTCAACTGGTCGACCGTCAAAACCCCACAGTCCAACCGTACATAGCTGTTACCAGTAACCGCGTTCGTCTTTGCAGTTGCCTGGTCGACCCAGTCGGCAGCGTGCATGTTCAGGCCCTTAATAGTCGTTGGCACACTCCCCGTTGCATTAAGATCTTCACTCTGCCAGTCATCGTCATCAGCCTTTTTGTTCATCGAGTTAATCACTTTAACGAACTTGATAAACTTGCCTAAAGTTTCCTTTAAAAAGCCAATCGTCCGGTCGTCTTTAAGGTTATGTTGATCGTCAAACGCCTGTTTAACGTCGCCCAATAAGAATTCATTTCCTGGCATCACAACGGCGTCGACCCCGGGTGATTCCAAAATCTGACGTAAATTCAACTGTGCCCGTGAGGAACCTTGGTCATAGTATGAAGCGCCGACAATCATAACGGGTTTGCCGGACATCGGGTGAATCTTGAATGACAACCATTCAATCACGCTCTTTAAAGCCGCCGTAATGGTGTGATTATGTTCTGGTGTGGCGATAATAATTCCGTCAGCACCTTCGATTTTACGTTTTAAGTATTGAACGGCTTCCCCATCAGTTTGGTCGTCACTCTGATTAAACATTGGGACGTCCTGAATATCCAATATTTCAACGTCAACCATGTCACTAAAATGGTTTGCAATAAATTTTAATAAGGTCCGGTTGTAAGAATGGTCTTCAACTGAACCCGCAATTCCAACTAATTTCATGAGTTAAACTCCCTTCTATAACTTATCCCAGTCAAGATCCCGAACTTCTTGCTTGTTAGCGGCATTCGCATGCGTTAACTTTTGGGTAATTTCAACGAAGACTTGGAAATCTGCGAATAAGCCGTCAAGCTTAGCCACTTTTTGTTCGTCTACTAAGTTGCCCGCGTCATCAAACGCTTGTAAGGAATGTCCCAATAAGAATTCAGAACTTGGCATGATCCGCGCCCGTAATTCAGGTGAATCTAAGATTTGACGCAAGTGTGCTTGGGCCCGTGATGTTCCTAAAGAACCATAAGAAGCCCCAATAATCATAACGGGTTTATCAACCAGCGGATGGATATAAAACGAAAGCCATTCAAGGGCGTTCATCAAAACGGCTGGTGCCGAATGGTCATATTCTGGCGTGCTAATAATGACCCCGTCAGCGGCAGAAATCTTATCCGCCATACTTTGCGCTAAGGCCGGCACCTTTTTGTCTTCGGGCTTGTTAAAAATTGGTAAGTCCTTAATTTCCATTAATTCAATTTCAGCTTGGTCAGCAAAGTGACTTTGCATGTACTGCAATAATTTGCGGTTAGTTGATTCAGTCGAATTGGTTCCGACCATCGCGATAAATTTATGCATTTAAAACAACTCCTTCATAAGAAATAGTCTAAAATTATATCATTTTTGAATCATTATCTATATTGTAAGTGATTTCACGATATAAATCAAAGGATATTTAAGCGGTTACAATTACATGTTAACGGGAATTCACCCGAAAGTCTACCGCTATTAAAGTTAAGTCTTAATTACCCCTAGTCATTAAGCAACCACTCAAAAAATTATTCCAAATATAACCGTTGTAAATCTGTAATTTCATTTTTAGTTAATTTTAACTCGGTCCGTAAGTAGTGGGACAAGTTCCCAGATTGACGCTTGATTTCGGTCATCGCAGCGTCTAAGTAAGCTTGGTCAACTGACCAAAGCGCCCGCAAACTATCAACCGTTTCCTTAGACGCACCCTTAGCTTGGGCGGCCTTCGTTGCACCTTCAATGCGATCTACCGAGGCCACGTTGGTCAACAAGTAGTCAGCCTTAATCGTTTCAAAGTCAACACCTAGCGCAGTCAATAAGAAGACGGCGCCCATCCCGGTACGGTCCTTACCCGCAGTACAGTGGAAGAGTAAAACGTCGTCCGGTTTGTCATTGGCCAACAAATTATCAAAGAAGCGGCGGTATTCATTTTTTGCGTGTTGTTCCGACACGATCATGCGATAAACCTTCAGCATGTGCCGGAAACCACTATCGGGATGTTCTTCCAGGTTGGCCGTCATCTTATCACTGCCGTCCGAGTTCTTCGTCTCATCAACGTTAAACACCGGCGCGTAGATGTACTTAGCGTTACCGGGGATCCGGTCAGGTGCGTCTAGCACTTCTTGGGGTGAACGGAAATCGATGTCATAGCGCACACCATAGTGATCCAAAAAGCTTTGATCAGTTGCGGTCAAGTCACTGAGACTTCCCGTCCGAATTACTTTGTGCCACTTCGTTTGTTTGCCATCCTTGGTCTGATACCCACCCATTTCGCGAAAATTGATGCCTTTTTCCATGGTCAAAATACGGTTTTGTGTCATTATTACGGCCACCTTTTCTATTAAAAGTCTTACTTCTATTCTAACATTGCTACTAAACAGGTCGCAGAAAGAAACACCATTAATTGACAAAGTTTCCGACCGTGAGAAAATAGAATTGGACGGTTTACATAGATGCATGTTTACGTGCAATCCACTAAATATTAAAGGAGTTTTTTTATGCCACTAGATTATTCAAATCAGGGCGACTGGGGCTTTGTTGGTCAAACCCGACAGTCACCGATCGCCATCACAACCGCAGATGCCAGCCCGTCACAACTTTCCGCCATCAGCTGGCGCGGCCTTTACCAAGCTAACCACATCACGGGGGAAGCCACGACCCTCAAAGCATCTGGAAACGGCATGGCCTATTTAAACGACCGGGACTTTAAGTTTCAACAAATCCATTTTCATACGCCCGCAGAACACACCCTCGATGGTACTAGTGCCCCCATTGAATGGCACCTCGTTCATCAAAGCGTTAGTGGCCAGCTTGCCGTTGTCGCCGTCTTGGGGCGTGTCGGTAAACCGAACGCCAGCTTTCAACAGTTACTAGACCAACTGGCGCCAAATGCCAGCCACGACTTGACTGAGCCTATCGATTTAAGCGACTTATTGCCAACTACCGGAACGGTCTATCACTACCTAGGTTCGCTGACCACACCGCCATTGAGTGAAACCGTTGAATGGTACGTTTGTGCCGACACCGTCATGCTTGGCCAAGAACAATTAGCTGCCTATCAACAATTATTTAAAGCTAACCACCGTGCGATTCAACCGTTAAACGACCGCGCCGTCTTAGCTGAACGATTCTAAACGACTTATCGAGGTGAGGGTATGCCTAAAAAAGTAATATGGGGATTGATTGCATGCGGGGCTTTCCTGCTGCTGATCATTGGCTTAGGGCTTGCCACCCAGCTCAAACGTGACCAAACGAGCCACGTGATAACCCAACAAAAACGGCCGCTGATCATGATTGCTGGTAGTAATAGCACACCTAATAATTTTGACGACATTATTAAGTCACTCAACGCCCAGCATCAGCATCCGGTCATTAACGTGACCGTGACGAACAGCCAAGCCATCAAAGTTAAACAAAACCGCGTTGAAGGGACTAATCTCAACGATGCTTTGATCGTCGTCTTCTTTGAAAATAGTGCGGACACAAATGCTAACATCATGACTCAAACTAACGGACTGGCAAAAGTCATGCGCTATCTGAAAAAAAAGTTTAAGCTAAAAACGGCGAACGCCTTGGGCTACTCAAACGGTGGGCTCATTTGGAGTCGCTACATCGCGGGACTGACTAGTTCCAAGCCCCTGCCGATTCACGATCTCATGTTAGTGGGTACCCCATTTTTGGGGACTGATGAAGATCATCCCGACCACGAACTCTACGATCCATTGCTTAAAAGCCAATCGCATTTCAAATCATTGCACGCGGTCGTTAACGTTGCCGGCGATACTAGCAGCGGTAATGACAACGTTGTCCCGTTAACCAGCGTAACCGCCGGCGGTAAGTTATTCATGAACACTGCCGGTCGTTACACACAAATGACCGTTAACATCAAAGACATCAGCCACGGCAACCTCTTACAGGAAAGTTACGTGGCACGACTAGTTCGGCAAAACCTAGTCAACCAATAATCTGTTTATCAAAAAAAGCGGGTAACGCCGGTGACATCACTGTCATCAGCGTTACCCGCTTTTTGTTTAAGGTTAAAAGTGCTGGAACTAGTTCAAACGTTGCCATGACAATAGAAAGCCAGCAATTTTCGGCGCTTCGCCGGCAGAATCAGTGAGCCGTGGGGTCGGCTACAGACAAAAAACGGTCTTCCGCCTCGCTTGAAAGCCTCA
>CALFSK010000020.1 GCA_937916845.1 uncultured Lactobacillus sp. | reverse complement strand
GAGACCCTACACATTTGATTTGTCGAAACTTTGTTCAGTTTTCAAAGGTCTAATTGACTGCTTCGGTTTCCCTCATGCAGCTTAATCATCATAGCATTTAAAGCGCTTACCGTCAACAACTTTTTTCAAGTTAATTAACACGGCTTCAAACGATAAGTTGTCTTGTGACAACGAAAACAATCATACCAATTAACAAAATCATTGTCAACAACAATTTTTAATTAACTGATCGTTGTCCGTTGCAACAACGTTTACTAATATACCAAGCCGATGTGAAACTGTCAACGATTTTTTACGCTGTTTTTCATAATTATGTAAAAATTCCCAATCAGATATGCTTATTTTCATATAAAAAGGAACTGACCACTTCTGATCAGTTCCTGAACTCGCAGTCCTAGCACGATTCACCAGACTACTACATTAAGCATTAAATTCAGTTTTGACGTGACGCTTAACTTGAGCAACCACTGGAAAAGCAATCAAACCGCCCACGACACCTTGAATCAAGTTCGTTGGAATACCAATTAACCCCGTTGCCACGGTATACATAATTGAATCAGAAATAAAGTACCCCGTTACCATCACAACGACCGCTACCCCCAAAACGACGACTTGACGTCCCTTGCGCTGGCCCGCACCAAATTGTCCAGCAACC
Source organism: uncultured Lactobacillus sp. (assembly GCA_937916845.1). Classification (GTDB taxonomy): domain Bacteria; phylum Bacillota; class Bacilli; order Lactobacillales; family Lactobacillaceae; genus Lactiplantibacillus; species Lactiplantibacillus paraxiangfangensis. Next base: position 90,496 of record CALFSK010000020.1, on the reverse strand, counting down.
CAGCCTTCCAGTCCGTGCACGATTAATGAAAAGATCATATATTGCGAATATCCTAATAACAAGTCCAACAATAGCCCACTAGCGCCACCTACAATTGCACCGCCACGTCGACCAAATAGTAACGCCGCAATAAAAATGCCCGCGTCACACAAGTTGATATAGCCATGCGTCATTGGAATTGGAATATGGAAAAACAAGGAAATCACAACCGTTGCTGCAATTAAAATCCCCAAAGTCGTGACTAGCCTCGTGGTAACCTTTTGATGCCGTTGTCCTGCCAAATGACTCATCCTCTCTAGTATGCCCCTTCACTACAACGTCCCCATCGATGTTTTAATTCTACTACAAATCAGCATTAAAACATCAAAAAAGGCCGAACCACCAAGGGTCCAGCCAATTAAACATTAGTTTTATTTAACGCGTGCTAAGAAGTAACGCTTCTTCCCACGACGGACAATGACGAACTTACCGTCAAACGCTGTCGTTGGATCAATTTCAGCATCCAAGTCAGTGACCTTTTCGCCGTTGATCCGAATTGCACCATTTTGAATATCTTCACGTGCTTGTCGCCGTGATGGTTCAAACTTAGTTGCATCCACTAACCACAAGACGATGTTTTGCTTTTCAGCAGTAACGTCTGCAGAAGGTACCCCTTTAAAGCCTTGTTCAATTTCATCTGCGTTTAAGTTCTGAACATCCCCGGTAAATAGCGCCTTAGTGATGTTTTCAGCTTCCACGACGGCCTCTTTTCCATGGACAAATTCCGTAACTTCTTCAGCTAAACGACGTTGTGCTTCCCGTTTTTCAGGCGCAGTCTTCACCGTCTCTGCCAATCGATCAATCTCTTCATGGCTTAAGAACGTAAAGTACTTGAGATATTTGACCACGTCACGGTCATCTTGGTTAATCCAGAATTGGTAAAATTCGTAAGGTGACGTCCGTTCAGGATTTAACCAAACGGCACCACCAGCCGTCTTACCAAACTTCGTGCCATCAGCCTTCAATAGTAATGGAATCGTCAAACCGTATGCCTTTGCGTCGTTACCTTCTAACCGGTGAATCAAATCCGTTCCGGCCGTGATATTCCCCCACTGGTCAGCACCACCGATTTGTAACTGCACGTGTTCTGCACGGTAAAGGTGCAAGAAATCCACGGATTGAAGAATTTGGTAAGTGAATTCGGTGTATGAAATACCAACTTCCAAACGACTTGCCACAACTTCTTTGTTCAACATGTTGTTCACACTGAACAACTTCCCGTAATCACGTAAAAAGTCTAATAATGAGATTTTTGATAACCAGTCGTAGTTATTCACGATTGAGAAGTTTTCATCAGAACCAAACAACTTGTGCATCTGAGCGTTCAGACCGTCTTGGTTATGCTTAACTTGATCCATCGTTTGTAATTTCCGTTCGGAGTTCTTACCCGAAGGATCACCAATGGCACCAGTCCCACCACCGACAACCACGTATGGATGGTGACCGGCCAACTGGAACCGTTTCAAAATCATAAAGGGAATCAAATGCCCGATATGCATACTATCACCAGTTGGATCAATCCCACAGTACAATGATACTGACTGCTTTTCAGTTAATTCCTTAAACCCCGCTTCATCAGTCTGCTGATTGATTGCGCCGCGCCATTTTAAATCGTCAATAATGTTCATCTGTTTTCCTCCTAAGTTAAGGTCCGAATAAAACAAAAAACTCGTCCCTGTCTATACAACAGGGACGAGTTTTTCCGCGTTACCACCCAAGTTATCACGCTTAACGTGATCGCTCATTGATTGATAACGAAAATCATCCGGCCGATTGGCAGTTCACTTCATGTAATTCATGTCTAACCACAGCTCGGTTCGCACCATCCACCGAGTCGCTTAACTGTTGGGTCAGCCACTACTAATTAAAGATCACTACTTTTAATTATTATCTAACATGATAAGCACTACCATGCTAAAAGTCAATCACGTTTTAAGTGACCAAAAAAGCTTAGGCCTAACGCCTAAGCTGAATTGATTGACTAGTTTTTGGCATCCGCCGCAATTTTGATGACCGTATTTGCTTGTTGTCCTTGAACTTGTGATACTTTGTCCGCTTTTTGCCACTTAACAGAGTTGGCTTGTCCTGATTGGCTTTGGTTGTAGACCGTGACCGCACCATTCGTGACATTCTTATCCGTTAAATCTTGTTTTTGAATTTGATTATTAACTTGGTTGGCAAACTTAGCTGGATCTTTAGCAACGTCTTCCGTGTTGGCAATCGTTGTAACGGACCAGTTACCGGTATTCCAGTGAACGTAAATTCGGCCCATTGTTCCTTGAACCGTTGCCGTTTCACCATTATCCAACTTAACCGTATCACCCTGGGTCGCACCAAGATAGTTTACTTGATCCTTGGCGTCACTCTTAGTGTTATAGTCCGTATTTTTGTATGTAGCAGTGGTTGCGTTAGTGCCAGCCTTGACGTACTTAACACTATAATTTGACTTGGTCCCGCTAGCGCTCTTCGCACTGACCGTTTGATTCGTCGCCTTGACATTCGTTGGTGCAGCCGTTTGACTCACCGAACTAACGTTATTAGAAGCCGCGTGCAACACGTGGTTCACTGATGGTACGGCAACTAAGCCTAACACCAGCGCACCGGTGGCAGTTGCGATACCTAATTTAACTTTGCGCTTAAAATCCATAAAAAATGTCCTCCCTATTTTTACAAACACTGAACAATGATGTTACTTGTGCCCCTGTTCACCAGCGGTCCCCGGTATAGGTCAACTTATAATACCGTTCCCCGTACACGACCGCATTTATACTATAATATCAAAAAATATATGGCAATACCTGAATTTATCAGAATTTACGGCAACTAAGCTTACCAGAACAGTTAATCCATTCATGATTATTTTAATATTTATATACTCTTTTATCATAAACGCTTTTTTTATGAAAAACGACTTCAATTCGATTGCAATTAAGTTACAGCTTGTTAACAAATTCCCATTACAACAAAACAAGTCTGGGGCAAAACTAAAAAATCCATCCAGATGATTTCTGAATGGATTTTGCTATTGTTATGGTCTAAACGTGGGCCAAAAGGCAATTTGCTCCGCTTAACCCGGAATCAGCGACCATTCCAAACCCAGGAATAATCGCTGATTCCACGTTAATGCTCACAAACTAACCGCCTTTTGGCACACTCTTTTCGTCTTCTAATGTTTTAAAGTTAGCACAATGGCCTGTTGTCCCATCTGCTTGTAAGCAGCCTGGAAATTTTGCCAATCAACGGCCTGCTGTTTTTCACCATAAGGATTATTGATGTAAATTTTTTGTTTTGCACGATTAAAGCCAACAATGACAACGCTATGTACATCATAAGTCACCTTGACTGGGCCTTGTGGTGTCTGCCAGTTTTCCATTGAACTAACCGGCGCAAACGCAACCGTCGTAATCGTCCAAACCGGGCGCCCGGCTTCCAACTGCTTAATGACAGCATCGAAACTAGCCCCACTCAGATCCTTAACGTGACTCGTTTGGGTCTTGGCGACTTTATAGATAGGCCCATGATAAACGCCCAGACCAGGGTCATTACCATTAATATCCCCAACGAACCCATAATTCGGATTACCGTGTTGCCCATTGTCATAAGTGATAGGCACACTAGTCAATTGGTCCGCTAACTGATTTTTAGTCACATTAATGTGGTCATAATTCATCATCATCGCTAATGACGTCACTTCACAACCATTATACAAACTCGGTGCCGTCATTTGATTAATTAGTGGCACATCGAGCATGACCTGATTAACTTTCTTTTGTGGTTGTGCTTTTGCAGTCGGTTTAGCTGATGACCGCTTAGTTGCAAACGATGCGTCGATCCAGTCCGACCCCTGCGTAATTGTAAAGCCAATGACCCCAAAAAGCACTACAACAATCAGGATCAACGACCATGGTCGTCGTTGCCGTCTTTTTAAATGTCTTGGCATTCACTTTCCACCCGTTTCCTTGTTTAAAATATTGAACAATAAAGTTCTAACAGTCAATGCGTATCATACCATGAACTAATTAATAAAAACACCTTTAGAATCTTAGCTTTTTTAAGTATTAAGCCGCTCTGACGCAATAAAAAAAGCACCCATTTTTCTCCCGCTTACTGCGCCTAGCAGGAACCAATTTTTACGGTTAAATCATTCCTGTCATTATTTTTTGTATTTAATTTGATAACCTTCTAGAATCGAGTTGCACACAGCTATCATTTTTAAAAGCTGTGCCTGTACCTGCTAACCAAACATTATTAATTATCCAGTTCCTACTTTTTCCGCTTAAATTAAAAATTTCTTTCGTAATAATTAGAATTTGTTTTATGATAGTAATGTCAATTAACAAACTGTTTTTTTGGCTATTATTATTCCTTACGAGGTGAATCTTTTGCAGATACTGATTTACATCTTATCGCTGTTTTCCGGCACGTACGAAATGCTGATCTTGATGTTAGCCTTCCGTGAATTTCTGACTTGGCGAATTGCCACTGTCTGGACGGGTCTGGTGATTTTTGGTGCTGTTTTTGCTCAAGTCGCAACAACCCTTTTCCCACACGTCCCACTTGTCTTTTTCTGGATTGTCCCGATTACGATCTTTAATACGGTCATGTGCACCCGACTTCTTTATACTAAGTGGATTTTAACGCTACCCATCGTGGTCTTTTTAAATGCCTTGAAGCGCTTAGTCGGTGGACTTTCTGGCAGTTTAGTCAAGGTTATCATGGGTTCTACGCTCGAAATGCGTTTACGGCAAGCCCTTAGCCTAAAAGTCTTTGCGGCTAACTTGGACTTGTTTTACGTCGTCGCACTCAGTTTACCGTTCATTATTTTAATTGGGTTGTGGGCCCACCACCTAGTTATCCGTTCCGCGGCAGCTGATTTCTTTCAGCACGTTAAAATTGACCGCAGCGACTACTTACTAGTGCTTCTCTGTTACGGACTTTACATTCTGGCATACGCTTACGCTATGGAACTATCCGTTGTCTCACAAATGTACGTTGCCGTGGCTTCCAGCGTCATTTTTGGTATCGTTAGTTTCTACTTAGTCAGCAGCAAAAATAGCCGGCTATCTGACGCTCAGCTACTCGGAGAAGTTTCTCAATATAACATCCTCCTCAGTCACCGCAATCAAGAATTACACCTTTTCAAACACGATTATCAAAACGTTTTGCTCAGCCTGTCGCAATATATCCAAAAAGATGATATGACCGGCCTCAAACATTACTTTGAACATGAAGTCCTCCCAAATGATCAAAAACTAGCGACCAGCGCGCCCGAACAATTACGCTTCCTGCACGCCCCGGCACTCAGTGGTTTAATCTATTCGAAGTATGAATCCGCAGCAAGTCTCGGCGTCACACTCTCAATTTCGATTCTCCAAACCGTTGACCTTCCAGAAACGGATCAGGTCAAGCTTGTTCGAATTTTAGGTAACTTACTGGATAATGCCATCGATGCTGCTACTAAGGTTGATCATCAAGTTCATTTAGCCATTGAAACGACGGCGGCAGCCGTAACCTTTAGAATTCAAAATAAATTTCCGGCTAACGACACCGTCGACTTAGCCCGCATTTCTAAAAGTCGCTTCACGACGAAACCCGGGCACTTGGGCTACGGGCTAACTAGCATTGAACAGTTAGCAAATAAACAGCTCAATGTTACTTATAAAATCAAGGATGACACGTTTTTGGCCTGCTTAATTGTGAAGCGTTAAACATTTTTAGAAAATTTTTGTTTGATAAAACCGGTTTCTTTACTACAATGATAGTAATAACACTTCATATTCTGAAAGGAACTGACCGCCATGTCTTTATCTGATGAGCAAATGGATAAGCACCTCCAATCCGCTATGTTTGGTACTCCGGTACTGCATCCCGACGAACAGCACCGTAATTTGGGAACGTTTCACGAACGCATCGACCTGGGCGCCACGTTTACCCAAGCACTGACTCGTGATTACTCCGACGCATTTCAAACAGAAATGACGGCGCACCCCGACTATCAACTGCTACTACACGGCCTTTTGGATCAAGACATTCTCAACCGTTACGTTCGACTTGCCAACCAGCAAAATATTAAATTTGCCATTCGCAATGACCTCATGTACCAACACACACCGGATAGCCTCGCCATCGCGCTAGCTGCTAAAACGGCGATTACACCAGATACGATTAATATCGATGTCCGTTTTCCAGAAACTGCGATGCCTTGCAAATCAACCGTTGCACACGAACTGCTGATTGAAAAAATCCACAAGCATTTGGAACGTAACCGGCGCGAGTTCCGTGAACGACACCACCTAGCTAACTAATCAACTAAACCCAAAAAGCATGATTCCCGTAAACTAACCTACGGAAACCATGCTTTTTTGGATTTAATCATCAAAGTTCTAGAATAGTTGCCACACACTAATAACCAATGGTGGAATTAATAGCGCTGGCAATAAATTCAACGTATTGATCTGCTTAATCTTCAGCAACCCTAACCCGGACGCTAAAATTAAGATGCCCCCAACAATGGTGATTTCATTTAAAATTGCCGTACTTAACGCGCCCTGCAATACCAGTGCTAACACGTACAGTGAGCCTTGCCAGACAAACAGGACTCCCGCAGCGATTGCGATTCCAAATCCGAACGTTGACGCCAGTACGATCGACGTAATCCCGTCCAACATCCCATTCGTAAACAAGAACGTATAGTCGTGTTTAAGTGCCGCTTCAATGGGCCCTAAAATTGATAAGGACCCGATACAATATAGTAGTACCGCCGTCGCCAAGCCTTCCGACAAATTGCCACTTGAAAACCGGCCCACGAGACGGTCAAAACGACCTTGTAAATCTAACGCCTGTCCAATGAGCCCGCCAAGCGCCAAACTCACAATGAACAAGACCGGGTACTTACTCTGCGGCATGCGCTGCACCACCGCGTTGATTCCAATCATACAAGCTGCTAGTCCCAGTGCTTGCATTAAAATCTCGTGGTACGCGGGCTTGATACCGTGCTTAAATAGGCTCCCAATTGTGCAACCAACTAGGATCATCCCAACGTTAAAAATCGTTCCTATCATCACTTCACCCCATCAAACTTTATACTCCCATTATAAAGTCTCAAGTAGCTTGAGAGTCAACAGTAACTGGAATTTGAATTCGGGTCACTGACTGGTCTAAGTCATCCGTAATCCCATAATCAATTAGTGCTAGCTCGATGGCGTCACCGCTAACCACCCAGCCGTGTTGGCGGCAATCCGCTAATAGTTGTCGGTAATACGGGCTGGCATCCGCATGCGTCCCGTGAAAAGTTAACTGGGCATAGTGCCCCGCTGGTAGCTGTGTTCGGTCACCAGGGGTTGGTTCCCCCGTTTCAAATAACAGGCAGACCCCCGCGTAATAGCTAAACTGACCAGCTAATAAGTCTTTTTGTGCTAGCAGTAACGCAATTTTGCCCAAGAAGATACTTTCTGTTAGGCCGTACTGGGCCCGGAGTTTGGCAATGACCAGCTCAATGTCATCCTTTGGGGTATACGTCTGCTCAAACACCACCATGTCCCGGGATGGTAACGACACTAATTCGGTTTGCGCCATCACCGCACTTTGAGCCGTTTGAACTTGCGCCAATCGATTCTGGATTCGCTGATCAATTGCCGTTAGTGTGCGTAACTGCTGACGAACCGTTTGCTGCTGATCCGTCAACATTTCCTCCAACTTCGACAATTGCCGGGCTGCAAAAAAATCTGCGATACGGTCCAGTGGCAGACCCAACGCACGAAAATACTTAATCGTACTCAACCGTTCAAATTGTTCCGTTTCGTAATACCGGTAATGACTATGCGGATCGACCCTAGCCGGCATCAATAAACCAATCTGATCGTAGTATCGTAACGTGGCAACGGGAACGTCAAATAGTTTCGCCAACTGGCCAATCGTTAAATCAGGTTGCACGGCATTTCCTCCTATTCAATTTCAAGTGACTAGTTTGTGTCCAAAGGTTAAATGGCCTTAAATTTCTGCCAACATTGCAACAGTAATAATTGTCACTCCTAAATTAGTCGCTCCGTCAGGCAGAATAGTCTTACTATTGTTATTTTGGTAGGATAATCGGAGGTTGGCACTGATGGCATCGGTCGTGAAGGTGGTGTTAGAGCGGCGGGGTTTTTGCCGGTCTTTACACCACGGACGGTCCGAGACAATTGTGACTTTTGCAATTGTCCCGGGCGAGGGACTAGACCGCTCCTCAGGCTAGGCCCGGTCCCACGACCGCATGTCATCAGCGGCAACCGGAATAGCTTACAAACTGCTAATTTTTACTAGCCTAGATGCAATACAACAGCAACTAATTCTCAAATTTAAGTTTCAAAATTTAGCTTGTGATAAAAATGAGCCCGAGCTACTAGGCTCAGACTCATGCTTTAGTTATTTAACCGCACTAGTTGCGTGTCCCTCACGGACTTCCGCTAAGTAGCGCTCACTTTGTGGTTCATCAAATTCATGTTCCGATTTACCGATAATGACCGCGGCTAGTGAATTACCAACCACGTTGACCACGGTTCGGCCCATATCAACCAATCGATCAATTCCGGCAATAAAGGCTAGCCCTTGTACGGGAACCCCAATGGTCGAGATAGTGGCTAGCAAGACCACAAACGAGGCGCCGGGCACGCCCGCAATCCCCTTAGACGTAATCATTAAGACAATCAGTAACGTAATCTGTTGACTCAGTGATAAATGGATACCGTACGCCTGTGCCAAAAATAGCGCGGCCAATGATTGGTAAATAGCCGAACCATCCAGGTTGAAGGTGTAACCAGTTGGAATTACGAAGGACACGATGCCTTCGCTGACCCCGAACTTGCCCATTTTATCGATGATCCGTGGTAGGGCCGCTTCCGAACTCGCCGTTGAAAAGCCCAACACCATTTCATCACGAATCACTCGCAGAAGGTGCCAGATATTCAAACCAAACAAACGCGCAGCAAGTCCCATGACAACAACAATAAAAATGGCCATCGTGATATACGCTAGAATAATAAAATAACCCAACGGTGCCAAGGCTTTTAACCCCATTTGCGCAACCGTAACCCCAATCAGTGCACAAACGCCAATTGGTGCCGTATGCATGACCCAATTTGTCACTTTAAACATCGCTTCGGCAACGGCATTCATGAAGTCTAAAATAATCTTACCTTGCTCACCAATGGCGGCAGTCCCTAAGCCAAAGAACACGGCGAAGAAGATGACCGGAATCATGTCACCTTCCGATAACGATTTGAAGACGTTCGTCGGGATAATCCCCATGACCGTCGACCAAACGCCGTTATGGGATACCGTCTTGGCGGTCTGGACGTACTGACTAATATTAGAAGCGTGTAACTGATGAATATTGATGTAATCTCCGGGGTGGAAAATATTACCCATCAATAATCCTAAGGCAATCGCAATCGTTGTCATCACTTCAAAATAGATGATGGTCTTACCACCGATTCGACCCAATTTCTTTAAGTCACCCATGTTAGCAATCCCGGTAATCAGGCACGCTACCACGATTGGTAACACGATCATTTGAATCAAACTGATAAACATCGTCCCAATATTTTGCATCGCCGTAATGGCCGTTTGGTTACCGTAAAAAACCACACCTAACACGATCCCCAAAACTAGCCCAATCAGGATTTGCCATCCTAAACTTAACCGAAACCGGTGATACCGCTTCATCTGTGTTTCTGTTTTCAAAACCCATTCGCCCCGTTCTAATTACTGAATATTTCCACTGATTTTGTGCAACAATATTAATATTTTAGCACAATCATTAATTAAATGAGAGCCTAATTAGAATTTACTAAAGTAAAAAAACGTTTCCACCCAATAACTGTCGGCGGAAACGTCCTCATCATCATTATTTAGCTTTTTTCTTATCAGCTGTTAAGCGTTCATAAACCGTCGCGCTGACCCAATCAGCGGTCCACATCCATAAGACGTGACCAAGGGCTTCCGAAACGTGTTCCGTAGCGGGTTGATCCTTAGCTGAAGGAATAGTTCCCAGTGCCGGTAAAATCACTTGATGAAACGCACTGAAAATACCGAGACCAAATAACGCGCTGCTCCCCGCTTTGGCCTTCGGATGCTTTCTGGCCCACAAACTGTAAGCAACGGCAAAGGTTGTTGAAAAACCAAAGTGCATCATGTAACTAACTACCGGTAAGTCATGCCCTGAATACGAATAAGTCGCATGGGTCACGCTTGCAGGGACCCCCACTTGTTGAAGGAGTTGCTGTGGTGGATTGGTTTGATCCCGTTCAGGTGTCCGCGGTGGCAAAATATTCTCCCAGCCCAACTTAACTAATCCCGAGATAATTCCGCCAGTAACGCCCGCAATCATGGCTGCGCGGTGGTTAAAACACTTTTTAGTCATCAATAAAACCTGCCTCTCTATTCGTTAACTTTATCATACCAGCCTTCCTGATAAGTTCGTAATAATTAAGCTCAAATTATCGATTAATAAATAAAAATTTGAATTTGCGAATTAAGCGTGTTATGCTTCTAATATTCATTTATCACTTGATAAGTCAAATTGGAAGAAGGTTCGTAGCATGTATCTAGGATTAAAGGAAATGCGACACGAAAAGCTCCGCTACAGTCTACTGAGTGGGGTTTTACTACTAATCGCCCTCGTCGTCTTCATGTTAGCGGGATTAGCGAATGGTCTTTCTAACGGAAACCGGCAAGCCGTGGATCAGTGGCACGCGACGACCGTTTACCTGAATAAAAACGCCAACCAAACGTTATCTGCCTCACAGTTAACGCTGGCTGATAAAAAACATATTGATGGCAACACGGTTGCGCCCCTATCAAACTTGTCTGGAACGTTGCGGACAAGCAACAACCACTTAAAAACGACGGCCAGCGCATTTGGGACTAGCCGTAACAGTTTCTTGATGCCTACCGTTGTCAGCGGTCATAAAATCAACGGCAAAAATCAGTTATTAATTTCGGCAACGCTAAAGGACAAGGGCTACCACATTGGCCAAAAGGTCCGCATTGGAACAACGAAACGGACCGTTAAAATCGTGGGGACGTACGCCAGCAGCACTTACAGTATTGCGCCGACCGTCTACACGGATACGTCAACAATCAATCGTTTAAAGAACAGTCCCATTACGACCGGTAAACAACAACCGATCAACGCGTTCGTAACTAAAAAGAGTCATTTTAAAACCACTCATCATGGCAACTTGCAACGCATGAGCATTGCTACTTTTATTGATAACCTTCCGGGTTACAGCGCTGAACAACTGACACTAAACACCATGATTTACTTCCTATTCGTGATTGCCCTAGCAGTCATCGGAATTTTCATGTTCGTCTTAACCCTTCAAAAACAAGCCTTGTTTGGCGTTTTGAAAGTTCAAGGCATTGGAACCAGCCACATTATCGCTGCGCTACTCAGTCAGAGTGTCGTCATGGCGCTGATTGGTATTGGGTTAGGCCTCGCCATCACGGTTGGCTTAGCACAAATTATGCCAGCCGGGTTGCCGTTCGTAATCAACTGGCAAGCCTTTGGTATTTACAGTTTAGCGTTACTGGGCGCAGCGGTCGTTGGCGCTTTGCTTTCATGGCGAACCGTTGCCAAAATCGATCCCGTTGTTGCCATCGGATAAGGAGGACTCACTATGTCAACTAGCGTTTTAGAATTACAACATATCAATAAAGAATTTGGCCATGGTCATACCGCGGTCACCGCACTCGCTGACGCCAACTTTCGGGTCAACGCCGGAGAATTTGTAGCCATCATTGGGCCTTCCGGTTCCGGAAAGAGTACTTTTTTGACCATTGCGGCCGGGCTACAAACCCCGACTAGCGGCAAAGTCCTCCTCAACGGGCAAGCCTTGACGCAACAGAGTGAAAAACAGCGCCTAGCCTACCGCTTTAATGAAATTGGCTTTATTCTTCAAAGCTCCAACTTAATTCCTTTTTTGACCGTCACTGAACAGTTTAAATTAGTCGATAAAATGGCTCACCGCGCCTTTCAAAAATCAGCAACCTTAAAATTACTCGATGAATTGGCCCTAGGCGACGTTAAGGATGCTTATCCTAACGAATTGTCCGGTGGTGAACGTCAACGGGTGGCCATTGCGCGCGCACTTTACAATAACCCGAGTGTGATTCTCGCCGATGAACCAACCGCTAGTCTGGATACCCCCCGTTCAATTGACGTTGTGAAACGACTAGCTGACGAAGCGCATCACCACAATAAAGCCATCGTCATGGTCACCCATGATCAGCGCTTAATTAGTAACTGCGACGTTGTCTATCAAATTGAAGATGGTAAGATGACCCGGACAGACTAACGGAAATTTTGACCCTTATCACAGAAAAATAGCACGCATCCCTTTTGTCACCCATTTCATCTATCAGTATTTGGTCTTACAAAAGTCAGGTACAAAACTCAAAAAGCCATTCGAAAAAATAATTTCGAATGGCTTTTTCCTATTGTGATGGTCGAAACGTGCACCAAAAGGCAGTTTTTCCGCCTCTTGACACAGACTTTCACTACTCAGCAATCTTATCACTGTCAGCGGGCGTGCGCAGCGCCATCAGAATCAGTTCAATCACCGTAAACACCATGGATAATGGTGGCCAGACAAAGATAATCATAAAAACGACGATTACCGCAATCGCCCAGAAAAAAACATTGGCATGAATCCGATAAGCCGGCATCGCCTGAATCTTTGCTGCAATTTTAGGATGATCGGCCACATTAGCCTGTGCGATTGCACGTGAAAGTATTGCGTAGGCAATTGTCCATAGGATAAAGATAATGAAATAGAACAATTCTGGTTGTGGCTGATCAATAAACTTCCCAGCCCAAGCCGTCGACACTGGTAGTAACGACATCGTGAGAATCCAAAAATTGTTCAGCCAATAAATCCGTTTCGTGATATGTTTCGTTAACGTCAGCATGTAATGGTGGTTATACCACGCCACACCGATAAACAGGAAACTAATCAAGTACGCAATCAAATAGCTTCCATTCTCCGCTAGGGCCGCAAATGTCGGCTCATTCGGCACGTCAAACTCCAATACCATAATCGTCAATACAATGGCCACCACAGCATCGGTAAACGCTTCGACCCGTCCTTTATTCATCTTGCCAACCCCTTAATTCAGTAATCTGATTAACTAAGTTAAATATACCACTCGCCAACGTTTGACCAAATAAAATAGTGCTATGAACAGAATGTAATTATTCTATTCACGGCACTATTTTAACTGACTAAAGATTGTTCCGGACGAGGGGCAATACCGCTCCTCAAGCTTGACCAGGTCCCACGACCGCATATCATCAGTGGCAACCGGAATAGTTTACAAGTAGCTTATTTTCATGGACTTAGATACTACTTAATCCTGCGCATACTTTTTAATACTCTCAACCAGTACCGCCGTCGCACCAACGCCAGCACGCTGATCATAATATTTAGTGAACCGGTCATCCCCCACGTACATATCAGCTAAGCCACGGTGCATTGTCGCCGTGTAATGGGGCCACGTAAAGCTGAGCCACTGCCGGTGAAGCTGATACACTTGCCGTGCTAACCCATCATCCAACGTCGGTTGCTTCAACAATGCGGCTAAATCTGTCACCAATTCAGCTTCAATTGCTTGCATCTGCTGATAATCGGCCGCACTCAAATTTGCATACTTGGTCCGGGACTGCTCAATTATCGGTTCATCGTACCGTTCTCGGAGCTCATCCCCGTACTGTTCTTCATTTTGAGCTAACTGAGCCGCTTTAAACGCCTTAAACTTCGCTTCATCATTGTTATTAGTCATTGTCGTTTCCTCCCGCTGAGTTTGAATCGTCGTCTGCACCAGGGTCAACAGTTGATCTAAATGTTCCCGCTGTTGCAGTAACGATTGATATTGGTGTTGAAGGCTGACGACCTGCTGATCAGTGGTTTGCGCTAATAACTTTTGAATCTCCGCTAGCGGCAATTGCATGGCGCGATACAAACAGATTTGTTGTAGCCGGTTCACTTGGGCGTTTTCATAGTACCGGTACCCATTGGCCCCGACCCAAGCTGGTTTTAGTAATCCAATCTGGTCATAGTAGCGCAAAGTCCGCACACTGACGCCCGCCAAATTAGCGAGTTGTTTTGTCTGATATGTCATGGTCACCCTTCCTTTCAACACGACTTAGCATAAGGGGTGACGCCACGTCAGGGTCAAGCGGTTCACCCCAATTAATTGCTAGTCGTGGCATTTTATTACGAATCAAAAATGGCATTCCAGAAAGTTTAACACGTCTGAAATGCCATTTAAAATTTTTGAGTTAGTTTACCTTAGTTGGCTTGCGGTAACCGATACCGTAGTATCCGGTAAACAAGCGCTACGACGTAAACCGTGATAAACCGGTCCAAGTAGTCGGTCGCAATTTGAATCAGAAAGACCGACGCTACCTTGCTCATCCCGGTACCGAGCAACACTTGGACAAGCATGCTGGAGCCCGATGACGTAATTCCGTGAAATAAGATCACCGTAATGAGCGTGCTGACCACGGTCCCTGGCAGTGAGATGGCCAACGCCATCCACCAGTTAGACCGCCAAGTTCCCGGTTTAAACCGCCGGTATAACAACCCAGCGACGCACCCTGTCAAAAGTTGAACTGGCATGAAGAATAGGGCGTATAGGTCAGTGATCCCAGCCAACAGTGCGGACGCACCCCCGACTAGCATCCCGCCTAGTGGACCAAAAACGGCCGCGGCTAAAACCGTCCCAATTGAATCTAAATAAATTGGGAGTTTCAGCATGAGCGCGATATTAGCACCAACCACGTTTAACGCAATGCATAACGCTAATAACGTCAGAGTCCGCGTCTTTATTTTGTGCATGGCGCCACCCCAAGTTGTTGTAGGACCCGCGTTAAATCAGGATCAGTTGCGCCCGCGACCCGCCTTAAGAACAAGCGCCAGAACGCTTCAACGTCAACGTTCGTCATGATTTGACTGTTCTCCGGCTCATGCCAAAAGTCATGTGCATCCACGATGGACTGGCCACGGGCGACCCCGTCCACGGCCACCGTTGTAAAGCTTTCAAAGCCGTGCAAAATTTCAGGATCGATAAACGCAGCCACGGCCAACGGATCATTGATGACGCAACCAATCACCCGTTCATACTGCCAATGAAAATCAAAATAGAAGCGGGTGATCTTTTTAATCAACGCCCCCATTTGAGGATTAATAGCTTGAATATATTCTAATAGACTTGGCGTGAGCACAATTTTACGGGTCACGTCTAAGCCAACCATTTGAATTGGCACCGGCATCTGATCAAAGACCAGCTGTGCGGCATCCGGATCACACCAGAAATTGTATTCTGCCACCGGAGAACAATTACCGTGACTTAAATAACTGCCGCCCATCAAGGTAAACCGGTCGACTTTTTCAAATAACTGCGGATCACGTTGCAGTACCTGCGCGATATTGGTCAAAGGCCCCAGCGCCAAAATGGACGTTGTCGGATCTTCCGTGAGGGTATCCGCAATAAACTGAACGGCGTCTTGTGCCGGGCCCACCGCGGTGACTTCGGGAAGATGACTATTGCCCAGGCCGTCGTCACCGTGCGTATCTTGTGCACTTGTGTACGCCACTTTTAACGGCCGATTCACCCCTAGGTAAACTGGAATATCCAGCCGGTCGACCAAATCAAGCATTTTCAGCGCATTTTGTGCCCCAATGTGTGTCGGGACGTTGCCACAGACCGTCGTGATCCCTACCACGTTTAATTCTGGTGAATTCAACGCTAACAAAAGCGCCAGACTATCATCAATGCCCGGATCACAGTCAATGATGACGTTACGAGTTGCATTCATTTTCTTACCTCCGATTAAGTGAAGTTCTTGGTTTTTTATGCTGGGAAGTTTACGAACCAGCCAGTGGGGGCTCCGAACGCAATGTCCGGAGTTTAACCACTATTTTATAAATGCGTCTCAATTATACCGAACGCGTCTCAGTTTGAAAACAACTCATTTTTGTCTGGATTTTATGGTAGTATTTTCGAACTAATGAGACTATTCTAAGGATTGTAATCGATACATTTACCGACCAAGCCGTCAACAACACGTCATTACAACGTTTCACGTGCTTCAACAGTTGTTTTAGCCGGTTTTCGGGAGTGAAAAGGATGTCTAAATCTAAGATGACGACCGACCAATTAGCACACTTATCCGTCGATCAGTTTTACAAAACTTTACAAACGCAACCAACGGGATTAACCGATACCGTCGCCGCACATCGACTAGAAGAAGTCGGTCCCAACACAATTCAACAAACCAAGTCTCGCTCACAATTTAAAGCGTTCATCAAAAACTTTACTAGCTTGATGGCCCTACTACTTTGGGTCAGTGGCCTCATCGCAATGTTTACCGGGATGTTGGAACTAGGGATTGCCATTTGGGCGGTCAACCTAATCAATGGTTGTTTCAGTTATTGGCAGGAACACGCCGCAAAAAAGGCGACGGATTCTCTCAAAAAAATGTTGCCAACTTATACCCACGTTTTGCGTCACGGCGTTACTCAGCAAATCGATGCCGACGACCTCGTTCCCGGTGACGTCTTTACCATTCAAGCTGGTAACAGTATTTCAGCCGATGCGCGCATTATCGAAGCCACGGCCCTACAAGTTGACGAGTCCGCGTTGACCGGCGAATCACTAGCCGTCGACAAGACGCCAACCTATGCCAAGGGCGACGGCCGCTTTGAGGAACAAAATGTCGTTTATGCGGGTACCGTTGCGGTCAATGGGACGGCCACCGCGGTCGCTATCCAGACCGGGATGCAGACTGAATTCGGTCAAATCGCCTCGTTAACGGAACACCAAAAAGATACGGTTTCCCCGTTAACCGCCGAACTCGACCGCTTGACCCGGCAGATTTCGCTCATTGCCATTTTAATTGGGTTAATTTTCTTCGTTGCCGCTATCTTCTTTGTCCACTACCCCATTGCGAAATCGTTTGTGTTTGCACTGGGCATGATTGTCGCCTTCATTCCAGAAGGTTTGTTACCAACCGTGACCCTGTCACTAGCACAAGGGGTGACCCGCATGTCTAAAAAGCACGCGTTGGTCAAAGAACTAAGTAGCGTGGAAACCTTAGGCGAAACGACCGTGATCTGTTCAGATAAAACCGGGACCCTCACCCAAAATCAAATGACGATTAACCACGTCTGGCTTCCCGACCGCGAATATACGGTCAGTGGTGAAGGCTACGTCAACAACGGTCAAATTCAATTTAACCAAGCACCAATCGACTTGTCTCAGCACCCGGCCCTCGCAACTGTCATCCGGGTCGCCGCCCTCGACAATGACACTGAAATTCAAGAAGAAACTTCTGCCAAGCCCAAGATTATCGGGACCCCTACGGAAGCTGCTCACTTGGTGCTGGCACAAAAATCCGGTTTAGATTTAGACCAGCTCAATAAGCAGTACCCCCGGGTGCAAGAACTACCGTTTGATTCTGACCGTAAGCGCATGACCACGATTCACATGCAACCCGATCATGCGGGGGCCGTTATTTACGTCAAAGGGGCTTTAGATGGTATTTTGGCCATCAGTGATCAGTTACTAGAAAACGGGCACGCACGACCATTAACGGACGAAGATATTACCAAAATCAACGCCGCTAACCGCCATTACGCGGCTCAGGGGTTGCGTTCCATGGCCATCGCTTACCGGCCATTTGACGGTCAGAACGGACTTCCCGCAGACAGCGCTGATTGCACAATTGCTAATACGGAACAACACTTAACCTTCGTTGGGTTAACCGTGATGGCGGACCCACCGCGGCCAGAGATTTACGATGCCGTTGAAAAATGCCATCGTGCTAACATTCGCATTATCATGGTCACCGGGGACAGTCCTCTGACGGCTAAGAGCATTGCCATGAAAATCGGGATCGACGACGACCAAGTCCGCGTTATTACCGGGGACGAGCTCACCAAAATGAGTGATTCCGACCTGCAAGCGGCAGTGAAACACGAAGTCATTTTTGCCCGGGTCGCCCCCGAACAAAAGTACCGCATCGTTAAAGCCAACCAGCATAACGGCGAAATCGTCGCTTCGACCGGTGACGGCGTGAACGACGCCCCCGCCCTGAAACAAGCCGACATCGGGATTGCCATGGGTGTCACCGGGACGGACGTCGCTAAAGACGCGGCCGATATGATTTTGACCGATGATAACTTTGCCTCGATCGTCGCGGCCATTGAAGAGGGCCGGACCGTCTACAGTAACTTACAAAAGTTTCTACTCTATATTTTGAACAGTAACGTTCCCGAAGCGATTCCGTCCGTACTCTTCCTGTTCTCACGGGGATTGATTCCCCTTCCATTGACCGTTATGCAAATCTTAACGGTCGACCTTGGAACGGACATGCTGCCCGCACTTGGTCTGGGTGCTGAAAAGAGTGAACCCGGAATCATGGACCAACCACCACGTGCCCGTACGGCCCACCTCCTCAATAAAGCGACTGTTTGGAAAGCGTTTGGTTGGTACGGCATGATTGCGTCGGTGCTCTCAACCGTCGCCTACTTCTTCGTTAACTGGTTACACGGTTGGCCACACGTTGCCTTAGCAGCCAGTGGAAACGTCTACGTGATGGCAACGACCATGACTTTAGCAGCCATCGTCTTTTGCCAAATTGCCGCGGCTATCAACTGTCGGACCCAATTGACCTCAGTCTTCAAAATTGGCTTATTCAGTAACCACCGCATTTGGTTCGGGATTGGCTTTGAGATTATCTTAATTGCGCTCTTAATGTACGTCCCCGTCTTACAGGGACTGTTCAATACGACCGGAATTGCGGGCCGTGACTGGGGATTACTCCTTAGCATCCCGATTCCGTTAATCTTAATTGAAGAATTACGTAAAGCCATTGTCCGTCATCACTTAGCTAAATAAACACAAACAGCGATTAGATTCTACTTATCTTCAGAATCTAATCGCTGTTTGGTTAATCCACTATTTAACATACAGTTCACAGTTGATTTCTCATAATCGTAAGTTGTAATCATGGTACAATGTGACTATTAAAAAGACTAGAAGTAGGTGTCATACCATGCGTAAAGTACAATTTTATGGGGCAATCTCAATCGACGGTTATCTCGCTACTAAGGATAATCGGCTAGACTGGCTTTTCCAGACTAGTGGTGCGGACGAAGCGCCAACCAAAACGTTCATGCAACAAGTGGACACCGCCATTATGGGGCGCCATACTTATGAGTACACCATGGAGCAAACGACTGATCAATTGATCAATCCGTTTAATCCTGACACGCAAAGTATCGTGATGACCTCCGCCCCACATCCCGGTGACGACCACACGCAATTCACCAACGCTGCCGTCACTGAGTTGGTTCAAGGACTACGTCAAAAAGCGGGCCAAAACATTTGGATCGTCGGTGGTGCCGGTATTTTAATGCCATTACTGGAAGCTAACCTCATCGACGAAATGTTCATCCAAATCGCGCCCGTTATCCTAGGTAGCGGTATTCCGTTATTTACGACCATTAATCATCAGCAACGCTTCGAACTCGTAGCTACCAATCAATACGGTCAGTTAGCGGAAGTCCACTATCGAAAACAGCGTGGGGAAAAAGGCAAATAGGTTGTAACGCACGTTTTAACTAGCTAAAGATTGAAAGTGCTAAAACTAGTTCAATCGTTGCCATAACACTCCTTATCATTAGAAAATTAGTATTTTTCGGCGCTTCGCCGGCAGAATCAGTGGGCCATGGAGTCGGCTACAGACAGAGTACGGTCTTCCGCCTCGCTTGAAAGCCTCAAAGGACGAGTCTTTCAAGTCGCCCCGCACTGTAACCTGGCCAAAAACGCCAGCTAACAGTGCCGACACGGCCCGCTGGTTCTGCCAGCTTCGCTAAGATTGCTTTAAAACAAGCCAGTTAAGTTCGATAGCACCCTCAACATAGCTGGCAATTGTCTATGATAAATGTAACTTCCATCGGATGCTCGGAGGTTGCCACTGATGGCATCGGTCGTGAAGGTGGTCTTAGGCCGGTGATTTTTCCGGGCTTAAACCACGGACGGTCTGGAGCAATTGCGCATTTGGCAACTGTTCCAGGCGAGGGGCAAGACCGCTCCTCAGGCTTGACCCGGTCCCACGACCGCATGTCATCAGTGGCAACCGGAATAGTTTACAAGTAGCTAATTTTCATGGGCTTAGTGCTGATGCAACAATACTTAATCCTTAAATTTAACTTTCAACCTTCAGTTAACTAGAAAAAAAGGTCTCAAAAAAATGGTTCTACAGAAATTTTCACTGATTTCTGTAGAACCATTTTTAGATGCTACTACTTTTTTACGACGCCTCGCTTAACTTCATCCGTTTGACGGCGTGTCGTAGTAGGATTGGTGCAATTAACGTTGTTAGGATAATGGCTGTAATAACCGCTGAATAGCGATCTTCCGACAATAGTTTCCCTTGGTAACCAATCTGGGCAATAATCAGGGCCATTTCACCCCGCGAAACCATTCCGGCCCCAATTTCATAACCGCTGAGCCAGCTAAAGCCCACCATCCTGGCCCCAATGCCAGCACCAATCAGCTTCGTCAAAATGGCTGCGACCGTAATGACCACGATAAACCAGAAGTCACTCAGGAAGCCTTTAAACGACATGTTTAAGCCGATGCTAACGAAGAATACGGGGATGAAAACGGCGTTCCCAATTGGCTGGATATGCTCGTCAATAATCTCGTGATAGTCCGTTTGACCCACTGCAATTCCGGCAAAGAACGCCCCAATGACGGCACTCAAGCCAATCATGTCCGCTAGGTAGGACAAGCCAAAACAAATCACTAAGGACATCAAGGTCACCGAGGTCGGCACTAACAGCGCGTTCCCGACGGACATCAAGTGCGGCACTAACCACTTGACCACGAAATACAAAGCAATAAAGAAGGCTAGTTGAATCGTCAATGAAACTGCCAAACTAGTGGAAGCGTGGTTACCGCCCCCGCTGACCTCATTTCCAAACAAGCTGATCATCAAGCTCAGAATTAAAACGGCCAGCACGTCATCGACCACCGCCGCTCCTAAAATCGTCGTGCCTTCCTTGCCATCCAAAACGCCAAGTTCCTTCAGAACAGCTACTGAAATCGAGACCGAGGTGGCAGCAAACGTCACGCCTAAAAAGAGGCTTTCCGTACTGTTTAAATGAAATAACTGACTACACCAATCGATGACACCAATTGGCAAAATCACACCTAAAACCGCAACCAGCAAGCTTGGTTTCCAATATTTTTTTAATAATTGCAAATCACTTTCTAGCCCGGCCATAAACATTAAAATAATTACACCGAGTTCCGCAAAGTCTTTAATAAAACTAGTGGCCGTCACCCACCCTAGTACGGCGGGTCCTAAAACGATCCCACTAATTAACTGACCAATCACGGCGGGCAATCCCATCCGTACACTGATGTGCCCAGCCAACGCCGTCACGATTAGTATTAAACTCAAACTTCCAATAAAATCCATGTTGCCTCCTAAAAAAGGGCACGCCAAGAAAACGACTGTCCAACCCAAAAACAGTCCGAATTCTTGAAGTGCCCTTCAACCGAATTATTAATTTATGAAATAAGTATAGCACATTTTCATTTATCTAGCCGTGACGGTCACTTGGTAAAACCGCTATAATGAGGTTATTCAAGTCATCTCGAAAGGAACTCTACCGTGTTTAATATCGTTGATTTTCGCCAACGCTTCTTTTTTCTCGTCTTTTCAATCCTGCTCAACTCCGCGGGTAACGCCCTGACCATTTCCGCCGACCTCGGCAGTGCGGTTTGGACAGGGTCCAGCGTCAACCTGTCCAACTGGATTCAAATTCCACTGGGGACGACGCTACTGCTTTACGGCATCGTTGTGACCCTCTTGAACCAGCTCTTACTGGGCCATTTTGACCGTCGGCGCTTCATTTCAAACCTGCTGTACATTATTCCATTTAGTTACTTAGTTGAATTTATTGGCTACTTTTGGCAGTGGCTGGGCGTGCCAAACTTTTCCTTTACCACACGCTTGATTTTAAACTTTGTCGGTCTGGTAGCCGTTGCGGCCGCCGTTTCTATTTACCAGCGTTGTAACCTGATCCAGCACCCCAATGATGACTTGTCCTATATTTTGCGCTTCCGCTTTTTACACGGGTCAGCCATCATTGCGCAATGGGCCAGCTACTTGCCACCCGTGCTGATTATCATTATTTCCTTTATCGCCACCGGTCAGTTGCACGCTATTGGGATTGGGACCGTCTTCGCCTTGGTCGCACAGGGCGCTATCATGGGCTGGTCTGATACGCACGTCTTTCCAAACCTCAAACACCACGTCGACGTGGTACAAGCAACCCACCATGCAGGTTAGACAAGCCAATTAAAAAACGCTTTCACTTATAAAATGCGTTGACATTAAATCAGCTTAGCCCCAATAATGAGAGTATTCTAATTTATTGGACTGAAGCCTATGAACCTAGCACAATTAACGAATCAAATTATTTTAATGTTTCTTTTAATGCTGGTCGGTTTGCTGATCAACAAGATTGGGTTCATGCACGCCCAAACTTCAACGGACCTCACCAACATCTTACTTTACGTGGTCTCACCCTGTTTGATTATCAACGCGTTTGAAAAAACATTCTCAGCTGACCGGCTGCAAATGTTAGGACGCGTTATTTTGGGGATTATCATTATCTATGCCATTATGATTTTAGTCACTCAATTAATATTCAAACGCGTCGCCGACCCCAACTTGCGCCGCATCATGCGCTACGGGTCCGTCTATTCCAACGCTGGCTTTATGGGAATTCCATTAACCAGCTCGCTGTTCGGTTCTACCGGGGTCTTTTTTGCGGTTGCCTCACTGGCCGCCTTCAACATTTTCAGTTGGACCCACGGGATTTCTTTATTTACGGGTAGCCAAGGGAGTCGTAAAGAGAATCTCAAACAAATTGTCTTAAATCCCAACATCATTGCAATCATTGTTGGTTTGATTATGTTTATGACCTCCGTTCGCTTACCATCAATTGCGAACAGTGCCGTGACCTACGTCAGTTCGATTAACACCCCGCTATCCATGATCGTCATCGGGAACAGCTTGGCCGACGTCAAACTAAACCGCGAGACTTTGGATAAACGGTTATGGGGCGTCCTATTGCTGCGCAACTTCTTATTCCCTTACCTAGCCATCGTGGTACTCCAATTTATGGGGATTACCGGTGTGCCCCTATTTACGACCGTCTTAATGGCCGCTTGTCCGGTTGCCGGAATCGTAGTCTTGTTCACACTAAAGGTTCACGGCAACCCCGGTCCAGCCGTTGCGTTGATGAGTATTTCAACCATTTTAAGTGTTGTTTCGATTCCGCTTGTTTTTGCCTTGATGAACCTACATTAGAGTGCACCAAAAGGCGATTAGTTTGCGAGCATTAACGTGAAATCAGCGATTATTCCTGGTTTTGGAATAGTCGCTGATTTCGGGTTAAGCGGAACAAATTGCCTTTTGGTGCACGTTTCGACCATAACAACTCAAAAGCCAACCAGAAATTTTTCTGATTGGCTTTTTGAGTTTTGTCGCAAACTGCTTATTGAAACTGTTTTAATTAGTTTGCGTTCTGCTTTTCTTTTTAGCAATCACGTGCGGATAGTGAACAAAGTGGGCGTAAAACCCGATTACTAATACAACAAAGCCCAAGCCGCAGACCCCGTACCAGCCGGCAACGTCCCATAAGAGGTTACCGAAAAACGATCCGAGTGCGCCACCCATGAAGTAACCAAACATAAAGACCGAGTTAAACCGACTGCTAGCATTGGACGCAATGTTTTGAATCTGTGTTTGATTCGCGACCTGTCCAAATTGCGTTCCCAAGTCTAAAATAACGATGCCGACAATCAGGCCGGCAACGCGGGTTCCAAACAGAATGAAAACGACGTAAGCCACCGTTGACAAGACTAGTCCCAGACCAATGATCGTCCGCGGACGGAACTGGTCAGCTAACCGGCCAATCAGCGGTGCGGCCAACACGCCGGTCACGCCAAGTAAAGCTAATAATCCGGCTTCACGACTGCCCCAGCCATACTGGTGTTGTAAGTAAAAGACTAAGGTCGCCCAGAAAATATTGGAAACGCCGAACAACACAAATCCATTCACGGCCGCTGCTCGCAACACGGGATACTGCTTCACCAGTTGGGGAACCGTTTTGATCATCGACCGGTACGTCGTCGTGTGGGTCGTCACTGGGTCCCGTGGCAGTTTTTTAATTAAAACAATCCCCAACAAAGCAATCATGACCGCCGCAATCAGGTAAACGTCTTGCCACGGTAACACACTGGCGAGCACTCCACTGACCGTTCTTGAGAGGAGCACCCCAACGAGTAGCCCACTTAAGATATTGCCGAGTACCCGGCCTCGTTGCCCCTGTGGCGCTAGAAAACCAGCGTATGGAATAATGACTTGCGGTGCCACCGACGTGATCCCAATCAGTAAGCTGGCCGCTGCGTACACCCAAATATTTGGCGCCATGAAGGCCAACAAAGCCGATAAAATCGCTAAGGCGAGTAACCGCAAAATCAGTGTTCGTCGGTTCATAATGTCACCCATTGGGACAATCAATAGTAGTCCAAATGCGTAGCCTAGCTGCGTTAGCATGGCAACAGCACCCACAACGGCATTCGCTAAGTTAAACTGCCGTGCGATGTCCGCTTCAATCGGCTGAATATAGTTAATATTGGCCACAACGATGGCGGCCGAAACCGCCATGAGTAAGACGGTACTTCGATTTAAAGATTTACTTTTCACAATTAGGTCCTTTCAATATAACAACACGACCACCAACAAGGATTGTCATCAAAAGGCCTGTTCAACTCTGATAATCAACCAGTGCTTAAGCTGCTGGTCCACTGGTAAAATCCACACAGCCATCATTACCCAATCCACGCCTTTGCAGCAGCCAAGTCCGCCACCGTGTGTGTTGGCTGTTCAGTACGACTTGGTTTTGCCTGGCCGCGATTGATCCACAGCATTGGCCATCCCATCTGTTCAGCAGGTACAACGTCAGAGTCGTAGCCCCGTGCGACGTGCCAGTGGTTTGCTGGTGTGAATGCGAACTGATTCTGAACGGCCTTGAAAAATTTCAAATCGGGTTTGTACGCCTGAACATCTTCGGCGGTAATGACCGCGTCAAACGGGATTTTTAGCGCCGCTAAATTGGCGGACATGATGTCCCACGAAGAATTGGACATGATGATCAACTGATAACCCTGATCATGCCAATCTTGAAGCGTCGACACAACGTCAGGATAAGGCAACAAGTGACGTTGAATTTGTAGCCCTTCGACGTAGTGGCTTTCAAAAAAGTGTTCTTGGTCAAACATACCATCTAAGTGTTTTAAGTTTTCCCGCACTAAATCAGCAAAGTCCAAGTACGGGTGAACGCTGACCGGGTCATCTTCATAAGATGCATATGCGTTTCTAACGGCCTGCGGATCTACCCCCGCAGCTAACGCTAAATTTTCGATCCATTGGTATACCGGATCGGTGTTGATTAAAGTGCCGTAACAATCAAACGTTAAATAGTTACTTTTCATCATTTTCAATCACCTTTCATGTACTCAATATTATTTTAGCACAGCGTTTTTTTCAAAATTGGCCTAGTTTTTAGGCGCTGTCATTTTCTGTTACCAAGGTATATATATGTGATTGGTATAGTTATCGTGTTATACTTATTAATTGTGTTTTATAAATTATTTTATGAAAGGACGGTACTATGCCAACCAACAATTCCACCTTACCTTTAGATGCTAACGGTCAACCGTACCACCGCACGTGGTTAGTTTTAACCCTGCTAGTCGGAACCTTTAGCACTTTTATTACCCAAACTTTGTTAACAACTGCATTCCCAACGTTAATGAACTATTTCAATATTTCGGCAAACGCTGTGCAGTGGTTAACCACTGGTTTTATGCTGATCATGGGAATCATGATTCCCGTCAGCGCTTGGATGCTGACCCGGATCAACTCCAAGTACCTGTACTTAGCTGCAATGGTCATTTTCGGACTGGGCACCATTCTGGCCTACCTCTCCGTCAATTTTCAAATGTTACTGATTGCCCGGATGATTCAGGCGATGGGGGTTGGTATTTCCGCCCCAGTTTTCCAAACCATCATGTCGTCAGTGTACCCGCCAGAAAAACGGGGCTCTGCCATGGGAACCGCTGGGATCGTTATTGGGTTAGCACCCGCAATTGGACCGACATTATCTGGATGGATTATTGACAACTATAATTGGCGTGCACTATTTTTATTCATTATGCCCATCAACTTAGCCGTCATTATTATTTCATTTTTCACACTTCGCAAAGTTCTTCCAACGTCTAAACAACCGATCGACTGGTGGTCAGTTCTGATTTCCACCATCGGTTTTGGGAGTATGCTGTACGGCTTCTCTTCAGTCGGTGAATCCGGTTGGGGCGACCCCGTCGTCATTGCCACTTTGATTATTGGAATCATCTTTATCGGTTTGTTTGTTTACCGTCAATTGCATATGGAACAGCCATTATTGGAACTCCGGGTCTTTAAAATTCCGGCGTTCACCTTATCCGCGATTCTGACCGCCCTCGCCTATATGGCCATGATGGGGGTCGAAATGATCCTACCAATGTATATTCAAACGGTCCTAGGACGCTCCGCAATGGACTCCGGACTCATTCTGTTGCCCGGTGCCATCATGATGGGGATTATGAGTCCCATTACCGGCCGAATTTTTGACCACATCGGTGCGCGGCGTTTAGCCATGACCGGGATGTTGCTCTTAACAACTGGAACGGCCTTCTTCCTATCCATTAGCGCAACGACCCCGATTCTTTGGATTATCGTTGTCTATGCGATCCGGATGTTTGGCTTAACCATGGTCACCATGCCCGTGACAACTACCGGGATCAACGCCTTACCATTTAACTTGATTTCTCACGGGACGGCCGCTAACAACACGTTGCGGCAAGTCGCTGCTTCCATGGGAACGGCCGTGCTGATTAGTGTCTATTCCAGTGTTTCTAAATGGAATTTACCTAGCCAGCACATGCTCACATCGGCACCTTTGAAATATAAATCAGCAACCATCAGCGCGACGTTGACCGGTTACCACATGGCCTTCATCGTGTCACTGATCTTTTGTGCCTTTGGTTTTATTTTAAGTTGTTTATTAAAAGCACACCACTCTATCAAGGTTGAACGGGAGGACGATGCAGCATGATCATTCTTCTTTTAATTTTAGCGACGTTCGTTTTCGCCGGTGCCATGATTTTTGGCCACGCTAGTCTGACCCGTAACGTCACCATTGCCATTAGTTTTATTATTATTGCGGGCAGTCTCATCGGTTTAGCGGGTAACGATACCGCTCACTGGGGGATGTACCAAGTGACCACGACCACGATTGAAGATTTAGTGCCCGTGCGTTCGCAACGTGCCGCATTACTCAACCAGCCCCTTGGCACTGGTTCCGAAAAAACGGTGATTTACCGGGTCGCTAACGCTACTAAACCTAGTCATACGGTGGCGGACGCGACGACCACGACTAAGGTCACGACCGGTACGGCAGCGCAGGTCCAAATTGCCACGACGCGCTGGGAATATCGTAATCACGCGGTCAAGACCTTGTTCCACTTAGGCGCCGGCAAAGCTGCGGTTGTCAGTCGACATTACGTCTTCACGATTCCAACGTCATGGACCACCGTTACGTTAAAAGCTAAAAACTAAATTATCATCAAAAAAAAGATTGGTTTGAGAAAATTTCTCAAATCAATCTTTTTTCGTTAATAGTCTAAAGTTTGAAAATGCTAGAACCAGTTCAAAGCTGATAACCCACGTCTTTGAATTGCCCCGCAAAGCTGCCTGACCCTGTCAACAATGGTCTTACTATTGTTATTTTAGTCGGATGCTCGGAGGTTGCCACTGATGGCATCGGTCGTGCTGGTGGTGTTGGCACGGCGTTTTTTTGCCGGGCTTACACCACGGACGGTCCGGGACAATTGCGTCTTTTGCAATCGTTCCGGGCGAGGGGAAAGACCGCTCTTTGGCTTTCCCCGGTCCCACGACCGCATGTCATCAGTGGCAACCGGAATAATTTACAAGCGACTAATTTTTAGTTAATAATGCTTAATGCCGTAATAATAACGTAATCAAAGCTAGAGCACTCACAACTTGAATCGTCCCAACTCCTAATCCGTATAATGCGAGGCTTTTTCCGGCCTTCAAAAAGTTAGCCAGGTTCAACCGCAAGCCAATTGCAGCTAATGCGGTGATTTCAAACCAACTACTAATCGTGTGCGCCGTGGCACCCACGATGGCTGGCAAGGTGACCAAACTGTTGAGGGCACATAGAATCAGGAATCCCGCTACGTACCATGGTAACCAGTGGCCACTACCGTTACCGCTAACTTCGGCGTCTTCGGCCAATTCATTTTCAATCGTCCGCTTGTGAAGCCGGCCAAAGATTAAGACAACGACAACTAACATCATGATCCGCATAATTTTAAAAATAGTGGCAAATTGAACCGTCGTTTGGTTGACCATACTAGCGGCAGCAACCACCTGACCTACTGATTGCAACGTCCCACCAATTAAAGCCCCTTTTAAGATGACACTTCCGCCAAAGACGGCACCCCCTAATAATGGTAAGGTCAACATTAAGACCGTCCCCATCAAGTTAACTAAGGTGATGACCGTTCCCTTGTCGTCTTCATCCGCCTCAATCACTGGTGCAATCGACGCAATCGCGGATGACCCACAGACGGCGTTCCCACCAGCCATTAATAATCGCATGTTTTGACTAAACCCTAAGCGGTTACCGAGCCAGAGTGCGCCCACGATCGTAATCGTCATTTGAATCAAAATGAACCCCACGCCCCAGCCACCAATTTTGCCGATGGTCTGGACCGTCATCGTTGCCCCGAGCAACATTACGGAGTATTCCAATAACTTACTTTCCGCAAACTTAGTCCCCCGATTAAGTTGTGGTTGTTTCAAAAACGTATTTCCACCAACGATTCCTAATAAAATCGCAATCGTGGCTGCGCCCAATGCTGGAATATATTGTGCCAAGAATTGACTAATAATTGCAATCACGACACTCATGCCTAAGCCTGGTAAGATCCTTTTGACCGTCATTTGATTCACTCCCGTTTTCTTCGATAACTTTTAGTATACGGAAATGATTTACATTTGAGAAATAAATTATTATGATAGTTACTATTAATAATCGCAATAATAAATCAAGGCTCAGCCACACTCCAGCTTGGCCGACACTGAATAGTGAGGAAAACACTATGTTTAAACAATTACAGACATTTAGAAT
This sequence comes from uncultured Lactobacillus sp., assembly GCA_937916845.1. Lineage (GTDB taxonomy): Bacteria > Bacillota > Bacilli > Lactobacillales > Lactobacillaceae > Lactiplantibacillus > Lactiplantibacillus paraxiangfangensis. The sequence continues at coordinate 61,070 of CALFSK010000020.1, read as the reverse complement.
CGTATACGAGACCCGTAATTTTTCACACGCCGCCGCGCAACTCTTCATTTCACAACCAACCGTTTCGACTCAGATCAAACAGTTAGAAACTGAACTGAACACCACCCTGTTCACTAGAAACGGCCGTCAAGAAATCGTGCCAACGGCCAGTGGTAAACTGCTGTACCGCCAAGCTCTGCAATTACTCGAAACTTGGGATACGACTAAAGCGGCCGTCCGTGCAACTGGCCAATTAGTCAAAATTCCGTGTCGTATCGGCGCATCCCACACAACGGGTAACCTGATTCTCCCAGGATTGTTAGCAACACTGGCAGAATACGGTGAACACTTTGATTTCCATATCAACCTAGCTAATTCAGCAGAAATCTTAACCGCAATGTCTCAGCACAAGCTGGATTTTGGCCTAGTTGAAAAGCCGCTGGTCACGGACAACTTGAATCGCCTCGCCTTCGGACACGATGAACTCGTCCACGCCGGTAACTTCGACAGTCCCCTCTGGCTATTACGCGAACCGAATTCTGGCGTTCGCCACTACACCAACGCCTTTTTAAAGGCCCGTAACGTTCAGCCTCATCAGGTCATGGTCATACACAGTAATCAAGTGATTGCGGACTTACTAGACCAAGGCGTCGGCCAATCGATTATTTCACGACACGTCTTAACCGACCGGGTCCCCGTAGAACATTTAAGCGACCACTATCAACGGCGATTCTTTCTACTGACCAAAACGCAGCCCAACACTGATTTGGAAACAATCCAGCAAGTGATTACCAACTACTTACAACGGTGGCACTAGTTCAAAACAAATAAGGTCCATCAGAAACAGTGAATTTCTGATGGACCTTATTTGTTTATTCTAAGCTAATCTTTTACGATAACCTGCCACTGTTTCCAGACAGCATCGCTACTATACTGCGTACTACTACGGTACGCCGCATCACTCATTTTTTGTTGTCGTTGTGGATTTTCTAGAACCTTCGTTAAGGCGGTCACGAGTTGATTGACCGCGCCGTTCTTAACCAAGTAGCCGTTACGACCATCTTTTATAACATCCTTGGGACCGTAATTGATGTCGTACGCAACGGCAGGAATTCCGTGGCTAAGTGCTTCAATTAACGATAAGGGTTGCGCGTCACTTTCCCCAGCATAAACGTAAGCCCCCGACAGATTGTAGTCCTGGTGCAAGTCGACTTGGTAACCCGCAAAGGTCACCGCACCGTCTAAATCGAGCTTTTTCACCTGTTCTTTAAGCGTATCAACGGCGCCACCGTACCCGTGAATCAGTAACGTTGCGTCCTTAATCCGGCGTCGAACTTGTGAAAACGCCGTGATGATTTGGTCAACCCGTCGTTCGTTATCAACGCGCCCAGTATAAATGATTTGGTGGGGCCGCCGTGCACTCATGGCAACGTGTGGCTGACTAGCTTGCTCCTTAGAAACGACCGCGGCTGAGATCGCCCGGATTGGTCGTTTGGGCTTGCCACCTAACCACTTACTGAGATCATCGCGCTGTTGCGGTGTGCTAGTAATGACCCCGTCTAAGGACGTTAGGTACTCATGAATCCCATAAACGTAGGCGTTATTCAAATTAGCATAGACCTGGTCCTGAGGGTTGACCGTGTGCGGCGTTGGTAACCATAAGTACTTCTGAGCCTTACTCTGCATATTGATGACCGGCCACTGTGCGGCTAAAGGTCGGTCCGCAATGAAGACGTTATTTTCGCCGTTAGCACGGTTTAACTCATCTAAGAAGAACCGGTAAAATTCTAATTCACCATTAAAGTAATAGTCTTTACCGTGGTACCCAATCAACTTACACATCGAAACCGTGTTTGCGCCGTTACCGTCATGTGCGTAGTATTGTTCCGCAAACCGACTCCCGTCCGGCCGATAAAAGATATCCGTTACCGCTTCACCATTCGGTGCAATAAATTGATCCCGGGCTTTGAATCCCCGTTCGTCATAATCCGTTCGTTGGACCCGGTTATTGAATTTATCAAAAATTTCTACGTAATAAACGTGACCAACCGTGCTTGGGACAAAGTGGACTTTGGCGATCAACCGGTCACCGGCGTGCACTTCACTCACGTTCGGGTTAGGCTTAATTTCGTAAGCCCCCGGCCAATTTAGATCTTCAATCTTCAAAACACGCGGTTCAAACGTTGCCGTTCCCCGAAAGAAATCAAAGAGGTTCGCCATTTGATCATCTTCAAGGTTAAACCGCCGCATATTTTGATGTAACAAACCGTCAAACTGGCGCGTGACTAGTTGCGCCGGTGTTTGGTGTTCTTTAAATAATTGCAGCCGCTTAAACTCCGCGTGTTCCACCCCGGAATTTAAGGCCATCACGTATTGATTAACAAAAAAATACATTATGCTTCCCCACCTTCCGTTTGGTAAAACGCCTTTGCTGCCGCCATCAACGGTTCCCAACGTTGCCAGACCGCGTCAGTTCCGTACCGTTTGGCGTCTTCATAAGCCTGCTTGCTGAACGCCTGACTTTTTTCAGAATCACTCAATAAGTCGATCATTGCAGTCGCTAGCGCAGCTTCATTATTAACGGGAACTAAAATCCCATCCTGACCATCCCGAATAATATCCCGGGGGCCGTATTTAACGTCATACGCCACCTGCGGCACACCGTGGGCTTGGCCTTCCAGAAGTGCTAACGCAAAGCCTTCCGCCCGTGACGTTAGCATCGCGAGTTGGGCGTGGTTATACACACTCGTCAAATCAGTCGTATAGTCGTTAAACGTCACGCTATCCTTTAAGTTCAGATCCGTGACTAATTGTTTTAATTTCTTGCCAGTATCCCCGTTGGCGTAGCCCCAGAAATCCAGCGTCGCATTCTTCACCGTTTGGCGAACCTGTTTGAACGCCCGAATCACTTGGTCTTGTTGCTTTTCTTCCGCTAAGCGCGCCACAAAAATAATCTTACCGGGCGTCCGCGTCTTCCAAGCTGGATGTCTGGCTTTTAAGGTCGCGTCGGGAACAATCCCCACCGGAATCGCATACGTTGCCGGCTTGTTTCCATAACGAGCCACGAAATCCTGCGTTTGTTGTTCCGTTGACGCAATCACCCCGTTCCACTGAGATAAGTTATGCAACGCATAGGCATAATTAAAGTTCAAAGTGGCGGTTTGCGGATGTGCCGGGTCATTAACGTGATTACTATGCAGATGCATTACCTTAAATGCCTTGGTCTGCATATTTAAAGCCGCATAAGCGAGTTCGTAAGTCCGGTCAATGACGAACACTGCACCAGGCGTTTTTCGATTTAATTCATCTAAGAAGAACGTCGTCATCGCCGTTTCACCCGTAAACGACCAATCCTGGCCATGATAGTTCACAAACCGGTACAGTGAGTTTTGAACTTGGCTCTGCCGGTCTGGCATGTGAAACGTCTGATATACCACGTTGCCTTCAGGATCAAAGACTTGTTCACTGGCGACCTGCCCATCAAACGTATAAAACTGTTCTAGTCCTTTGAAACCACGTGTATCGTACCAGTCCGTCTTGACCAACTTTCCTTTTTGGTCATAGTACTGAACATTGTTCAATTGTTTTTGCGTGTTGGCAAACGTATTGATGCGCATCAACAACTGGTCATGCTGATAAACAATGTAATTGCGTCCATCCGCTTCAATTCGTAAATCGTCAGCTAAATGTAAATCTTCAATCGTTAGCTTAACTGGTTTAAAATCCGATGATTGTTGCAAGTAATCAAACAAATTAATCTGATTAGCTTCCGCAATACCGGCGTCTTTTAATGTTTTATGTAGTGACAATGAAAAGAAACGCGTCACCATTTTGGCGGGCACCTGATGCTGATTAAAAAGTGCTAGCCGCTTCATTTCAGCGTGTTCGATCCCTGATTTTTTGGGATTAATACTGGTATTAACAAAATAATACATAAATTTCGCTCCCTCGTGTCCACAATGTGCCTGACGCCTATGATTATAGCAAACTTCGGGCACCCGGTTTGTAATTTACTCACAGACTTTACCATTTCATCAGTCTTATTAACCCAATTTGAGCGTTTACTTTCCCATCGCCAAAATTAACGACTACTTTCAACTAATTATAGTATTTACTAATTGGTCCATTTAGTACACAGAGTCTTCTTTACTAACTTTGTTCACTAAGTTGATTAATAATACTTGTTACCGCTTAACTAATTGCGTCCTAAATGTTAAAATTCAAGGTGAATACATTTAAATACTGGGAGTGAACATCCGTATGAAAGTTAAAAACATATTATTATCATCATTAGCCGCAACTGGCGCAATCGCCCTCGGCACGACCGCTGCTAAGGCTGACACGGTGACTGTCAAAGCCGGTGATACGGTTAGCGAAATCGCCGTGACACATAAGTCGACCGTTAAAGCGATTCAAAAAATTAACCATTTAAAGAACGTCAACTTAATCTACGTTGGTGACAAACTTAACGTTAACACCCGCCACGTGGTTAAGAAAACGACGGCGCACGCAGTCGTCCCAATGGGCGCCGTTACGACCGCGCCAGCTAGTGCTAAAACTAGTACGACACCGGTAACGTCGAACAGTAGCAGTACTAAGACTGTAACAACGACTAACCAACATGCAACTAGCCAAACTAGTGCCGCATCAACGACCAGCGTTGCCAGCAGCAGTCGGACTAGCCAAGTTAGTGCAGCTTCAGCGACACAAACGGTCAGTCAGGCACCAGTTAGCCAAGCGAAATCTGCTAGCACGACCAGCGTCACTAGTAGCAGTACCAGTCAAGCCAGCGCCGCTTCAGTAACGAGCACGGCAAGTCAAGCACCTGTTAGCCAAGCGAAGTCGGCCAGTTCAACCAGTGCCACTAGCAGTAGCGCTAGTCAAGCACCTAAGGCCGTTCAGCAAAGTGCCAGCCAAACTAGTACTGCACCAGTAAGTGCTGCTAGTCAAGCGAGTGCAACGAGCCAAGCTAAAGCTAGCTCAACGACTAGTGTTGCCAGTCAACCAACTAGCCAAAGTACTAGTTCAGCTGCTACTAGCCAGGCCAAAGCGCCAGCTGCTACCACAACGACTACGACAACGACCGACACGTCGGAATCAGCAGCCCAAGCATGGATTGCTTCTCACGAATCAGGTGGTTCTTACACCGCAACTAACGGTCAATTCTATGGTAAGTATCAATTAACTAAATCGTTGCTAAACGGCGATTACTCCCCTGCTAATCAGGAAGCTACTGCCAATACGTATGTTCAAAACCGTTACGGTTCATGGAGCGCCGCTAAGACGTTCTGGCTCAATAATGGCTGGTACTAAATAAATACGTAAAATCACTGAGATACCATTTATTGGTGTCTCTTTTTTTAGAGTGGGCAAAAAGGCGAATAGGTTGTGAGCATTAACGTGGAATCAGGGATTATTCCCGGGTTTGGAATAGGCCCTGATTCCACGTTAAGCGGAGCAAACTGCCTTTTTGCCCACGTTTCGGCTAAAAAGATAGAACCTTCTTACATAATTTCTGACCGCCTATTTTTAGGCGACTTACTTTTCCCGAAACTCACGCGGCGTCTGACCAATCGTCGTCTTGAACTGCGTACTGAAATAACTGGCTGAGCGGAACCCACACCGCTGTGCGATCACCCGCACGGTCAAAGTAGTGTTTCGTAACAGTTCCTGCGCACGTTGAAGTCGAACTTGTTGCAAATACGCTAACGGCGTCATCCCCGTTGTCCGCCGAAACACGTGGTGCAAATAATACGGCGCTCCGTGTGCTAGTGAGGCTAGTTCCGTTAAGGTCAAATTTTCGGCATAATGGTGTTCAATAATCGTTTTAATTTCTGCTACCCAAACGTCCGGTGAAACTGGATTTCCAGTTGGCCGACACCGTTTGCAAGGTCGCAAACCGGCTTCAACGGCTGCAGTGGACGTCTCAAAGATTTGAACGTTGCGTTGTAACGGCAATCTAGACTTACAGCTAGGACGACAAAAAATCCCCGTACTCATCACACCGTAATAAAATTGGCCATCGGCACGATCATCATTCGTTTGAATGGCTTGCCACTGAATCTTTGTTGGTTCCATCATGCTCACCTCCATATCAGCAGTATAACCGCTTTTCTGTCAGCATAACCTTATCCCCCATTAAAAAGCAAGATTCTTAAACATTGCCGTGCACTTTGTCTGCTATACTGACGATAATCAAATAAAGTGAGGCCATTATTATGAAGCTCTTTTTAAGTTCAACGACCATTGATCACCAGACCTACTGGCTTGGCAGTACCCAACAAGGTCTAGCCTTCGTTGGAAGTGCCAACGGTCCTAAAAACGAATACCAACGCTTTTATCCTGAAGCGACACCAATCATCGATCAGCAGGCCAATCAACTCGCAGTAACTGCCTTAGCCACCTATTTAACTGGCAAGTCCCAGTCCTTTGACCTTCCCCTTGACCAAACGTCCGGCACCCCACTTCAACGGCAAGTGTGGCAAGCTTTACAACAAATTCCATACGGTCAAACGGTGACCTATTCCGAATTAGCCACCACTTTAAACCGGCCGACCGCTGTCCGCGCGATTGCGAGTGCCGTGGGTAAAAATCCGCTTCTAATCGTTGTGCCTTGCCACCGCGTCTTACGCAAGGACGGCACGTTGGGAGGTTATCGAGGCGGTTTACCGATGAAGACGGCCCTGTTGAGCCTCGAGAAAAATAACGCGTAATAAATTAGCAGAAACTTGCCTGACTTACGGAGTTATGCCATTATGAACATATTCTATGTATTGGGGGCGACACAATGCTATCGGTAGCACACATTAGTAAAACCTTTGGCACGGTTAAAGCGTTAAACGACGTTTCGTTTGACGTCCATGATGGGGAAATCATGGGGTTAATCGGCCAAAACGGGGCTGGTAAATCAACCACGTTTCACAGTATCCTCAACTTTCTCGCATTCGACGGCCAAATCACCTGGAATGGACAGCCACTAACTGCGGATGACTATAACCAAATTGGTTACTTACCCGAAGAACGTAGTCTAATGCCCAAATTAACTATTACCCAACAAATCGTCTACTTAGCACGCTTAAAAAATCAACCGGCTAGTATCACTAAGCCCAAGATCAAGGAATGGATGCAACGCTTCGCTGTCAAAGGGCAACCCAGTGACCGCATTAAAAAGCTCTCCAAGGGGAACCAACAAAAAGTCCAATTGATCTGTACCTTGATTCACGACCCACAACTGATTATCCTTGATGAGCCGTTTAGTGGCTTGGACCCAGTCAACGCTGACTTATTAAAGCAGGCCATCTTAGACGCTAAACAACGGGGCGCAACCATTATTTTTTCAAGTCACGATATGAGTAACGTCGAAGAAATCTGCGACGCCCTCGTCATGTTACGCAACGGACAAGCCGTACTCAAAGGCACGATCGACGATGTCCGCCAACAATTTGGCCGGACCCGCCTATTCTTGACCACCGACTGGACCAGCGACCAGCTATCCGCATTATCCGGTGTGACGAGCGTCAAAACGATTGGTTCACAACGTTATCGCCTGCAATTAGCCGATGCCAACGTTGGTCCAGCCGTTTTTGACGCGGTGACGGCCGGCCATTACGTTCCTGAATTTAGCCAGCAACCACCAACCCTGGATGAAATTTTCCGGACCGAAGCAGGAGGTGGCGCTCATGAATAAGACCTGGATCGTTACACTGGAAACTTATCTGCGTCAGGTCAAATCTTGGAGCTTTTTGACACTGGTTTTAATGCCCTTTCTCTTCGTTGGACTGTCCTTTGGGCTTTCCTACTTAGCAATGCCTAATCAAAACAAAAGCGATATCGCCGTCATCAGTAAGGACACGCAGCTCCGTGCGAATTTCATCCAAAGTAGCGGCATTGCAACAACTGATAAGTACGATACCGTCGCTAGTGCACAGCGGGCCACTAAACGGAGCGACATCAACGGCTACCTGACCTTGAGTATGCAGGACCAACAATTAAAAGCAACCTTTCACGGACCCGACGCTGTCAATAGTGGTGATCAAGCTAAAATTCAACGATTCTTAGCAACTAACCAAACGGCTTTGAACCTGCGTTTAGCTAAATTATCGCCTAATCAGACCCGTGCTTTAGCGGTTCAACCCAAATTTAAGCAATCGTTACAAAAGAAGACCGCCACGAACAAACTGGCTAAACGAATTTCTTTCTACATCATCGTTTTCTTCGTTTACCTAATTTTAACGACCTATTCATCCATCACGGCCCAAGAAATTGCCGCGGAAAAAGGGACCAAGATCATGGAAGTCATCTTCTCGAGCACGACGCCACGGAAATACTTCAACGGTAAAGTGTACGGGGTCTTACTCGTGATCGTGACCCAGCTCCTAATTTACCTCTTAGGGGGCGCAGTGATTGTTCAGGTCGCACAACACAGCCGGGTCACGGCCAACTTATGGTCGCAAAATACCGGGGTGATCAACCAAGTCTTGCATAATTTATTATCGATCAACTTGCTCTTTGCCCTCCTGGCCGTCCTGTTGTACACCGTTATTTCGGCTTTCTGTGGCGCACTCGTGACCCGAATCGAAGATGCTGGTAAGGCGTCACAACCAGTCGTCTACCTCAACCTGATCACCTTTGCCGTGGCGCTTGCCTTTCAAGGCAACCCCACCAATACGTTTGTCAGAATTTTCTCGTACGTGCCGTTCTTCTCGTCGTACCTGATGCCGTTGCGCTTAATCAATAACACCGCGTCCGGCCTACAAGCCGGCATTTCAATGCTCCTATTGATTGCAACGATTGTTGGTAGCATGGCCTACATTGGTCGCATCTACGGTGGCTTAATGCTCCAGACGGATGAACTCGGCTTCTGGGGTAATCTAAAACGAGGACTTACTTTAAAGTAAGTATTTTTTCTCTAACTAATGATCTAATCCGGCTGTCGCTGATAACACGCGGTCGTGGGACCGGGCCAAGCCTGAAAAACGTCTTGCTCCTCGTCTGGGACAATTGCAAAGAGCGCAACTGTCCCAGACCGTCCGTGTTCTAAGGACGAAAAATTCGTCGTCCTAAGAACACAATCACGACCGATGCTATCAGCGACAACCTCCGATCTTTCAACAAATTTAAAGCATCAACGACAGAAAAAACGTGATTAGCGGAGTCGGACAAAGTCGGTGTGCTGTGTCGGCAAGATTGGCAGACGGTTCTTATGCCAATCTTGCGGGGCGATTAAAAGACGTGGGGTATCGGCTTTGAATCGAGGTTCCAGACCGCACCGTGGCTGGGGCCGTCCCCCACAGCACCCGATTTTGTCCGACGGAGCGACTAATTTAAAAATAATTGTTAGTATGTCATCAACAATCATTTCAACCTTTAAGCCAAATAAAAACAGGCGCCAAAATCAGTCACTAGGACTAGTTTTGGCGCCTGTTCTTTTATTGATTTAAGCCTGTTTAGTTGGGTAAATCGTGAATTCATTAACATTGACATCTTCTGGCTGATCAATGGCAAAGTTCACCACGTTTGCGACCGCCGATGGTTCAATGCCGACTTGTTGATAAAAGGCGTCCATGTCGCGTTTGGCCGTTTTATCTGTGATGGTGTGTAGCAATTCAGTATTGATGGCTGCTGGGTAGAGACTGACCGTCCGAATATTAGTCCCTTCTTGGGCGCTTTCCATCCGAATAACTTCCATCAAGTTCCGAACCGCAAACTTAGTGGCACCGTAAACTCCTGAGCCAGCAAAGCTCTTAATACCAGCTACTGAAGAAGTGGTAATAATCTGACCGTGCTTTTGGGCGGTGAAAATTGGCATTACGGCTGCAACACCATTCAAGACCCCTTTAAGATTAATGTCGATCATCTGATTCCACTCATCCGTGTGCAACGCACTAATTGGGGACGATGGCATGATACCCGCATTATTGAAAATCACGTCTAAGCCGCCAAATTTGTCCTGGGCGAGTTGAACGAGTTGTTGCACTTCCGCTGGTTTAGTCACGTCAGTTACTTGATAGACTGCTTGACCACCGTCGGCTTGAATATCATCGACCACGGCCTGCAGCCGTGTCGCGCGCCGTGCACCCAAAACAACTTTTGCACCGTGCTTGGCTAACAATTTGGCGGTCGTTTCACCAATGCCGGACGAGGCACCAGTAATCACAATTACTTTATCTTTGACTGTCACTGATTTTCTCCTTATTCGCCGTAAACTTCTTTGATTAACGCCATTGCGGACCATGCTTTAGGCCAGCCCGCGTAAAAGGCAAGGTGGGTCACAATTTCAACCGCTTCGTCCTTAGTAATCCCGTGGGCCTTTCCCATTTGGAAATGGGCTTTTAACTGTGGAAAACTCCCACTTGTCATCAGGCTCGCAATCGTGATCATGCTCCGGTCACGTAAGTTTAATTTGGATTCACGCGACCACACTTCACCGAATAAGACGTCGTCGTTTAGTTCCGCAAACTTGGGTGCTAATTGACCCAAGTTATCGCGACCTGCAGTTTGTTTTTCAGCCATAATTGCTTCCTCCTTAACCTAACTTTGCGTATGCTTCATCGTCGACGGGTTCGCACCATTCACTCGTACCCTTCGTAATTGCTACGTGACTAAACCAGCTATCCTTAGTGGCACCGTGCCAGTGTTTAACGCCTTCGTGGATCGTTACGGCATCCCCAGCGTGTAACAAGCGTGCGGGTTTCCCAGCTTCTTGGTACCAGCCTTCGCCACCAGTCACTAACAAAATTTGGTAGCCGTCGTGATGAATATGCCAGTTATTGCGGCATCCTGGTTCAAAGGTAACGTTGGCGACGTTCACGTCAATGTCATCCCCACCAGCTAAACTATTCAAATAACTTTGACCAATAAAATATTTTTGATAAGCAACATTTTCTTCACCTAAACCAAATACGCCACTTTTTGCTTCTTTTTCCATTTTAAGCTCTCCTTTAAATGACTGAATTCCTAATCGATGAATTTAGATTACAACTTAAAGTACACTTTAAGTCAACACAAAAGTTCAAATTTGTTAAAATAAGTTTTTGTGCTATTATCATTGTTAAAGTAACTTTAAGAAAGTAGGTCTTACTATGGCAACTGTCACGGAAGTTCGTTACTCAATTGGCGACTTCGCCAAAGCCGTTGGTCTCAGCGCACCCACGCTACGCTACTATGAAAATGAAGGCTTGATTGAACCACACCGACTAGCAAATGGCCGGCGTTATTACGAAGCAGCCGACGTTAACTGGGTCAAATTTTTGCTACACCTCAAAGGAACCGGCATGAGTATTAGTGAACTCAAACAGTACGTCGTCTGGCGGGCCGCTGGGGATCAAACGATTCCACAACGTTTGGAACTGTTAAAACAAGTTAAAGCTGACTTTTTAGTTCAATTCACGGAAGTCCAGCACCACTTGCAAATCTTGAACGATAAAATCAATTGGTACGAAGAAAAGGAAGCTGGCGTCACTCAGGACCACGAAGACTTTGCCAACTACCTGCAACGCTTTGGCCATCAGGAATAAAAAAACAACAAAATAATCTGGTAAAGAAGAAAAAACCGTTCAAAAACATTATTAAATGTTTGAACGGTTTTTCCTATTACTATGGTCGAAACGTGCGATAAAGGGGCAGTTTGCTCCGTTTAATCCAAAATCAGCGACCATTCCAAACTCAGGAATAATCGCTGATTTCATATTAATGCTCACAAACTAACCGCCCTCACACTCTTTTTAGGCTAATAATTTGGTCATTAATTGTTCATATAACTTAATAAACCGGTGATACATATCCAAATCCACGTATTCATTCACTTGATGCGCAGTGATGTTCCCGGGACCAAAGACGACGATCTGCATTTTGTCGTTTTTAACAATGTATGAAGAAGCGTCCGTGCCACCAGGAGCCCCAAAATATGGCAACCGTTGTTCAAGCACGGCTTCGCCAATTGCCTTTACGGCTTGAATCAGTGGCGCATCTTCCGGTGTGTGTACCGGATAGAAGCTGCTGGAGATGTCCATGGACAACTGTGCCCCATTCGCATTGCATTCATCAATAATGGCCTGTACATCCGCAATGATCTTATCGTTACGGAGTTCGGGAATCGTCCGAATCTTAACGCCCATTTCAGCACTTGCCGGTACGGTGTTAATCTGTTCGCCACCGTTAATCAGCGTAACGACGGGGACGGTTGGCCCTAGTACCGGGTTGACCGCTGCCGTATGCTGCTTGAAATAGTCCGCCTGCTTCTGATAGAAGGTCAGTAACGCTTCAATCGCATTTTTACCTAGTTCTGGCATGGAGCTGTGCGCCGCGACCCCTTGAGAATGAATCGTATACGTCAACGACCCTTTATGCGCTAACTCGATAAAGTGTTGTTCGCCCGTTGGATTGGCTGCGGCCATCTTTTCAGCCGTTGCCCCGTCAATTCCCAGCATGGCTTGAATCTGCTTTTGACCAAGTAGCCGTTTGTCCGCGCCACTAGGTTCACCAACAATGACACTTTGCATGCCATCAGCGTAGCCCATTTCAACTAACTGGTCCGCACCTAGATGACCATTTTCTTCTCCGACCGTTGCCATAAAACGCAACGTTCCGTGGAGCGGTACGGCTTGATCATGCAAATGAATGAACGCAAAGGCGCCGGCCATTAAACCGGATTTCATATCCGTTGCGCCCCGACCATATAAGTGGCCGTCCTTGATCGTTGCGGATAACGAATCGGACGCCCATTTGCTGGCATCACCCAACGCAACCGTATCTTCGTGACCATCGAACCCAACTAAAGGCCCGTTACCGTCACCAATGTCAGCCACTAAACTCACACGTCCTGGCGAATACGTCACTAATTTTGACTCAATTCCATGGTCTGAAAATAATTTTTGTAAGTAGTTAGCAACCAATTCTTCATGGTCGTTCACCGTATTCATTTTCACAATGTCCGTTAATGCTTGTTCTGTTTCATCCATTTCTTCATCCCCATTAACATTCTGTATAAACTGATATAATCAATTTAATCGTTCTACCTAAATTACAGCACTTTTACACCTGTTGTTCAAGCCAATTAACCTAATCAACGGACTTTAGCGCATCTAACATATTGACTCGTTTCAACTTCCAGTGCATTAACAACATAACCAGCAAACTAAAGGCTAAGGTCAACAGTCCTGAATAAACGTAACTCAGCGGGTGAATATCCGGTGAAAACATTAAGGCGTTGGTCTCTGCGGTTTGCAAGATGTAGGCGTGAAGCCAGTCACCTAAGAAGCACCCAAAGAAGATTCCCAGTAATGTGAGAATCAAATTCTCGCGGAAAATATACATCGTGACTTCGCCATCATAGAAGCCCAAGACTTTTATGGTCGAGAGTTCTCGGATCCGTTCCGACACGTTAATGTTCGTCAAGTTATAGAGCACGACTAATGCCAGTGCACCCGCCGAAATAACAAAGATTAAAACGACTAAATTCATACTATCGAGCATCTTAAAGTTCGTCTTCTTTTCAGTACTCATTAACGTCACGTTTAAGATTCCCGCGTGTTTTAACAATTGGTCGGCATACCCGTTGGCCTGACGTTCACTCGCCCGGTTAAATTGAACCAGGTTTGCGTTATACACCGGCTGCTTACCAAACGCATGGCGGTAAGCGGTTGGGCTCAAGTAAACAAAGTGATTGACGTAGTTTTCCGCAATGGCACTGATTTTGATAGGCTTGGCAGCCTGTCCAGCCAGCTTAACGTTTAACCTATCACCCACTTTAACGTGATAGAGTTTCGCCAGCTTTTCATCAATAACCGCCCCCGTCGCGTCCAAATGGTCCGCACGCTGACTCTTCCGGTTGCGTAAAACAACAAATTTTTGCAATTGCGTCGTTTGCGCCGGAACGCCTAACGTGGCCGTTTGCTCCGCGACATCACTCTTTTGAATGGTTACTTGTTTAGATAATAGTTTTAGGTCGGCCCGGTACAAGTTCGACTTCGCCAAGGCGCGACGTTGCGCTTGCGTTTCATTACCACTCCGCGTGACGACCGCGTCGTAATGCCACAGTTCATTGAACTGTTTCGTACTGATATCGCCAATCGAATCTTTCAACCCGAATCCCGTAATCATCATCGCCATACAACCAGCGATGCCTAACACGGTCATCAACAGCCGTTGTTTATAACGGAAGAGATTCCGTAACGTAATCTTATGGTTAAAGCTTAGCCGGCGCCATAATCCTTGCCAGCGTTCTAGCCATAACGTTTGTCCCGCTTTAGGGGCTTTCGGTTGAAGTAGCTGTGTAGGGTTACTGCGCAGATCGACCCGCAAAACAACGAGCGCCGTTCCTAACGTGCAGACTAACGCAATCGCTAACGCCACCCAGATATCGGTCCAGAGATATTGGACGTGAATAGCCGGTAAATTATACATACTGCCGTACGCCTGTGCGATGAACCGTGGGAAGAAGTTAACCCCAAAGGCCACCCCCAGGACGGTCCCAATCAACGCGGCAAGTCCCCCGTAAATCAGAAATTCACTGCCAATTGCAGTATTGCTGTAGCCTAACGCTTTTAAGGTCCCCATCTGTAACCGGAGTTCTTCAACCATTCGCGTCATCGTTGTTAAACAAATTAACGCGGCAATCGCAATGAAGAACAGTGGAAAGACGGTGGATAACGCGACCACCCGCTGCGTATTTTCATGGTACTCGGTATAACCCGGGTTATCATTACGGTCGCTGTATAAATAAGTCGGCGTCTTAATTGCCGCAACCTGGGATTGGGCAGCTTTTAACTTCCCCTGTAACGCCACCAGTTGCGGCGCATTGGCTGGCAATTGTGCCTGCAGACCAGTTACCGCCGTTTGTAGCGGCGCTAGCTTACGGCTCGCTGACGTCCTTAAAGTCGCCTGCCGTTTTTTTGCTTGGGGCTTTAACCAGCGTTTAAGTGCCACCTTGTTCTGCCGGTTCAACCGCCGATACTGCGCCGAATACGGCGTGACGTTGGTGAGGTTCTTAAACTGAACATCGATTCTACTGTAAACGGACTGCTTCAACGTTTTCGGTTGAACGTACACGAGATAGTCCAAGGTTCCCTTACCGACGTTCGTCACCCCACGACTCGCATTTTCAACGTAGGTCGGCGAGTTTACAAAGCCAACAATTTTAAACGTCTGACGGGCCAACTTTTTATTCAGGGCCTTCGTGCTCACAATTCGATAAGTGGCCCCAACTTTGAGCTTCGGTTGTAACTGCCGGGCTTGGTTATCCAAGACAATCTCGTTAGCCGCCTTTGGTAACCGCCCCGCAACCAGCCGTAACTGATTCAACTTCTGGGTTTTAGGCAATTCGGTGACCCGTACGACCCGGTTATTATTAAGTTGATTCACGTCTAAATATTTAACGGGTTGGGTGATAATCTGGTCTTTGTGCTGCGCCAAAGCCTGCGTATCGTGCTTTGTCAGCCCCATCGTGGATTGAACACTGTTGGTGGCCAATTGCTGCTGGTGGTAATAGTCCTTAGCAGCTTGTGACATATCGGGACCAGTCGCCCGAATCCCCGTATAAAAAGCGACACCGAGGAAAATGATCAATAGTATTGAAGCGAATCTGGCCTTAGACGACCAGATTTCGCGCAAAATTGTCTTTAAATATGCGGTTGTCATCGATTCCCACCTACCATTCGATTTCGGCTAGCGGCGTCGGGTGCGCATTATGTTGGACCGACTGAACCCGGGCATCATTGATCCGGATAACCTGATCCCCCATCTGCGCAATCGCACTATTATGGGTCACGATAATGACCGTTGTTTGCGTTTTACGGGCGGCGTCTTGAATCACCTGCAAAACTTGCTTCCCCGTTTGATAGTCCAACGCACCGGTCGGCTCATCGCATAGCAATAACTTAGGTTGCTTGGCAACGGCTCGCGCAATGGCGACCCGCTGTTGTTCCCCACCTGACAATTGAGCGGGAAAGTTCCCGGCGCGCTCGGTCAGTCCGACTAGCGCCAACGTCTGGTCAACGTCCAACGCACCCTTAGTGATCTGTGACGCCAGTTCGACATTTTCCCGGGCTGTTAAATTCGGGACTAAGTTATAAAATTGAAAAACAAAGCCAACGTCTTGGCGCCGGTAAGTCGTCAACTGCCGGGCTGACAATTGGGCAATATCGGTCCCGTCCACCAATACTTGCCCACTCGTTGGGCTATCCATACCACCCAGAATGTTCAGTAACGTCGATTTTCCGGCACCACTAGGACCTAGGATCGTCACAACGCTTCCCCTGGCTACCTCAAACGAGATGTCCGCGTTCGCAACCGTCTGCTGCTCACCATTTTTAAATGTACGTGCTTCGTTAATGACTTCAATATAGGCCATCCCAGCACCTCCTAATGTATTCGCTTACACTTTATGATACCCCACTTTTCATCCAGACGGTTAAGTTTACACTATTAAACTAAGCAAACTTGCAAACGCCCTAATCCGGTCCTACAATGAGTTAACATCATTTTAAAAGGGGGACAAATCTCATGGTCACCGAAGCTGTCGGAACCATCTTATTACTCATCGTCTTCATGATTGCGTTCACCTACTTTTTAAACACCCTATTTTTCCGACGGATTGAGAAAAAGGATCAAGCAGACACTAAAAAGAATAAGGACACCAAAATACATTAATTTCATCTTTCATATACAGAAAAAGGCCTCTCAGAAGGTTCTGAGAAGCCTTTTTGTGTGCATTACCGTTGCGCTCTTACCGATCCGCGTAATAAGCGGCTTTCTGTTTAGCCCACTCATCATGGTCCTGTTGCGTAATGGGACGCAAGACCCGGCACGGATTGCCAACCGCCACCACGTTGTCGGGAATATCGTGGGTCACGATTGAGCCGGACCCAATCACCACGTTACTACCGATGGTGACACCGGGATTCACGACCACGTTACCGCCAAACCAGACGTCATCGCCAATCGTAATTCCCTTACCGTATTCCAACTGCTCCGCTCGAATACCCGCATCAATGGGGTGACCCGCCGTATACAAGCCCACGCGGGGACCCATAAAGACGTTATCCCCAATCGTGATGGGGCCGCAATCTACAAAGATGGCGTCATAGTTGGCGTAAAAGTTTTTGCCAATGACCGTATTGGTCCCATAATCGGTATGAAATGGTGGTTCGACGTAACCCCCGGCACCAAATTGCTTAAACATCGCGTTTAATAAACGTTGCCGTTCTTCTTGCTGTTCCTCAGTCGATTGGTTGAATAAGCGCGTCAACCGCTTGGCGCGTTTATTTTCACGGCCTAATTCTTCATCTTGGGCAACGTACAACTCGCCCGCTAACATACGTTCTTTTTGTGATTTCATTTTAATTTCACCATCCTAATTTAGCTTACCGACCTAGTTAACCAAATAATGAGACCGATTTCAATACCGATAACAACCATTTCTAAAAGCAATCACGCCCATTTTCTTAACTATAACTAACTTTTAAGCTTTTTTTAGCTCGCCAAATGGGACCCATCGTTTATAATAAGAGTTATACACATATTTAAGGGAGCTAAAACATTGAAAACATTTAAAACAATCATGAGCTGGGTCGTGCCGATCGTCATCGGGCTACTGCTCGCATTCCTGATTCGTCAATTCTGGTTTACGATGGTTAAGGTTGATGGGACGTCGATGCAACCTAACCTTCAGAATAACGAACGCGTCGTCGCTTTCAAAACAAGCAAGATTAAAGCTGGATCAGTTGTCGTCTTTGATGCGTACAACTTAGATCCAGATCAAACCGTTAAAAACGCCGTTTACGTGAAGCGAGTCATCGGGATGCCCGGCGATTCCGTCCGTTATACCAGTAGCGGTCAGCTGTACGTCAACAACAAGCTGGTTAAGCAGACCTACTTGAAGAACCAGTCACAACAAACGACCGGTTCTTTCATGCCTAACAGCCACAGTAAGGTGACCGGCTGGACACTCGACAGTCTGAGCCACGACCAGGGCTGGAAGAAGTCCGTGTCAACGAATAAGGTTCCTAAGGGTTACTACTTCGTCATGGGGGATCACCGTAGCGTCTCCAACGATAGTCGTTACTGGGGACTCGTCCCACAAAGTAAAATGATTGGTGTCGTTAAGGCTTGGCCTTGGCAAAACCGGAAGCAGTACATTAACAGCTTCCAACCATAATGTTTAATAACAAACCCGCAAGCCATTTTGACTTGCGGGTTTGTTTGACTCAAAGTTATCCAAAATAAAAGTGACCAGAAATTTTCCGATTTCTGGTCGCCTTTTTAGTCACAGTTATCATCACATGGATTGTTGAAAACCCACATACTGGTTTATCCACAGTTGATAACTTTTATTTACTTCGTTAATAAGTGGATAACTAATCCATTCAGCGCTCGGCCCGGCCGGCACTGGTCTACTAAGATCAACCCCACCAGTAAGATGGTAAATTGTCCCCACTGGTTCGGGCTGACCAACGCCATCCCACCAATGACTAACACTATCATAATGGGCACTAACCAGTGACTGACCTGTCGTTGCCGTTTAATGGTGGTCACCCGTTCGCCGATCTTGAACCCAGAAAAAGCCACACACAAACGGGCTCAGCGGCACCAAGATCAGGGCCATCAAAATATTTTTGAAGAAGTTGATGAAGCCATCCATAAAGTCACTCTTGGCTTCCACTTGTGGTGTTAACGCACTCGGTACGGGCTTGGGCTTGGTCCGCTTAGCCGCCACCGACCACGGCCGACCAGAGTCTTGAATAACCTGGTCATCATCTGGTCGCGTCGACGGGGGCGTCGGCTTCTTATGCCAGACTTGAAAAATCTTAGGCCACCGGTATTTAACAATTGGAAAAAGAATCAACGCACAGATAATACTGTAAATCACCAGCGGGTTAAATTGTAAAATAATCCGGTTAACGGTCTGATGAGCCGTAAAGAACATGATCATAAAGACCGCAATTGCGCCGTAAAACCAACTACTGATTAAGTTTCCTGCTCGCCACATCGATCCTTCACTCCCTAATTAGTTTTTATGCACAGTCGCACCATACTTTTGCACTGCAATCCGTCTTCGTAGATCGGCTCTGGATAGTTATCCACAAAATAGTCCACCAACACCGTCTGCATCTCAAACCCAGCGTGCTGATATAACGCTAACTGACGTAAAGATGAGTTGCCCGTCCCAACCCAGAGGGTCTGACAGGTCTTATCTTGACGACAACGCTGAATTGCAAACGCCAACAAGCGCCTTGCAATCCCCCGGTGTTGATAACTCGGCGCAACTGCTAAGTTTTGCACTTCATACGTTGCTGCATCCCGAGACGTCAAAACGATCAGACCGACAATCTGATCGTCTACCCATTCGGCATAACAGGCCGCATGTTCCAAGTACTTTTGGACAATTGACCAGTCGGGATCAGCTGATAGCAATAATTCACGCGGAAGCTGGTCCGCTTTAACCGCGCTAATCACCGCTTTGCCCGCCGGTTAACGCCACGCTGATACCCATTGCCCCAACAAACGTAGGGAATAACAACGGCAATGATCGCCAGCGTATAGTCGCGAACATCCAAGTTAGCCGCGTTCATGACCACTAGGTACGCCAAAAAGAGGGTCCACAGGACGGGCACAATGCCGCCTACCCAAAAGTACCGACTCGCCGTAAATACGAATTCTTCTAAAATAAATAAGCCAATGGCAATGAGTCCTAATATTAACAACTGCATGTGCACACTTCCTAACACAAATCCGTTTATTTCTTATCTAATTGTTGTAACATATCCACAAACCGGTGAGTATCCAAGTTATGCACATCTTCATCAGAATAGTAGATAATCATTTGGGCCCGTTGTTCTGGGGATAAGTTTGCTTGTGAACCAAAGTAAACCAAGTAGACATCCGCACTGTGATCCGTCAAACTTTGGCCGTAATCCGTATCCATGACAAACGTAAAGTTCTTACCCGCTTGCTCACTTAAAGCATCCATAAAAGCCTGTACGTCAGCGGTCTTAACCGTTTCTTGGCCCGCTACAACACTCGTTACTACGTTTACTTGCATCTTTAAAAACTCCTAGTTAATTAATTTTAATTCAAATCCACATTAGCGCATTTTTCAGACCATCGCAAGCGTGGGGATAAACGCCTTGTGGATAACATTTTGGCCCGTTATCCACTGTGTATAACTTTTAATCTACCAAAGTTAAGTTATCCCCATCAAAGGTCATGTGGACATATTGGCTGGGCGCCAAAGTTGCGCGATGCGCTTGTTCGCCGGTCGCCCGGTACCACAGATCACGTAAACTGGCATCGTCCACAATCAGAAGTGCGTTGCCATGATCCGGTGTGGCGGTCCAAACGGCCTTTAAGCCCTGGGTATACCGTTGCCAAAACTCCATACCACTTTCTGCCAACCCTTCACTATCATGGTCATGCAGTAACGTCTGCAATTCGCTAGGCGTTTGATCCGTAGCAAAAGCTTCTAGGCTACTATAACCCAACTTAGTTGCAAACCCCGACCAGACATCGGCACGGTTTAAGCCTTCAAAGCCACCAAAAAATGGTGCCCGCAACCCACTGAGAAGTTGGAGCTCGACACCATTAGTTGCCGCTTTGAGTACCGCTTGGCCGGTCTGAATACTCCGACTCGTATCATTAGCAAACGCCGTATCAAAATGAACGTCCGTCAACTGTTGGCCGACGTTTAAGCTTGCTTGTTGACCCGCGGTCGTTAGTGGGGTGCCACTCCATCCTTGGAACCGGTCCAATTGATTAAAGTAAGTCGTCCCCGCAACGACCAAATGTAAGTTGATTGATTTCATGGTATTCTCCGTTTAGTTTTAGATTGTTCAACCATTTTAGCACAAAAGCGAGCGACCACGGGGCCACTCGCTTTTTTTATTTAAATTAATGCCGTCCTGATTAGCGAATCACTAACACAGAAATTGGCGCGTTCTTGGCCATGTAGGCCGCCTGTGAGCCGAAATACTTTCGAACGCCCTGTTTTGAAACGGAGCCGATCACTAATAAATCAGGCTTAATCGCCGGAATAATATCCTTAACGATGGTTTCACCAGGGTCACCTTCGTCAACAACCACGTTAACGTCTTTAACCCCAAATTCCTGCGCTAACTTTTGATATTCCACAACGTGCTCTTCCAAATCCTTACGCTGACCATGGATAAAGTCCTTACTCATTGCCTCGTACACGTTCATATTTTGTTGCTCTAAAATTGACACAATGGTTAACTTAGCACCGTCCGTTTTAGCACGGTTGATGGCATACCGAAAAGCCATCTGAGCATCGTCGGAGTCATCGACCCCAACTAAAATATGTTTAAATTCCTTGGGACTCATATCTGACATATTGATCCACTCCTCATCTGGAAAATTTAGACAGATTTCATCTTTATTTTCACTGTTTCATAACCAGTTGTCAATTTAGGCGTTCGGTTTATTTTCCTTCAGAACACGGGCCGGATTCCCGACAACAATCACGTTATCTGGGAAAGAATGCGTGACGACCGCGCCAGCACCCACAATCACGTTGTTCCCTAACGTTACGCCGGGAAGAATAATGGCACTCCCCCCGATCCAAACATCGTTACCGATTGTAATCGGCGCTGTTCGTTCGGCTTCCGTACGCCGTACCGTTGGATCAAGAGGGTGTTGCGGCGTATATAAGCCAACTTTAGGACCAAATTTACAATCATTCCCAATTTTAACCAGGCCTTCGTCACAAATCGTAACCCCGTGGTTCGCATAGAAATGATTACCAATCGTAATGTTGACACCGTAGCTAAATTCAAAGGTTGGCTCTACAAAAAAACGGTCACCCACTGAACGTAACAAGCTTTTCATCTTCGTGTTCCGTTCGTCGCTATCAGCAATCTGGTTATACTGCATAATTTTGGTACGGACTTCTCGCCGCCGTTCTTGTAAAATCGGAGATTCCATGTAAAGTTCGCCGTTGATCATCTGTTGGTACGCCGGATCGTTATCGATTTCCATTTTTTAATTAAACTTCCTTTAATAGTTGATAGTTTAAGCATACCACACTCACAAAATTTGCTGTATGATGGCCCTATCATGATTAAGGTGGTGGGCTGTAGTGAAATACGTTATTTTTGACTTGGACGATACGCTATTAGACTTTCAAGCGGCTGAACAGGCGAGTTTAACAACCATTCTAACTCGTTACCACGTCCCCGATTTAGCCGTTGCCAAACGGGTTTACCTCACGCATAACCGGCAAGTCTGGCAGCAGATTGAACACGGCGCTGATCGTGACCAATTACTAGACCAGCGGTTTCAAATCGTGTTTGCCAAACTGGGCATTACCGTTGACGGACCCAAAGTTCAGCATGAATATAACGACTTACTGGGGCAAGGTTTTCAAGTTTTACCTGGCGTTGATTCCATGCTTACAAAGTTAAAAAGTGCTGGACTGGTGTTGCTCATTGGGACTAACGGCGTTCAGGACACCCAGTTAAACCGGCTAGCAGGTTCAGGCTTAGCACCCCAATTTGACCACGTCTTCATTTCAGAATCAGTGGGCTTTGCCAAGCCGGACCGGCGTTTCTTTGACGCCATCTTTACGACGTATCCCGACCTGTCACCCCACAACGCCGTGATGGTTGGCGACAGTTTAGCTTCAGACATCGCGGGTGCGGTCAACGTTGGCCTTCCAAGTATTTGGTTCAATCCCCATCACCTTGCTAATCTTAGTGACGTCCATCCCACCGCTACCGTCACTAACTTTGACCAGTTACAGCAGTTACTACTTAGTAAAGTGTGACATGTTTCGTTTTGACCATAATAATAGAAAAATCACTGTTCAGAAATATGGTGTATTTCTGAACAGTGATTTTAATTTGGTTTCATAGTGCCTTGCTGATTAGGTTCAACTTATTCATCAATCTGTACAAAGTGAGTATTGCCGAGACCGCCACCGACTTGCATAACGCTACCACCGTGACGTAGTTTACCTAGGTTAACCGGCCGAAAATTCAACGGACGGACTAGGGCTGCGAATTCCTTTTTAGCCGCGACGTCGTCTCCCGCGTAGAACAAGACCCGCCGCCCCATACCATCGATGTGCCCATCCATAAATTCGGGTGGCAACGTATTAAAGGCTTTGATCACCCGGGCGTTATTGGCCGACTTAGCTAGCACTTCACTCCCCGTTAACGGGGCCGTCTTAATTTTCTTGAAGTCCGCTGTAAACTGATTCGTCACGTCGACCACGATCCGCTGCTGGTAATCAGTGACTTGCTGTAAAACGGCCGGCGCCTGTTCAAATGGCACCGCAATAACAACTAGCGGTTGCTGTAACGCCGTCGCGACTTCCACAAAACTGACGTTATCCGCAAACTCTTGCCGACGCGGTGCCAAACTTGCCATACCACTGTGCCGACTGAGCTTCACTTGGTGTCCACCACGCGCAAACGTCTTTGCTAAAACGGTACCGACCGTCCCCGCACCAATAATTCCAATTTCCATACTAATCACCGCCTCAAATTAATCATACCGATTTTTGGCCCTTAATGCACTCAAAAAGCGTACGCGCTAATGAACGCGTACGCTTTTCAACTAACCCTTATTATCGGCTAAATAGCCGTCAATGCCTTGTTTTAAGCGAGTTAAGCCATCGGTCAATTCCGCAGTTGGACAAGCAATGTTCATCCGCAAGAAACGATTCCCATCCCCACGGTAAACATCCCCAGCTGACAAGAACAACCCGGTTTTTGCCCGAATTGCTTGCGCCAACTTAGCACTATCAGTCGTAATCCGACTTACATCCAACCAGATTAAATACGTCGCCTGTGCTTCAATCACCGTCACCTGGGGCACCGCTGCCATGAACTGTTGCACTTGGCGCTGGTTAGCCGCCAATTTTTCTCGGAGGGCGTGGACCCAGTCTTGACCCTGCGTATAGGCCGCGATACTTCCCGGAATGGCAAACGAATTTGGTTCAGCGAGCTCATCATTATTGATGCCTCGACTCACTAAGTCCCGGACGTGCGCATCCGGGATAATTAACGTCGCTGCGTGTAAGGCCGCCACATTAAATGTTTTGCTTGGCGACACACAACTGATACTGTTAGCAGCCACTTCGTCAGATAGTGACGAAAATGGCACGTATTCGTTGCCGTTCAACGTCAAGTCACAGTGAATTTCATCCGCCACAATCAACACGTGGTGCTTCAACGCCAAGTCACCGATTCGTTGTAACGTGGCCCGTGACCAGACGATGCCAATTGGGTTTTGAGGATTACAAAGGATCATCATCGTTGTCAAAGGTTCCGCCAGCTTACGTTCCAAATCAGCCCAGTCAATCTGGTACTGCCTTGCTTTATAGACAAGGTCACTTGCTAACGTGTGCCGACCGTTATTTTCAATTGAATGGTAAAAGATATTATAGACCGGTGCCTGCACCAAGATATTATCTCCGGGCGCAGTCATTTTGCGAACAATCGATGAAATCGCCGGAACGACACCGGTACAAAACATCAGCCACTCTAACTGGGGCCGAAAATGGTGTTCATTAGCCCACCAATCGGCTACAGCTTGGTAATACGCCGTGGGGACTTCTTCATAACCGAACAGGCCAAACTGGGCCCGTTTGGTGAGTGCATCGGTAATGGCGGGCGCCGTCGCAAAGTCCATATCCGCCACCCACATGGGTAGTTCATTCGGACCAACTTCCCACTTGACGGAATTTGTGTGGCGCCGATTAATCACAGTTTCAAAATCATACGGCATGGTTGGCCTGACTTTCCTGGTCAACACTGATAATCGTCTTAGTTGCATCAATTTCAGGGTCATCCATAATAATTTGTTGAATGCCTTGCGCGTGAATCTTACCACTGATTGGATTCTTAACACTATCGATAGTCGAAATCACATCGGCATCGATGTTGCTGCAATATTCAAAGGCAAGGTCCGTGTTGAGCAACGTACAATTTTCCAACGTCACGTGGTCCATGTAGCATAGCCCTTGGTCGCTTTCAATCGTACAGTTGACGAAGCGAATATTCTTCGAGTTCCAGCCCAAGTATTCCCCAATGATTTGAGAATCATAAACCGTGACGTTTTCACAGTTCCATAAAGCGTCCTTAGTCATTAACGTGGCGTTATGAATTTCCACGTTCTTCGCCCCGTCAAACGCGTAATTACCGACCAAATTAAACCCGTCGATGCTAATATTCTGGCTGTTCATCCCAAAGTAATCCCCGGCAGCCTGAACGTCGTGCATCTCAATGTCCGTACAGTTCCACAACGTTTCTTCGGCGTGTGAGAAGTGCACGTGATCTAATTTAATTTGACTGGCCCGCCGAAACAGCTTAGGGGCTTGTAACGTACTGTTTTCAATTGAAATATCCTTGGTATACCAAATTCCGGAGCGTGACATTTCTTCAAAGATTGAGTGCGTCACGTTAACGTGTTCGCTGTACCACAGCGGGTACTTCCACTTAAAGATTGACTGATCCAAGTTGATATTTCGACTTTCTTTTAACGGTGATTCACCGTCAGCAAACGTACTGTTATTAATTTGGAGATCACGGGCCTTAAATAAGGCGCGTTCCCCAGTTAAATATTGTTGGTTAATCTTTTTCATTTATTAATCTGGCTCCCTTGTTTAAAACGACGCTTTTTTTTCAGCGTGTACCTTTACTTTAGTCGCTTCGTGTTGGTCGAAGGCAAGCCCTTTTTTGCATTATTTTTATATTTATTTAAATAAATATTTGTGGCTTCGCCGGGCCAAAAAGCCTGCTTGTCTAATCACTGATGTTCACACACTTACTGAATCCATTGGTACTAATTACCCTTAGTTTATTCGTTTTATCAATCAAGTTCCGTCCAATACCATTTACGAATTAGCTTGCTAAAATATGAACCAAAAGATCCATTAGGTAGGTGATTATTATCGATTGCTCATTTGCACAGTTATTTTTTTCACGCGCAACGCTACAACGTTTTTTGCCGTTAGCCCTCCTTAGTACGCTCGGTAACGCCTGCTTATTGCCAAAGGGGCCACCCGCAATTCTAAACCTGACACTGCTTCTTATTCTGGGTCTGGCCCAATTTAGAAGTGCGCAACACCCCGTCCCGCCGCTGACACTCAACTGGTGGCGCAAGCTGTGTTACTGGCTACTGTTGGGGTCACTCGTACTCTGGTTGATTGCTGTCATTCGAATTGCCAGCTTAACCGCGGGATTACTTCCGGCTTCCGACAGTGTCCGTACCAACCTGGTGGCCATTTTTGCTTTAATGAACAGCTTAATGACGGGCGGATTACTATACTTATTTCAACCGGCACTTTAGGACTGATTAAAACCTTTGGAAATTATATAATTACCAAAAACTAGTCACGAAGTAAAAAAACTCGCAGTCCAATTATATTCAAAATTAGAATTGGATTGCGAGTCTTTTTGCACTATTTTTGCGCTTCATAAATGCTTAAAATAATGTATCCAGATTATATCATTTCATCTGAACACGTGATAAGACCTAGTGTACTATTCACTTAAAAATCTGCTATATAGATACAGCCATACTTTTCAATACCAAAATTACGATAGTCAGAAGAATCAATCCTAATTTTGGGTTTTCTCGTTTCTATATGTGATACACCAGTTCTTGATAAAGCTTCTTTTTGTGCCTTTGTTAAATATATTTTAGCATTTAAAGCGGTAATCGGATCTACGTATGCCGCATATGACCAACGAGCACTCACTATCGGATTTAACAGACTTAGAAAAAATGCTATACACAACACCCCCGATAAGATGAGCATCGACTTGGGATTCTTTTTCTTATAAAAACAAACTTTTACTACTAAAAGACTCGATAAAACAATCATTAGCCAATTAATAAAAGCAAATTTTGCGATTGGCATACTAGACAAAGTAGCTACGATTAATAACAAAGTTGTTGCTAACCGCTCCCATTTGAATGAAGTCATAGTCCATATAACAAAAACTAATATCGCTAGTAATGGCAACATCATTAATACGACGCCCAATGTATCCACCCAATCTGGAATATTAGTAGAACTAACCCACAATGACCGTAGATACCACAGTACTAAAATTATCACAAATAAAAAACCGGCCAGTATTCTTTTAATATTCATTTTCCTCATCTCATTTCCATGTGTATTACCTCTTTTGTAAAACGAAACTGAATAATATCTCCTGATAGTGTAGACTTTCTGATTTTTTTAACAAGTACTGGCTATTTTTGCCTGTTTCGACTTACCTCTACTAAACTCTCAAAAAGATTATCTAAAAGCATTTAATAGTCAGAGGCTGTCGCTGATTGCATCGGTCGTGAAGGTGGCGTTGAGGTGGTGATTTTCCACCTTTACACCACGGACGGTCCGGGACACTTGCGGGGGTTGCAAGGGTTCCGGGCGAGGGACTAGACCGCTCCTCAGGCTAGCCCCGGTCCCACGACCGCATACTATCAGCGACAACCGGACTAAATAAATAGACTGCCAGCTAAAATAGCAATGATTGCTACTTTAGCTGGCAGTCTATTAGGTTTCTATTTAAGCTTGATTTTAACTTTAATTTTGCGTGGCACTTGGTGATACACGTGGTGCCATTGCACAAACAGCTTTAACACGGACAACGTCCACGTTAAAAGCACAACTAATACTGAAATTTTCCGTCGCATCCGAACCACTCCAAGTTGTTTTAATTTAGCTTACCACAGGCTACTTAACGTGTGCAGAATTTTGCAACTGAATCATATCGTAGTAATAACCATGTTGCGCTAATAGCTCGTCGTTGGTTCCCCGTTCAACGATTTGGCCCTGGTTTAAGACCAGAATCAGATCAGCATTTTGAATGGTGGACAACCGGTGCGCAATGGCAATCGTTGTGCGGTCCTCCTGAATACGGCTGAGTCCCGTCTGAATCATTTCTTCCGTCTCGGTATCGACGTTAGCCGTCGCTTCATCCAAGATTAAAATCTTAGGATCCGTGACGATCGTCCGGGCAAAGGAAATCAGTTGGCGTTGACCAGATGAATAGCTAGCGCCCCGTTCAATAACTCGGGATTCATAGTTTTCAGGTAGATCGTTAATAAAATCATCGGCCTTCACAAACTTAGCCGCCGCTCGAACCTGTTCATCCGAAATTTCGTTGTTAAACATCCGAATATTAGAATTGATGTCCCCGTAAAACATAAACGGTTCCTGCAAGACTAAGCCCATCTTTTGGCGTAATTCCGCCGCCGGATAGTCCCGAATATCACGGTCATCGATCAAGACCTCACCCGATTGAAATTCATAGAAGCGCATTAAAACGTTGATTGTCGACGTTTTACCACTCCCAGTCTGTCCAACTAAGGCAACCGTCTGACCCGGTTCAGCGACAAACGAGACGTCTTTTAAGACGGGATGTTCACCATCGTACGCAAAGGTCACGTGTTTGAATTCAATCTTTCCCCGCGTAATCTTCGCGGTTGGATCAGCGTGCTGTGCTGGGGCAATCGTTTGATCGTCCATGACCCGTAAGACCCGCGAACCCGCAACGACCCCGTCTTGAAAATCAGACAAGTTATCCATCATTTGCGTCATGGGATTGTAAAAGTTATTGAGGTACGTAATAAACGCGTAAACCACCCCGGCAGCCACGTAGCCATTTAAGCCACGGACCCCGAAAATCCCCAAAACCATCACGGTCCCTAACGCGTAAAAGAGATCAATTAGCGGACTTAATAGTAAGGAGTTGGTTCGAATCATCGCCTGACGCGTGTGGAAATACGCGTCGTTAGTATGATCGAACTCACCGTTGATCCGGTGTTCCTGCCGAAATTGTTGAATAACACTAATCCCCGTAATGGCTTCACTTAATTTCGTGTTTAGTTCACTCAAGCGTTCACGCATGCGGCGATAAACCTTCGAACTGTAGCGTTGATAGTACCAAATCGTCACGCCTAAAAACGGCATAAAAATCAGTAACCACAATGCAATCTGACGGTCCGTCAAATACATGGCAATGAACGACGAAATCACCGCAAAAAAGGCGGTAAATAACGTGTTAAAAAGCGCCCAAAAGTTAGAAAACGACATCGTATCGTTGGTCAGCCGTGACAAAATGGATCCACCGGGAACTTGGTCAAAATAACGCATGCCCATCCGGTGTAACTTTTTGAACATTTGCCGCCGCACGTTTTCCAACATGTATTCGGCACCCATCGTGCTCGTATAATTTTGGATAAATTGCATCAGCGCACGCACAAGCATGCCGAAGAAGTAAAGCCCAGCAAAGTACCACATCACCGTAATCGTCGCGTGACCGGTCCGTAAATAACGGTCAATAAAAGTCTGTAAAACTTTTGGTAAGTAGATGTTAACGACACTGACTAATCCTGAAAGGATGATGGCCCCAATGAAGAACCATTTAAACGGCTTCGCGTACGGCAATAAGCGTCGAATAACGGTCAGCTGTTCTTTTACGGGCATACTACGCGCCCAAACTGATTCTCGTGCTGCCATTATTGCACCGCCCCTTCCACTTTAGTTTCTAATTGCTGGCGTTCAAACATCTTCTGGTACCAACCGTGTTGCGTCATTAGCTCGCTGTGCGTGCCCCGTTCAACGACGTGACCCGCATCGAGAACGATGATCTCATCAGCGTTCATCACCGAACTCAACCGGTGCGCCGCAATAATCGTCGTCTTGTCCGCCCGTTCGGCTTTCAAGTTAGCCAGAATTTCAGACTCAGTTTCCGCATCAACTGCGGATAAAGCGTCATCTAAAATTAACAGTTCGGGGTTAATTAACAACGCCCGCGCAATCGCTAAGCGTTGTCGTTGCCCACCAGAAAGTGAAATTCCTTCTTCACCGACCTGGGTATCGTAACCCGCTGGCATGTTGGAAATCTGACCGCTCAAATCACTCTTGGCCGCGACACTTTCGACAACGGTTTGAGACACCGTGGGGTCCGCAAACCGAATGTTTTCCCGAATCGTATTGGAGAACAAGAAGCTATCCTGTGGCACGTAGCCGATTGCCGGTAAGTAGCTGTCCAACGCGTACTGCTTAATGTCGTCGCCACCGTAAACAATCTGACCATCATAGTTATCGAATTCACGTAGAATCAACTTCATAATCGTTGATTTACCAGCGCCGACACGCCCAACGATGCCGAGTGTCTGACCCGCTTTTAAGTCAAACTGAACGTCGCTCAAACTCGTTCCGGCATCATTTGGATAATTAAATTGCTTAATTTGATAGTGTAAATCACCGTGTGGACGCTGTTCCCGACCATTGCTAGAATCAATAATGGCACTTTTTTGGTTCAGTAATTCCATCACCCGGTCGTAGGACGCATTCCCACGTTCCATCGTATTGAATAACATCCCGACTGCGAACATTGGCCAAACCATCATACCTAAGTAAGTGATGAACGAGACCAAGTTACCAATCGTAATCACGTGATTGACCACGTAAAGGCCACCCAGAATAATGGTGGCTGCGTAAGAAACCGCAACAATAATGGTAATCGCCGGGTCAAAAAGTGAATCTAACGTATTAACGTGGCGGTTGATTTTAATCGTCTGATCAATCTGCTCATTAAAGTCATCCATATCCGCTTGTTCCTGACCTAACGCTTTGATGACTTTGATGCCACTGATACTCTCTTGCGCCTTGTTATTCAGCCGCGAAAAGGCAGCCTGTGAGGCTCGAAACGCGACGTGAATCTTCTTCCCCAGGTAGCGGGAAACAACGGCTAATAATGGGAATGGAACCACCGCAATCAGCGTCAATCGCCAATCGATCAACATCATCATCGCAATCAGCGTTGTCCCACCGGTAATAATGGAATCAGCAAATTGCAAAATCCCACCACCAGCGACCCGCTCAATCGCCGTTAAGTCATTGGTTGCGTGGGCCATCAAATCACCCGTCCGGTACTTTTGATAAAAAGTCGCGTCCATTTTCATAAAATGCCAAAACAAGCGCTCGCGTAACGTCCGTTCCAGCCCGGCTGCACCGCCCCAAATCGCGTTACGCCATAAATAGCGGGCGAAGTACTGGCCAACAGCCGCAGCCGCGATAATCCCTAAATAGACCGTTAACGAGTGCGCCGTTAAGCTATGCTGATTGATCCCGTCGACCACGTCACCAATAATGCGTGGTGGAATAACGCCAATAATAGCAGTTAAGATTAGGCCTAGGACTCCCGCCAAGTAGAGTTTCCACTCCCGGCGAAAATACCAGCCTAGTTTCATAAATATACTCACTGCGCACCTCTCAATCATTTATTAAAATTAAATTAGACAACCATTAATGGTAGCATACTTTTTAAATTATCCTCACTAATATGCTTGACCGCAAAAAAGGACCGGACATCCGCCCGATCCTTTATTACAGCTTGTAATTATTTGCCAGCTTTCATCTGAATTTCAGCTTCAGCGGGAACTTGAAGGTTCTTCTTTTTCAAGAAAACCATCGAAGCCCATAGTAGCACTAAACCTAAAATTGCAAAGATTGCGAGTACCCCAATCGATGACCAGAAGATTCCGTTACCCCAGCCACCCGTTAAGGATTGCCGGAATGCTTGAATCGAGTAAGTCAATGGCAAGAATGGATGAATTACGTTGAAGAAATGGTTCGTAATTTCCATTGGGAAGGTCCCACCTGAGCCACCAAGTTGAAGCATCAGGAGAACCATGGCCAAGAACCGCCCTGGGTTATCTAGTAACATCGACAGGAACATGACAATGAACATGGAAGCCAACGCAATCATAATCGCCGTTAAGAAGTAACCACCCATGCTGATTGGCTTCAAGCCAACGATCAGTAAAGCAACACATTCAATGATGGCCATCAAGACGGCAACTGGTGCACCAACAGCGATTTTACTTAAGAACCACTGGGTTGGTGTCCCATCATCATCGGCAATCCGCCGAATTGGGTAAGCAAAGTTGAAGACAATTGCCCCAACGTAAAGTGCTAACGACAAGACGTATGGTGCTAATGCGTGACCATAGTTTGGCACGTAGCTGTAGTTAGAATGCGTTAAGTTTGAAGGTGCGGCAAACATATTCGCGTTAGAACTCGTCAATGGTGTGCCATTAATCGTATCAGCACCACTTTGTAACGATTTTGCTAACGTTCCGTTTCCGTTCTTAACCTTCTTATTACCAGCAAGTAACTTAGCTGAGTTTTGATCCAATTGGTCAGCACCATCGGCTAACTGTTTAACCCCACCGGTCAATTGACCAGTACTACCTTGGAGGGTTTGTAAGCCAGTGTTTAATTGACCAGCACCATTATCTAGCTTTTGAACCCCAGTCACTAAGGCTGGAATCTGACCGTTCATCGTATTCAAACCACCAGATAATTGTTGGATACCGCCAACTAATGCCGGAACCTTGCCATTTAACGTGACAAGACCGCCAGTAACTTGGCTAGAACCTGATAGCAATTGTTGAACCCCACCAGTTAATGCTGGGACCTGACCATTCAACGTTGTCAGCCCAGTCGTAACTTGCTTTGAACCATTTGCTAGCAAGCCGATTGATGAAACGAGAACTGGTACTTGGCCATTTAAATCGGAAGTTCCAGTAGCTAACTTAGACGCACCACCAGTTAATTGACTAGAATTATCCGTTAACTGCTTAGCACCGGCCGTTAACTGGTTGATACCGGTTGTTAACGCTGGTACTTGACCATTCAACTGGGTTAACCCGCCTTGGAGTTCACCCGCGCCAGCGTTCAACTTAGCAGAATTACCGTTTAACTTAGTCGTTCCACTGGCAAGTCCAGCCGCACCATCAGCAACTTGCTGGGTTCCAGCTGTTAAGGCCGTTGTATAACCCGACAACTTGTCAATGCCACTGGTCATTCCAGGAACTTGTGCATTCATCTGCGTCAAACCAGTGCTGAGATCAGACGTCCCCTTCTGTAATGCAGTTAACCCATTTGTGACCTTGGTTGAGCCTGCATCAAGGCTGGATACGCTCGTTGCCATCGTATTGACATTAGTAATCAATGCGTTGACCCCAGCTTCAAGTTCCTTGAAGCTATCCACGAGGCTAGTTTGTGAGCCAGTTGCTGCCGCAGCATTAG
This sequence comes from uncultured Lactobacillus sp., assembly GCA_937916845.1. GTDB lineage: Bacteria > Bacillota > Bacilli > Lactobacillales > Lactobacillaceae > Lactiplantibacillus > Lactiplantibacillus paraxiangfangensis. The sequence continues at coordinate 28,021 of CALFSK010000020.1, read as the reverse complement.
TTTTCGTCATCGTTTGAATTTGACCCATCGTGGCTTTCAAATCCGTTGCGGCTTGCGTCTTAGCAGCGTCATTATTAGTTTGACCAACACCGGCTAAACTAGCCTCCAGTGCCTTAACCTGCTTATCAGTTAAGCCTTCAGAATCCTTTAAGCCTTCAATTTTAGCATTGATTTGACCCGTCAAATCGGTTGAGCTGGTCGTCGCCGTTAACGCGGTAACGTCCTTTTGTGCGGTGGCCATCAAGCCATCCACTTTGCTCGTATCCGTGGTACTTTGAGCACTTGCCATCAATTTGTCGACGGATTCCAAGGCCTTTTCCATTTGGGCCATGCCAGTTTGTAATTCTTGAATCTTTTGCTGGTTTTCTTGGCTCGTGCTAGCCGCTGCCAACTTGTTTAAGCCGTCAGAAACTTCAGCACTCCCACTCTTCAATTGGCCCAAATTTGTATTGATGTCGTTGGAACCAGTTGTCAGTTTATTAACTGAATCTGGTAATGTGGCGGTCTGCTTCTTTAAATCTGAGACCCCAGCATTAATCCCCTGAGCACCAGTATTGGTTTGCTGAGCACCGTCATTTAATTTACCCGCGCCCGTGGTTGTTTGTGCAACCCCAGCCGTGTAATCTTTCAAACCGCTAACTAATGCAGTTGAACCGGCCGTTAAGCGGGTCACACCGGAGGAAAGTTCCCCGGTCTTACTATTGATCGTCCGTAAACCGGTTGAAACCGTGTAAACACCGTTCGTGTAATCCACGATTCCGACTTTCAGTGCCTTAGCACCATCAGCTAATTGAACAACGCCATCGGATAAGGCACCGGTTTTGCTGTTCAACGTGGTTAAGCCATTGCTGACCTGTTTAGAGCCACTCGTTAACTGACTAACGCCGCTCGCTAACTGACCAGTTTTACCATTTAATTGGCTGAGCCCCGTCGTAACTTGACCAGAACCATCCGTCAATTGACTGACACCACTGGCTAACTGCCCAGCACCGCTATTCAATTGGTTAGCACCATTGGCGAGTTTTGAAACACCACTTGCTAACGGGCCCGTTTGACCATTTAATTGATCTAAACCAACCTTCAAAGCGCTACCGCCGTTTGCCAACTGCGCAATCCCGGCTGGTAACTGTTGCACCTTCGTGTTTAATTCAGTCGTCCCATTTTTTAACGTGTGGACACCCGTCGTGTAAGTTGTTAACCCATCTTGAAGTTCAACGCCACCATCTTTAAGCTTAGTGGCCCCATCCGCTGCTTGTTGGTAACCTTTACCAGCGGTCTTAACCTGTTTAAACATGGCTAAAGCGTAGGCTTTGGTGACTTCTGAACGAACATTAGCGTTCAACTGAGTGGCCCCAGCATCACTAATAACTTTCCCAATGTAGTTCAGAGAAGCATTGGTGGAGTAGTGTAACTTCATCTTTTGCGGATTAGCACTCGTGACCGTCGTCGCATGCTTCGAAAAATTGCTTGGAATCGTGACGACCATGTAGTACTTACGATTTTTCATCCCCTGCTTGGCTTTTTCCGCCGAAACGAAACGCCAGCCGAGTTGTTTATTCTTTTTAATGTTAGTGACCATTTGTTCACCAACTGCAAATCGTTTGCCTTGATAGTTCACTGGCTTATCGTTGTTAACGACAGCTACCGGCAAATCCTTTGTTTCCCCATAAGGATCCCAGACAGATGTCAGAAAGAAGACACTGTATAAAAACGGGATCAAAATCATAACTGAAACTGAAATCCATAGAATTTTGCTATGACGAATGGACTTCCATTCATCGCGAATCATTTTCACTGACCTGAAACCTTCCTTCAAAGAAATTAAACTGAATGCTGCTCAAGCGAGAACACCGTTGCTAATGTTGCCCGAATCGTGGCTTGGGTACTTTCGGCTTGACCATCACGTCCGCTGTTACTCAACCATTGCACAATACTCATGACGACCCCACTTACCAGATACGCCGTTAGATCTGGATGTTGGGACTGGCGAATCGTGATAAACACCCGATCCGTTTCCTCCGTCTGAGCCAGGGTCACAAAACAATCGTTAATGACCCGCTGTGAACGGCTATTGTCACCCTCCGGATTAGTTACTAACAAATGCCGTAATATCTGCGTGTGGGTGCCGATAAAACGAGCCATGATTGCCGAACCAGTTGCGTCCGTGCGCTCCGCGGCTAGTAACTCTTCCAAAGCATGCATCACCATTTGGTAAAGTAAATCGAACTTATCAGTATAGTACCGATAAAAGCTACTGCGATGTATAAATGCCTGTGTACATATTTGTTCAACCGTAATTTGCGAGATTGAACGCTGCTCCAACAATTGGTACATCGCCCGCTGTAAATCTAGCTCCGTACGAATTGAAATTATAACCACTCCCCTTTTAAATTCTTATATTGAACGCAAAAATATAGTTCCCGTAAATCACCGCTACACCCGTGCGTCAACCTTTAAGATAGTGCTAATCCCAAAACTAGCGTCCCCGATCAAGTTGACCGCCATGTGCCACTGAATTCTTTCATTCGAATACACGAATGCTTATGCCGTAAAAACACCGCTGCACCTAGACGCAACGATTTTTCATAACGATTCAATTAGCGTAAGTACGGTTTTAACTCTAAATCAGCCTTCAACGTATGGATCAAATGTTCCACTTTGTTTAGTGGGGCATCAAAAGTAATGTGATAAAAGTTCCGCGTCCCTTGATGTTCTACCGAAACAAAATGATGATCCTTCAACGTCTTCAGCTGATGGGAAACTGCTGGTTGCGAGATATGCATGATTTTAGTCAACTCGCCCACGGTCAACCCGTGTGCATGTTTAGTTAGTTCAATCATAATCTGCTGCCGACGTTCATCCGCTAAAACTTCGAAAATCGGAATCGTTTCGCGGAATTCTTCGAGCGCTTCTTCACTGCTAACCATGTTTTACGGCCTCCCTATATTCTTTCATTCTAATATTTGAATGTATCAATGATAAACCATTTATTTTCCATTTGCAACACCCTTTTATTAATGTCTGATTTCAATACAATTTCATAATAATGGCCTTCACCACGAGGTAGAAAACGGTCATACCAATAGTCTTTAATCTACTAGCTTTGGATAAAGTGAATGTCGTTTTACCCGGGCATCCTTGGTCGTAAATTACCAATCTACGGGGGGCTTATTTTCATTCCGTTCGCGACACCAAGTTTCTAATTCTTGTCGTAACTTGCCAATTTCTGGAATGCGTCGGTTAAGACATTGTCGTGTTAATAAGTTCAAGCCAATTTCAGCTATATTTAGCCAACTACCATCATGAAAACTACGTCCCACTAGTACCAAACGTAAAAAGATTTTAATTTATTCCCGCCAGCAATATTATTTTTAACCAACATTACAAACGTTGTTTAACGAACACAACCATTTTTAATGTAAGCGTTTACACAACTGCTGTTTTCCTGTATATTTCAAGGTGTACAACTAATTAATCCATAACTAGGAGGTTGCATTATGAGTGGTACCTGGGATGCACGTTACGCTGCTGAGTTTTTTGGTACTTTAATGTTAGTTTTATTTGGGAACGGGGCGGTTGCCAACTCGTTTCTAAAAGCCACCACGGCTAATGGTGACGAGGGTCAAGCGAATGGGGGTTGGATCTTCATTGCGTTTGGCTTCGGCTTCGGGGTCATGCTACCAGCAATGATGTTCGGCGCCATTTCGGGTTGTCATATTAACCCAGCAATGACGATTGCCCAAGCCTTAGCAGGAATCTTTCCTTGGTCACATGTGGCCGGTTACTTATTCTGGCAGTTTGTCGGCGCGATCGTGGGGCAATTATTAATCGTGGCAATCTATGCCCCACATTACAAACGTACCGATGACGCGGGTCGAATCTTAGCGACCTTTGCGACTGGCGACGCGACTAATAGTAAGTTTAATGGCTTTGTCACTGAAACGATTGGGACGGGTTTCTTGGCATTTGGGGCAATGGGCCTTTACCGGGGCGTCTTTTTCCACAACAATGTGGATATTGCCAACATTGGGGTCGGGCTGTTAATCATGACAATGGTCATTGCTTTAGGTGGTGCCACCGGGCCAGCCTTGAACCCCGCTCGAGATCTGGGTCCACGGCTCGTTCACGCCATTTTGCCAATTACCCACAAAGGCTCTTCTCACTGGGACTACAGTTGGGTACCCGTGCTCGCACCAATTACCGGCGCCATTATCGGTGTTTTCACTTATAAAATTTTCTTTGGGTTATAGCATTTATTCAGGAACGACAAAAACCGCGATTACTCGCGGTTTTTCTTTGTCCTTAATTAAGCTTCACGTTGCTTTGCTTCCGGCACTGGCTGTTTCGCGGCATGCAGCACTAATACCCGCTGACTAGCAATTTGATGAGTGTTGATTTGGACCGGTTGATCAAGTTGAATGCCAATCATTTTTAGAATCTCATGACTAATTCAAATACCCTGTTCATCTTGTCGAATTAAGCCTTTAACCATCCCTCATCGCCTCCACTTCAGTTGCGTTTAGCTCAAGTATACCGGATCATTGTTCACCAACTGGACCGGTGCTTTATTGGAATCGACTTCGTGACCTTAATTGCCGTTAGCTTGCTTTTACTACTCTAAGCTAAGCGTTTGGGACAAAATCCAAAAAGCCATCCAGAAATATCAACTATTTCTGAATGGCTTTCCTTATTACTATGGTCGAAACGTGTGACAAAAGGCAATTTGTTCCGCTTAACCCAAAATCAGCGACCATTCCAAGCCCAGGAATAATCGCTGATTTTACGTTAATGCTCACAAACTGACCGCCTTTTGGCACACTCTCTTTTCGGCACAAAAAAACGTCCAACCACGCAGTTGGACGTCTCAAGGGTAATTAGTACTAACAATCAAACAAACGATTGGTTAGCAATAACGTGGTTGGGAGCCGACGTTATTGTATGGAAAAATCACAGGCACTTGGGAAGGAACCCGTTCATTCAGGTCTTTACAAACGCTACTTGTTAATATAATTGAGAAAAATAGCAATTAACGGCGGTTAAGCAACGTTTATGCTATCAGTATAGCGCGGACTCCGCCGTTTGCCAGTCTGCTTTAGCCCCGTTGTCTTGGAATAGGACAATTTTCATAGATTGTACCAGTCTTTCATTTAATTGTTCAAGTGCTTCTTAACGTACTTATAGCCGTAACGGTAAAGCTCTTTTTCCACTTGCTTAGAAGTCGTTGGCTTTTTAGAGTACTGCCGTGACTGACTAGTATTGGCGCTGCTATTCACTTTATCCGCCCCGGCAACTTGCATGGCACTATCGGCTTTACCCCGACCAGTTGCGTAATCAAAGTTGACTCCGGGCTCAACGTTCCAGATATACACGTTAAAGTTAACACTACCATCAGTTGACACTGCTTGGGACCAATAGCCCCGTGGCATTAATTCGTCACCACGAAAGACCGTCGTCACTTTATAAATGACTTTCTTCCCTTGTTCCATGGCTGTGCGCACCTGATCTTCATAAATCTGCATCGTCTTTTGGTTTGAGTACGCCGTTTGCGTTGCCAAGTTTTTAGGATTGTCCAAGCTACCATCTTCCCCCGAACGGTATTTCCCGGTATTAGTCAGGTTAAATGACAACGTGTAGGCAATCAAATGGCCACGGTTTTGCGGGTAAACCCGCTTCCCGTTAACCTTGATTGGTTGGTTATGCCAACCGGTTGGACTCCACGTCTGCGCGGTCCGACCAGCTGACCGTCCCAAGTTCGCTTTACTTAAATAAGCGGTATCCGTCGTGGTTCGGTTGAGCCGGTCCAAATTACCATAGTCAATTTTGGAATTCTTCCACTGACTAGCTTTTAAGGTGCTTTTTCCACTATTGACCTTAATGGCCGCTGCCCCACCAGACTGATACGTCATTTTAGCTAACTGTTGATACGTTTGTTGCTGATTACCCGACGTCTTCGTCTCACCGGTAGTCGCTGCCGACTGACTTGACTCGGTATTAGTCGTACTAGTGACCGTACTACAACCACCCAGTAATAACCCTAAACTCATTACGCCCGCTGCCAACGCGCGTCGTGTCCATTTTCTCATGCTCTCTTCGCCCCATCTTTTTTAGAATACTTCTATATCATACCGTACTTTTGATAGGGGAACAAACGTTTTATTATTGGGATTCTAAGTTATCCGCTCCGTCGGGCAGCATTGGGTGCTATGGGGGATGGTTCCAGCCATGGTGCGGTCTGGAACCTCGATGCAAAGCCGTTAGCCCGCGTCTTTGCATCGCCCCGCAAGATTGGCGTAAGAACCACCCGCCAATCTTGCCGACACAGCACCCAATACTACCCGACTTCGCTATTCCTATTATTATGATTTCAAAATCCAATACACTATCTAAGTTTGTTCCTGATAACATCTGTTGCGAGGAGCAAGACCACTTTTGGGCTTACACCTGCTCCACGACCGCATGTTATCAGGAATAACCGGACCATTTCATAGATAATTAATTTCCATTAGTTCAATCCTAAATTTTACTTTTCAACCTCTAAATCAAACAAAAAAGGTAACCGTCAAATGTAGTTACCTTTTTAATCATTCATCTAAAGGTTGAGAGACCTAAAATCACTGTCAACACTGCACCAGCAATAATCGTTATTCCTAAATCAGTCGCTCCGTCAGACAGAATAGTCTTACTATTGTTATTTTGATCGGATGCTCGGAGGCTGTCGCTGATGGCATCGGTCGTGAAAGTGGTGTTAGAGCGGCGGTTTTTTGCCGGTCTTTACACCACGGACGGTCCGGGACAATTGTGCATTTTGCAATCGTTCCGGGCGAGGGGCTAGACCGTTTCTCAGGCTAGACCCGGTCCCACGACCGCATGTCATCAGCGGCAACCGGAATAGCTTACAAGTAACTAATTCAAATTATGATGGGCACCTAATGCTGACCACCAATGATGCGCCGGCTTTGATTTTGGTGCACAAAAGCCCCAGATATTAACGGCCAACCCAATGACTAATAAAACTAAGGCGACGCCCATAATGTGGTGTAACCCAGTATGCAAGATTGTCCGCATGGCGGGCAATAAGTGCGCTGGCAGCTTGCTAGCGCTGGTCGCATCACTGAGTTCATTCATCATGTTCATCGTAATTTGTCCACCCGATTTAGCAACCCCGGTCGTCAACGCGTGGTTCAATACGATGCTATAAATCGACGCCATAAACGTCTGACCAAGCATCCGAACTAACAAGCTAAACGACGTCGCAATTGGCACGTCTTCGTGGCGGGCCTGCTGCTGAACGCTGACCTGCAATACGGTAAAGCAAATTCCAATCCCGCATCCCTGAAACGCACTCGCCAACAATAAGAAGCCGTAGTTCGTCTGACGTCCAGCCAAAGCTAGTAGACCACAGGCAATCAACATGCCCCCAAAGCCGATCATCACAACTGTTCTAGTCGACCACCGACGCTCCATGTTCCCACTCCACTGAGCCCCTAAGAAGTTCGTCACGGAACCGGGAATCTGGGTGACGCCCCCGATAACGGCCGTCGTTCCAAGGAGTCCCTGTGCCCACATTGGCACGTAGACGTTAAATCCAACGAAGAAACCGTAAATAAGGAAAAACATGACAAACGCGGCTAACAGGTAGCGATTTTTAAAGAGCCGCAACGGAATAATTGGATCACTTGCCCGGCGTTCGACCATCGTCAATGCGACTAGCAGGCTAATTGCGAGTAAAATAATCAATCCAATGATGCCAGTTGGTAACTTGCCAATCATTTCAATGCCGACTAATAGGCTCACGAGGCCACCACTGAGTAGAACAGCGCCCAAGTAATCGACCTTATCCGTCGCGGGTTTAACAGCTGGCGCCCGGTATAACCACTGAATAATGGCAATCGACGCCAACCCAATCGGCACGTTAATGTAAAACACCCAGTGCCAACCAAAGTTATCCACAATAAAGCCACCCACTAGTGGCCCAATAATTGCGGCGGTACTAAAACTGGCCGTCACGTAGCCGAATACTTTCCCACGCTTGACCGGATCTTGGTAAATCTCAGCGTAGATGATATAGGGAATCGCAGTCATCCCGCCACTCCCAATCCCCATCACGGTCCGCGCCGCAATGAGGAAAATGATATTTGGTGCTAGACCTTCAAGGAGGGCACCAAGTACAAAGATCAACGTGGAAATCTGGTAGGCGGACTTGTTGCCGATCCGTTCCCCTAACTTACTCCAGAGTGGCGTCGTTACCGCACCGCCTAGTAAAAACACGGCAACGATCCACCCCATCAGCTGTAAGCCGTGCAAGTCACTAATAATGGCCGGCAACGCCGTACTAATGATGGTACTATCTAAACCGTTCATTGCGTTGGATAATAGCAACGCAATCGTCACGATCATAATGACTTTTTTCGACACCTAAATTCCTCCAAAATATGTAAAAACTGATTGTAAAATAAACACACTCTTTTAGCCTACACTACTTTTCTGAAGGTGACCACGGTCTTTTCAGAAAAGGTCGCAAAAAACGCCCCGTTCCGGCTGAAGGAACAAGGCGTCAATTCTAAAGCGTGTTTATTTCGTTGTTGCTAAGTGGCTAACTCAACAAATTGAGTATAAAACCTGAAACCCGTTACAGGTCAAGCACTTTTTTCACGTTGCCACTCATTTTTATTCAACCCATACGCCATGACGTGAATTAGTTCGCCAGACGGCAATGTAAAGGTTTGTAATTCCCCTTCATCGTGCATGCCCAATTTTGCCATCACCCGCCCAGAACGCGGGTTTGCGCTCGCATAATGCGCTTCGATGCGGGTCAGGCCTAAGTTTTTAAATCCGTACGTCATCATTTCCTGGCCGGCTTCCGCAACGTAGCCGTGGCCCCATGCTGAGGGGCTCAGTGCGTACGTCAGTTCACCCATGTGGTCATCGACGTGGAACTCGTAAAACCCAATCAACTGGTGGTCCCGTTTGCGTTCCAGTCCGAACGTTGTCGTTGAATCCGCCATGAAGTGGGTCTTAAAGGCATCGTCAAATGCGGCTGGCGTCTCAAGCGTGCGATACCGCAAGTAAGCCACTACTTGGGGATCTAAAATCATCACCTGCATCGCATCGTGATCACTGGCCTGGATTGGCCGAATCAGTAAGCGTTCCGTTTCAAATTGCATCTCCGTATGCCACCTCTTAGTTCTGCTTAATTTACTCTGTCAGTATAGCCATAAATTGGCAAATGTAAATTATTTTGCTTGTTTTCACACCCTACTCAGGTCATCGCCACCAAAAAATGGTGCTCAAGAAAGAATTCTCAAGCACCATTTTTTTAATTTTAGGCCCTATTAACCGATGGACCCTTCCATTTCAAAACTAATCAAACGGTTTAATTCCACCGCATATTCCATTGGTAACTGCTTCGTAAATGGTTCCACAAAGCCCATAATGATCATTTCAGTGGCCTTTTGTTCCGAAATTCCCCGACTCATCAAGTAGTAGAGTTGGGCTTCTGAAACTTTAGACACCTTGGCTTCGTGTTCCATAGAGACATTACCATTTAAAATTTCGTTATACGGAATCGTATCACTTGAAGACAAGTCATCCATGATAATGGTGTCACATTCGACGTGGGCAAAGGACCCGTCAGAGTGGCGGCCAAAGCGTACGGTCCCCCGATAATCCACTGCACCACCATCCTTAGCAATCGACTTCGAAACGATGGACGACGTCGTGTTCTTTGCGTTATGGATCATCCGTGCCCCGGTATCCTGGTCAACGTTTTGACCAGCCACCGCGATTGACAACATCGTGCCGTGTGCACCCTGACCATTCAAATAAACGGATGGGTACTTCATCGTAATTTTAGAGCCCAAATTACCGTCGACCCATTCCATCGTGGCATTTTCCATCGCTTGCGCGCGCTTCGTTTCCAAACTGTACACGTTGTTCGACCAGTTTTGAATGGTCGTGTAACGACAAGTCGCATTCGCTAAGACGTTAACTTCAACGACCGCGGCGTGCAAACTGTCCGAATCGTAGTTAGGAGCAGTACAGCCTTCCACGTAGTTAACGCTGGCCCCTTCATCCACGATGATCAATGTTCGTTCAAACTGGCCGGTGTTTTCCGCATTAATTCGGAAGTACGACTGGATTGGGGTCGTGACCGTCACACCCTTTGGCACGTAGATAAACGTCCCGCCAGACCAAACCGCACAGTTCAGCGCAGCGTACTTATTCGTGTTAGCCGGAACGAGTTTCCCAAACCACTTTTTAAAGAGCTCTGGGTACTTTTGAAGGGCGGTATCGGTATCCGTAAAGATGATCCCCGTCTTTTCAAACGTTTCTTGCATCCGGTGATAAACCACTTCGGACTCATACTGGGCACTTGAACCCGCGAGGTACTTCCGTTCTGCTTCTGGTACCCCTAAGCGGTCAAAAGTCTGCTTGATTTTATCCGGCACGTCGTTCCAGTCACGGTACTTTTTATCGGTCGCTTTCTGGAAATACTTCATGTGCACGAGGTCCAGACCGCTTAAATCTGGCCCAACTTTTGGTTCTGGTAATTTCTGATAAATTTGATAAGCCTTTAACCGGTAATCCAACATCCACTGTGGTTCGTGTTTTTCGGCTGAAATCTGACGAACAATGTCTTCATTCAAGCCTTCCCCCGTTGAATAAACCGGTGTCACATCGTCGTGAAACCCATATTCGTAAGTTTCCGTTCCAGCGGTCACTTCTTGGACTTTATTTGGTTTTGTCATCAGCGTCATCCCCCATCGTTAATAATTGATCCGCAGCGTGCCACGCAAGCGTTGCACACTTGATGCGGGTCGGAAATTCGGCAACCGTTGCTAATACCGCGGCGTCGCCGAGTGCGTGCTGATCAGCGTCATTCAACGAATCGCCCGTAATCAAATCTGAAAAGTCGGTTAGCCGTTTTTGGGCTTCTGTAACGGTTTGCCCTTTTAAAACGTCGGTCATAATACTAGCTGACGCCTGCGAAATGGTACAGCCACTGCCCGTAAACATAATCTGATCAATAACGTCATCCTTAATCAGCATCTGAACATTGATTTCATCCCCACAAGTGGGATTATGCAGCGTGACCGTCTTCGCATTTGGCAGCGTCCCAAAATGATGCGGCGCTTGCGCATTCTCCAAGATCACGGTCTGGTAGAGGGCTTTTAGTCTTAATAAACTCATGATTCAAAGAACTCCTTTACCGATTCCAACGCCGTTAAAAGCCGATCCACGTCATCGGAATTATTATAGAGGCCGACACTTGCGCGAACGGTCGAATTAACGTGCAAATAACGCATCAACGGTTGGGCACAATGGTGACCCGCACGGATTTCCACACCGGCTAAGTCTAGTCCGGTCGCAATATCATGCGCGTGAACGTTATCGACATTAAACGCAACAACGGGTCCGTGTAATTCCGGTGACTCTGGCCCGTAGACCGTAATACCCGGCATTGCAATCAGCCCACTTAAGAGCTGCTTGGTCAGCCGCTGTTCAATCGCTTGCACCGTATCCAACCCGACACTTTGTAAGTAGGTCAGTGCAGCACCTAAACCAATCACGCCACAAATGTTCGGTGTTCCGGCTTCAAAGCGTTCTGGAATTGCAGCAAATTCAGTCGTTTGCCAGTCAACGTCGCTGATCATCTCGCCACCAAATTGGGCGGGCGTTAATTGAGCCAATAAGTCATATTTACCATATAACACACCCACTCCAGTTGGGCCGTAGATTTTATGCGCTGAAAAGGCGTAAAAGTCCGCGTCGAGGTCCTGCACATCGACTGCCATGTGCGCAATTGATTGGGCGCCATCGACGACCAAGATGGCGTTCTGTGCGTGGGCAATTTGGGCCAACTGCTTGATTGGGTTCGTCACACCTAAGACGTTTGACGCCTGTGCAACCGCCACCACTTTGGTCTTCGCCGTAATTTGTTTGCGCGCATCCGCTAAGTCTAATTGCCCGTCCGAAGTTAAACCGATGTACTTTAAGGTCGCGCCCTTCCGGTGAGCCAACTGTTGCCACGGCACTAAGTTACTGTGATGTTCCATCACGGTCACGACGATTTCGTCGCCGGCCGTCACAAATTGCTCACCGTAAGTCTGAACTACCCAGTTCAGACTATCAGTCGTTGAACGGGTGAAAAAGACTTCTTCGCGCCGCGCGGCATTTAGCCACTGCGCAACTTGATCACGAACAGCTTCGTAACGGTCTGTCGCTTGTGCAGCTAACGTATACACGCCACGATGGACGTTCGCGTTACCGTGCGCGTAAAAGTCCGCCATCGCATCGATGACCGCCTGCGGTTTTTGACTCGTCGCCGCATTGTCCAAATAGGTTAGTGGTTCATCGTTAATTTTAGTTTGTAAAATCGGAAAATCTTGGCGATACTCATTCGTTGTCATCTGCTAATCGCCTCTCAATCAAGTTCATGAGACTCTTGCGTAATCGTGGTGAACGTAACTCGGTCACCACGCCAGCTAAGAACCCGCGGATCACTAAGCGTTGTGCGACTGGTTCAGGAATACCCCGACTCAACAAATAGTACATCTGTTGCTCGTCAACCCGGCCAACACTGGCCGCGTGACCAGCTTCAACGTCGTTTTCATCAATTAATAAGATTGGGTTTGCGTCACCACGGGCTTCTGACGATAGCATCAGTAGCCGGTTTTCCTGATCCGCCTTTGAGCCGTGTGCACCGTGCACAATGTGACCGATACCGTTAAAAATCAGCGTGGCCTCGTCTAAAATGACGCCCCGTTGCACAATGTTGGCAACAGAATTAGGCCCGTAGTTCGTGACCCGGGTATCCATCCCCTGTGTCTGTTGCTGATTAGCCACCGCAATTGTCTTCACGTTGGCTTCTGAGCCACGACCACGTAACTCAGTGTCAAAGTCAGCAATCACTTGTCCGGCATTCATTTCCGCGAGCTCCCAGTTCAAATGGGCATCTGGGCTGAGTACCCCACGCCGGTTCAAATAAGCCGTTGTATTAGCTGCCAAGTTATCAATACCAGCAAAGCTGACGTGACTGTTGGCCCCCGCCACGACTTCCACAACCATGTGAACAATTGCGGCGTTCGTTCCCACGCTACCTAAGCGTTGGACAATTTCGACCTGACTACTTGGTTCAGTCACAACTAAATTATGCTGAACAAAATTTTGTGGTTGCCGTTGATCAACTAATTGCAAAATCTCTAACGGTTCCTTAAGAACCACGTTAGCGGGCACGTATAGAAAGAAGCCGTTGGTCATCAGGGCTGCGTTTAGCGCCGTTAGTTTATCACTATCAGCCTTGAGCGCCTGATTAAAGAGATTGGCTTTGACCAAATCACCGTGTTCACGGATGGCCGTTTTCAAGTCGCATAAAATCACGCCTTGTGAACGGGCTTCTTTGGGTAAGTTAACCCGCACCGTGGTATCACCCAAGCTATAAAAGTTGGTCTGTTCCCCACGTGCACTGAGGTCGTCGGTCACTTCTGGCTCATCGATCACTTGTGGTGCGGTGACGTCGAGTAGTGGCCAAGAACGATAATTGATTTTTTCAAACACTGGTAGGGGTAACGTCGCGTAGTCCGCCACGGCCTGAGTCCGTAATTTCGTCAACCAACCAGGTTCTACCTGTGTTTCACTGTAATCTTGAACACCGGCTAACATCGTTGCTGTTTGCATCATACCGCCCCCTACTCGTCATCCGTCAAAGAAACGTCGAGGTTGAGTTCATCACGCAAACCTGCGTAACCTTCCGCTTCCAACTTGTTCGCTAAGTCGGCGTCACCGGTCTTCACGATTCGGCCGCCCATCATAACGTGCACGTAGTCGGGAACGATGTAGTTCAATAAGCGTTGGTAGTGGGTGATCATAAGCGTCCCAAAATCAGGATTCTTGAGGGCGTTAACTCCCTTAGCAACGACTTGTAACGCATCAATATCCAAGCCAGAGTCAATTTCGTCTAAAATGGCAAATTTTGGTTTAATCATCAAGAGTTGTAAAATTTCGTTGCGTTTCTTTTCACCGCCTGAGAAGCCTTCGTTTAGGTACCGTTCAGCCATTTCATCGGTCATATTTAATAATTCCAAGTTGTGGTCTAAGTCAGCTAAAAAGTCCGTGACGCTGATTGGATCGTCCTTATCCCGACGTGCGTTTACCGCTGCACGTAAGAATTCAACGTTAGTAACCCCTTTGATTTCAGCTGGGTATTGCATCGCTAAAAATAGGCCAGCCCGCGCCCTTTGATCAACAGTTTGACTCAGTAAATCTTTACCGTCTAACGTCACAGAGCCACTGACAACGTGATACGCTGGATTCCCCATAATCGTTTCCGATAACGTTGATTTTCCCGTTCCGTTCGGGCCCATAATGGCATGAGTTTCCCCCGTATGAAGCGTTAAATTAACACCTTTTAAAATTAAGTGTTCCTGTTCGTTCTCGGTTACACTGACCTTTAAATCCTTAATGACTAGTGTTGACATGTCGTTACCCCATTTCTTCCAAATTACACTACATTTAGACTGTCATTTATGTAAAAACACAACTGATAGTGTCCGTAGCTATTAACCTTAGTATACGTTATTCCGCACTAAGATGGTGATTCAATTGTAGTCAAACTTTTGAACCCGATTTCATTAAAATTGACAGCGGTTTCAATTTTAAGCGCATCATAACTAACTTCAAAAGTTACCCTCAATCTGTTATAACTAAACCCCGGGGCGTCGTAAGCCACACTCGGTGTCGATTACGACAAGTTCCCTTCCTAGTTCAGTACCCAAATTATAGCATGCCAAGTCCAATAAAGTGAACGAGCTTTTCATAAATGCTAATTGTTTTCAAAAATCGGCAGACAAAAAAAGAGACTCACCTAAGCGAATCCCTTTGATCGGTTTGCAAGCCTAAAGCTTGCTTCATTATGTGCCTCGTCATGGACCCAGCCCAGCCCGAGAGGTATTTATGCTTACTAGACTTAAGATTCACCCAACTGAGCTACTTTCCATCGATGCTAACCAAGCGTGATGTCCTGAAAAAGTAAACCGATCCAGCTCCCAACTATGAATCAATCTAGTCAAGCGTATGTAAATTTACATTAGCTCACATATCTGACGTAAGTATAACGAGCTGGCGTTGCGTTTAGATAACACGAAGATTACAAACGTGTTACAAACGGTATAATTCAGTTAACAGTTGGGACAAAGTGACGAAAAATCAACCTTTAACAAGCAAATTAATTGTGAACAACAAGTCAGTGATATAACGTTATCTTTACGAACGTTTGAATATATATAAATCACAATATTCGTATATTTTTCAAATGAACCGTAGGCCCTGATCAACCCGTTGTTGAATCACTTTTCGCCGGGCACCCGTCAGGAAGAAAATCGTCAACCCACCAAATACCACGAGGGTTAACCCAATCGTTTGCCACTCAAACGCACCTGGTACGGCCATCGTTTGTGAACCCGAAGCCATCATACTTAAAATATCAACGGCCGCGTGGATCGCCATCGGGACAAGAATACTGCCAGAATACAAGTAAGCAACGGCTAGGAACCAACCTAACGTCGCCGCAAAGACAATCTGTTCACCAGTTGCTGATAACGATTGCCCCACAAAAGCGTTGGTAAAGTGCCAAAGTCCGAACAAAGCGCCGCTTAACCCGACACTCCAAGCTAATTGAAACCGGCGTTTTTGAAAAGCAGCCAATAACAATGTTAAGACGGCGTAGCGATAGAGCCACTCTTCAGCAATCCCCGGCTCCAGGCCACTCAAGAACATCTTCCAAGTTGCATCGTGTAGCCTAAAGTCCCACTGCGTGAAAGTCGTCGCCCAATTGGCACCGGTACTAAACGCATTCCACAAGCTAAAAAGAAGGCCTGCTAATATGATTAAACTAACCAAACTTGTTTTGGCTTGGTGATCAAGACGCCAACTGACGCCGCGAAATCCCCACGCCCGCATCAGTACGGCAACAGTCAAAACAAACCCGACGGCACCTAAAATCCCCGTTTCACCAATCATGTTAAACGCAGCCGGTACTTTTAATGTCGGCAGGACAAACAGGGTAATTTGGGCACCGGTTAAACCACTAAAAATAGCTGAAATCAGAATCAGGATGCGACCAACTAATGATTGAATCTTAGCTGTGACCACGTAACCGATAGGGACAAACCCAACAACTAAGTACGCCATCCCCACAGCAATTAGCCCTTGTTCGTCCAACGGCGTTAATTTGACGACCAAATTAATCAAGTTCGCCACCATGAGCGGTAGCAGCATGAATTGTAAGACCGTTTGAACATAGTAATTAACGTGTCGCAAACGCCGCCAATCTTGCTGTTGATCTTCAATCGCCGGCCACAAGGCATTTAGAAACCAAATAATCATCAGCATCCCGCCACCGGGAAAGGCGACGCCTTGGTTAGTCAGCAATAGCTGAATCAGCGTGACCACTAATATCAGGACTAATTGCCCAACGTACCAGCGGCGTAACATTTGATCAAATTCTGGCGCCATATGCAAAAATCCCCCCATCTCGTATGTATTTATCATACCAGACTGGGAGGATTTATTAGTGGTGAAAGTCACCAACTAGATTTTTTACTAAAGATTGAAATTCAAACCCGTCATAATAGTTAGCATATTAACCGGCGTAACTTAAATAGCTACTTCGTCAAGCAGAATCGGGGTGCTGTGGGGGGCGGCCCAGCCACACTGCGGTCTGTGCTCTCGATTCAAAGCCGACAACCCACGTCTTTGAATCGCCCCGCTAATCTTGCCGGCACAGCACGCCAATTCCGCCTGACTTCGCTAAAACATAACTTTGCTATCAACATCTTAATCTAAAATTCATTTAAACATCGGAGGTCGTCGCTGATAGCATCGGCCGTGAAGGTGGTGTTAGGGCCGGTGATTGTTTGCCGGCCCTTACACCACGGACGGTCTGGAACAATTGCGCCTTTTGCAACTGTTTCAGGCGAGGGACAAGACCGCCCCTCAGGCTTGACCCGGTCCCACGGCCGCATGCTATCAGCGACGACCGGACTTACTACTAATTAATATAGGTCTTCGACGCGTCCCTGCGTTGCTTCGTGGGCCAAATATTCATCGTAAGTTGTATCCCCACGATCAACGACCCCTTTCGCACTAACTTCTACGATGTGGTCGGCAATCGTTTGAATGAATTCGTGGTCATGGGAAGTGAAAATAATGGCACTGTTAAACGCAACTAACGCGTCGTTTAAGGCTGTAATTGATTCAAGATCCAAGTGGTTGGTTGGGTCGTCTAATAATAAGACGTTGGCCCGACTTAACATCATCTTAGATAACATTCCCCGAACCTTTTCGCCCCCGGATAAGACATTTACGGGACGTTCAACGTCGGCGCCAGAAAAGAGCATTTTGCCTAAGAAACCACGTAAGAAGGTATTGTCGCTTTCTTCCTTAGACGCAAACTGCCGCAACCAATCAATAATTGGCATGTCACTACCATCAAAGGCTTCGGTAATATCCTTTGGTAAGTAAGTCCGCGCAGTCGTTTGGCCCCAAATAACTTCACCGCTATCTGGTTTCACGTCACCAGCAATAATTTGCATCAACGTCGTGGTTGCCAAATCGTTCCGACTAATTAAAGCTGTTTTTTCCGTTGGACGTAAGGTAAAGCTAATGTTATCAAGAATCTTAACGCCTTCAATGGTCTTCGAAACGTTTTCGACCCGTAACAAGTCGTTCCCAAGTTCACGGTCAGGTGTGAACTTGATGAACGGGTACTTACGTGACGAAGGCTTGATATCGTCTAACGTAATCTTTTCAAGTTGCTTCTTCCGTGATGTGGCCTGTTTCGACTTCGAGGCGTTGGCACTGAACCGCGCCACGAAGGCTTGTAATTCTTTAATTTGATCAGCCTTTTTCGCATTGGCATTGGCTTGTAACTTCGTTGCTAATTGACTTGATTCCATCCAGAAATCGTAGTTACCAACAAACAACGTAATCTTACCAAAGTCAACGTCACACATGTGCGTACATACTTGGTTTAAGAAATGCCGGTCATGGGAAACGACGATGACGGTATTTTGGTAACTGGCTAAAAAGTCTTCTAGCCAGCTGATCGATTGAACGTCCAACCCGTTGGTCGGTTCATCCAATAACAATACGTCAGGATTACCGAACAAAGCTTGCCCCAACAAAACTTTAACCTTTTGTGGTTCAGTCAGTTCGCTCATCTTCATGTGTTGCATCGATTCATCGATACCCAAATCTTGTAACAATTGGTCAGCTTCTGATTCAGCGTTCCAACCGTCCATTTCGGCAAAATCGCCTTCAAGTTCAGCTGCTCGAATCCCATCTTCATCGCTAAAATCTGGTTTAGCGTACAACGCGTCTTTTTCAACCATGATATTGTAGAGCTTTTCATGGCCCCGAATAACCGTGGCTAAGACTTCTTCATCTTCAAAGGCAAAGTGGTTTTGGTTCAGGCTGGACATCCGTTCGTTAGGTCCCATGGATACTGAACCAGTCGTTGGATGGAGCTTACCTTCCAAAATCTTTAAAAACGTTGATTTTCCCGCCCCGTTGGCGCCAATAACACCATAGCAGTTTCCTGGCGTAAATTTTAAATTAACATCTTCATAAAGTTTGCGAGTTGAAAACTGCATACTAACATTACTTACGGTGAGCATTTAAATACCTCTACTTTTTTTGTCATGAGTTCTAACATACAGAAAAGAGGTCGGGATTAAACCTCCCAGCCTCCTGTGCCGTTAATCATATACCTAAATAGTAGCACGCTTACGACAACTTTGGCAATCAAAACCATTACTAGTTTTCAGAAAACTAGCGTTTCATTTCCAAAATTGTTCGTTCAATGTAGTTCAACACTCCACTATCCAAGTTCGTGCCCGTGACCGCCGTCGCGTTTGCTTTCACGCTTGCCGGCGCATTTTGCATGGCCACGCCCGTCTTGACGTAGTGGAACATTTCCAAATCATTAGTTCCGTCGCCGAATGCAACCATTTCACTCGGGAGAACGTGCAATTGTTCCCCTAGTCGTTTCAACGCACGACCTTTGTGCATGCCGGGCTGAATCAGGTCCATACTGCCCTGTCCACCAGAAACTGGGACGGCGATTCCCGCCAGTTTAGGCTTTAATTCGTACACAATTTGATTCGTCTTTTCCGGCGCACAAATAATATCGAATTTCACGACCGGATCCGTGACCGCGTTCAAGTCCGCACAAGTCTCTAGTTGATAATAATACGCCCGCATTTGCGCAATAAAATTAGGATTGGCATGTTGTGACACGTGTACCGTTTGGGTCCCACACAAGGCAATTTGCAATTCTGGGTACGCACTAAGGACTTTCAAGATTTGAGCGGTTGCTTCTGGCGTAAACGTTTCAGCACTGAGTCCCACCCGTGCGTTCATCAATTCGGCCCCGTTGCCCCCGATAAACCACATATCCGGATAGTCCGCAAAATAATCCGCTAATTCGCTGGCTTGGTGGCCACTGGCAATAACAAAGTAAATGCCGCGTTTGTGTAATTCTTGGTAAATTTTAGCAAACCGTGGGCGATCATATTCCCCGTGATTATCCAAGAATGTTCCGTCCATATCAGTTGCAATTAGTTTTATTGTCATCTATAAATCATCCATTCTATGTAAGCCTTACCACCTAAGGTTACCGATAAAAGTCCGTAAGTACAACCCCCTGCACTTTAAAAATTAAAAAAGAGCTCCGACTGAAAAAGTCGTAAGCTCTAAATTCAAATTTCCGATTAACCGATTCGGGGTTAAAACGCCCCACCACCGGAACCGCCACCAAAGCCACCAGAACTACCGCCGGAGAAACCACCGGAGTCTCCAGATGGTGAACTGGCACTGTCAGAAGCACCAATTGCACCACTAAAGCTATTATCGATCATATCAGAGAAATCAAAGTTAGCCCCGTTGTTCCCGTAAAACAGTGGGTAGTAAATGATTAATCCCGCGGCTAAGGCTTCCGTCCCAAAGTCAACGGCTAATTGGGCCGTGACCTTGTCAGCTAGGCCAAACGCCGCGGCGTAAGGTAATAGTTGTTCCCATAAGATTAGGTCGCCCACTTCCGCCGTGTTAAAGTGGCCAATATCTTTAAGCATGCGGCGTAACCCACCAATCTGGTTGATCTGTTGTAAACCTTCATCGGTGTTGAAGACGACTCGCTGCCGACGTAATGCCCATGCAATCCAGAAACCAATCGCACCCACGAGCGCAACACTGCCCATCATCATTGCAATGACTGGACTAATAAAGAAACCGAGTCCACTAGCAATCACCCCCGCAATGGTCACGATAATCGCACTACTCAAGGATTGCTTACGAATGTTGTAGTTAGCTTCATCCTGAAACGGCGCGACTGCCTCATCAACTTCTAGTTGCCAGTTGCCAAACCAACTTCTCATCCGACCCTTTTTATCACGATCACCGTAGGCTTTTAATGCGCTTAAGCTTAAAACGCCATCGGGAGCTACCGTCGTAAAACACTGCGCTAAAAAGCTGTTACTAATTGGCTTTAATTTCGTCAACACAACGATTGGTTTACGGCGCCCAGTTTCCGTCGTGATTTGCAATTCATGATCCGCCGCTGCCTGCAAGATTTCCCCAGTCAGTCCCGTCGTATCTGGCGACTTGTTCGCTAGTAACGACTGTGCAACTGCGGGGGCTACTTCGGGAACGTCAAACGAATGGTTGATGGGAATCGGTTGTTGGTGACGGTTGGCTGGATGGCGATGAAACCACCAGATGTAGCTAACTACCAGGACTAACCAGACTAATCCGGCCAGCCCAACAACCAGTTGATTGAGTAAACGCGCCCGTTTCCGCTTTTGATTGGCTTGTTTAGCCAGTTGTGCTTCTTGTTTTTGCACCGCGGCCAGCCGCTTTTTCGAACTCGTCTTCTGATTAGCGGCCGTTACGCTGGTTGGAAATACTAAATGACTTTCAACAAACTGCTTGGCGGGGTTCCGGTCAACCGTCATGGTGACCCGCCCCAGCTTACGATCCACCGTGGTGTGCCCACTCAACGGGCCATGCGTCCAGGCTTGCAGTTTTTTCACGTCCTTAGCGGGCAATTGAATCGTGACTTTCACGCCGTGTAACGCCACGTCCCAACCACTACCGATGACGCGCCAATTCAATTCCGCGGTATCCGCATAATTGGTCACCACGCCGTAAAGTCGGTACTGATAGCGTACCTGTAACTTATCATTATTATGAGCCTGCTGATAAAGTTTAACGCGCATCTGTTCAGCATTTTGGGTCAATTGATAAGTGTTATTAGTGGCCGCATCGCTTTTACGCGCTGTCTGCAAAGAACCACCGTTCAGGCGCGTCGTGACTTTTTCTAACTTAGCGCCTTGAATGCCACGCAAGTCTTGAACGTTAAACACGCCATGGTAGTCGTCATCAAAATCATAGCGCATCGTCTGCGTCACCTGAGCGCTACCATCCGTTTGCACGTCCACCTTCACGTGATAATTATCAATTCGATAATCCGCATGGACATTCAACGCAAGAACGAACCAGCTCACTAATACGACGACGCTCATCATCAGCAATTCGCCGCTAAACCGTTTTCTTGTCCGCATGGCTTCATTCCCCCAACTTCTCTTTAGTTAGTTATAAGTTTACCATACCGCTGATTGAGGCGGGAATCTGGGTCTGCTATATCTAACTTACTTATTCCAAATAAACTTGATCAACGCCTGATCAACTTGGGCGTTTTCGTGCAACTTACTGTGTTGCGCGTTGGCACCGAGAATCCGCTTTTCGCGGTACGATTTTGCCCGCACCGCTACTAAGTAACGCAGTGATTGTGAGGAAGCGTTGCTCACCCGTCCATCCGAATGGGTACCGTCGTCCTTATCGCCATAAATATTAAGGACATCGATCTGCCCCTTGGGATATCGCTGACGTAACTTTAATAACTGGCGATAGCTACGATTCATCTTAGTTGGTTGCCCGTTTTGCTTGAAGGTCACCTGATTAGGCTTGTCATCCATCCCTAAAATACCGTTAAAATGCCCCGCGATATCGACCTGTTTTTTAACTGGCGGTAAATCCTTATCCTGGCCATATTGTAGTATGTAGTACGCGATGGCCATATTGCCCATCGAGTGACCGACAACGTTGATCGATTTGATATGGTAGCGCCGTTGTAAAGCCGTCACGACGTTTTTGACCCACTGGCCTGATTGCCGGTAATTCGTATTTTGATTATTCGTAAACCCGACCTCGACAATCGGGTGGACATTTCCCGGTTTAAACGTCCCTTTTAACTGTACCTGACCATCGTCCGCAACGACTGCTTGAATGACCGTCCGCGTGACACCCGCACGAACCGCCGCATTGGCCATGTGCGTTTCCGCGTTAATACTGCTCCCATAACCATGGAAAAAAAGCGTTGGCACATACGCACCGTTAACATGACTAACTTTCTTTTTAGTCGTCACCCGTGCCTGACAACCACCTAATAATAAGACGATGCCAATAATGATTCCTAACCATCCAAACCGTTTCTTCATGACGCTCCCCCACTCACTTTCCTAAATATCATTTTCATTATACATTCAGCTCTTCATTTTCAAAAAAATAAGCACATCTTCAGGGCAATTTATTCACAATAGCATCTTCTTTTAAAAATTGCCAGGTCAGAAATTGTCGTCAAAGCCGTAATAGCAGCAATCGTTATTTTCAATCTAATCGCTCCGTCGGGTAGGTTGGTGTAGCTATGAGGGATGGTCCCAGCCACGGATCGGTCTGGGACCTCGATTCAAAGCCGACAACCCACGTCTTTGAATCGCCCCGCAAGATTGGCGTAAACCCCATCCGCCAATCTTACCGACACAGCACACCAACCTACCCGACTTCGCTAAGACCATCTGTGCTACCGTTATTACTGTCGGATAATCAGAGGTTGTCACTGATGATATCGGTCGTGAAGATGGCCTTTGACCGGTGATTTTCCGGTCTTAGGCCTCGGACGGTCCGGGACAATTGCGTTTTTTGCAATTATTCCGGGCGAGGGGCTAGACCGCTCCTCAGGCTAGACCCGGTCCCACGACCGCATGTCATCAGTGGCAACCGGAAAAATTAGTTATAGGTTAAACAAAAAACACTTCTCAGAAATTTTTTGCATTTCTAAAAAGTGCTTTATCTTAAACTGATTTAGTTTGATTCAGGTGTGGCAACGCTAGGAAAATAACGAGCCCAATTAAGAATAGGATACTTAATGAGGCGGCACCAATTGTTGATTTACCCGTCATCTGGGTCACGATTCCTACAAGGACCGGTCCCATGACGGCTGAAAACTTGCCTAAAATATTATAGAAGCCAAAGAACTCGCTCCCACTCTTTTTAGGAATTAACCGACCAAAGTACGACCGACTCAAGGCTTGAATGCCACCCTGGCTTGTTCCCACTAACACGGCGAGTACCCAGAAATCCGTCACTGACTGTAAATGCAGGGCGTAAAGGCAAATCCCCAGGTAAATCAAAATGCCTAACAAAATTCCAGTTCGCGTTGAAGTCTTGCTAGCCAACCAACCGTATAGCAACGAGAACGGGAAGGCAACTAGCTGAACGACTAACAACACCAACATTAACGTCGTGGTCGTGATTCCCATGTCCATACCAATGGAGGTGGCCATGGTAAAAATCGTATCGACACCGTCAATATAGAAGAAGTAAGCCACTAAGAACCAGGCCGCTGCCCGGTAATTACGAATGTGCTTCAACGTCGTCCACACCCGCTGGAAACTGGCGCGAACCGGATGGGCATTCGGTGCTAAGGCGTACTTCTGATGAACATTTTTCAACAACGGAATGTAGAAAATAATCCACCAAACCGCTGCAAGTACAAAACTCCAACGTGCGACCCCGTAACTTGATAATAGCCCAAAGCCGCTGGTTAATTGTAAGACTAAGAATAGGATGAAGGCTAGCACCCCGCCTAAGTAGCCAAAGCCGTAACCATATGAAGATAACCGATCCATTTGGTTATCCGGGGCGACGTCCGTTAAGAAACTGTCGTAGAATAAGTTTCCCCCGGAGTAACCGATAATCGATAAGATATAGATGCCGAGTAACCATTTCCACGCACTGGGCGGCGCAACGCTTAATCCTAAGGTCATTAACATCCCGACCATCGAAAAGATATTCAGCATCCGCTTTTTAGCATTCGGATAATCCGCGAGCGCCCCTAGGACTGGCGCTAAGATTGAAACGAGTAATGTCCCAATACTATTCGCGTAGCCCCAGTACGCCGTTGCATTAGCAGGGGTAACCCCACTGGCTTGCGCAACCGCCTTAAAATAAACCGGTAAAACGGCGGTCGTCACAATGATGCCATAACCAGAGTTGGCCCAATCATAAAAGATCCAACCCCACTGTTGCTTATTAAATTTCATTCAAGTTCCCCTTAACTAAATATGCCATCTAAACTGTGTCCGGGCATCGGACCGTTAAAATGCAGACCGAGTAGCCGGGCAAAGGTTGGTGCTTCGTCAACTAAGTTAGCCTTTTCAATCGTAACGCCCGCTTTAACCGCTGGCCCATTAAAGAGTAACGTGGTTTGATAATCTGGCTTGGTTGGATCGTACCCGTGAACACCGTGGTACCGATCCGGTTGGCCTAACGTCGCCGGGTGAACGGGTTCAACGACTAATGGCCGCCGACTTTCATCGGTAAAGTAATAGCCTTCCTTAGCTTCAACCATTAACGCACACGCAGGGTCCGCCCCACGTTTGGCTGCGGCTTGCCCATCAATCACGGTTTCGACGCCTTCCACTGAGCTGATAAGTTTCTTTAACGCATCAAGTTCACTGAAGTTGCGCGTGTAAATATACGTTGACCCATCGGCCGTCTTAGCCATGACTTGCCAATCATCTTCGAACGTTTGGTCTTGCCGGGGCGTCAACCACCCACGCTGTGCAAACAACGTGTTGAGATGAATCATATGGTCAACGTTAATTTGATAATGGTCTCCCAAAATCACAAAGTTCGTATCGTCAAAGGTGCCCGCCGCTTTGGTTGCGTCAATGACTTGCCCAACGTGCCGGTCTAACCGGTATAAAGCTTGCATCGCTTCTTTAGAGCGCACGCCATAGCGGTGCCGCATACTATCCATGTCAACTAAATGAAGCATCGTCAAATTAGGACGTTTGTTAGTCAACGTATCGACCGCACATGCCGTGATAAAATCATCCAGCTGGGGCTGCTTGATTCCCCGACGAAGATGCCCGTACTTATGATTCATCTCTAATAGGAATAACGGTGAACTAGCTTTAATTGAGACGAGTACTTGGTTCGTCCATATTCGGTTTGGAAAAATTTCGGCTAAATTATATGTAATCTTACTTCCCGCGGTAACGGGCCATAAAAAGGCAGCCGTCGTCATTTTTTGTTGCCGTGCCAAATCGTAAAGCGTCGGCACTTTCACATCTTTTTGGTACCAATACCAATCAGGCGAACGTCGCTTGGGTTGAATCTTGGTATTATTCACAATTCCGTGCACGTTCGGGTACTGACCAGTGATGATGGTCGTATGTGACGGGTAAGTCAGGGTCGGATAAATTCCTGTCACGGACTTGACCCAAGCGCCCCCCGTCATCAACTGATTCAACACCGGTAATTCCGCCTGATGTTCACGTAAATCTCGGAATCCAAGTGCATCCAATGAAATGATGACTAAGTGCTGGTTGGTCGCCATAATAAATCGCTTCCTCTATTGATTATTCGTACCTAAAATTATACCGCAGAATTTTGCGCCACGTCATAGGTAAATTTTATTCAAAACAAATAACAGCACCGCTCGCTAAACCTGTAATCAGGTCTAACAGCGGTGCTGTCATAACTTTTGTATCTTTAAAATTGGCCGTCCAGTAGTCCTTCTTGTTGCAACCACTGCGTTGCTAAGTTGACCCACTGGCTCGCTGCCTTATTTAAATACTTGGATTTAGTCGGCTTCTCAGTCACGTGATTGGCCAGCGCTAAGCCGTGAATACCACTGCCGAAGAGATGGTACTCCACGTCAACCTCATTTTCCATCAGTGCTTGAACGTATAACATTGAGTTTCGTGCTGGCACTAATTCATCGGTCGCCGTTTGCCAAACAAACGCTGGTTTAGTCGCCTTGGAAACCAATTTTTGTGCGGACCACAACTGTTCATCCACGGTCACTAGTTTTTTATCAGCGTCATTAGTTGGAAAACCCGCATTTAAATCAATGACTGGATAACCTAAAATAACGGCGGCGTGTTCCCCAGCGTACTCGTTCAGGCCGTATTGTTGACACAATTCAGGATCAGTTGCGACCGCGTTATATAACGCAACGACGTGTCCCCCCGCAGAAAAGCCCGTCAAAAAGACTCGATCAGTTGCGACGTGCCGTTCCTGCGCATGGGCTGTGACCCACGCAATGGTCTGTGCAACTTGTTGTAGCGCCCACGGATACACCGACTCCCCCTCAGTGGTTTCTAACTGATAATTTAGCACGATCGTGTGCATGCCTTCCGCGTTGAACCGCGTTGCAATCGGTGTTTCTTCCCGCCCCGAATGGTAAGTAAAGCCACCTCCCGGACAAATGATCATGACTGGATAGTCCACGTTCTCTTCAAAATCTGAGATTTGATCAAGCCAGTATGCGGTCACCTGAAACGGGTGCTGGTTTGCACTTAATGTTTGGTGTTCTACTTGCATCATTTTATCCCCCATATTTTCATCGAATTAATTACTAGCTCCATTATAAAGAAAGCGTTTAACCACTGTCAATTTTATTCGAACAAATTTGAAGATTTATTCGTTTATTTATTAAACAGGACCAATAATTTGTTATAATGTAGACAAACAACAACGCTTATGAGGGTGACAACATGGAAAAAGTAACGTTTGAAACCATCTATCAAACTTTGAAAAAACGTATCTTGGCCGGACAATACAGTATCAAGATGCGCTTACCAATTGAAGACGACTTAATTCAAGAATTTAACGGTAGTCGCTACGCGGTGCGTAAAGCAATCAAAAAGCTGGCCGCAGAGGGCCTCGTTTACAGTGTTAAGGGCCGTGGGGTCGTACTACTAGAACACTCCCCGCAGACACAAAAGTTCAACCTCGACCTTGGCGACACAAACGGGGTCAAACAATTGAACAGCGGTCGGGCGCTTACGTACGAAACTGACGTGGTTAGCTTTAAGCAGGTCATGGTCGATTCAGAATTGAGCGCTAAGACGGCCTTCGAAGTCGGCATTCCCGTCTATGCGATTCAACGTTTGCGCCTCATCAACGGTACCCGGGCCGTTATTGATATCAACTACTTTAACGCCCAGTTAACACCGGGAATTACACCTGCAATTGCGAAAAAATCGATTTATCACTACCTGAAAAAGGACCTTAAGATCAAGATTGCAGTCGTCAAACGGATGTTACGGGTCGACTCTGCCAGCGAACTCGATACCGAACATTTGGATTTAGGGCAAAATAACTGCGTTGGCAACATGATCAGCATTTCCTTTAATGACGATGGTCGCCAATTCGAATACACCGAATCACACTTCATTCCTAATGAGTTTAACTTCAACCAATTAATTCGTAACTAAACCTTACCAACCGATCAACCACCAATGACGAAAACGTTATTGGTGGTTTTTTCCGTCCTAATAAGCTTTAGACCAATTTGAAATGAGCATTAATTCGGCTTAGAAATTAATTGACATTACTTTTATAAATATATTCGAATAAATATTGACTATTAATGTCAATCATTTATAATGATAGTTGTAAAAGCTAATGGGGGTTAGCAATTACACCACTCAGCCGAGTGGGCAGAACGGGGTCAAAGGATTAGGCATGGTCATGGAGTAAAAACGATTCGGTGTCACTAGACCGATTAATGTCTGGTGACTTTTTTATTGCCATTTGAAGTTAGAAATGATTTTTTAATATAAAAAACTATCTGAGGGTGCCGCTTCGCTCTACCCTCGTAATCATGATATGA
>CALFSK010000019.1 GCA_937916845.1 uncultured Lactobacillus sp. | reverse complement strand
GTCGAAACTTTGTTCAGTTTTCAAAGGTCTAAATCGTTAAGTTGATTACCTCAACGCAACTTAATCATCATATCAAGTCATCAGCAACTTGTCAACAACTTTTTATAGATGATTTCCGTTGAAGCTAAGCGGCTAACCGCTTTGTGCGCCTCAACAACGTATACTAATTTACCAATTATCCCTGCCAATTGCAAGCCCCAAATCGCAATTTCAACCAGTAATTATTACCATGTTAGCTTCCCGATTTTTATAATGTACGGATATACCAAATTCAAGCGGGCCATTTTGATTTTAAAGCCCCCTTTTCCGGAACAATAATTCGCTTTTCCTTTATTTTAGTGGCAAAAATAGAAATCAATGTTCGTTTTAAAATAATTTCAACTTTTTCTAAAAAATCCATTTTTTCATCCATAATCGCTGGTTTACAACGCAAAAGCGACTTCAAAACTAGTTTTCACTAATCTCAAAGTCGCTTTAAATTAATTTACGCTTTATCTTCTTCCGGACGCATCGTTGGGAATAAGAGCACGTCGCGAATAGAGTCCGCATCAGTCATTAACATCACTAAGCGGTCAATCCCGATACCTAACCCACCAGTAGGCGGCATACCGTATTCCAAAGCTTCAACGAAGTCTTCATCAATATGTTCAGCTTCGTCGTTTCCTTCAGTCCGTTCAGCAGCTTGGGCTTCAAACCGTTGCCGTTGATCGATTGGATCGTTCAGTTCGCTAAAGGCGTTCGCATATTCGTTACCTAAGATGAATAATTCAAACCGGTCAGTAAACCGAGGGTCTTCTTCATTCTTCTTAGCCAATGGAGAGATTTCCACTGGGTGACCATACACGAAAGTCGGTTCGTTCAACGTGTCTTCAACAAATTCTTCGAAGAACGCATTGATAATGTGTCCCACCTTCCAGTACTTTTCGTACTTCACGTGGTGTTCATCCGCTAACTTACGTGCATCTTCTAATGACATTGGTTGCCAGAAGTCGATTCCAGTCTTTTCCTTGATTGCATCTACCATGTGAATCCGATGGAATGGTTGGTTGAAATCAACCTTCTGATCGTGATAAGTCACAATCCCATCATCGGTAACAGCTTCTGCCGCCGCTTTAAAAATGCCTTCCGTTTCGTCCATGACGTCGTGGAAGTCAAAGTAAGCCACGTAGGTTTCCATCATCGTAAATTCAGGGTTATGTTCACGGTCCATCCCTTCATTCCGGAAAACCCGACCAATTTCATAGACTTTTTCCATCCCGCCAACAATCAACCGCTTAAGGTGTAATTCCAGCGCAATCCGCAAGTATAAGTCGATGTTTAAGGCATTATGATGGGTTACGAACGGACGCGCCGCCGCACCACCAGCCTGGTTATGCAACATTGGGGTCTCAACTTCAGTGAAGCCTTGACCATCCAAATGGTGCCGAATCGCTGAAATGATCTTTGTCCGCTTCAAGAACCGGTTAAAGCTGTCACGGTTAGAGATCAAGTCCAAATAGCGTTGACGATAGATTTGTTCCACATTTTGAAGACCATGGAACTTGTCTGGTAGTGGCCGTAACGCCTTAGATAAGAACGTCAAACCAGTTACCTTGAGCGTCAACTCACCAAAGTCCGTCTTGAAGACTTCCCCAGTAATCCCTAGGAAGTCACCAATATCTGAACGTCTGAAAATGTGATAGGTGTCTTCACCAACGACATCTTTTCGGACGTACAATTGCATTTTACCGGAACGGTCCCAAATGTCAGCAAAGCCAACCTTACCCTTACCACGTTTAGCAAGCATCCGGCCCGCAATCGTTGCGGTAACCTTTTTTGCGTCTAAGTCGTCTTTGTCCATGTCCCCGTATTTATCATGCAGGTCCTGAGCCAAATCTGTTCGTTCAAACCGGTGACCGAAGGGATCAATCCCCTCTTCACGCAGTTCATTCATCTTATCGCGACGAACCTTAAGTTGGTCGTTCATCGTCTGTTCTTGTCGTGCCACTAGTGTTCCTCCATTTCTAGTTAGCGTGCATTTAAACCGCACCTAAACAATCACTACATGTTAATTTTCACAGTCACGTTGCAAAAATGCAAGTGAATTCTTCACTTTAACGCTTTCGTTGCCAAATAAGTTTCCGTTTGGGCCGTAAACGCCTGTAAAATCGTCACCATTTCCGCTGACGACTCTGACTCCATCAAAGCAACCTTCGTCCGTGCCGACCGGGGAATCCCCTTCAAGTAGTAGGGCGCCTGTTCACGAAATTCGTGCGAACCGCCCCGCTCACCTTTCAGAGCGACTAACCGACGTAAATGTTCCTGCGCCGTCGCCATCTTCTCAGCTGGCGTAGGCGCGGGTAACAACACCCCCGTCTTTAAATAATGCGCCGTCTGTTTTAAAATCCACGGGTTGCCTTCAACTGCACGGCCCATCATAACGGCGTCCGCACCGACTTCCGTTAACATCTTTTCGGCATCTTGCGGCGTCCGGACATCCCCATTACCCATAAATGGAATGGTTAGGGCGTCAGCCACTTGCTTCAGAATATCCCAGTCGGCGTTTCCTCGGTACATCTGTTTGCGGGTCCGCCCGTGCATGGCAAGCGCCGCAGCACCAGCTCGTTCAGCAGCCCGCGCATTTTCAACCGCGTACACGTGCTGGTCATCCCAACCCGTCCGCATCTTGACCGTCACGGGTTTTTGAACGGCCGCGGTAACGGCTGCCACCATCTCATAAACCTTATTTGGGTCCAGCAACCATTTGGCACCCGCGTCCGTCTTGACGACCTTATTCACCGGGCACCCCATGTTAATGTCAATAATATCCGCCGTTGTCTGCTGATCAACGAACTTGGCTGCGTGGACCAAGGTCTCCTTAGACCCACCAAAGATCTGAATACTCATCGGGTGTTCCTTAGGATCAACAAACATCATATCCAACGTCTTTTGATTATGGTACATGATGCCACGATCCGAGATCATCTCACAAACGACTAGTCCTGCGCCAAAATCTTTACAGATCACCCGAAACGCTGCGTTAGTCACCCCCGCCATGGGAGCCACTACTAACCGATTCGGAATCGTCACGTTTCCAATCTGCCACGGTGTGTTAAGGGTCATGCTAAGCATCACCCTTAGAACGTGAAAGCACTGCTTCTAGCTCCGCTTCGCTGAAGTAGTATTCATTCCCACAAAAATGGCAAACGGCCGTTGCACCGTGGTCTTCATCGATCATTTCACGAACTTCGTGCTTCGGCAACGCCATCAGTGATTCTGCAAAACGTTCCTTAGAACAATCACATTCAAACTTGACCGGCATCTTATCCAAGACTTTCACGTCACCATCAAATAATAGGTCCAAAACGTCTTCTGGCGTCTTACCTTCCCGTAAGAGTTGCGAAACTAGCGGCATGTCTTTTAGTTTGTTTTCTAAGGTATCAATCGCCTCATCAGTGGCGTTGGGCAAAACTTGCACTAGGAAGCCGCCCGCAACACCGATCGTATTATCATCGTTCACAAAAACGGACAAGCCCACGGCCGACGGAATCTGTTCAGACTGTGCGAGGTAATAGGTAAAGTCTTCACCGAGTTCACCAGAAACTAAGGCAACCGTCCCGGTAAATGGATCACCAACACCCTGATCCTTCGTGACCGATAAAAAGCCGTCAGTCCCAACGGCACCCTTAACGTCGATCTTGTGTTTTTCATTCAATGGTAAGTGAATATGGGGGTGTTGTAGATACCCCTTCACCGTCCCATTGGCGTTTCCATCGATCACAATGCCACCGACCGGTCCGTTCCCGTTAATTTTAACGGTCATCCGTTCGTCACCCTTTAATACGGATGACGCTAGTAGCAACGTCCCGACTAAACTCCGTCCTAGCGCTGCTGAAGCTGCACTCCAAGTATCGTGCCGGCGTTGTGCTTCCGCGACAATTCCCGTTGCGTTCACAGCGTACGCCCGAAACATTTCGTTACCCGCCACACTCTTTACTAAATAATCTGCCATTTAAATACTCCTATCTCACATTTAATATTCTGCAATATCATACCGCATAAAAAGAGCCGAGACAAAGTCCCGGCTCCTTTATAGCTTGATTTTAATTAAGCTTGGCTATCATCGTTGTTATCTTCTGACTTCGGTGCAGCGCTCTCGGCACTGTCCTCACCTGGCAAACCAGTTTCCGTATCATCAACGGAAGCATCCGCTGATTTTGGTGCACTAGTTGCTTCAGAAGTCGCTTGTGATTCACTTGGGAAGGTTGGCGCTTCAGAAATGCTGCTTGCTGCAGACGCTGCTGAAGTTGCTTCGCTACTCTGTGAAGTGCCTTCGCTGGATTGTGACGCTTGCTTTTCAGCTTCACGCCGTTCCAATTCACGCTTGGATTCTTCGAAAGTGGCCGCTTTTTCACTAGGAAATTCGCTTGCACTATCTTTAATTGGCATTTCACCAGTCTTAAACAAACTGAGGATTTGCTTTTCATCCAAGGTTTCGTACTTCAAGAGGGCTTCCGCAATCACCTTATGTTGATCACGGTGTGATTGAATGATATCCGTAGCTGTCTGGTGTGCTTCTTCAGCTAACCGTCGAACTTCGTCATCAATTAATTGCGCCGTGTGTTGTGAAAAGGCGTTGGCGCCCATCCCTTGTTGGTAAGCAGCTTGCTGGTTGGCGTTTTCTAATTCAACCGGTCCGAGTTTTTCACTCATCCCGTATTGGGTCACCATGGCACGGGCAATTTGCGTTGCCTGTTCAAAGTCATTAGAAGCACCAGATGATTGTGCGTCAAAGATAATTTCTTCAGCGGCACGACCACCCATTAAACCAGCCATCTGTTCCTTAGCATCACGTTTGGACATTAACATTTGATCTTCACGTGGCAACATGATGGCGTAACCGCCAGCACGACCCCGTGGCACGATTGTAACTTTATGAACGACCCGTGCATCGTTTAAGACCAACCCGACAATCGTATGACCAGCTTCATGGTAGGCAACGGTTTCCCGTTCTCGCTTGCTGACCACGCGATCATGCTTGGCTGGACCAGCGATAACCCGGTCTTCAGCCTCATCTAAGTCAGATGCGTCGACTTGTTTCTTATTCCGACGAGCAGCTAACAACGCCGCTTCGTTCAATAAGTTTTCAAGGTCGGCACCCACAAACCCAGGCGTTTGCTTAGCGATTTCTTTCAAATCAACATCGGCAGCCAATGGCTTGTTCTTAGCATGGACTTTCAAAATAGCTTCACGGCCCTTGACGTCAGGACGACCAACCAAGATCTTCCGGTCAAAACGACCTGGACGAAGTAAGGCAGGGTCCAAAACATCAGAACGGTTAGTCGCAGCCATGACGATAACACCTTCGTTACCCGTGAAACCATCCATTTCAACCAATAATTGGTTCAAAGTTTGTTCACGTTCATCATGACCGCCGCCCATACCGTTACCACGTTGCCGCCCAACGGCATCAATTTCATCAATAAAGATGATTGACGGTGCGTTCTTCTTAGCTTGTTCAAACAAGTCACGAACCCGGCTAGCACCAACCCCGACGAACATTTCGACGAAGTCAGAGCCAGAGATTGAGAAGAACGGCACGCCGGCTTCACCGGCAACCGCTTTGGCAAGCAACGTTTTACCAGTACCCGGAGGCCCCTCGAGAAGTACCCCCGATGGGATCCGAGCGCCCAATGAAACGAACTTGCGCGGATCTTTCAAGAATTCGACAACTTCGACCAATTCTTGCTTTTCTTCTTCTTCACCAGCAACATCTGAGAAACGAACTTTGTTTTGTTTACTGTCGGCTGGTTTAGCCTTAGTCTTACCAAAGTTCATTACACGATTGTTACCGCCACCCTGACCGGCTTGTCCCATCATCATGTAGAATAGGAATACAAACAGGATCAATGGCGCGATATACATTAATAACGTGACCCAGATTCCGCTAGATTCTTCAGCTTTTGCCGTCAAATTAACGTTGTGTGTAGCCGCCAACTTAGAAACGCGGTCGACCGTCGAATTGTTTTCCAACATAGTTGTTGAAAACGACGTGGTCTTCGTTGAAGCACTCTTAATCCCTAACGCGTTAGCGGAAGAAGTTGTTTGTGCCTTACGATATGAACCGGTTACCTTGTAGACGCCACCACTAGGCTGGATGCTAACGTTCTTAACGTTATTCTTGTCTAATTGTTTGACAAATTCGCTATAGCGAATATTTTGGGTCTGTGAGCTGGAATTTCCACCGAAAAAGAAGTAGATAATCCCCATCAAGCTTAAGAAGATCAAAATATAAAATAAGCTATTACGAAAGAGTCCATTGCGTCGATTGTTCATATGTGCCTCCTTCATCGAAACTTTTTATATACTATTAAAAGCATGGTACTCTACTTCGATAGTCTAAATAATAGCACATTTGACTATCATTGACCAATTATTAATGCTCATAAATTTTTGGCTTGAGAATTCCGACATACGGTAAGTTACGATAGCGTTCCGCATAGTCTAATCCGTAGCCGACGACAAACTCGTTTGGCACTTCAAACCCAATGTAATCAGCCTTAATATCCACGAGGCGCCCTGCTGGTTTATCTAGCAGCGTGCAGACCTTTACAGAGTTGACGTCCCGTCGTTTTAACAGGTCCACCAAAAACTTCAGCGTCCGACCAGTATCAATAATGTCTTCGATGACTAGCACATCGCGGCCAGTGACATCCGCATCAAGGTCCTTCGTTAGCTGAACTTCACCACTTGATATGGTCTCATTACCGTAACTGGACAGGTTGATAAAATCAAGATCCGCATAAATGTCCATCTCCCGGATAATATCCGTTGTGAATAACACGGCACCCTTGAGTACGCAAATAATTAGTGGGTTCTTGCCGGCATACGCGGTCGTTAATTCTTTTCCAAGTTTCTGTGCAACCTGATGGATATCCTCGCGACTATAAAGTACTCGTTCAATGTCGTTGTTCATCGTTTCAGATGTACTCCTTTCAACTCTCATGTTTTAAGGCTAAAAATACTGTTTGTGTTCCAAAATCATGGGCACGATAAGTAAACTTATGTCCCACGACCCATAAGACCTCGCCCCGTGCGTTCACTAACACGTGGACACCGTCACGCTGACCAGCCGGAATCTTTTGATTAATTAAAATCCGGCGAACTGACTGGTGACCGCCACCCCGAAGCGTGAGCTGGTCACTCGCCTGCCATGGCCGAAAGCAAAGCGGCCAATCCGTATCCGTTAATCGCAAGGGCTGGGCAGTCTGCTCAGTCATCCGCGTGAATAAACCCACAGTTTGAGTTGCAGTTATTTTCTGCCATTGGTTTAAGTCTACCATAGTTTTTTCAACGGGCATTAACTTTTTAACCCTTTTTTTATGTGGTTGAACATCAATGGTACCAACCCTTTTCACCAAGTCCATGTTCCCACTTATTTGGCGCTTCCCGGTCGGCTGGTTTCCATTTTGAATCCAGTGTCGTACGGGGGTTAACTTATCTTCACTAACGAGCTGACCCGTCCGCTGTTCGAGCCAACCTTTTAAGACGGGTAGTTGCCATTGCGGTAATATCTGGTTAAATGCAGCCAGTTTCAAACGACGATCCGTCCCGACCACGGTCGGTAATAATTGCGTCACCATGGCTTGCTTTGCTTCCAATAAAGTCTGCAACTGTCGTTCGTACGCCGCAACGTGCGTTAGCAGTTCAGGATTGACCGCTAAAAGTTCGGGAACGACCCGATGCCGAATCCGGTTCCGCGTCAGCCGCACGTCTTGATTAGTCACATCTTCAAAGAATGTGACTTGATGCGCCGCCGCGTATTCACGGATCTGCGGTTTGGACCACGTCAGCAGCGGCCGCACGAGTTGACCGGAAGCGAATGGCCGCTGTGGCCTAATCCCCGTCAGCTGTGCCAAGTCTCCCCCGCGGGCTAACTTCATTAAATAAGTTTCAGTTTGATCATTCGCATGGTGTGCGGTCAGCACCGCACTCGCATGGGTAGCGTGCATCACGTCGGTAAAAAACTGATACCGAAACGCGCGCCCCGCTGCCTCGACCCCGGTAAGCGGGTGTTGTGCGACCGACCAATCTGCCAGCCGTAGTGTGAGTTCGTGCTGGTCGCAATACGCCCGCAAAAATTCCGCTTCACGTTGACTTTGCTTGCGCAAATGGTGGTTAACGTGTGCGACCACGAGTTGCGGCCGTTGTGCAACGGGGAGCCGCTGCAATAACGTCAACAGTACCATCGAGTCAACACCGGTCGAAACGGCGACGACCACCGTCACATCAGGTTTCAGTAACTGTGCACGTGCTAATTGGCGATTAAATTGTTGAACTGGGGTCATTAAATCACCTCTCACTTAATTTTAAAAGCCATTTTAAAAAAATACGGACGTGACCCGTATGCGTCACGTCCGTGCTTTTTTATTTAAATTAAATTAATGGCAGCAAGCTACTGAGTATTAGCTGCGACGACCGCCACGGCCACCGCGTTTGCCTTCAGTGTTGCGCTTCAACGTTGCCAACCGGTCTTCACTGTCCTTTAAGAAACCGGACATCAATGAATCAAAGTCTTGTTTCTTATTTTCATGTTGACGTGATTGGAAACGACCACCGCCGTTACCGCCCCGTGAATGGAA
Source organism: uncultured Lactobacillus sp. (assembly GCA_937916845.1). Lineage (GTDB taxonomy): Bacteria > Bacillota > Bacilli > Lactobacillales > Lactobacillaceae > Lactiplantibacillus > Lactiplantibacillus paraxiangfangensis. Next base: position 19,009 of record CALFSK010000019.1, on the reverse strand, counting down.
ATTGTTGGAACGTTCGCGATGGTTACCATTGCTTTGGTGTTCATTATGATCAGAGTGACCATGATTATTACCCTGGTGGTTCCCACCTTGATGGGCGTTATGATGGTCATTGTGGCTGTGTTCACCCTGTGGATGATCGACCGCTTTACGGATTGATAATCCGATCTTACCATCATTCCCAACGGATAACACTTTGACGGTCACTTCGTCGCCAACACTCAAAACATCGTGGATATCCTTAACAAAGCCATCGGAAACTTCGCTGATGTGTACTAGTCCCGTTTGATTATTACCCAGATTCACAAACGCACCAAAGTTAGTGATCCCAGATACCTTACCAGTGACTTTCGTACCTACTTCAATTGCCATAAAAAAAGTTGTTCCTCCTATGAAATAATGGTTTTAGTATAGCATACTTTGTGAAATACCGAGTTAAACATTTGAACAACGAGCAAAAAGTGGTCTACTTTCAAAAAGCAGACCGCATCCCCGTCTAATTAGCAGTTACGTCAGACGCATTGTCATTTGGTAAGCTATAAACCGTTTCGCCGCTCTTCGTGTAATCGTACTTTGAACGCAATAACTTTTGTAAATAATCCTTATTATTGAGTTGCTTGATTTCCGTTTCTAGCTGGCCGTTTTTTTGTTGTGCTTTCTTCAATTTGACCTGACTAGTCGCAACTTGCTGATTCACCTGATGCAAACTTACTCGCGTATTGATCAGCTGATAGCCAAAAAACAACATCAACGCACCAAATACTGCCACGATCAAAACAAACCGTCGTTTCCGAACTTGACTGACGCGTTGCTTCTGTCCCTGATGGTCAGTTGCAACTTGCCGCGAATAATCATTATTTAACTGTTTGACGTTATTCCGTGAACCATTCGTCATGCTAGTGCAGTCCTTTCAAATTGGGTTGCCTAAATTATAACAACTTCAACCGGCGGTGTAAACGACATCATTATGATAGCATCAATGTTTCGGGCCATCTTAATAAACCAAAGTGCCCCAATTAATCGCTAAAAGGTTGGCGATAATCCGTTTTGTAGTCTTCGCTAACAATGTCATACATCAATTCAGCATCGTTTTTCTTCGTTGTTTCTAACAACTGGGTCACCTTAACAGTCAACGTTTTATTACCAAAGCCAATGATTAATTCGTCATCGACACTAACGTTACTGGAAGACTTGGCAACTTTACCGTTGATCTGAATTCGACCCTTATCCGCAATTTCCTTTGCGACGGAACGCCGCTTAATAATCCGAGAAACCTTTAAAAATTTATCTAGTCGCATACTCATGAATGATGTTCCTTTCCTTTTGCAACGGCTTTGATCAAGCGTTTACCATATGGCAATACGAGCCACTCGCGAATTGAGAACAGCCGCGCAGCGACCGCTCCGCCAACGAAGACGACGACGCCAATCACCACACCAATTAGGGTAATGATTCCCGCAGTCCCCCGATTATTGGCCATGGCAGGCCCGACTAAGGCTTGAATCTCGTGACTAGTAAGCAGTACCACGATTCCCATGCCAATGCTAATGGCTAGTAACTTGATCACATAGCCGCTTTCTAATAACACTTGTTGTAAATCATCCGGTGACCCTAGCCACATGATGATAAACATCACCAGCAAACTAAGCACCGTCACGAAACTCGCCCCGTTAATCCCGTAACGGACGACTAACGTGTAGTTCAAGGTTAACTTAGTCACCAGACCAGCAATGATCCCAATAATCATCGCCGAATACTGGTTCAAACTCTGGAGCACACTCGTATAGGTCGTAATCAGCGCGGCAAAAATAATGCTGATCACGTAGACGCGCAACGCGGTCGTCCCTTCCAAGGAACCGAACAATAGCCGGTTGATTTCGGGCATCAAGACGATTAAGCCAACCGTCGCCGCCATCGATAGTGCCAAACTTACGTGGACCATCGCCTGAGTGTGCCGTTTAAATTCTATTAATTGTCGTTTGGCCAGTGCATTCGTTAACGCTGGCAATAACGTGGCTGAAAACGAGGTTGCCACCACCAGTCCTAGTTGGACGAGCGGTTGGCCCCGATCGTAAACACCTTTGAGGGACTTTGCCACGTCAGGTAGTTGCCCCTGAGTCATCAATCCCTTCATGACCGAAAACGAATCGATCAATTGCAGCAAGATGACCACCGCGGCTACTAAGCATAACGTCCCGCCTTCAATAATGAAGCGTTTCGTTAATTTACGGTAGCTTGGTAAGGGGTGCGTTTCCGGTGGTGCGGGCGCCAGCAAGTATTTTAACCCAAAGCTGGTAAAAACAAGCGATGAACAGATTGCCGCAAACGCCGCCGAACTCATTGCCCACGTGCCCATGTGGTAATCATCCCAGCCACGGTGAATACTAAAATACGCGGCCATGATAATCACACCGACCCGGACAACTTGCTCAATTAATTGTGAGACCGCGGTGGGTCCCATCAAGAACTGGCCTTGATAATATCCCCGACCCGTAGCTAACCACGGCATGAAGATAAACATCCAGGCAACCGCGCTGACAATCGGCGCCAGCCGGATGTCACCCATCCGAATCGCAATCCAATTAGCACCGAGTTGCAATCCCAGAAATAGGATCAACGAAAGCCCACTTAAAATATGAAACGCGCGCCGCGTCACTAACGATTTGCTCGTCTCATCGGGCTGCTCTGCGACTAACTTTGAAATGAAGTTGGGAAACCCGTTTAACGCGAACGTCATCCCGATCCCATAGATCGGATAAATCTGCTGATAAACGTAAAAACCGGTATTTCCCACCATGTTTTGTAATGGAATCCGGTATACCGCACTCAAGATCTTGGCCACTAACGACGAAACCGAGAGTATGAGGGCACCCCGGAACATAGTGTTCAGGTGATCCTTTGGCATAACAAATCCCTTCTACCGATTACTTGACCGGTGCACTGACCGCCGTATCAGCGGGGGTCAAAATCTCCCCTAACTGCTGAACGAACTGGGTCAGATCATTCAACCACTCTTTTACTTGCATCTTTGGTTGAATCACTAATTTAACCTTCATTTTATCATCATCGATTCCGACTGTCGCTCGTAATTTGATTTTTGCCAACGCTTTAAAGATATCTTTAGTATCTAGTTTGGCAGTTCCCTGTTTGGACAAGGTCAAATGCAAGTCGCCATCCGTTCGCTGAATCTTTTCAATTAAGGCGTTATCAGCGAGCATTTTCAGCTTACCGACCGCAAGCAGGCTCGCCACTTCATCTGGATAATCACCAAAGCGATCCATTAAATCGTCTTGAACTTCCATGTACTGATCGTTATTTTCTAACTGACGAATCCGTTTGTAAATTTCAATCTTTTGCCGTTCATCTTCAATGTAGCTCGTCGGCAAGTACGCTTCGATTCCCAGTTCCATCGTTGCGTCCGTCTTGACCTTCGCTTGTTGGCCACGTTTCTTAGCGACCGCTTCTGACAGCATCTGGGTATAAAGGTCGTACCCAACGGAGTCAATGAAACCGTGTTGCTGTTTACCTAGTAGGTTTCCGGCACCCCGAATGGAAAGGTCACGCATCGCAATCTTGAATCCGGACCCCAGTTCAGTAAAGTCCTTGATAGCTTGCAACCGTTTCTCACCAATTTCGGTCAGAACCTTATTTTGTTGATAAGTGAAGTAGGAATATGCCACCCGACTACTACGCCCAATTCGGCCTCGCAATTGGTACAACTGCGATAAGCCCATCCGGTCAGCATTTTCCACAAACAACGTATTCACGTTAGGAATATCGACCCCGGTCTCAATAATCGTCGTCGTCACGAGGACGTCATATTCACCACGAATAAAGTCGTACAAGATACCTTCTAGTTGCGATTCTGGCATTTGCCCGTCGATATGTGCCACCGCGGCATCTGGGACCAGGTCCTTGATTTGAGCAACGACCTTTTCAATATCGTGAACACGATTATGCAAGTAGAAGACTTGACCATTCCGTTGCATTTCGCGCTCAATACCTTCCTTGATCACGCCAAAGTTTTGTTCCATGACGTAAGTCTGAATTGGGTACCGGTTCGTCGGTGGCGTTTCAATCACCGACAGATCCCGCACGCCAAGCATTGACATGTGCAACGTACGCGGAATTGGTGTGGCCGTCAACGTTAACACGTCCACACTCGCTTTTAACGATTTTAGGCGTTCCTTGTGTTTGACCCCGAAACGTTGCTCTTCATCAATAATCAACAGGCCTAAGTCCGCAAAATTGACGTCCTTGGATAGGAGCCGGTGCGTCCCAACGACAATGTCCAGTTCGCCGTCCTTTAACTGTTGAACGGTTTCCTTCATTTCTTTATTGGTCCGAAAACGTGAGAGCATCCCAACGTTCACCGGGTACCCTTCAAACCGATTCAGCATCGTTTCGTAATGTTGTTGCGCCAAAATGGTTGTCGGCACTAAGAACGCCACCTGTTTACCAGCTTCAATCGCCTTGAAGGCCGCCCGTAACGCAACTTCGGTCTTCCCATAGCCCACGTCACCAACTAGCAACCGGTCCATCGGCTTCGGCCGTTCCATGTCATGCTTGATTTCATTAATACTGCGAATCTGATCCGGGGTTTCTGGATATGGAAATTCATTATCAAAATCATCTTGATAACTGTCATCCTTTGGAAAAGCGTACCCCTTCTCAGCTTCCCGCTTAGCGTATAACTCAACTAATTCGTCCGCAATGTCTTCAATCTTGGCTGCCACTTTACGCTTGGCCTTGGTCCATTCCGTCCCACCTAATTTGTTAATGTGGGGCGTCTTTGACTCTGACGAAACGTATTTTTGCACTAAGTTCAGCTGGGTAACCGGAATAAAAATCTTGGCGTTGTTCTGATACGCAATCGTGATGTAATCCTGATGCACACCGTCGACTTCGAGCGTCTGCATCCCCACGTACTTCCCAATCCCGTGGTTCACGTGCACAACAAAGTCGCCCGGCTTTAAATCAGTGTAGCTCTTCAGCCGCTCCGCGTTAGCTAAGGTCTGCCGCCGAGGCCGTTTTTTGGCGACCTTTTTGAACATCTCTTGCTCGGTAATAACGACTAAGTGCCCGTCTGGAAATTCAAACCCGTTTTGCAAACTGCCTTCAACGATCTGTACGACACCGGTTTGTAGGTTCTCCGCCTTAGTCATAAGCGCCTTGATTTCAAAATCATCGAGGGTGTTGCTGACCTTCGTTAAGCGTTCCGCTTCCGAAACCATCAAAACTACGGTCTGTTTAAGCTTATGCCACCGGTCCAACTCCGTTTTAAGGGTTGGCAGTTGGCCAAAGAACTCTTGCATCGGCCGGGTCCGTACGTTGGTCACTTGCGCTAGTTTGACGTTTCCAATACCCTTTTGAAATAACGACACTAAGACTTGCGCGTGTTGATCATCGCGTAATAGATCACGCATTTCGTTACCGTAACTCGCAGTCGATAAGACCCGGTGATGGGCCAGTTGGTCCGTGACCCAATCCGCTTCTTGCGTCAGTAACTGTTGCTCGCTATCTAAGATCCGGGAGTACTCGTCAAAAACAACGACACCGTCCTTAGCAACGTAGTCAAAGATACTCGTCTTACGATCATACAAATAATCGCCATACAGTAGCAGGTCGCTACCAATCAGGCCCTTTTCCATATCTGACAACGGTTGTGCCAAGTTATCCGCTAACGTCTGCCGTTCAGCGGGTTTCAATTTTTTGTTTTCCGCAGCCATCGCGGTCTTCAACCGTTTGGCGCCGGCTTGGAGCATTTCATTGGTCAAAATAAAATCAGTTGCCGGTAAAACCGTATAGTCATCTAAGTTTTCAACCGAACGCTGCGTTGCCGGATCAAAATACTTCAGCGTATCGATTTCCGTATCAAATAAATCCAACCGGACGGGATAATCGGCATCCAGCGGATAAATATCCATAATTGACCCCCGGACTGCAAAGTCCCCGGGACGGGCAACTAACTGTTCCTTAACGTAACCCATATCGTGCAACTGAACTTGGACCTGAGTTAGATCGAGGTCATCGCCGACTTTTAACGGTAACCGTGCCGCTTTAAATTGTTCGACCGGTGGCAAGAACCGCCGGGCACCAGAAACGGACGTCACAACGATGGCCGGCTGATCACGTAATAACGCGTTAACCGCCTGGACCCGTTGTGCCCGGTATTCTGGAGAACTCGTGGCAATTTCCGAAGCCATCATTTCTTCGGCTGGGAACAAGAAGACTTGATCATCATCCAGTAGGCTCGTTAAATCATCGACCAACTGACTGGCATGAAACAAGTTGTCCGTCACGATCAATAAAGAATGTGTCAATTGATGAAATAACGCGCTTAAATAAACTGTCCGGGCGGAACCGTTCAAACCGGTTATTAACTGCCGGCTCTTCGGACTAATGCCCGCTAAAATTGTTTGAAAGTCGGGCGTTTGCTCAACAATCGCTTCTATATCCATGTGACTTCCCCTCCTGTATTTAGTTATATTGATTCATGACCGCCGCAAAATCATCCGTCGTTAACCACGCTTCAATGGCGGCCACCGCCGTGATCTTGGCATCGTTAAAGTCCGCCAACTGTGCGGGTGAAAATTTTCCGAGCACGTAATCGACCACACTCATTTTTTCAGGGTGATCAATGCCGACCTTGACCCGTTTGAACTTGGGATCGCCAACGTGGCTAATAATGCTCTTAATTCCGTTATGACCACCAGCCGAGCCCTTTTGCTTCAAACGAACCTTGCCTAAGGGTAAATCCAAATCATCATGGATGACCAATAGATCTGCCGGTGCGACGTTGTAATAACTCATCAACGGTCCCACTGCTCGTCCAGATTCGTTCATATACGTGGACGGTTTGACCAGCATGAGTTTTTCACCATCTTTAAAGACGGTCGCCACTTCAGCTTCAAACTTGCTCGTCTGGAATTCCGCATTGAGCCGCTGCGCTAAATCATCGACTATCATGAAACCTACGTTATGCCGCGTCTTTGCATACTTACTACCAATATTGCCTAATCCTACGATCATTTTCATACTTATATAAAACTCCCGTTATCTTTTGACATACCAAACAGGCCGAATCGGGACTTACCCTGATTCGGCGACCTGCCTGCTGCTTATTTCAACTCAATATTATGCGTGATGACCACCTAAACTCACGGTTGTTTTCATAGGGGCCATTTAGTGCAATTAGTATAACACAATCAATTAGTGAACGCCCGTCAAACGTGCGCTTTGCAAACGCTAACATTTTCATTAAAAGTGTACCGAAATTAGAGACTTGTGATTGTTAAACATGGTATAATCTAATCGTAAAAACCAAATTTTTATTACGAGAGGATGACTTATTTTGTCAAGCATGCCAAATCATCAAAAAGTTGTGTTAGTCGGCGATGGCGCCGTTGGTTCCAGTTACGCTTTTGCCATGGCACAACAAGGAATTGCTGAAGAATTTGTAATTGTCGATGTCGTCAAGGATCGTACCAAGGGTGACGCCCTTGACCTTGAAGACGCCCAGGCTTTCACCGCTCCCAAGAAAATCTACTCCGGTGAATATGCAGATTGCAAAGATGCCGACTTAGTTGTGATTACCGCTGGTGCACCACAAAAACCAGGGGAATCACGTTTGGATTTAGTTAACAAGAACTTAAACATTCTGTCCTCAATTGTAAAACCAGTTGTTGACTCCGGTTTCGACGGGATTTTCTTAGTTGCCGCTAACCCAGTTGACATTTTGACTTATGCTACTTGGAAGTTCTCTGGATTCCCTAAGGACCGCGTTATTGGTTCCGGGACTTCCTTAGACTCATCACGTCTCCGGGTTGCTTTAGGTAAACAATTCGACGTTGATCCTCGTTCCGTTGATGCCTACATCATGGGTGAACACGGTGATTCCGAATTTGCAGCTTACTCAACTGCAACGATCGGGACCCGCCCAGTTAGAGACATCGCCAAGGAACAAGGCGTTTCCGATGAAGACTTAGCCAAATTAGAAGATGGCGTTCGTAACAAAGCTTACGACATCATCAACTTAAAAGGCGCAACCTTCTACGGAATCGGGACCGCGTTGATGCGGATTTCGAAAGCCATCCTTCGTGATGAAAATGCCATTTTACCAGTTGGTGCCTACATGGACGGCCAATATGGTTTAAACGATATTTACATCGGTACACCGGCCGTTATTGGTGCCACTGGTCTGAAGAAGATCATCGAATCACCACTTTCAGCTGATGAATTAAAGAAAATGCAAGACTCCGCTGCAACCTTGAAGAAGGTTTTGACGGACGGCTTAGCTGCACTCGAAAATAAATAGTTTTAAATTACAGGGAACTCGGCGTTGCGCCGGGTTCTTTTTTAGTTAACAAGAAAAACCTAATCCGGTCGTCGCTGATAGCATTCGATAACAATAACGGTAGTAAGCTGTTTTTAGCATAGTTGAGCAGTCCTAGTATGCTGGCTCAAGCTTTCTAATTTTTTGTTCTTACCCCATTAATTTTTCACTCAGGTCACTTACTCCCATAACCTCTAGTAACCATAATTCTTGAGTCATGGATTGGCCCGCGTTCCCGTCTGCATTAAATCAAAATAGTTATACTAAAACTGTTTCATACTGCGGTTATTAACCGTAGTTGACTGTGTCTCGTAGTATCAATTAATTTATGTCAAATTTACCAGTAGTTTGTGTGTTATTTGGGGTTTCACCTCTCTTATACCGGCCTTAGCGTTTGCACTTCTAGTGATTCTGTTATAAGGTGAAAATATTACAAACCAATTACAAACCAAATGGAGGCCAACATTATTATGAAGCACAAACGCGGGCTCATCATTGGTGGCAGTATTCTCGGCGTCCTCGCCGTGGCATATATTGCGACCAGCCTGATTTGGCAAAACCAGCATACCTTTTTACCAAATACCGAAGTTGCTGGCATTGACATCAGTGGAAAAACCGCTGCTCAGGCCGCACCCAAAGTGAATCACGCTTTAGATCACCGAACTTACCATGTCATTGAAAACGGACAGACCCAGTACGCTTTTACGAGTAAATCCGCTGGCATTTCAATTAATACCAACCAAGAACTTAGTAAGTTAATTTCACACCAAAACTACTGGCGCTGGCCAGTTTCATTGATTGCTTCTGCACAGGCCGACGACGACACCACGGTTGGTGACGTAACAATTGCTAAGTCTAATCTTCAGACGTTGCTTAAAAACATTACGGCTAAAGCCAACCAAACGAAACGGACTAAAACTGAAAACGCTAAGTTAGTTTATAAAAATAACGCCGTTGCCATTCAAAAAGAAGTCCAAGGAACCGAGTTAAGTCAGGCCCGACTAAAAACGCTCGTCACCAAATCACTCAGTGAAGGCAAGAGCCAGATTAGTCTGAAAGACGCTTACGTGGCTCCCACGGTTAAGAGCACGAGTACCAGCTTGAAAACTGCCCAAGGTAAAGCGCAAAAATACGCTACCGAAACGGCCACGTACCACATCAATGGTCATAAATTTAACATTCCGCATGACACTATCCTGAGTTGGATTCAAGCTGACCACAAGGGTAACATCACGTTGAACCAAACTGCCGTTGAAAGTTACGTTAAGCAACTTAACGATAAGTACCATACTTATCACACGACCCGGACATTTAAGAGTACGAGTCGCGGAACGGTCAAAGTCAGCGGCGGTTTCTACGGTTGGAGCATTAAAACGGCCGCTGAAGCCAAAGCCCTTTCCAAAGAAGTCCTTGCGGGTAAGGACTTTACCCGCTCGCCAATAATTAGTGGTTCCGGTTATAACAAAAAAGGAACCGACATCGGTAACACCTACATCGAAGTTGACAAGGTCAACCAGCACATGTGGGTCTACGTTGATGGTAAAGTCAAAGTCTCAACCGACGTTGTTACTGGGAAACCCGGCAAGCACGAAACAACTACCGGGGTCTGGGACGTCTGGAGTAAGCAACACAACGCCACGCTGAGAGGCAACAATGACGATGGTTCCAGCTACACCCAACCAGTTTCTTACTGGATGCCGTTTGACGATACCGGTGAAGGAATTCATGACTCACCATGGCAAAAGCAATACGGTGGCACCTGGTACAAGACTCATGGTTCCCATGGTTGTGTGAATACCCCACCGACCGCCGTGGCCAAAGTCTTCGCGGCCGTGCCAACTGGTACACCCGTTGTTGTTTTCTAATTTAAATTTAATTTAACAAAAGCCAGTCCAAGTCCATCGGGCTGGCTTTTTTGCTGACAATCGACGCCAAATCAACGTGGATTGATACAACTTAGGGCGGATTTTATGGTATCATTTATTAAAACAAACTAATAAATCTGGGGGATCATCCGTTATGTTATTAAAAACTCTCGTTAAACCTAAAGAACGTTTAACTACGGTCACTGCCGATTCGACCTTGGAAGAAGCCTTACAAGTTCTCGAAGATTCTGGTTTCCGCTGTGTACCGATCCTCGATGAAACCGGCCATATTTTCCGCGGTAACATCTATAAAATGCACATCTATCGTCATAAGTCGCGTGGTGGCGACATGTCTTTACCAGTAACTTCACTGTTAAAGAACGCGACTAAGACGATCCAAGTCGACGCAGCCTTCTATAACGTCTTCTTCTCAATTAAAGATTTACCTTACATCGCCGTTTTAGACGAACACGGCTACTTCTATGGTATTTTGACGCATACCCGCTTACTGGACATGTTGTCACAATCTTGGAACGTGAACGTCGGCAGTTACGTTTTGACCGTCGTTTCAATCGGTGAACGTGGTGATTTGGCTGCCATGGCTAAAATCATCACGAAGTACACGTCGATTGCCGGTTGCTTGACCCTTGACGTTCAAAACGGCACGCTGGGCCACCGGACGTTGTTCACCCTACCAGAAAACGTGGATACCGAAAAACTCAAGCGCATTACGGATAACTTAAACCGTAAACAGTTTAAAGTCATCGAAGTTGAAGATCTTCAAGCTGAATAATGTTTAAAGGCAGTCCCCCAGATGAAAAATCCATCTGGGGGACTGCCTTTTTTCTGCGTTCAAGTGAAATTCAAGACTGCTTGAACTGGTCGCAACAGCACACCAAGGCTTCCTGACTCCGCCAACAATAGTCTTACTGTTGTTATTTTAGTTGGATGCTCGGAGGTTGCCACTGATGGCATCGGTCGTGAAGGTGGCCTTTGACCGGCGAATTTCCGGTCTTAGGCCACGGACGGTCCCACGACCGCATGTCATCAGTGGCAACCGGAATAAATCATCAAAGAACTAATTTGTTTTCTATATTTTACGATTAACTAATGCGATCACTAAAGTGGAGTATCCGGTCAAGACCGTACATAATCGGTGCGGTCACCGTCATAATGATCAGTTCTGAAATTGCCGTGGTCAAGTAGGTTGGCCAAAATGCCACGCCACTACTCATCATCGTAATCATAAGCGCAATCATGAACATGGAGACCGTGAACAAGAACACGTTTAAGACCATCCGTTGCCAGACGGTTTTCAGCTTAGGCGCAATCCACGTCAACACGAGCAAGGCAAGTAAGGACTGGCCACCGCCAAACAAGACATTGAGCAAGCTTGCTCCCGGGCCAAACGCGTCGAATAAAATTACACCAGCGACGATGCCCCAGATATATTTGCGGTTAAATACGGCCAAGTGGTTCAAGCCTTCAGATACTCGAAATTGAATCGCACCCGAAGCTAAACTGAACGCCGCCGGGCCGAGACATAAAACAACGTACATCGCAGCCACCAGGGCGTTAATGATCCACGGTCGAATCTTCGATTGAGTCATGTTAATAATTCCTCCTAGTTTTTTTACGTGGGATGGTTACGAACCACGTATTAAAAATGCAAAACGGCTTTCATCGTAGCACGGGAGTCACGGGACCGCAAGCCTGATTTCAGATCCCCTAGCCGTAAAAAAAGAACGTGCGCCCTATTCTAAAGGCACACGTTCTTTTGCACTGCTTACCCGTCACGATTCGCACCGCGCTGGGTCAATTATGTAAACTGACTAATTCCCGTCAATCAACTATGGTTGTAAGGTGCGTTGTGAATGGCGTTTTGTCCGATCAGCAAGCCCAATACTAATCTGTAGCGCGTTATCAACCCGCCGCATCGTCTGATCATCTAAGTGCGTCACGCGATCCTTCAACCGCTGTTTATCAATAGTACGAACTTGTTCTAGCAGTACCACTGAATTTTTTTCAATTCCTGTATGAGCAGCGTTGATGTTCACATGTGTTGGCATCTTAGCCTTTTGGACCTTGGCAGTAATCGCCGCAACAATGACGGTTGGGCTATAATGGTTCCCCACGTTGTTTTGCACGATTAATACCGGACGCATGCCGCCCTGTTCGGACCCCACAACGGGTGATAGATCTGCATAGAAAATATCACCCCGCTTAATATCAGCTGCGGCCATCGCCTCATCTCCCTTTATACTGACACCCATAGTTACTCACAGTACCCCACTGTAACTTTGATTATGACTATTCTTGCTACTCATGATAGCATGAATTCTTCACTTTTAGCAACCGTTTACTAACTTTGGCTAATCAGTTGATTGTTAACCCAGTTCAGTTTAACGCAATCTATACAAAATCGTCCCGCTAACCACATTGCGTGATTTGCGGGACGATTTATTCACTATAATATCTAAACGTTACTTTTTATCAAAATTAATCCACGTATACTCGTGGCAACCGCGGTGCTAATCCACACGCAATTTCATAGTGGATCGTGCCACAGTAATCCGCAATATCTTGTAACGTAATGGTCTGGTCACCATCCGTGCCGACCAACGTTACTTGTGTCCCAACCGGAACCTCGTGCGGCAAGCGTACCATCATTTGATCCATGCAGACCCGGCCAACAATCTCACAAGCTTGACCGTCAACTAAGACGTGAAAGCCTTGCAAACGTCGTTCATAGCCATCCGCATAACCAATTGGAACGGTCCCAATCCATTCATCTTCCGCCGCGGTATAGGTCGCACCGTAGCTAATCGACTTGCCCTTAGCTAGCTTCTTAACAAAGGAAAGCTGAGCCGTCAAAGATAACGCTGGTTGTAACTCGTACGGTGCACTGAGTTCTTGCCCTGACGGATTTAAACCGTACAACGCAACGCCAAACCGTACAACGTTTCCGTTGCAGGCTTGATGCCATAAACTAGTCGCCGAATTTGAAACGTGGACGTAGCGTGGCAGCTCATCCACCACCGCAGTTAACGCCTTCCAGTTATTCAACTGGTGCGTGAAATAGGTGTCGTCGGCTTGATCCGCGGTCGCAAAGTGCGTAAAGATGCCTTCAAAATCAAACGGTGTGTTAGGTCTGTTTAATGTTGTCACTGCCGCAGCCAATTCCGTAGGTGTCTGGAACCCAATTCGGCCCATACCCGTATCAAGTGCCAAGTGGACGTGCAATGGCGTAGTAACGTCATTGGCCGCTAAAATTGTTGCGGCGGTATCCAACCAGTCCTGTGTCCCAACCGCTACCGAAATATCTTTTTCAGCAATTAAAGGTGCGTATTCTGGTTCCGTAATGCCCAGTACCAAAATCGGCTCGGTTATTCCGGCCGCCCGTAAGGCTAACGCCTCATCTAAAATTGCCACGCAAAATCCAGTTGCACCCGCTTGTTTTGCCGCTTGTGCGACCTGGATAATGCCGTGACCATACCCGTTAGCCTTTACAACGGCCCAAAGTTCAGTCAGCGGATCTTTACGATCCATCTCCGCTTTAATATTATTTTTGATTGCCTGCAAGTCAACTTTAACTTGTGTGTGGCGGTGTTCCCCAATTACAACCATCACATTTTGCCTCTTTCCAATATAACTTGTGTCATCACGAGCTGATCCGTATGGGAGATTGATACCCACGCTGGACCGGTGAACGGATGACGCGTAATTTCCGGTTTGCCCGCTTCATTATCCAAAATTTCAATATCTTGAAAACCAACTGCGGCACCAATTCCAGTTCCAAAAGCCTTACTATAAGATTCCTTGGCAGAAAAGCGGCCCGCTAAAAATTCAATTCGTCGCTTTGACCCATAGCGATTAAAAACCACCAATTCCGCTGGGGTTAGGACTTTTTCAGGAAGCTTAAGTCCCGCATCCACGATTTTTTGAATACGTCCAATCTCCGTCAAATCAATTCCGGTTCCGTAAATCATCTCCGCTGCCGCCTTTCAAAACCAACAATTACGCTTGATGTTTCCAATTTACCACAGCTACGGGAGCGATAAAAGGTTAAACCGCACGCAATCTTTTCACGTTGTCATGAAGGTTCTTCTGCTTAGACTGATACACCTTGATTTTATCATCATGACCAAACAAAAAAGCCGAGCAAACGCTCGACTTTTTTAAATCATCCGTCAGTAACGACGTTAATTTGTTATTTGAATGCTTAAACCTAATCGTTCGTCCGAATCGTGTAGCTCCGCTTGCTGCTTTGCTTACGACCGTCATCATGATTACGGTTGTTACTACGGTTGTCATCACGTGAACGACCCTTGTAGCCGCCACTCTTATGATCACCACGACCATGGCCGCCACGATCACGGTCACTGCTCCGACCATTGTGTGAGTAGCCGCCACGACCGCCACCATGGTTGCTGTTACGATTACGGTTACCACGATAACCACCGCCACCACGACGGTTGTTACCACCACCCTTATGACGAGGCAATGGGCGTTCTGGCGTAATCTTAACTGGTACGGCAGTGGAGTCGTCCTTGGTTAAGTCATTTAATAAGGCCGCAACCAAGTCAGTTGCATCGTACTTCTTTAATAATTCTGCAGCTTGTTCTGCATACTTATCAGTAGAAGTCTTTGCAACCAACGCGCCAACACTAGCTTCAGCAGCTGCTAATTGGCCAGAGAAAGCTTCTTCTTCTGTTGGTGGCTTCAATGGTAACATCCGCTTCTTGGTCAACTTTTCGATGACCCGGAGGTATTCCATTTCATTTGGCGTTACAAAGGTTAAGGAAACCCCTTTATGTCCGGCACGACCAGTACGGCCAACACGATGAACATAACTATCTGGATCCTGTGGAATATCGTAGTTGTAAACGTGGGTCACACCAGAAACGTCAAGTCCCCGGGCAGCCACATCGGTTGCAACTAAGATATCTAACTTACCAGCTTTGAATTGACGCATGATTTGCGTCCGACGTTGTTGACTCAAGTCACCATGAATCCCAGCGGCGTTGTAGCCACGTGCTTCAAGGCCTTTTGACAATTCGTCAACTCGACGCTTCGTCCGACCAAAGACAATGGTTAATTCAGGTGCCTGAACATCGAATAAACGCGTCATGATATCGAACTTTTCAAATTCTTTTGCTTTAACGTAGTATTGATCAACTGTATCAGCGGTCAATTCTTTTGCTTTAATTTTTACATGGTGTGGTTCGTGCATGAACTGAACACCGATGCGTTTGATTTCAGGCGGCATCGTAGCTGAGAAGAGCATCGTTTGCCGTTCTGAAGGGACTTGTTTGATAATTGATTCAATATCATCCAAGAATCCCATGTCTAACATTTCATCGGCTTCATCTAAGACCAACATCTTAACATGGTCTAATTTGACCGTGCCGCGACGAATATGATCTAGTAAACGACCTGGCGTCCCAACAATCACTTGTGGGTGTTGCTTCAGGTTTCTGATTTGACGACGGATGTCAGAACCGCCGTAGACGACTTGAACTTTTGCCCGTTCGTCTTTACCCAAACGGAAGATTTCTTCCTGGGTTTGGATAGCTAATTCACGCGTTGGTGAAATAACTAAGGATTGAATGTTAGGATTGTCAAAATCCAAACGTTGTAGGATTGGCAATGCAAACGCGGCGGTTTTACCAGTACCGGTTTGTGCTTGGCCAATCACGTCTTTCCCATCAAGCACCATTGGAATGGTTTCTGCTTGGATTGGGGTGGCTTCTTCGTAGCCTGCTCGAGTAACTGCTTTAAGTAGGCTATCGGATAAGCCTAGTTCTGTAAACTTCAAATATGTTTCCTCCTAAGGATGACACCATGGGATTACTGACAGCTAGGAAAAAATCCGTTCCCCGTAAGGCGCTATCATGCAAGCCAACGGTCTGACTTTCAAATGGTACAACTGAATTATCATACACCGGTTACTATGAATAAGCAAGAAAGACACTTGGCCTAAATACCGCACAACCATCAACTTTCCCGCCACCACTAGGGTTCTAAATGAAAATAAATATTGAAAATTGATGATATTCTTTCATTTTCAGTTACGGTCAAATTTATTTCTGCACTTAGCGTCCCTAAACGTTGCCATTCCGTCCCGATAGTTACAGACCCCATTCGCGAACACGCTAATTTTACTCCTAACTGGATCAGCTGACCCAAAACTACCTATTATAGATACCTTTCCCTTAAAATCTTAAATTTATCGCCACTGCTACTAAAATTTCTATTGTTTATCCAGCCTTAATCCGAATAAATCATCGGCTAACGTTAGTGACCTTTATTAACGAGACTAAAATATAAAAAAATTTTTGCTTGTGTTCGAAATGATTGGCATAAGCAAATCATTAGTTAGTCAGCCAAAATATCCCCAGTCTGTTAATCAGATTAACTCGATTTTTTATGATAACTAAATGTCCAGAAAATTAGAGAAGTATGAAAGCGCTTTTTATTGACTTTCAAGAACCCAGTCATGCCTTATTCTGATACAATCAGTTTATCTATTTGCCGCAAATACAATCATTTTAATTAATTAACATTAGTCTAATTAATTAATTCGGTTAAAAATATAACAATTAGGTGTTATCAAAAATATTAATAACAAAATTTTATATTGCACTCAACTCACTGATAAATCAGCGATTATGTGGCCTTACTTAACTATTTACAAATAAATTTATTGCTATAGAATACAACTTATCGATAGTTAAGCACCAAAACATAATCTGTCGTTGAACGTTACGATCTCCTTGTTTAACAAGCCAAGGGGGAATACTTATCCTAATAAACTGTTTAAATCAGTTTATTAACATACTTACCGTATCGTTTACCCAACCGCGCTTAGCTAAAAATACAATCGACTAATACCGCTCATCCCGCTTCAAGACGTTGTGAGTGGCGTGTGAAAGGAATGTTTATAATCATGGCTCAATCTACAGATCAAAAAACGCATTACAAGATGTACAAGAAAGGCCGTTTCTGGGTCTTTGCTGGTATTACTGCTTTTACTTGGCAGCTGAATGCGATCAATGTTCACGCAGACACTGCTACGCCTACTACGGTCACCACTAATCAAGTCACTCCCGCAACTACTAGTAGTGAAGCTACGATTTCATCCGTAACCACCACTGATACGACGACTACGAAATCCGATGATGCAACGACTGATCAGACAGCAACTAAAACTGATGACACCACGGTTGACCCAGTAACGGTCAAAACTGACGATGTGACCACCCCTGATCAAGTGACGACTAAAACTGACGACACCACTACTGCGGAAAGCACCGACACTAAGACTGAACAATCCACCACCGACAAAACAATAGTGGCTAAAGACGATCAGAGTACGACCGACGACACTAAACAGACCACAACGGATGAGACTAAAACAACGGAAGTTTCATCTAACACGGAAAATCCTGCTTCTAATAGTGAAAATGACACTTCAACAAACACGGATCAGCCCGTTGACGAGACAACTACGGATACCACCAATCAGGGTCAATCTGAAAACGCAGCAACCGATAATCAATCCGGAACTAACAATGGGGTTGTCGGTTCCACGGAAGTCGACACGACCAACGATGCTAATCAGACCGTAACGGACCCGACGACCGTTGACAATCCAGCTACACCAGATCTTATCGAAGAAGCACCAATCGCCGATGTTCCAACTGACACGCTCACCAGTAAAACAACGACCGCTGCACCAACTACAAAGAAAAAAGCAACCCTTGCTAGAGCTGCTGTAAAAGCGGATATCGCTACTGGAAATTACGGTAACAGCGCCTGGCGAATTGACAGTGACGGCGTCTTGCATATTAGTGGCGGAACGTTCGCTGACACCGCTGGTAAAAATCCATGGGCTGCTTACGCCAAGGATATCAAAGAGATCATTTTTGAAGACACAGTCACCGGTGCTGCTGATTCATCCGGCCTATTCCGGGACTTGGGTAGTTTAACAACCGTCACTAATGCCAATAACTTTAAGACGTCCCAAGTCAAAAACATGCTGTCAATGTTTGCCAATGATTCAGCGTTGACCACGCTCGATGTTTCTCAATGGGACACCAGTAACGTCACCAACATGGGCGCCCTATTCTGGAACGTTTCATCCCTTAAGACCCTTGATGTCAGCAACTGGAAAACTGGTAACGTCACTAACATGGGCTCGCTATTTGACTCGACGTCTTCCCTGACGACCCTAGACCTAAGTAAATGGGACACCAGCAAGGTTACCAACATGGACAGCATGTTTTTCCATGACACTGGATTAGTCTCAATCAGTTTTGCCAATTGGGACACTGGTAACGTCAAGAGCATGCGCAGCGTCTTCTCCGGTGATACGGCCCTCAAGACCATTGATGTCAGCAACTGGAACTTGAGTAACGTGACCAGCATTGCCTTTATGTTTGCAAACACAACTAGTCTGGTCAACCTCAACGTCAGTGGTTGGAACACTGGTAAAGTCACCAACATGAACAACCTCTTTGCCGGTGACACAGCGCTCGCTAACATCGACGTTAGCGGTTGGAATACCAGTAACGTGACTGACATGGGCTACACCTTTTTCAATACTCAGTTCACTAAGCTAGATGTATCCAAATGGGACACCAGCAAGGTCACAACGATGGTGGATATGTTCTGTGGGAACACCAAGTTAACATCGCTAGACGTTAGCAACTGGAATACCAGTAACGTCACTAACATGGCTAAAATGTTCTTCGGCTGCGGCGTCTTGCCAACATTGAACATCACCAACTGGGACACTAGCAAAGTCACC
>CALFSK010000018.1 GCA_937916845.1 uncultured Lactobacillus sp. | reverse complement strand
ATTATGGCACAACTGTTCAGAAATTTATGTACCAAATACTAGGATAGGAGCATCTCGGTTATCTTATCCAGTTTCATATCACCAAAAGCGGGCAATAGGTGGTTTTTAAAGTACCCTAGGGTTTTGTTATACGTACTTTCTTTTACCGTGGTTTTATAGTCAACAATCCAAATATTATAAATATCTCTGTACGTTTCAACCGGCTTAGTGTTGTAGTTTCCCTCGCTAATTTCAATAGTTAATTTTGCCATTGCTAAATTAGCTTCTTGGGCCGTTTAAAACCCTCTTCGAGTAGTGTACTGTTTCTTGCCCGTGGCAGGGTTTAAACCTGCGTATAGCCTAAACATGTAGAATTTAGAGCCATCTCTTTTAGTATATTCTTTAATCTTTGCCATATTTTAATATCCTCCTGCGTAGCGAGCACAAAAGATATGTATGGCGGTATTCTAAACCAGCGTAGGATCATCACCGATTTTAACAACTTTTTGTTGTGTGTAGGCGTTAAAAGGAGCAAGCAATTTATACTTAGAATCTCCAATATCAGATTTCAGGTATTCTTGGATTTTTGTTGTAATAAGTGTAAGTAATTGGTTTTGCAATTCCAGTCTAAATTCTTGCGGTATTTGTTTAGTCCAGAATAAATTAAATTTTTCGAAGTTGTTAGAATCTGCAACCATGGAAAATTGAAGTAGATTGTGGCCGTTGGGTACTAACGAGGTAGACAAAAGCTTATTTTTATCGCTGAATATTTTTAGCTTCAAAGTTGCGAAGGTTGTTTTAGTTACTCCCTCTAATAGAAATAGATCGATGTCGGTTGATTTAATTGTTAAGTAGACTAAGTCGTTTCCGTCTTCTAGAAGCGCTGTTTCTAAGTTATTTATTTTGCAATCAAAACTGTATTCATATTTGTAGTATGAAAAAAATTCTGTGGGAGTAATATCAAGAAATTGACATAAAATATCGATGGTATCAAAGCGAACCATTTTACTTTTATTTTGAACCAGATTGGTAATTGTTGGGCGGGAAAGGTTTGGAATTGCATTATCTAAATCAGTGATGGTTAACTTTTTTTCTTTCATTATCTTTTCTAAATTGTTTTTTAACATTGTTACACCTCAACTTTCAATTAATTATATATTAATTCAATATGCTTTGACAACATAAAAATAAAGTATCTTTTAATTTAAAACATTTTAAATTAATTTCAAATAAAAGGTTGACTTATAAAAACATTGGTGTATTATTGTGAATGTTCCAAAAGAAAGGATACTTTACAAAAATTAATTTAAAGTATCTTTTACAAAAAGACGGAAAGGAGCTTAATTAATGGATAATAGTTTAAAAGTTATCTTAGATAACAATCAAGAAACAAACTTGCGCAATTACGTATACACGTTAATAACAAACGGTATCAACGAAGCTAAACAAGCCACAGGTATGAATAAACAGTGGCTAAAAAAGAATGAAGCCTGCAAGTATGTAGGGGTTAGCTACAACACTTTTAATAAATGGTGTCTATCGGGTTTACCGTCACACGTTCACGAAGGTTCAACGCTGTTTTACAAGTCTGAAATCGATCAATGGCTTTTAGCCGATCACTAAGGGTTAATCAAAAAAAATAAGTCGTAGCGAGTACAATTCACGGTAATAACCCAACACATAATAATGAAAGGTGATTATAAATATGTTAATTCACAGTAACAATACGCCAAGTAAAGAAATTCTTAAACATGGTTCACGAACAATGCAGGGATGTTTAGTTCAACTAGGCTATCTTGGAGAACTGGTTAGCGATGCAAGTATGAAACCTGATCAGAAGCGTGAACTGTTGCAACAAATTCACGTTATTCGTGTCAACACGGAACACGGGAAACAAGATGTAGATCAGGTTATTAACACAACGCGTTTTATTGAACATCTAGGTACAACTACTAAGTAACGATTTTAAAAGACTCACAGAATACGTTTATATGACATGATTTTGTTGATACGGCGTATTTAGAATAAAAAAGGACTGGAAAAATGTATATAAAATTTGAACCGGGTAAAAATTGCCCAAGTATTAACGCAGAAACCGCACAGAATATTGAAACATTCGACAACGCCGGATATTTATTAACCGATGATGATCTAGTTATTGAAATTAATGCACTAACACGAGAACAAATTAACTATTTGGTAGATAAGCTCGGTATCAGAACTGAAATTGTTTATACGGATCACGGCGCGAACTTCTATTTTAAAAAATATCATGGTTTCCGCGGTGCGAGTGCTATAAGTGTGCTCGGTTTTGAAGTGACATATAAGCATAAAGCTAATACGGATGCTGTCACGGTTAAACAAAATGGCAAAGCGCTAGAAGTTGTTAATCATGGCAAGCGCGAACCTTTCCCTGATTTCTTTCGAGCATGTCGTAAGAGCGAGAATTTATTAGGGTTGACCGCGGAAGATGAACGCGATAAAAAGTTATTCTGGCATCGTGAGTTGATTGAAAAATATCCGTTATGGATGACTTATATTGAAATTATTAATGAACATATTTTTGCCGAACCATTACCGGCTAATGAATTACGTAACATCACCCGTGACATGAATATTCAGGCTGTCGAAGATGGGGAAAGTGATATTGCGGAAGCTATGATCGATGATATGAAAATTGTAAGTTATCGGGGGCAATTATGGTTTCGTCCTACCTTGTTGGACTGGTACCGACAGAATGATGATGAGTTGCGCCGTTATATTTTTATGTATTGCTATGGACAAAAGAGAAGATATCTTGAGGAGGTCTTTTATCAGATCGGTGTGCGTCTAAAACCAATTTCAGAAGAACAGGTTTTTGATATTCGGTTAAAGAATGGAACTCTACGAGATGGAAAATTTATTGAAACTTTGTCGGATGATTTTACACCGTATTTTATTGACATTCCGTACCACAATGAATGCGATCCTGTTCCTATGATTGACAATTATCTGAACAACCTAACCAGCAATGATGGTGGCTATCGTAAAGTAATTGAAGAAATATTAGGCTATACATTATTTACTAATAAGGAAAGAATTCGAGCAATCAGTAAATTTTTCTTCTTTGTTGGTGATGGTGGTAATGGGAAGGGAACTTTATTACAGATTATTCGGAAAATCTTGGGAAATGAGAATATCAGTTCACTATCTGTTGAGCAACTAGCAGACGAACGTTATGTTTACGCCTTACTCGGTAAATTGGTTAATCTTGGGGATGACGTAGAAGATGCACCGATTAACGGGAGAGAAATGAGAACACTCAAAAATATTTCAACCGCTGATAATATTAGTTTACGTCCTCTTTATAAAGCGCCGGTATTCACTTCGTTATCAACTACCCTTATTTTTACTACCAATCATGTCTTAAAATCATTCGAAAAGAGTGAAGCATACAAGCGTCGGGTTGTGTGGTGTCCAATGTACAATAAACCAAAGAAACCGTCAGCAACTTTCATTTCAGATATTACCACTCCGGAAGCATTAAAATATTGGTTAAAATTAATGGTTGACGGTTATGTCCGTTTGTACAAGCAGAACGCCTTTACAAACAGTCAAACGTTAAATGACTTCAACAAAAACTATCATGAAGAAAATAATAGTATTCTTGAATATATTCACTACAACAAACCAGAAAAGATAGTTGGCAAAACGTCACCCGATGCCTATGAAGAGTACAGGGTTTGGGCGGAACGGAACGACTATAACGTTCAATCTAAACGTGTATTTAAAGATACCCTAGAGAACGAGCTAGGCCTTGCGTTAACTGTGACGTATGTTGATGGAAAATCAAAACGAGTTTTCCAAGTAATCCCACCAAAGTAATCCCACCAAAAACCACTCCCAATCTCCCAAAAAAATTAGTGAACAAGATTGAATAAATAGTCTGTTAGAGCAACAGTTACAGAATAAACTTGTAACGATAGCCACTTTATAACTTTTTTGAAACGTCCCAAATCTCTTTGATATCAATGGATTACAGCTTTCTGTTACAAGGTTACTTTATTTATTTTAAAAAGTATATATATAGATAAATTAGTATATTAGTAGTGCATCCTTTGTGAAATGCCAATTTGTATATAAAAAGATTGGAATAAAAATTGTAATGTAAGGGAAATGCTAAGAATGCCGTGAACATTGGGATAAGCTCAATTACAAAATACATTAATTAAAGAAAGAAGCAATTAAACGTGAAAAAAACTATTTTAAATGAAAAAGAAGCTTTAGTAGTCAATCATCTACCTTTAGGAGTGAACGGACATCACCCATCGTGTAAAGAACTAGAACAGCTAACAGGATTAAATATTCGCACTCTATCTGCGTTAATTAGCCATCTAATTGTAGTCCACGAAATCCCGATCGTTGCGCCTCGTAGTGGAGAACAGAAAGGCTATTTCATTGCTTCAAGTCGTAGTGAAGCCGAAGAGTATGGTGAACCATTACGACAACAAGGTATTTCGATCCAGAATCGATATAATAAAGTGATTGATACAAACTTTGCCGAATTAAAAGGCTTGTTGAATGGCGTATTAAATGATAAATATGTCATGAATGATTAAATAAAAGTCAAAATAGTAAGCAAATTTATTTGCTACAACCCTCAACTATTAGTGGGACTGATTCAAACAGACCCCCGCTACCCTCTTATTTAGGAAAGCAATACACATAGAAGCCACCTTGCGTAAAAGCATGATTTTTTGGAAAGTTTTTATCAGTACACGAACGAACGTTCTGTGAGGCTTTGCTATTGGCACCTAAATTCACTTCTAAGCGATTTTAAATCATTCCGAGTATAATTACACCAGACGGATGCAAAACAGCTAAAAATAGGCTTTAAGTAGCAAACATGATTGATGTTTAAAATATCAGAATACAAATAAGCACCCGGCAACTTTAACAGTTAAACCGGATGCTTATTTTTTGTGCCCGCTACTTCTTGAATAAATTGACTATCCTTTTGACTATCCCGAGTATCAAACTTAATGAAATTAAGAAAATATCTTATAGCCTAGAATGCGGTCATATCAAGGGTTTAGCGAACCGTTGAAATTACGTGAAACAGTGTTATGGAGGTGGCGAGAGTCGAACTCGCGTCCAAGCATATTGCCCTTCGAATATCTACGCTCATATTCATACTATTTAAATTTCGCCGTTACAAACGCCGTATGTCAGGGCACTCAGCAACAGCTAACCTGATTAGTCTCTTCTCGTTGCTCCAGGTGGAAGCATTGAGCGTAAGTCCACTAAATTTAGGACCCAGATCCAGGACATGGACGATCCTGGGAGGATCTACGTTAAGCGCCTATTAAGCAGCTAAAGCGTAAGAATTGTTATTATTTTTTGCAGTTATAATAAACTGGGCATTTTAACGTGATGCATGCACGAAACGCAATCCGAACTCAAACTATACCTGTCGAATCCAGAACACCCCCAAATTCAACACTACTAGTTTAGCATAGCTGTTATATCGTGCCAACTATTATGTTTATGAATCCGTTCGGCGCCGGTGAAAACGTAGCAGAATCTTATGCATGTTCAACGATAACGCCATGACGGCCAAAATAATCAGCAGTCCACCAATCAAATCAAAGCTCGTGAGCTGAACGTTTAAGAAGAGCACGGAAAAGATCGTTGCGGCCAATGGTTCAAAGGCGTCTAGTAAACTAGCCGTTGTTGGTAAAATATAGCTCAAACTGTGCGCAAACATCAAAAATGGCACCACGGTACCGAAAATGATAATCACCATGAGTAGGGCGATTTGAAACGCATTGACGGTTAAGTGAACGCGCCACATCGGTTGAAATGCTGTCAGGAACAATCCGGCAACTAGTAACCCCCAGCCAGTCACAGAAAGGGCGCCAAATTTTGGCAAGATTGACCGTGGAATCAAGGTGTTAGTTGCGACCCCGATGGCTGACAGGCCACCCCAAAATAGAATTACTGGTGAGATGGCCAAGCTGTTAAGGTGACCGTGCGTCACGATGAGTAATGTGCCAATAAAGGCCATGATCATGCCGACGACTTCAATCCGTTTAGGGATAACGTGTTTAAAAAATAGAAAGTAAAACGTAATAATGAATGGTCCTAAGAACTGGATGATGGTTGCAATCGGGGCATTACCGACCCGAACGGCTTCGAAGTAGCACCATTGTACTGGGATAAGCCCCAGTAAGCCGTAGCTAACGACCTGCCAAGCTGTGCGGGGCTGTTTCCAAATGGCTACCGGGTGTTGTCCCGCTAACTGTCCCCAGATAAGTAAAATAAGGCCAGCACTGATCATCCGAACTTCCGTTAACCAGATGGCCGTTAAACGCGGGTTGCTGATGAAGAGGGTACTCGCAGCGACCCCTGAGATGCCCCAAAGAATACAGGCGATACTCGCTAGAATAACGCCCCGTAAATGATGTTGTTGCGTCAATACTGCCACCCTTTCGTTTCTGAAAATTAACAAGCGTTTTTCATTATAACAAAGTTTTGGGGGCGACCCTACGTTTCTGAGTAATCTCTTATTATTCTCATGAAGGCTTAGGGTAGGGTAACGGATGCGTTTTCAGTAAACTCATGCTATTATATGGACATCAAGACCAGCACAGCAAAAATCTGGAGGGACCTATGATGAAAGCAATTATTACGGTAGTGGGACAGGACCAAGTAGGTATCGTTGCTAAAGTTGCAAATCAGTTGGCAGAACTGAAGATTAACATTGTAGATATGTCACAAACGTTGATGGATCATAATTTTACAATGATGTTGTCTGGCGAATGGGATGACCAGCAACTGAGTTTCGCTGATGCGCAAGGTGCTTTGGGACGGTTAGAAAACGAAACTGGGTTGACGATCCGGATTCAACGCCAAGCCGTCTTTGACGCCATTCAGAAATTGTAGGGGGTCCGTATGGAAAGTCGATCAATTTTAGAAACGATTCAAATGGTTGCCGAAGAAAATTTAGATATTCGGACGATTACGATGGGAATTTCGCTATTTGACTGCATCGATAGTGACGGTGCGACCGCACGGCAAAAAATTTATGACAAGATTACGACTAGTGCGAAGGACTTAGTGAAAGTCGCCGATCAGATTCAAGCGGAATATGGGATTCCAATCATTAATAAGCGGATCGCTGTGACCCCGATTGCCCTTGTTGCCGCGGCGAGTGGGGATGATAACTACGTGGCCTACGCAGTGACCATGGAAAAAGCCGCGCGTGAACTGGGCGTCGATTTGATTGGTGGCTTTTCCGCGCTTGTCCAAAAGGGCTATCAGAGTGGCGACCGGAAATTGATTGCATCGATTCCGCAAGCATTGGCAGAAACGAGCCGGGTTTGTAGTTCGGTCAACGTCGGTTCGACACGTGCCGGAATTAATCTGGACGCAGTCGGTGAGATGGGTCGGATTATTAAGCAAATTGCGGCCGACGACCCAGTGAACTGTATGAGTCTCGTCGTTTTTGCTAACGCGGTGGATGATAACCCGTTTATGGCGGGGGCCTTTCACGGTGTCGGTGAAGCGGACCGGGTCATCAACGTCGGTATCAGTGGTCCTGGCGTCGTTAAGCGGGCGTTGGAGCAAGTTCGGGGCGCGTCGATTGACGTGGTTTCTGAACAGATTAAAAAGACGGCCTTCAAGGTGACGCGGATGGGCCAATTTGTCGGAACGATTGCTGCTCAGCGATTGCACGTTCCATTTGGTATCGTGGACCTTTCTTTAGCCCCAACGCCTAACGAGGGCGATTCGGTTGCGGAAATTTTAGAAGAGATTGGCCTAGAGAGTGTCGGTGCACCGGGAACGACCGCTGCGTTAGCGTTGCTAAATGATGCGGTTAAAAAGGGCGGCGTCATGGCGTGTGAACACGTTGGGGGCTTATCCGGTGCCTTCATTCCCGTGTCAGAAGACGCTGAGATGATTCGAGCCGTCAGTGCGGGCCGATTGAACATTGAAAAGTTAGAAGCCATGACGGCGGTTTGTTCGGTTGGGTTAGACATGATCGCGGTTCCTGGCGATACGAGTGCTGCTAGTATTAGTGGCATGATTGCCGATGAAGCTGCGATTGGGATGATCAATAACAAGACAACGGCTGTCCGCGTGATTCCCGCAACGGGTAAAACTGTTGGGGATGAGGTGGTGTTCGGTGGGCTATTCGGCCGCGCGCCGGTGATGCGGGTGAATACAAGTCAGCCGGCAGAATTCATTAAGCGCGGGGGCCACATTCCGGCACCGATTCATTCATTTAAAAATTAATTAGGGTATCTGCCCATGATTGGAAACACTTCTCAGGCATTTAGGCTTGAGAAGTGTTTTCTTTAGAGATGAACTTTTTTTGATGACACCTTGGAAGACCGTTTTCTACTATATTAGTGAACCAATTCTAGAAAGCACGGACAGCGAGCCCAAGCATACACACTTCTTTCACAAATCTAGCACGGTTTGTTAGTAATTTGTTGTTATACTTATCCTGAATACTAGCCCGAAGTGGGGTATGATAATAAGTAGGTTCGGGACGCAACTTATTGAAGACGTCCAACGTGCTTATCAATATAAGCGAGTGACTTGGAGGAATCAGTTAATGAAGTTATTAATGATTGAAGATAATAAATCTGTTTCAGAAATGATGGCAATGTTTTTTAAGAAGGAAAAATGGGATGCGCACTTTGCCTACGATGGCAACGAGGCCGTTGAGATGTTTAATACGGATGTGACTGGCTGGGACATGGTCACCCTTGACTTGAATTTACCGGGCAAAGACGGGATGCAAGTTAGTGCAGAAATTCGCAAAGTTTCACCAACCGTACCAATTATCATGTTGACGGCTCGGGACTCAGAAAGTGACCAAGTTCTGGGATTAGAAATGGGCGCTGACGATTACGTTACGAAGCCATTTTCACCGATTACGTTAATTGCGAGAATCAAAGCCCTTCATCGCCGGGCCGACCTCAGCAAGGCGGCACCGGAAGAACAACCTAGTGACGCGGCCAGTGATTTTGATGTCCAGACGGATCACTTTAAGCTCAACACGAAGACGCGTGAGGCTTACTTAGCTGATAAGCAGATTCAGGACCTAACGCCAAAAGAGTTTGATCTACTGAAGACCCTAGCTCAGAAGCCACGGCAAGTCTTTTCGCGAGAACAGCTACTGCAACTTGTTTGGGATTATGAATACTATGGTGACGAGCGGACGGTGGACGCGCACATTAAGAAACTCCGTCAAAAGATTGAAAAGGCTGGCCCCCAGATTATCCAGACCGTGTGGGGGGTCGGTTACAAGTTTGATGATAGTGGAGTGACTGATTAATGAAATTGATTTATCAGCAAATGCTGTCTTTTTTTGCCGTTATTATTACGGTTGTCGTGGTTCTGGGATTTGCGTTTATTCGCACGACCAAGACGATGATTTATCAAAACTCGTGGCAACAACTGCAACAATACGCCGCAAGTATTGAAAAAGAAGCCATTCGGTATAATACCAAAACGCATCAGGTCGTTGGATTTAACCAACAATTCTTAAACGATGGTACGGTGATTTTACGCGATCAGCACATTCACTTTTCCGTGTATGACGCGAATAAAAAGGTGGTTTATCCAAATAGTACGGTCATTGGTGATGCTGCTGTGCCGGGTGGGTCGATCTATGATCCGCACATTTCGGCTGGCGATTGGAAAAAACTCAAGCAAAACAAGACTATCACCCAGTCGCCACACGTGACTTTCCGTTCACGACGGCATGATCGTCCCGTAAATACACCAGCGCTACGGACCATCGACGTCTTGGTGCCGTTATTTTATAAAAATGACGGTGTCCGCAAGTTCGTTGGGGCCATTTCGATTGGCTCGTTTGAACAGACCTTGCAGGCTAATGAACAACAAATTGAAAATAACTTGTTCATTGCGTTGCTCGTTTCCGGCGTCGCGGCGTTGCTACTCAGCTATATTTTAGCTCGGTATTCAGTCCGACGAATCAACCGCTTGCGGCACGCCACGCATTCCGTTGCCAGTGGTGATTTTGATATTCACGTTGAAAGCAATCACAAGGATGAAATCGATGATTTGGCCGATGACTTCAACGGCATGGTGAGTTCTTTACGGGCTTCCAATGAAGAAATCAAGCGCCAAGAAAAACGGCGGCGTGAGTTTATGGCCGACGCTGCGCATGAAATGCGGACACCGTTAACGACGATTAATGGGATCCTAGAAGGCTTAGCGTACGACGCCATTCCTGAAGAGGATAAGGCTCATTCGATTGAACTGATGCAAAATGAAACAAAACGGTTGATTCGACTAGTCAATGAAAACTTAGACTACGAAAAGATTCGGACCGGACAAATTGCGTTGAATAAAACGAACTTTGACGGTAGTACCGTACTCCATAACTTGGTTGAACAATTGGATAAGAAGGCCGCTGCGGCTGAGGACCAGTTTAAGCTGACGGTGCCGGAAGAATTACCGGTATGGGCCGACTACGACCGGTTCGTGCAAGTGTTATTCAACATTATGCAAAACGCCATTCAGTTCTCACAAGACAACGTGATTGAAGTGACGGCGCGCCGCACGGAACATGCGGTTGAAATTGCCGTCCAGGACCACGGTATCGGTATGACCCCCGAACAAGTGAAAAATATTTGGGAACGCTACTATAAAGCGGATGCGTCACGTAAAAATACGAAGTATGGCGAATCTGGCTTGGGATTAGCCATTTCACATCAATTGGTTCAACAACATGGTGGTACGATCAAGGCCGACAGTGTCGCCGGTGAGGGGACTTGCTTTACGATTACCTTCCCTGATAGTGGCTTCGACAAACCAATCGTTGAGGACTAGACCAATTACTAATTGTAAGTGTGACAAGTAAGATTTGTGAAAATTAACACGCGGGGGCGTCCGTACGCGGATTAGCCTGAAAATCAATGAGCGGGTTACTAACGGCGATGGTTGCTGGTTAGTAGCCCGTGACTTGTTTTAGCTGGGTTTCCGTAGCGATACCGGGGCAAGTATGGTACGCTTAACGTGGCTGTAGACAGCGATTTATCGCTTTTTTTAGATAAGTTTTAGAACGAATAGGAGAAAAAAATGCAAAGAGTACAAATTACAGGTAATTCCCAACGGAAAGTCAAAGACGGCTACCCGTTACTAGTAGAAGATGACTTAAAAGATCCAAGTATGAAATTAACGGACGGCTCGTTCGTAGCGCTGATGGCGAGCTCACAATTTATGGGTTACGCATTAGTTGCTAAGCACCGTCGCCAACTTGGCTGGGTGTTGAGCCGCGACGAAAGCGAAACCCCAACAACGGATTATTTCCGGAAGTTATTCAAACAGGCCCTTGTTCGGCGGGCAACCAATTTTGATCCTAACTTGCCACAACGGGTCTTTAACGCTGATGGTGATGGCCTTGGTGGTGTCACGATTGACCGTTATCAAGACTATTACGTCTTCACTTGGTATGCCCAAGGGATTTACCAACAACGCGAGATGTTATACGCCGCGTTTGAAACGGCTACGGATCACCAATTCAAGGGAATCTACGCAAAGCTACGGTTCAACGTGGGTGAAGCTAACCTTAAGAGTCAGTTAGTGACTGGTGATGCTGCCCCTGAACCTTTATTAGTAACGGAAGGGGACGTAACTTACCCCGTTCATTTGCAAGACGAGTTGACGACTGGCTTATTGTTGGACATGCGGCCAATTCGGCAGTGGATGGCTGGTGCTGAATTACAAGGGAAGACGGTCTTAAACCTCTTCAGTCAAGAAAATGGGATTACGGCTGCCGCCGCGGTTGCTGGCGCTGCCAAGACGATTTCGATTGAAACGAATAAAAAGGGTGCCGCCGCAACGGCTGATCAGTTAGCCGTTAACAACATTGATCCGGACAAGCAAGAAATCCGGGCCATTGACGTGAACAGCTACTTAGATTACGCCGCTAAGCACCGGTTGAGCTACGACGTTGTGGTTGTAACGGCCCCAACCTTTGCTCGGGTCAAGAAGCAAAAGTTCCAAGTGGCCAACGATTTAACGGCCCTTTTGGAAAATGCGTTGCCAGCAGTTCGCCGCGATGGCCAAATGATCATCGCAACGACGGCCAACAACTTCTCAATGAAGAAATTCCAAGAAGCAGTCAGCGCTGCGTTTGACGATAGTGACCGGACTTACACGGTCAGTGAAACGTTCCGCTTGCCCGCAGACTTTGTCACTCGTAAAGCCTACTTAGCAAGTAATTACTTGAAAGTATTAGTTTTAACGTTTGATAACTAGGTCGTTTTCGTTTAAATAAACGAGCAAAATAAAAAAAATTTAACGTTGATTTTAGGGACCGTTTTCATTAATTGAAAACGGTCCCTATCAATAAGTAAGCGAATTCATGAAAATATAAAAATAATTATATTTAACCACGCAATGCTGATTATGACTGGTAAAACGGTTACTTTACTGTTAGAATTATTTTTTGTCGTTAGGCATTGAGAGAAAAAATAGAAATGAGGATTATTAGTAATGGGAATTCTAATTGCACTGATTCCTGCAATTGCGTGGGGTAGTATCGGCCTGATTAGTGGTCGTTTAGGCGGTTCTGCACGGCAACAGACCCTTGGGATGACGATGGGGGCCTTGGTCTTTGGTCTGCTCCTTTGGATTTTTGAACAACCAACTTTGACAACCGCAGTATGGGTAACCGGGATTGTTTCTGGGCTATTCTGGAGCGTGGGTCAGGGACAACAATTTACGTCTATGAAGGCGATTGGGATTTCACGAACGACTCCGATTTCAACGGGGATGCAATTAGTGGCCAACGCTTTAGCTGGTGTGTTGCTCTTCAATGAATGGAAGGGCAACATGTACTGGATCGGTTCAATTTCAGTGATTGTGTTAATCGCCGGAGCTGTCCTGACGTCCTTAACGGACCGTAGTGATCCTAACCGCAGTAGAAGTGAAAACTGGGGTGTCGGTATCCGGGCGTTAATTCTGTCCACAATCGGGTACGCTGGCTATACCATCGTGGTCCACTATGGAAACGTCAACGCACAGGCCGTTGTGATGCCACAAGCGATTGGGATGCTGATTGGTGCCTTGATCTGGTCGTTCAAGGACCAACCATGGAAAGAAAGTGCGACTTACCGCAACATCGTGACTGGATTAGTCTGGGGTGTCGGTAACTTGTTCATGTTCATGGCAATGGCTCAAATTGGTCAAGCAATCGCGTACTCCCTGTCACAAATGGGAATCGTTATTTCAACCTTCGGGAGTATCTTCTTGCTCGGTGAGCATAAGACGAAGCGTGAAATGGTGTACGTCGTCATCGGGTCGATCTTAGTGATCATCGGTGGGATTGCATTATCACTTATGAAAGCATAGTAAAACTTTTACTTTTACATTTATAAAAAAATATGATAAACCTAAAAAGTTGAATTGACGCGGATATGATGACTTATTCGTGTCTTTTTTAATGATAAAAATACTTATTTTTTACATAAATTGCGAAAATTTACGAAAAAAGTGAGCAAGCGCTTTTCATTCGGTTCGGTCGTATTGTATAATATCAATTGTAAATACGTATAGAAAGAGGTAATAGTAAATGGCACACATTTCATTTGACAGCTCTAATTTAACTAAGTTTGTTCAAGATAACGAACTTGGCGAAATGCAAGCTATGGTCACTGCTGCTGACAAGGAGCTGCGTGAAGGTACCGGCGCCGGTAAAGATTTCCGTGGCTGGTTAGATTTACCAGTAGACTATGATAAGGAAGAATTTGATCGGATTAAATCCGCTGCAAAGAAGATTCAAAACGATTCTGATGTCTTAGTCGTAATCGGGATTGGTGGTTCATATCTAGGTGCTCGCGCTGCCGTTGAATTTTTACACGAAACTTTCTGGTCATCACTTTCACGTGAAGACCGTAAATTCCCACAAATTGTCTTTGCTGGGAACTCAATTTCATCTTCATACGTCAACGATTTGATTCACATGATTGGTGACCGTGACTTCTCTGTTAACATCATTTCGAAGTCTGGTACCACGACTGAACCTTCAATTGCTTTCCGTGTATTTAAGGAACGCTTAATCGCCAAGTATGGTGAAGAAGGTGCCAAGGACCGGATCTACGCAACAACTGACCGCAAACGTGGTGCGTTGAAGCAAGAAGCCGATGCTGAAGGCTACGAATCATTCGTTATCCCTGATGACGTTGGTGGTCGTTTCACTGTCTTAACACCAGTTGGGTTATTACCAATCGCTGTTTCCGGTGCCGACATCGACTCATTGATGAAGGGTGCTGCTGATGGTCGCGCAGAATATTCTGACGCTGACTTAAGCAAGAACGAAGCTTACCAATACGCTGCTTTCCGGAACATCTTATACCGGAAGGGTTATACCACTGAAATTCTTGAAAACTACGAACCAAATATGGCGATGTTCTCAGAATGGTGGAAGCAATTAATGGGCGAATCCGAAGGGAAAGACCAAAAGGGTATCTACCCATCATCAGCTAACTTTACGACTGACTTACACTCCTTGGGTCAATACATCCAAGAAGGTCGTCGTAACTTGATGGAAACTGTTGTTAAGGTTGAAAACGCCACTAGTGACGTTGACGTTCCTAAGGAAACTGAAAACCTTGACGGCTTGAAGTATCTTGAAGGTAAGACAATGGCCCAAGTTAACACCAAGGCCTTTGAAGGGGTTATTATGGCCCACGTTGATGGCGGTGTTCCTAACATGGTCGTTAACATTCCTTCACAAGACGCTTACACGCTTGGCTACATGATCTACTTCTTTGAAGCAGCTGTTGCCATTTCTGGTTACTTGAACGGGATCAACCCATTCAACCAACCAGGTGTTGAAGCCTACAAGAACAACATGTTTGCGCTTCTTGGCAAACCAGGTTACGAAGAATTAACTAAGAAATTAACTGCACGTTTAGACGACTAAACTAACAGTAAATAAAAGAATAACGTCGTTCGGACTGCTTTTGTGGCGTCCGAGCGACGTTTTTTTGATTAGTTACTTATGAGCTATTCCGGTTGCCACTGATGACATGCGGTCGTGGGACCGGGGCTAGCCTGGGGAGCGGTCTAGCCCCTCGCCCGGAACGATTGCAAAAGTCGCAATTGTCCCGAACCGTCCGTGGCCTAAGACCGGAAAATCACCGGTCAAAAGCCACCTTCACGACCGATATCATCAGTGACAACCTCCGATTATCTGACAGCAATAACGGTAATAAGTCTGTCTTGAGCGCAGTCGGGTAGCCCTGGTTTGCTGTGGCGGCAAAATTGATTATCTGCCAATCTTGCAAGGTTACCCGGCGGATCGGATAATGGTAACTCATCGTTGCAGTGATTTCAAAACGATGTCACTTCAGTTATAATGGAAATAATAATCCGAGTCGATGAGGAGAAGTTAGCATGCGAACGTTGAACTTAGTTGAAAGTATTCTGATTGTCTTTGGCCTGATTCTTTTTGGTGCCGGCAGTCAGGTGGTCAGTATTAAAGATAGCCTCCCGTGGCTCCAATACGTTGGCCTCGGGATCGTGTTCGTGACCGGTCTTGGCGATGCCATTTATCGCATCGTTACCAAGAAGAGTTTCTTTAAATAACAGAACGATAGCTTAAAATTAACAGCAAATATCCTTAAAACCCGTCTTCAGGAAAGCATCACTTTCTGAAGGCGGGTTTTTTGTTTGAAAAAAAGCGGTTATTTAGTTTGCTAAAGCGCTTTATTAACCGGTGTACTTTTGCTGGTATCTGAATGGTCTGAGAAAGCATTTTCAAAGAAAATTCACAACTTGTTTACGTTAATTGCTACTACCAATAAGTAGTTACCACGGGGATTTAGGTGCTAATTGTTAGATTAATAAATAGTTACCCCTGGTATTCGATAACACTTTACATCATTCACTAAAAATCGCAAAGTTATTACTGAGGAACTGTATTCTGGGGTATTCTCCAAAAAAGAATCGGGAGGTACATATATATGAGCTTTTTAGAATTACATGATATTCGTAAAGCCTATACCTTAAATCATGAGGAAAACGTGATTTTGAAAGGTATTAACCTAAACTTTGACCGCGGGGAATTTATTTCAATTCTCGGGGAGTCTGGTGGTGGTAAATCTACATTGATGAACATTATCGGGGGCTTGGATCACCACTATGATGGTGACGTTTTATTGGATGGTAAATCGTTACGTTCAATGAATGAACGGCAGATGGACCGCTATCGGCGTGAAACGGTTGGGTTTATTTTCCAAAACTTCAACTTAGTAAGTTATCTGAATGTTTTGGATAACGTTTTACTCTCATTAAAGATGACACGGCTCTCACACGCCGAACAGGTGAAGCAGGGTGAGGCGCTGTTAAAACGGGTTGGCTTGGAAAAACAATCCCACCAATTTCCAAATGAGCTGTCAGGGGGACAAAAACAACGGGTCGCGATTGCGCGGGCGCTGGCCAGTGATCCTGATATTATCATTGCCGATGAACCGACCGGGGCGTTAGATAGTGAAAACACGCAGGATGTCATGGATATCTTGTATTCGATCGCTGCGGAAGGCAAGTTAGTTATCACGGTGACCCACTCGCAAGAAGTTGCCGATTACGGGACGCGAATCGTGCACTTAGATGATGGGAAAATTCACGATGAGTTAGTCATTGGGGCCCCGTTTGATGATGTTGAAAAGCAACCCACCCGTTACCGGGTACTAGGTTTTCGGCAAATGTTTAAGATGTCAATGCAACATATGCGCCGGATGTGGTTACGGTACCTGTTGATTATCTTTGGCTCATCAATCGGGATCAGTAGTATTGTCGTGATGCTTGGATTGGGGTCTGGGATTCAGGATTATATGAATCACCAAATCACGTCACAGGTTAACCCAACGGCAGTTCAGATTAGTAAGAAGACGGGCAAAGTCAGCACCAAAGCGCGTGACAAAGCGAAAACGGCGAAGGCTTATAAGGAAGCGGTCAACAAAGAAACAACGGCGGCGGCCAAGAATGCTCAAATTACTAGTGCAAACATTAACAAGATTGCCAAAATCAAACACGTTAAATCCACGACACTCGGTTACTATGCGGGCGCCCAGGCTAGTTATAAGAAGAACAAGGCCACGGTTAGCTTACAAACGGATAACCAGACTATTTTAGCTAAAACCATTAAGAACGGGACCCGTCCCGGAACTAATGAAGTCTTGATTGGGCGGAAGCTCGCTAAAAAGTTAGTTGGGACGAAGAAGTATAAGCAAGCGTTGAATAAACGTGTGACGGTTAAGCTGTCCATGGTCGACAAGCATAACAAGTCCGTAACCGTGAAAAAGCAGTTAAAAGTTAGCGGGATCACAGGTAGTAACGATACCAACGTCGTTGTGACACCTAAGACGGCTAAAGCAATGGTGAACACTAAGAAGGTTACTTACCGGCCAAACTTTGCCATTGTACAGATTGATAAGTTGAGTCACGTCAAGTCCGTTGAACACCAGATTAAGGCCATCAAGGGCTCAAATAAGAAGCAACAGTACAACTACACTGGAATTGGTGACTTGATTGATTCCTTGAACACCTACATTCGTTTAGCAACGAACGTCTTGACCGGGGTTGCGGGGATTGCGTTATTAGTTTCCGCCATCATGATCATCGTGGTCTTATATGTCAGTGTGTCTGAACGGACACGTGAAATCGGGGTCTTACGAGCTTTAGGTGCCCGTAAGCGTGATATCAGTCACTTATTCTTTGCTGAAGCCCTGACCATTGGGGTATTAGCAGCAATTATGGGGATTATTTTTGGACAATTATGGCAAGTGTTGGGGAACACTGCTATCTACAGTTTAATTAAATATCCAATTGTGCGGATTTCAGGAACTGCAATGCTAGGCGGAATGGCTGTCAGTGTGGTTATTAGTTTGTTAGCGGCCTTAGCGCCAGCACACATGGCTGCCCGGTTAGATCCAGTTGAAAGTTTGTCACATGAATGATAAAAAATGAGGGCATAGGCTATGTACTTTTTCATTACGAGCAAAATTGATTCAACACCATCAGCCATTGAACTGGCGATGATCAACCGGCAACGCCTCTTTACGAAACACCGCGTACCGGCGATGATCGTGACGCGCAATTACGTGCGCGACTTGCATCAAAATATGCACCAAGTCGGGCTTGATGATGAATTTGTTGTTAATATGTATGATTATTTTCAAGGTACGACCGATTATGAAGGGGACCCACTGACGGCGGCGAATTATCCGCGCGTTAAGGGAGAAACCTTAGTACGGGTCAATACGCGTGAATTTGACGTGATCCAGCGGAACCAACGTCGCAAGCGGATCGTTTTGAATCCCAAGGGCAACATTGATTACGTTGATATTTTAAATCCACAGGATGCCGTTAGTCGGCGAGATTACTACGATACGCGGGGATTCTTATCCGTCGCGCAATATTTTGATGAAAACCAGATCATTGTGTTTGAACAGCATCTGAATCCGAAGAGACAACCGGTTTTAGAGACTTTTTTCCGGCCCAATGAACACCACGAACCGGTGGCGACCCATCAACGGGTCCTCAATTACAAAGGAAACACCTATGAATTTGAAGACTGGGATCAGTTAACGGCCTTCTTCTTGGATGCAATCAACACTGAATTTGGCGGACACGGGACGATGATCGTTGACCGTAGCGACGCGGGGATGCACCCGTTAGTAGAAATGACGACCACGGCGCGCAAGTACGAATTTTTGCACAGTAACTTTACTTTAGATCCTTTAGACGTGGTCAATTCACCCATCGTGCCGTATACCCAAATTGGGCTCGATCACGCTGACCAGATGAACGGTTTCATTATGTCCACTCAGGCTGAGTGCGATGACATGACGAACCATATCCATAACATTGTGCCAACCATTGGGATTCCAGTGGGCAGTGTTAGTGATGAACGGCTTGACGCGCAACCGGTAGATTTTAGCAAGCGCCAGGCGGGCAAGGTGATTGCCGTTGCCCGGTTGTCAGTTGAAAAACAGTTAGATCAGCTGATCAAAGCTATTGCGTACGTGCATGAAAAGTTACCGCAAGTCACGTTAGATATTTACGGGTACGGTGACTCCTGGACGGGTTTCAAAGAGGAAAAACGGCTTCGTAACCTGGTTAATTCGCAACAGTGGCAATCCTTCATTAGTTTTAAGGGGTTTGTTCACGATTTGACGCCCGTCTATGACCAGGCTCAGATGATGGTCTTGACGAGTCAATACGAAGGATTCAACTTGGGGATTCTTGAAGCGCTTAGTCACGGGGTTCCGGTAGTGGCGTATGACGTCAAATACGGTCCGTCCGACATGATTGAAGATGGCCAAAACGGACGGTTGATTCCGGCCAACAACTTGGTGGAATTAGGCAAAGTGATTCTCGGACTATTACGGCAGCCAGAGCAATTAGCTGAAATGAGTGAAGCGGCGTA
Organism: uncultured Lactobacillus sp.; assembly: GCA_937916845.1. Classification (GTDB taxonomy): domain Bacteria; phylum Bacillota; class Bacilli; order Lactobacillales; family Lactobacillaceae; genus Lactiplantibacillus; species Lactiplantibacillus paraxiangfangensis. Next base: position 3,039 of record CALFSK010000018.1, on the reverse strand, counting down.
CGGCCGCAGTAGTCAGTTCTCTGAAGCCAAGGTATGGCAAAAATGGAATGACCATGTCGTTCAGCCAGATATTCAGGCAATGAGGGGAGTAGCAACATATGGCGAGTAACGCAGCGAGTGCGGTTAAACAACCGCCTAAGCGTAAGTATGGCACGAGGGACCTACTACGCTTAATTACGACGAATGCGAGTCCTAAGAAGGGGCTATTCATTTTAGGTATTTTATTATCCTTCGTAGCAACGATTTGTAGTTTAGGCATTACGTTAATGCTGAAAGATTTCATCGATGCGTTTAATCACGGGACGTCTGGACAACTGTTAGGAAAATTGGCCGTTGTGATTATTGTGCAACTCTTTTCAAGTGTGGCGTCGAGCTTTTTATTGAGCTATACCGGGGTCGACGCGGTGTCCAAGTTGCGGAGTACGTTGTGGGAACACATTGTTGATCTACCCATTCCGTATTTTGACCATAACCGGACGGGGGAACTTTCTAGTCGGGTGGTCAACGATACGTCAACCATCTTTGAATTGATCTCCAGCCAGTTTTCGAACGCCATTAACGGGGTCATCTCGATCATCGGGTCAGTGACCTTAATGCTCTTACTAAACTTTAAATTAACGATTATTATTTTGATTGTTGTGCCGTTGATGGCACTCATCATTGTACCGATGGGCCAAATTTTGGCGCGGATCTCGAAGGCAATTCAAAAAGAGACGGCCAACTTGAACAGTGCGTCCGTACAGATGATTTCACAAAACCGACTGGTTAAAGCCATGGTCGCTGAAAAATCCTTGAAGCAACAAGGGACGGATCAGGTTAACCGAATCAAGGGCTTTAGTGTTCGGCAAATTAAGTTAATTTCATTTTTGAACCCAATCTTAAACATCATGCTCCTGGGGGCCATTTTCGTGATTATCGTTTATGGTGGGGTCTTAGTACAGACGAAAGCCCTGACCATTGGGAGCTTAGTGGCGTTCTTAATGTACGCGGTTCAGATGATTTCACCGTTGAGCAGTGTGACTGGGTTAGTGACCGCCGTTCAACAGACGGTCGGTGCTACTGAACGAATCGATGATATTTTGGACAGCCCGGTTGAAGACAAGCGGTTAGATGGCACTACGTTAAGTACCATCGACACGGTTGACTTTGACCACGTGGACTTTGGTTATGAACCTGATAAACCAGTTCTTAAAGATATTGACTTGCAAATTAACCGCGGTGAACGTATCGCCTTGATTGGTGAAAGCGGGAGCGGGAAGACCACCTTAGTTTCGTTATTAGAAGCTTATTACGAGCCGACTAGCGGGTCGCTGGACGTGAACGGGCACTCAGTATCGAGTTATACGATTCCGTCGATTCGAAACCAAATTGGCTACGTGAGTCAAGAAGTTGACTTGATGCCCGGCACCATGCGGGATAATTTACTGCTTGGATCGACGACACCGGTCTCAGATGAGCGTCTAATAACGTTATTAGGCCAAGTCGGGCTTGGCGACTGGTTAGCTGAATTACCGGCTGGGTTGGATACGGATGTCGGAGAACGCGGTTTAAACGTCTCTGGTGGGCAGCGCCAACGCCTGGCCATCGTGCGGGCCTTAGTTCGTGAACCATCACTGCTGATCTTAGACGAAGCGACGGCGAGCCTGGATAATCAGAACCAGGAACGGGTGACCCAGCTATTAGCGACGTTACCAGCAGAATTAACGACGATTACGATCGTCCACCGACTCAACCAGATTGAAGCCTACCCGCGGATCCTATTTATGGAAGACGGACAAATTACGGGGGATGGCGACCATGAGACCTTACTGGCGACCCATGATCGGTACCGTGATTTTTATCGTTTGCAATATCAACACGGGTAATTACAAAAAGATTTATGATGAATTACACAAAAAAGTCGACCGTGACGGAAGCGTCATCATGGTCGACTTTTTTGGCGATTTTTAATGTATTTACGTGGCAAGCGATGGGTTGGGTGCTTTGCCTAATTGTGAAGGAAGTATGACTTTGTATTAATATTATTAATAATTATTTCAAAAAAAGGGGGTATTTTGGTTGAAAAAAATAAAAAATATTAATAGTGATATTAGATGGTCAATTAGTAATTTAGAACAATTTACTGACAGCAACAGTAAAATTAAAACCCTTTGGTACCAGTAGGTTAAGCGGTGTCATTAGGGGTGGTTAAGTGCATTAAAACATGCTGAAATGGGCCGAAATTGGGCTATTTTTAAATCATAGTGAAACGCATGACTTGTACATAGTGTGCATATTTTCCTAATGAATATGATACTGCCCTGTATTTATTCAAATATTAGTTATTTTATTGACGCAAGTGTGCCTGGTTGGTTACTATTTAACCGTAAACAAGGTTACTTGTTTCACATGAAGATTAAATGACTTGAACGATTTACTTAAATGTTTCAAGTCACTGATGGGTTGGATGAGCGAATTGAATGAGAACTTCAATCTGATAGTTCAATAGTATGACCATCAAATTGTCTGATATGACGATAGCTTAATCAATTAGCGTCTTCATGCTTTTGCAAATTTGTTTTCAATGTGATTGACGCCGTAAAAGGCTAAATCAATTAAAAAAAGTATTAATAGAAAAAGGGGGCAAACATTATGAGTTTCTTTAACGATTTCCACGTACTTCCAGGTACGCATACGTCATCATATACTTCAAGTGTTTCCAACGATCCATTTGGTGGTTTACACTCATTTCTTTTGAACTTAGTTTCAGCACTCAAAGGTTTATTCAACAAATAAGCTAAGTACTGATAACTAATAACTCATAATTAAAGGGAGGCAACATATCATGGGTATTTTCGGTGATTTTCACGTATTACCAGGCACACACACTTCATCACATACTGCTAGTGTTTCAAACGCGCCACTCGGTAGTTTCTATTCATTTGTTTTGAGCTTAGTTTCAGCACTCAAGGGTTTATTCTAAATCTAAAAATTTTTAATGCCATTAGGAGGCAAATAACATGAGTTTCTTTAACGATTTTCACGTATTACCAGGTACCC
>CALFSK010000017.1 GCA_937916845.1 uncultured Lactobacillus sp. | reverse complement strand
ACTAGGGACTATACTAGGAAACATCAGTACATTCCTTAAATCAGGGTCTATAATTTACAAATAGACCCTCGAAAACATTGTTAAAATAACCCCCAAAATCTATAATATAGATCTTGGGGGTTATTTTGTTGTTTTTATTAATAAATAACATCTGTTTTTTAGAAAAATTGTTGGACCTTTGTACTAATCGAACTAATTTCTTGTTGGGATAAAGCGGCCACAACTTCGCCATCTGATCGTTTTGTGGGATCGACAGCGCGGACATGTTGTAAGAGCGCTGTTCCGTGAATTTTCCCTTTATCTATCCTGATAAATAACGGAGATTTAACATACTTTTCTAGGGTGCGATATTTGTCAGAAGTGCTGATTGGTACAACTAGCGCCGTATTAAAATAGCGATTATAGTGATCGTTGCTCACAACTAAACACGGTCGCTTTTTCTTAGTTTCAGTCCCCTTGGCTGGATCTAAATTAATCCGGCGAATTGTCAAACTAAGTGCAACGGTTTGTCAAAAAATACTTCATATGGGGTTTCATAGTTTAACACTTTGCGAGGACGTTGATTTAATTCAACCACACATTAATACAAATATTGTAAGTCACTAGCCGGCGTTGGGTAAGCCAATACCAACCGTTGTAAATCTGGTAAAGTCACGTGTTTTTCAATTAACAACGTGAAGTAGTTAATCATCTCGTCGGCAACATCACTTAGAAGGGTAGCACCCACAACCTGCCCACTCGCTTTAGCAACCACTACTTTAGCTTGGGCTTGTTGTGCGCCAAAGCGGTAATAAGTGAACCACTTCGTCATATCAAGTGTATTGACACGATACTCATCTGGATGCTCAGTCGCCGCGGCCGCGCTGATCCCGACTTGCGCTAACTTGGGCGCTGCAAAAACCTGCGTTGGCACAACGGGATACTTTATGGCTGCGCCGGGATGCGTCAACTCACCGACCAGATAACGCGCTTCAAAACCTGCAACTGGCGTTAACTTCGGTACCGGTGTATCGCTGACATCCCCAATGGCATAAATGTGCGGGTTGGCCGTCTGCAAATGATCGTTGACTTGAATCCCATGCCGATCAAAGGTAACGCCCACGTTGGCTAGACCTAACTGGTCCGCGTTCGGAATCCGTCCCGCTGAGCTGATGACCAGATCCGTTGTCAGCTCGAAATTATCAGCTGTCAATTGTAGACCGGTCGCCGTTTTAGTAATTGCTTGGACATCCGTATTCAAGTCAAACGTGATTCCATCAGCCGTCATTGCGGCCATCAAATCCTTAACCAAATCTGCATCAAAAGCTTTTAACGGGCGGTCATTATGATGAATCACGTGCACATCAGCGCCAGCGGCATTCGCAATCGTCGCCAATTCAAAGCCTACGTAGCCACCACCTACGAATGTCACGCGTTTAGGCATCTGGTCCAAATCTAAGAAGTCAGTGCTCGTCTTAAAGTATTCGTGCCCGGTAATCGGTAGAATCGCCGGACGCTGACCAGTGGCAATCACGTAATCAGTCGCACTGACTACTCGATCCCCGACCGCTAACTGATTGTCGGATTGAAAGTGCGCTTGACCATGTAACGTCGCAATATCTTGCCCCTTTAGTCCGTTCAACGTCCCATCGTTGATGCCATCCGTATAGCCTCGTTTATGCGCCATCAGTGCTGGCCAATCAATTTTGGGCGCACCAATCAGGCCCTGCCCTTGTAAATGTTGCGCTGCTTGTCGCGCTTCGACGGCGCTTAATAGGATTTTCTTAGGGTCACAACCGCGGTTAGGACAAGTGCCGCCCCACAGATCCGCTTCAACGATCAACACTGTCTTGCCCTGAGCCTTTAATCCGCTAGCCATGGCATTGCCGGCTGGTCCGCCACCAATCACAACAACATCGTACTGTTCCGCCATTCGAAATTCCTCCTTAAATTCATTAGCGACCATCAATTATCACAACCTAGTGTAACTGATTCATCCTTAATTGACGATTAAGATACTTCTTCATGTTGACTCAAGTAAGCCACGATTCGTTGGCTATCCAAATAGCCAACAACCCGATTTTCTTCCGTGACCGCCACATAATCGTGATCTGTCAATGCCGTAAAGGCGGTGCGTAACGTGGCTTGAACGTCTAACGATTGAATCCGACCACTCGCAACACTGGGTTTTTCTGTGAGATAACCCTGAATAAGCCCTACACGCCCAACGTAGACATCATAGACATTTTTAGCTCGGCTCGCGCCAAAGAAGTTCCGCACAAAGTCGTTCACTGGATGCTGAGCCAGAGCAGCCGGCGTATCGACTTGTATTAACTGACCGTGTTGCATGACACCGATCCGGTCACCCAACTTCAACGCCTCATTCATATCATGCGTCACGAAGACGATCGTGTTGTGATAGCGGGCGTGTAGCCGTAAGACCAAGTCTTGCAATTGTTGCCGCGAGATGGGGTCTAACGCACTAAATGGTTCATCCATCAAAACAATATCTGGTTGCGCCGCAATCGCCCGTAAGATACCGATGCGTTGCTGCTCACCACCGGATAATTCTGACGGCATCCGGTCACGGTATTCCTTTGGATCGAGGCCAACTTCCGCCAATAGCTCATCAATCGTTTGATTAATTTCCTTCTTAGCTGTCCCTTTCATTTCTGGAATCACGGTGATATTTTGCGCCACCGTCATCGTTGGGAACAAGGCAATTTGCTGTAAGACATACCCCATTTGCCACCGTAGACTTCGGACTGGTATCGTGGTTGTATCAGTACCATTAACTAGGATTTTACCAGCCGTCAATGGCTCTAAGCAGTTGATCATTTTAAGTGACGTCGTTTTGCCACTCCCAGAAGTCCCTACCAAAACAAATAGCTCACCCTGGTCAATCGTTAAATTAAGGTCGGGAATCACGGTCTGCCCATTAAAGTCTTTCTGGACGTGTTGAAATTCAATTGCCGTTGTCATTTAACGTCCCTCCTTCAATAAACCGTGCTTCACAAGATAGCGATGTGCAACCGTCGAAGCGGACTGCTTCTTAACATTGACTTCATAGTTCATTTCTTGCATATCAGTTTCTGAAATCTTTCCTGCTAACTTATTCAACGCTTTAACGACCTTAGGATGTTTGTTGGCAAAGCTCGTCTTCATCAACGGTGCCCCTTGATACGTTGGGAAGAAGTGCTTGTTATCCTTCAATAAGGCCAAGTGATACTGCCGTAATTCACTATCCGTCGCATAGGCATCTACCAAGTTGATTTTCCCCTTACTGATAGCTTCATAGCGTAGCGCCGGCTCCATCGACTTTGCAGTCACGTCTAACCCATAAGTCTTCTTGATTCCTTTTAAGCCATCATTACGATCAATAAACTCTAGGGTCATTCCGGGTTTCAGAATCGATTCAACTTGCGTTAAGTCGCTGATTGTCTTCAAATGATGTTCTTGTTGAAATTTCTTAGTCACTGCCAATGCGTACGTATTGTTATACTGCATCGGCTTCAAGTAAGTCATTTGTTCCTGTTTAGCGAGGCGCTGTTTGGCGAGCTGATAGGTCTGGTTAGCTGTTTGACCAGCTGGGTTATTTCCCTTACCTAAGGTCTCCAGCACCGAGCCAGTAAATTCAGGATAAATATCAACCTGATTATTCTTTAACGCGCTGAATAAGAACGTGGTCTTGCCAAAGTTAGGCTTGAGCGTCACATGAACATGCTCATCTTCAGCTTCAATCAGCTGCTTATACATATTAATCAAGATTTCTGGTTCAGAACCGAGTTTACCTGCAATCGTAATTGTTTCAACTCGATTGGCATAAACACTATAAGCCCCGCCACCACCTAGTAAAGCTAAAATACCGACAAAGACAATTAAGGCGTGGCGTGGTTTAGCCGTTTGAAACCACCGAACGAGCGCACTCAGCAGAATTGCTAACAATGCTGATGAGATAGCCCCAATCAATAATAACGAGGTATCATTACGGTCAATACCGAGCATGATAAAGGTCCCGAGACCCCCAGCACCAATCAAAGCGGCCAAAGTAGCCGTCCCAATAATTAAGACGAGCGCGGTCCGAATCCCAGCAATGATCTGTGGTAGGGCAATGGGTAGTTCAACTTTAAACAACTTACGCATTCGTGACATCCCAAAGGCATCGGCGGCCTCTTCAATTGAGGCGTCAATTTCTGAGATACCCAAATAAGTATTTTGAAAAATTGGCAGTAAAGCATAGATCACCAGCGCAATTACTGCTGGCACCGTTCCAATCCCAACTAACGGAATCAATAACCCTAACAGTGCCAAAGACGGAATCGTCTGTAAGACACTCGTGAGCTGTAATAATCCCTCGGCCCACCGTGGTCGTCGAACGACCCAAATAGCCAACGGAATCGCAATTACCATTGCGATGACTAATGATGCTAATGAAATCCCCAAGTGTTGCCATAGCGCAGTCAGCAAATCCCCGCGTCGATCTATAAACGTCTGTATTAATGTCTGCATGCTAACCTCCAGTGCTCACCTTTATTGCTTAATAACTTCTTAATTATCCATGTATTTAATCGTAGCATAATGCGCCAAAAATCATAGTAATACGCACCGGCAATTCACTAAATTTTGTAACTATTGTAGTTTCACGTTAAAATTATTCATTAATTTAAAATGAAGCTGGCTAGTTTTTACAAAGCTATTAGATGAACCACTCAATGGATTATCATTACCACTAAGGAGGCCCCAACAATGGCTACGATTCATCTTTACCTTGCAAGTACCAATGCTCTTATACTAAAAAATGGACTATTTTTATTCAGTTACTTAGACCACATTTTACATATGGTTTTGATTAAAATAATTAATACAAAATGTCTCATTTAGACACAGAGAGTAAATCCTAATATTTTACACGACCTGGTTTTTATTTATCTTATTAAATGCAAAAAACTTTTAAGTATCTTGCGCTTTTTATATCCCTTGATATAATAGGTTTTATAATATGCAATTTAATTATGCAAATTAATGAGGTGGAAAATGACAGTTTATGGCTATGCACGCGTCTCAACAGCGGGACAATCGTTAAATGAACAAAAAGATACTTTGAAGAAGGCTGGTGCTGATATCATTATGAGTGAAAAATATTCTGGGACCACTACCACACGTCCCCAATTCGAAAAGTTAGTTCATTTAGTTGAACCAAATGATACTTTGATTGTCACAAAATTAGACCGTTTTGCCCGTAACACGCGAGAAGCGCTAAATTTAATTGACTCCCTATTAAAAGAAAAAATCGTTATCAAAGTTTTAAACTTAGGAACGATTGATAACACTCCTATAGGTCGTATGATTGTTAGAACCTTATTGTCGGTTGCGGAGATGGAACGTGACATGATTATTGAACGTACACAAGCAGGAAAAATATTTGCTAAGCAACACAATCCTAACTATAAAGAAGGCAGACCCAAAAGAAAAAAAGATAGCCGAAATACTGCTATCTTTGAATATTCAAAAACACATACTGTTAAAGTAACTGCCGAAGCATTCAATATTTCACCTAGGACCGTGCAATATATTAAAAAACTATTCAGATAATCATGAATGCTAAACAACATTGTTGTTTAGGTAACGGGAGAACAAATTAATATAAATATTATCAATGACTCTGGTTCAAATTGGGATACACTTGTGGAGCAAACTAGCATTCAGACGATATACTTTAATAGGGGAGTTAAAGTAGTTTTCTGGCTAAAATGATAAAAACATGAAACTATTACTATTATTGGTAAATTACTCAATTTTTTAAAAATTGAGGTATAAATGATTTTATTGCAAAAATTTTATGTGCATAGAGCGAAGATATACAAAAAATATTCCCTTTCAAATGATTTTAGATTGAACGAATATAAATATATGAAATACGCTTATAGAAAAATCAATACAATTATCAGTCAAATAAAATACTAAACGAAAAAATTAAGAAATATATTGAATATTACACATGGATATTGATCACTATTTATTCAATGAACTATTTAACATACTTTTAACAGTATTCTTTGTTTGCAGACCTACTGATCTGTCAATAATTTCTCCATCCTTGTAAAATAAAAAAGTTGGAATCCCAGAAATAGAGTGACGAACATTCAGCTCCATATTTTTATCTACATTTACCTTACCAAATTTAACATTTTTGTATGATGGGTCTTCTGCTACCTTTTCTAGAACAGAATCCATCATTCTGCAGGGGGCACACCAATCCGCACGAAAATCAACTATGGTTATCCCCTTTGACACAATCTGTTCGTAATTTTCTGTTGTTAACTCAATTTCATTTACCATATTATTTTCTCCTTGTACTGGGATAAACTATCGCTACTGCATAAGCTTTGGTCACCTTTGAAAATTAATATTAAGAATATAAGTATTAAATTCATTTTAATTTAATGACGTAACTGCAAAATTTGAATTAGAACATTAGCAACCTAGAGAATGGAGCTGACTATTTATTGCACTAAAAATTACTCAGACATCCAATGAACCGGATTATTCCCATTCTGTTACTTTGTTATCATTTAAACTGCGCTTGTAGTTAAAAAAATTTTTATATCAACAAATCGTTGTTTAAAATTATATTAACGTACGGTATTTCTTTCAGTGAACTGCTACACGATTCAAATTTAGATGAAAGATTTCTAAGTGGCTGTTATCATGATGCCTACAGACTAGATATTAATAAAATTAACCGTAGCCCATGCTGAACTTGATATGAAAACTATTATCTCTGGATCCAACACTGTTCAATTACTAGTAATCTTACACGACAAATTTTCATTTTTACCTACTAGGATAACAGGAAACTTCTCTAGATGCTTGACATCCTTTACTATCTTGGATCTACATTAATCACTACGGCTTACCCTATCTAGCTCACATACCAATAGAATTCTTTAATGGGAACAATCACATTGCTCATTATTTAAATTAACGACCTTCTTTTGGCTAAGTTTTAGCAGCAAATCTATAAATTTTTCTTATAATAAATTAATATGAAAATACCCCTATACTATATTTATGGACCGAATAAAATAGCCCACCTTCTTAGTATAAGAGCAGATATTAATAAATGAAAAATTAGGTTAAGAATATACACCAACAATAGTATGGTTTTCAGGGTTGAAAATTTTTTCCACAAATGCATCTGCATAGTCTGAATAGCTGATAAAGCTTTTACCCTCAGCATTAACGCCTAACTTATTGCCAGAAAACGAGTGATTACCAGTATGAGGTGCGTCAAATTCCATAACTACAGGAGGTGCCATGTATGTCCAATCAAAATCTTTTACCTCAGCTAAAGCTTTAAAAGCAGTAACTTCAGCCTCAGCGATTGGCTTAAATTCAGCAGGTACTTCTGGTGTATCAACTAACATTGTATGCTCGTCCACTAATAATACACCTGCACCACCAGCAAATACTAACCGAGTCTTTGTTTCTTTTAAAATTGAAATTAAATGTTCAGTAGATGTAATAAATTGTTTTGGATCATCAAGGGGCGCGTTAAAAGTGTTTACTAGTACGTCAAATTCTTTAATATCTTCAGACGTTAGATCAAAGATATCCTTTTCAATTACGGGCACATTAGTTGTAAGTTTTGCTTTATTTCGTACGACTGCAGTAGGTTTTTCACCCTTAAGAGTTAATTTTTCAACCAATAAAGTTCCTAATTTTCCAGTTGCACCAATAATGCCGATATTCATAATAAATTCTCCTTTGAATTAATTTATTCTTTATATATTATATGTTAAGATATAAAGTTGTAAATGTAAATAAAATATTGATAAATCACCTAGTTACTCATCAGTAACTATAGAAAGGAAGCACATTATGACAGAATTAAAACACCTAGAACTTCCCCCTTGCCCAGTTGCCACGACCGCACTTTTAATTGGAGATCATTGGAAGATACTGATTATTCGTGAATTGTTGAATGGTACAAGGAGATTTAGTGAATTAATAAAAGGATTAGATGGTATTTCAAATAAAGTTTTGTCACAGCATTTGAAAATTATGGAAATCCGTGGATTAGTTGAGCGTAAAATATATGCAGAAGTACCAGTAAAAGTGGAGTATTCTTTAACTGATATTGGGTGGAAACTAAAACCAGTGATCCATGAAATGTGGCAGTGGGGTGAACTCTATAAAGCTACAGAGGGAGAAAAGTAAATACTTCAATATTACATCTAGAAAGGTATAAAATATGAACAGAATATTATTAGTTGGACTAATAGTGGTTTAATAGTGGCCAGGGTATATAGACTTCTGGCATTGTAATAATATTAGGAGTTAGTCCAGATGAGTAAAAATATAAGAAATTTAGCTATCATTGCACACATAGATCATGGTAAATCAACATTATCTGATCGTATTATAGAGGCTACAAATACAATTTCTAGCCGTGAAATGGAAGATCAAATACTTGATGATTTGCAGGTTGAAAGGGATCATGGCGTAACCGTAAAAGCAAGAGCCATTCAGAATACTTATCTTGCAGATAATAATGAAAAATACGAAATTAATTTAATTGATACACCTGGGCATGTTGATTTTCAAGATGAAGTTACTAAAAGTCTCACAGCTAGCGATAATGCAATTCTCTTAATCGATGCTACTCAAGGCATTGAAGCACAAACTTTAGCTAATTTAAGAATTGGTAAAAAACTTGGAGTAAAAATATTACCAGTGATTAACAAAGTAGATATAGCAGGTATAAATACTCATAAAATTGAAACAGAGATAAAGACGTTATGTCCAGAATATCAAAACAGAGATATTTTAAAAATATCTGCCAAGACAGGTGTTGGAATACATGAACTTATGGAAACAGTAGTTCTTAATCTTTTGCCTCCAGCAGGAAATGATAAAAAAAATTATCTGCTTTGGTTTTTGACTCTTATTATGATCCATTCCAAGGTGTTATTTTATATATTCGAATTGTCGATGGTATTCTAAAAAATAATCAGAAACTGATGTTTTTATCAAAAAATATCACATTTCAAATCCATGAACTTGGTATTTTCACGACAATACGTATGCCTAAATCACAGTTAAAATCTGGAGAAGTGGGATATTTGATTACAGGTATAAAAAATGTAGATACATCTTATGTTGGCGAAACGATAACAGATGCCAACGCACCAACTAACTCACTTTTACCCACTATTAAAATGAGTCAAGTGACAGTATTTGCTGGAATATATCCTTTGGGAGACTATAAGTTGTTAGCCAAAGCGTTAAAACAACTTAAACTTAATGATTCATCATTAAGCATCAAAGAGGAGTATTCAAATGCTTTAGGTATGGGATTTAGAGTAGGATTGTTAGGCATCTTTCATTTACAAATTATAAAAGAACGTTTAAAAAAAGAATTTTTGATTGATGTATTAATAACCTATCCAAATGTACCCTATCGCGTTTATCTTAAAAATAATGAAAATGTTACAATTGTTAATCCGGCTACTTTTCCAAATTTTGAGATGATTGATCATGTAGATGAAATAATCATTAAAGCAACTATCATTACACCACAAAAGACAATTAATGCAGTGATGAAATTACTTTCTGAAAATAGAGGCGAGTTTATAGGTATTGATAATCATAGTGATTTAGTTAGCTTATCTTATCGTGTGCCACTATCTAAGATTATTTATTCCTTTTTCAATAAATTAAAATCAATTTCACATGGTTACGCTTCTCTAGCAACAACATCTATAGGTTACTATCGTACGAATGTTGTTAGACTTGATATTTATATTAACTACGTCAGAGTAGACGAATTAACGTCCATCACTTACAAATCGGAATCAGAATCCATTGCGCAAAAAATAGTTCACCAATTAAAATATACTATTCCCAAAAGATTATACCCACTACCAGTGCAAGTAATGATGGAGGGGAAAGTTATTGCAAGGGTAGATGTCCCACCATTAAGAAAAAATGCGGCAGTTAGTGGAAAGAATAATAGTATTTCCAAGCAACAAGAACTCCTCAGAAGGCAAAATATTAATCAAAGAAAAGCTGCATCCAATGATATAGAATTACCTCAGAAAGTTTTTAGCACAATGTTTAAAATCGAGGATGAGGAGCTTTAAAATCAGATATATTGATGGTTTGATGAGCATATTGTATTAAAAAGGTTGTTGTCTACACTATTATGCCTAGACAACAACCTTTTTAGATCACATTATTAATTTTTGGATTTATCAAAAATACTTGTTAAATCTACTAAAATTATATTAGTCTCCAAAGTATATTTAGTACCTTGCGCCTATTAACGATAATTATTAAAGTACAAGACGTTCTCCATCATTCGGTATGATTAAACTATCAGCAAAATCATTTTCTTTTGCGACAGACAGCAATTCTGATTTAGAAGTTGTCCAATGATTCACAGCTTCCATATGACTTGCTATAAGCAGTGTCTTAGGAAGAGTTTTATGGATTTCAACAACATCCTGTGCATCTAATATTAATCTCCCAGATTCAACTCCATTCCCTCCAGAATTCATTACAACGACACCTGGTTCTAGTTTTTCCAGGTTACTTTTTAACCCTTCAAACCAAATTGTATCACCAGTAAATAAAATCGATTTTTCGTTTACGGATTCAAGAAAAAATCCCATAGTATGACTGGTATCGGTATAATTATCCAACAATTGCTTTACAGCGTCATTCTCATAGTGCTGACCTGTAATCTTTTTTATAATAACATCACCTAATTTTTCAGTAATACCTAAAATACGTACGTCATTAAAACCAGAGTTTGCAATACTAATTTGATCACCACGATCCTGGACAAAAATGGGCGTGTTTTTATTAATCACCTCCATTGCTCTTGAATCCCAATGATCTACGTGATTATGGGTAACAATCACAGCGGTAATACCTTCTAAAATAGAAGATATAGACTCAGTCAAATCTACAAGTGGATTTTTATTAGTGTTTCCATCCTTACTTGGAAATGGAGCCAGTGTTTCTTTTTTAGAAAGCATGGGATCCACTAAGAAGGTTTGATCACTATACTCTATTTTTACGGTGGCATTTCTAATTTGTTGAATTTTCATATTAAATTTTAATGTTCCTATCTATTTAGCTCTAACTAACAGTTCAAGTGCCTTTTGATATTGCTCAGATCCTGTTTCTGCTTCTGAACAATTTCTAATATTTTCAGCAATAACTAACTTTATTGCCTTATCAAGACTTGCTCTGACAGCAGATAACTGTGTGACGACCTCTTCACAAGGACGCTCTTCATCAATCATATTGACAATTCCATTTATTTGGCCTGCTGATCTCTTTAACCTATTTTGTATATTTTCATACTGATATGCTATTGTATTCATACCTGAACCTCATAAGTCAATTATTTTACAATGTTTTGTGGATACATCAACTGATACAGTGAAAACGCACCATCAAGATTTTTGACATTTCTGAATCCATTATTAATAAATATTCGTTCAGCTGTATAACTTCGTTGACCTGTAGCACACGATACAATGATACCAGTATCTTTTGGTATTTGATTAATATGGTCTCGTATTTTTTCTAACGGAATATTTATGAAACCATTAATTAATCCCATAGCTCTAATTTCCTGAGAAGATCGTACATCAATTAATAAGTAACCATCACGCCTGTAATTCTCTAATTCATTATATTGAATATTATGAGATCGACTATTAATAATATTTTCAGCCACATAACCGGAAATATGAACGGGATCTTTAGCTGCTCCGAAAGGAGGAGCATACGTTAATTCCAGTTCAGGTAAATCATCTACTTTCAGCCTAAATTTGATTGCCGTTGCAAGAAGATCAATACGCTTATCTACACCTTGATTTCCAACAGCTTGGGCACCTATAATATCACCAGTATTTGTAAAAATAAGTTTCATCATAACTTGTGTTGCGCCAGGATAATAGCTTGCGTGATGATAAGAAAAAGTATGAGTCACATGATAATTTAAACCAAGTTGCTTTGCTTGTTTTTCATTAATACCTGTACTTGCAGCTGATTTAGAAAAAACCTTAACGATTGATGTGCCAATCTCAGGTTTATTTTTAATAGATAAACCGTGAATAGCATCAGCAACTTGTCGCCCATGTCTGTTTGCTGGTCCCGCTAATGGAATTAGTGTTTCCTGTTCAGTAATTTGATGAATAACACTGATAACGTCACCAATTGCATAAATGTTAGAGTCACTTGTTTTAAAATCATGATCCACAACAATGCCTTTATTGGGCCCAACTTTTAGGCCTGCAGCTATGGCTATATCAGAATTTGGTCGAATTCCTGCAGCAATAATAACAGCATCAGCTTGTATTGACATACCATTATCTAAATAAAGAATGTCTCTGCTCACCTTATTTATAGTAGTTCCCGTATTGATACGAACGTCATTTTTTATGAGCTCATTCGTAATCGACTGTGCCATCTCAATATCAAGATTTGGCAATATTTGGTTAGAACGTTCAATAAGATTGACTGAAAAACCTCTCTTAATCAAATTTTCAGTAACTTCTATACCAATAAATCCAGCACCAAGTACCGCAACCGTTTTAATACTCTCATCTAAATGGCTCATAATGTTATCTAAATCAGGGATATTACGTAATTGAAAAATGTTTGATTGAGTATGAAGCCCCTCAATCTTAGGTATTACAGGACTAGATCCTAAAGATAATATTAATTTATCATAATATAGCTTCTCTTGTTGGTCATCATGATTGACAGATATCATCTTATTATCTCTATCAATATGGGTCACTTCACTGTTAACACGTACATCTATATTAAACCTACTTCTTAAATCATCAGCGGTTTGCACAATTAATTGGGAGCGATGTTTAATCGTTTTGCTAATGTGGTAAGGTAACCCACAATTTGCAAAAGAAACGAAAGGGCCTTTTTCGAAGACTATAATTTCATCTTTTTCAGATAGCCTTCGCAGTCTAGTAGCAGCTGACATACCGGCTGCTACCCCCCCCCACTATAATAATCCTCATGTTATACCTCTTAGATATACTTTTTTAAAGTATTTTCGATTTCATCTTTAGGATGAAATCCAACAATTTTATCAATGACTTGACCATTTTTCTTAATAATTAACGTGGGGATACCTTGAATGCCTAGTTGGCTGGCAACCTGTTTATTTTCATCGATATTTACTGAGGTAAACTTTATTTTACCGCCTAATTGATTTTCTTCTGATAAGTGTTGTAGTATAGGGTCCATCATCTTGCATGGCGGGCACCAATCAGCACGAAAATCGGTCAAAGTAACCCCTTCTTGTGTTTCATTTTCAAATGTACTATCAGTAATTTCTTTGATTGTTGCACTCATTTCTGCTTTCCTCCAAATATTCTAGGTTTCTATGATTAAGAAAGAAGGTAATATATACCCCCTAGGGTATATATTACCTTCTTTCTTAGTTTTTAGCAATCTCATCAACATGCTCAGAAGTCAATAAATTGGACTATTTTTTTAGTATAAGAGCAATTACTCGCGCCGGTAGATTTGTCCAACACCACGTCAATTCCGGTTACAACCATTC